>JAMPFM010000006.1:0-61375 GCA_023664455.1 Blautia sp.
ATCTGCCGCTAAACAATATAAGTGGAGTGCAGATACACTTTGACGGCAATCCTGATAAGGCGCAGATAGACAAAAATATTGAAAAACTGAAAAGTCTGCTGGACACCGACAAGGTGTATTCGACCTCGGACCTCATCAATAGGACTACGGAAATGTCCGATACGCTGAATGCAATTAAACAGATGATGATGATCATTACTGTGATTGTGACGGCATTGATTGTCATACTCATGGAGCGTTCATTCATCTCTAAGGAAAAGAGCGAGATTGCACTTATGAAAGCGGTGGGGATTCCTGACAGCAGCATTGTTGCCCAGCATACACTACGGTTTGTGATCGTAGCGGTTATTGCCTGCATTGTTTCTTCGGCGGCGTTTATGCCAATCAGCAACGTAATGATGAATTGGGTATGTAATATGATTGGCGATATATCAGGCATGGAATGCGATTTTGCTCCACTGGAAATATTTGTTATATGCCCGGCAATTCTCATCGTCGTGACCGTCATCGGCTCATTTTTGACAGCGCTTTATACAAAAACAATCAAGGCTTCCGATACGGCAAGCATAGAGTGACGGCGTTTTACGGATTGTGAAAACTGCGAAGCAAGGCGGCAATCCGCCGCCGCAGTCTAAAATTAAAGTATAAAATTTAAGAAGAAAAGAGGAAACAGATATGAATACAGTTTTACAGACAAAGGGACTTTGCAAGACATACATCGTGAATAAGCATCAGAACAATGTGTTAAAAAATATCGACCTGACAATCGGTGAAGGCGAAATGGTAGCAATCATGGGACCTTCCGGCTCCGGCAAAAGCACGCTGCTCTACTGCGTTTCGGGAATGGACAGGGTGAGCGCAGGCGAGGTACTCTTTAACGGAAGGGAAACGGCAAAGCTTGGTGATAAGGAGCTTGCAAGACTCAGACTTGACGAAATGGGCTTTATTTTCCAGCAGATGTACATGATGAAAAATCTTTCGCTGCTTGATAATATCATTTTTCCTGCGGTAAAATCAAAAAAGAATAGTTCGGGCCGCAGACAGACCGAGGAGCGCGGCAGGGCGCTCATGAGAAGGCTCGGCATTGATGATGTGTGCGGCAATGATATTAACGAGGTGTCGGGCGGACAGCTTCAGAGGGCTTGTATCTGCCGCAGTATGATAAACAATCCTAAGATAATCTTTGCCGATGAACCCACGGGCGCCCTCAACCGTAAAAGCTCCGATGAGGTCATGAGCGAGCTGCTATCCTTAAACCACGACGGTACGGCGATCATGTGCGTGACCCACGATCCGAAGGTTGCCGCCAAGTGCAGCCGGGTGCTTTATCTTGTGGACGGCGGAATTGTCGGTGAAAAAGAAATGGGATATTTTGACGGCGGTGACAAGGCGCTTCGTGACCGTGAAAGAGAGTTGAACAACTGGCTTATGGAGCAGGGCTGGTAAAGTGCAAAAAGATTTTCTAACGCAGCAAAAAACGCTGCATAAGAAAATCTATGTTTCGCACGAAAGAATCCGCAAGCGGATTCTTCCAGGCTTGTACCAGATTAATAAGGAGATTGATTATGACCGATATTCTGATAGTAGAAGACGATAAGGAACTGGCCGGTCTGCTGACTGACTTTTTGCGGGACGAGGGCTACATTACGTCAAGCGTGGACAGTGGAGAGCGTGCCGTGCAGTTCTTTGAACGATATGGTGCAAGACTTGTGGTGCTTGACATCAACCTTCCCGATGTAAATGGTTTTGCGGTCTGCTCTAAGCTGCGGGAAAATGTGGATACTCCTATACTAATCGTAAGTTCAAGGACGGGTAAGGATGATAAACTGAATGGCTTTGACCTCGGCGCTGATGATTATATAGAAAAGCCCTATGATATTGATATTCTTATCGCTAAGATCAAGGGGATATTCAAGCGACGGTATCAGCGTGATATATTGTCAGCGGACGGTGTGACACTCAATCTCGTAGATAAAACAGCAGTCATTGACGGAAAGCCCATAGAACTGCCTGCGAAGGAATTTGAACTGTTGACGCTTCTGATTGAGAATCAGGGCAAAACCCTGAAAAAAGAGTACCTGTTTAGCACTGTCTGGGGCAGCGACAGCGATTCGGAGCTGCAGACGCTCCATGTGCATATCAACCGCCTTCGCCAGAAATTAGGTGATGATCCTAAGAATGCAAAGCGTTTGTTGACCGTCTGGGGTGTGGGGTATAAGTTTGTATGAAGACTTTCAGAAGACTATGTATTGTAGTGATAACGATATTTCTTTTGCTGACGGCAGTATTGAATCTATTCCTTGTGGGAGCGAAAGAGAGTAACGAAGGAATGTATCGTGTTGAAGCCAAGCGGCTTGCGGATGAGATAGTGGAAACAGGCAATTATGATCTTGAAAAATATCCCCACATTACGGGTGTGTCGGGGACTGATGATGGCGAACTGTACATCTCCGATGAGCATTATCTGATCATAGAAGCAGACGGTAAGCTGTATCGTGTGGAGTATATTGTCGGAGATGGGCAGCACACCCTTGTGATTATAAACTGTGTATTAGTTGCCCTGCTTGTGTTGATGATTGGTCTTTTGTATTATATTCGAAGGCATATCATCGTACCATTCGGCAGGCTAAACGATGTTCCGCAGGAGCTGGCAAGGGGCAATCTTGCTGTCCCGATACCAGAGGAAAAAAGCCGTTTCTTCGGGAAATTTACATGGGGTGTGAATCTTCTGCGTGAGAGTATCGAAGAGAGCCGCAAAAAAGAAATCACGATGCAGAGGGACAAAAAACTCCTGCTGCTATCCCTTTCCCACGATATCAAAACGCCTTTGTCGGCAATCAAGCTGTGTGCAAAGGCGCTTGCCAGAGGATTATACAAGGACGAGGAAAAACGACGTGCCGCTGCCGAGAGTATCAATACCCGTGCAGATGAGATAGAGCGTTTTGTCAGCGAGATTACAAAGGCGGCAAGCGAGGACTTTATGAATTTTGAGGTCACACAGGGAGAGGCTTTTTTAAGCGCCATCATCACCAAAATAGATGCGCGATATGCTCCCCGGCTTGCCATGTCGGGAATGGAGTTTGCAATTCAGAAATATGATGACTGTATTCTTTCCTGCGACCCTGACCGCCTTGCAGAGTGTCTGCAAAATCTGCTCGAAAATGCGATCAAATACGGTGACGGCAGACGAATTGGGATTAGCTTCGATAAAATGGACGGTTGTGAGCTTATCACGGTATCCAATACAGGGTGTACGCTTGCAGCGAAAGAACTGCCGCAGATATTCGAGAGCTTTCATCGTGGAAATAATGCAGACAAGGTGCAGGGCAACGGGCTGGGGCTGTTCATATGCCGCAGACTGATGGGACTCATGAACGGAGAGGTATATGCGGATATTCGTGATGAATGCTTCTATATAACGCTTGTTGTAAAAATGGCGTAAAGTGGCTGGTGAGAATTTGAGACATCATTACTTATAGCGATATGGGTAGTGGTGTCTTTTGCTGGGGCGGGATAATATGAAATTTCAAAAAACTATCAGGAATATATTATAAAAATTCATTGAAAATACGGAGGAAAAGTAAGGATGAAAAGTAAGGATGATAACTTGTATTATTTGCTGATGGATTCCTTTGAAGGGTTCATAGATTTACTAGTATAAAATAAAAGTGTTTTGCGATTTATAACCGCAAAACACTTTTATTTTATAAAGTTTTGCGGTATACTATTTACAGATGGAGGTGGTTACCGTGATTTACAGACCTATGTATGTAGATAAAATAATGGCGTATGTGGATACTCCTTTTGTAAAGATTCTGACAGGGATTCGCCGCTGCGGAAAGTCTACCATACTAAAAATGATTATGGAAAAGCTTCAGACGGAGCGGAATATTCCTACAGAGCGAATGATAAGCTGCCGCTACGATTCAATGGAATATGAGGATATGACGGCGAAACAAATGTACACGCATCTAAAGGAGCGGCTTTCTCCCGACGGTAAAACCTATCTGTTTCTTGACGAGGTTCAGGAAATCCAAGGTTGGGAAAAGGTTGTAAACTCTTTGATGTCGGATTTTGATGTGGATTTGTATGTGACTGGTTCTAATTCCCGTATGATGTCCTCAGAGATTTCCACCTATCTGACCGGAAGATATATAGCTTTCCGTATTTTTACACTTTCTTTCTCAGAGTATCTGCTGTTTAAGGAAAAATATGATACGGTTGGCGATTCAAGAAGCGAGCTTGCAGAGTATGTCCGTCTGGGCGGTTTCCCCGCAACGCATTTGCAGAAGTATTCGCAGGACGAAATTTACACGATTGTCCGGGATATTTATAATTCGATCATTTTTTCTGATATTGTGAAACGGAATCAGATTAGGAAAATAGATCAGTTGGAGCGTGTTGTCAGGTACACCTTTCAAAATGTCGGCAACACATTTTCCGCAAAGTCGATTTCGGATTATCTAAAATCTGAGAGCAGGGCATTGGATAACGAGACGGTATACAGTTATCTGGAAAAGCTGGAAAAAGCATATCTGCTTCATCGCTGTTCCCGATATGATTTGCAGGGCAAGGAAATCCTAAAAACACAGGAAAAGTTTTACCTTGCAGATAACGCCCTGCGCTACAGCCTTCTCGGCTATCATGCCAACAGTGTTGCCGCAAGTCTTGAAAACATTGTATACCTGGAGCTTTGCCGCAGGGGCTACACCGTTCACATTGGCAAAACAAATGACGGTGAAATCGACTTTGTAGCCATAAGGCAGAATGAAAAACTCTATGTACAGGTGACGCAAGGAATCCATTCTGAAAAAACGGAACAACGGGAATACAACCGTCTGCTCGAAATACACGACAACTACCCCAAATATGTACTCAGGGCAGATGAATTTGCAGGAGGAAACTATGAGGGCATTCAGACAATGCACATAGCGGATTTTCTGCTCAGTCCAGACTATTAAAATCAGATATTGCATAGACAAAGAAAGGACCTGCCAAATGAAACACCTATTCTTACTAGAAGATGATTTAAGCCTGATAAACGGACTTTCCTTTGCCATAAGGAAGCAAGGATACGATATCGTGATTGCCCGGACTACCTTGGAAGCGGACGCATTATGGGCGGACGGAAAATATGATTTGGTTATCTTGGACGTGTCGCTTCCCGATGGCTCTGGCTTTGATTTTTGTAAAAAGATACGTCAGACCTCGAAAGTGCCCATTATGTTTCTGACTGCTGCTGACGAAGAAACGGATATTATCATGGGGCTTGATATTGGGGGCGACGATTATATCACCAAACCGTTCAAGCTGGCGGTGTTCCTTTCCAGGATTAACGCCCTGCTTCGCAGGAGTGAGAATTTCAACACTGCGGCTACAGAATTAAATTCAGGCGGCATCCATGTCCAGCTTTTAAAAGGGGAAGTATATAAAAGCGGCGAGCTGGTTGATTTGACAGCAAGTGAATATAAGCTGCTATGTCTGTTTATGGAAAATCCTGACCAGATACTTTCCGCCGAGCAGATTTTGGGAAGGTTATGGGACTGTAACGAAAACTATATAGACAACAATTCCCTTACCGTGTATATCCGCAGACTCCGCACCAAAATTGAAGACAATCCGGGCGAACCGAAGCGGATTATCACTGTTCGCGGCATGGGATATAAATGGAACACTGTGGATGATTGATTAAGTTTAAAAGCCGCAGGCTGAGAGGAAGGTATGGTTATTAGAATGAAAATATTTGCAAACCAAAAGATCAAACTGCTCTTTAGCAATATTTTATTATGTATTTTGACTTTTTCATTGATTGCGGCGCTGCTTATGGGTTTTGGAGATAAAAACGCTGCGGTTTACATAACAATTTCTTTTCTTCTGATGAGCGCTGTCATATTGGCGCTTTTGTTTGTGTATTTTAGTACGCAGCATCAAATCATGGAAAATGCTATATCGCAGATTACGGAATATCTATCCGGCAACAGAGAGGTTACGATGGAATGCAATGATGAGGGCGAATTATATAGGTTGTTCCATGAAGTAAATTCTTTAGTGGCTATTTTAAATACCCATGCCGAGAAGGAAAAAAACGCAAAGAGATTTTTGCAGAATACGATATCTGATATTTCGCATCAGTTAAAGACCCCGCTTGCCGCCCTGAATATTTATATCGGGCTGATACAGGATGAGGCGAAGGAATTACAGGCGATTCAGGAATTTTCCAGGCTTTCCGAGCAGGAACTTGACCGCATAGAAGCATTGGTGCAGAATCTTTTGAAAATTACCAAACTGGATGCAGGCATGATTGTGTTGGAAAAGTCCGTAGAAAAGGTATCAGAGATAGCGGAAAGTGTAAAGGAGCATTTCCAATACCGGGCAAGGCAGGAAGGGAAAGAAATCTGTCTGTCGGGCAGTGAGGAAATTACTTTTTTATGCGATTGTAACTGGATAATCGAAGCCATCAGCAATCTTGTAAAAAACGCTCTCGACCATACAGAAAAAGGCGGCTGTATCCGCATAGAATGGCGGGAGTTTGCTTCTATTGTCCAAATTAGCGTCAAGGATAATGGAAGCGGCATCTATCCAGAAGATTTATATCATATTTTTAAACGCTTTTACCGGAGCCGCTATTCCCAGAACCTGCCGGACTGCGTGGATAAGCAGGGCATTGGGCTGGGACTGCCACTGACGAAGGCGATTGTGGAGGCCCATAACGGAACGATTGAAGTAGACAGCACATTAGGAAACGGCGCCTCTTTCACGATGAATTTCCTACTGCATGATGAGTAAAACATTCGCTGGAAGATTTCCTTACAAAATTGTAGGGTAATTGTAATCTTGGTGTAGGATTTCTCTGTTATATTTGGGACTATCAAAAAGAGAAAGAGGTGTTGACACAATGAATTTACTAGAAGTCAGTAAGATTTGTAAGACTTACGGGAGTGGTGAAACGGCTGTAGCGGCATTGAAAAATGTCAGTTTTTCTGTTCCCAAGGGCGAGTATGTGGCGATTGTCGGGGAATCCGGTTCGGGTAAGAGTACGCTCCTTAACATGATAGGCGCGCTCGATATCCCGACGTCCGGCAAAGTAACCATCAGCGGCAAAGACATTTTTTCCATGAATGATAGGAAACTTACGGTTTTCAGACGGCGGAACATAGGCTTTATTTTTCAGGCGTTTAACCTGATCCCGGAACTCACGGTAGAGCAGAATATCATTTTTCCGATGCTGCTTGATTATCAGAAACCCGACACACAATATTTGGAAGAACTGCTTGCAGTACTGAACCTGAAAGAACGTCGCAGCCACCTGCCCTGCCAGTTATCCGGCGGGCAGCAGCAGAGAGTGGCAATCGGGCGTGCACTGTTTACGCGTCCGTCGCTGATTCTGGCGGACGAGCCGACTGGAAATCTTGATACGCAAAACAGCAGCGAGGTCATTGCGCTTTTAAAGGAAGCGTCCAAAAAGTATGAACAGACGATTATCATGATTACGCATAACCGCAGCATTGCACAGACTGCGGACAGGGTCCTAAATGTATCAGATGGCGTGCTGACTGATATGGGGAGGGTGCAGGATGTCAAGGAAACGCCTGTTTTGCACAATACAGTGCAGAAAGGAGAGCGCGAATGAAAAGCTATCTTAGTCTTGTTCCGATTTCGGCGCATGTTCACAAACGCCAGAGCCGCATGACGCGTATTTGCATTATTCTTGCGGTGTTTCTTGTTACCTCGATTTTTTCTATGGCGGAAATGTGGATTAGAATGGAAAAGATAACCATGACTAATAAACATGGCGATTACCATATCGTACTTCAAGATGTATTAAGCGATAAAGTAGAGCAGATAAGGCAGCGTGCTGATATTGCCTTTTCTGCTGAATATCGGGCAGCCAATATAGATGCCGGGAAGTTTGATAAAGAGATTACAGGGGGCTGTTATATCAATGGCAAAAATGCTGTTTTATATGGGGTGGAAGAAACTTATCTTACCGATATCAGGCATTACCCGGTCAGAGGTTCCTACCCTGGAAATGACAAAGAGATTGCACTCAGCGCAGACGCAGAGGAGCTTTTTGGAATTGGGATAGGGGATACGGTTACCTTGAACACGCCTGCAGGGGATTTTGATTTTACGGTATCTGCTTTTTATGAAGATGATACGGAATATAATAAAATCATAGACGGAAGCTGCGCCTATATGAATCTGCCGGCATTTCAGTCAGTCTGTACTTGGGAGGAGGAAACCGCGGCTCCTCAATATTATATCCGGTTTGCTAAAGAAAAGAACCTTCGGGAAACCATTGCCGATATCAAAGAAGAATATGGGCTTGCGGATAAAAATGTAGGCGAAAATACGGCAGTTTTGGGACTGACAGGCGCAAGCAGCAATCAAACGGTGAAAAGTATTTATCCGTTAGCGGTTATTTGTTTTGTATTAATCTTAATTTCGGGCATTTTCATGATTTCAAGCTGTATGAATAGTACCGTTGCGCAGAGGACAAGTTTCTTTGGCATGATGAGGTGCATCGGCGCAAGCAAACAGCAAATCATACGTTTTGTAAGGCTGGAAGCATTAAATTGGTGTAAAATGGCGATTCCTACGGGCTGTCTGCTGGGGATGATAGTCTGTTGGATTTTGTGTGCAGTTCTTCATTTTCTGGTCAAAGGTGAGTTTGCAGATATGCCGCTTTTTGGGGTAAGCGTAAGCGGTATCGTGTGTGGAATCGCGGTTGGCATTATCACCGTATTGATTGCGGCGCATTCCCCGGCAAAGCAGGCAGCGAAAGTATCGCCGATAGCGGCCGTGTCCGGTAATGCGGAAAATGGAAAGACAATCCGCCATGCTGCCAACACGCATTTTTTCAAAGTGGAAACAGCTCTGGGGATTCACCATGCGACAGGGGCTAAGAAAAATCTGTTTTTGATGACAGGTTCTTTTGCCCTTACCATTATTCTGTTTCTGGCTTTTTCTGCCTGTTTTGATATTGTGCGCAAACTGCTTCCGTCGGAGAGTAACTTTTCACCGGATGTTGCGATTGCAAGCTCGGAAAATAGTAATTCCATAGACAGAGACCTTGCCGAGCAGATTTCTGAAATACCGGGTGTGAAAAATGCTTTTGGCACAATGTATGCGATTGCAATTCCTGCGAAAATAAACGGAAGGGAAACCGTTATTGATTTCATGTCCTACGATGCCTTTATGCTGGAAAATACGAAAAAATCTGTGGCGAGCGGCAGTCTGTCAAAGCTTTACGGGGATTCTGGCTATGTGCTGACGATTTTTAGCGAGAGCAGTCGCCTTGATGTGGGAGATAAAATTGAAATTGGTAATAACGAGGTAGAAATTGCTTGTGCTGCCTCGGAAGGGATTGGAAGTCTCAGCGGTTCGGCAATTATCGTCGGCTCCGAGGAAACGTTTATACGCCTGATGGGGGAACAGGGGTATATGATGATAAATGTTATATTGGATAAAGGCGTATCAGAAGAGACGGTAGCCCAAATCCGCAATCTGGCAGGTGAGGATTCCTTTACGGACCGCAGGGAAGAAGACCTTGAGATGCATAGCAGTTATTGGGTATTTCGGATTGCTGTATACGGTTTTTTGTTGATTATTGCTTTTATTACCGTGCTGAATATTATGAACAGCGTTTCGATGGGAGTGTCTGCAAGGATCAGGCAGTATGGCGCAATGCGCGCCGTTGGTATGGATGGCAGACAAGTTACCAGGATGATAATGGGAGAAGCTTTTACCTATGCTTTTAGTGGTCTGGCTGTCGGAGTTATCATAGGGCTGCTTCTGCATTATCTTATTTATGTGAAATTGCTGATTAGCCATTTTGGCGGGGTATGGAAAGTCCCTGTTCATACCATCGAAGTGATATTGTTATTGGTTTTGGTTTCCTGTGTTGTGGCGGTTTATGCGCCGGCGAAACGGATACGCAATATGCCGATTACGGCGACGATTAATGAATTGTAATAACAGGCCTATTCCCGCGGACAACGAGTCAAGCGCTGCTTGCATCGGGGTTGTAATTTTTGCCACATTCCATACCAAAATGAAAAGAGCATTCTATCAAGGATGCTCTTTTTTGGCAATATTTGCAAGGCTGCAAAAGAATATCCTTATCCAGAATGGAACAAAGACACATGTGAAAAAAGGGGTAAAATAGGGAAAAACAGCGAAAAAAAGAGAAAAAAAGAGAAATAAGACGACCTGAAACAAATAATGCCGCCGGGAAATGTATGTGCACGAAACGGGCATTTTTCGGAAAGTGGCGTGGTTGAAATGATAAACTAATATTGATATAATAACGAACATAATTATCATAGGAAGCGATAATAGAATGCAGGAAAAAAGGAGATGAGCAGCGAAAGAAATCTGATATCACAAAGGCAATCTGGCATTACAAAGGCAATGTAGTATTACAAAGGCAATCTGGCATTACAAAGGCAATCTAGTATCACAAAGGCAATCTGGCATTACAAAGGCAATGTAGTATTACAAAGGCAATCTAGTATCACAAAGGCAATTTGACATGGCAGAAGACTAGGAGGACAAAGGATGAATAAGGAAAACGGGAATTACCATGAAAAGGAAAATCTTCAAAAAGAAGTATTATTTGAGGATTTTCTTTTTTTGGCAAAAGAGGCGGCGCAAAACGAAACCAACGAGGTGAATCTGGATGGCGCCAATCCGCATCATACGCAGATTCTGAAAGCGATGTATGCCGGAATGGGGCAGGAAAAGTTTCCCTGTGTTTATGAGGCTTTTCAGAACTGGAAAGCGGACAGAGAGGATTTGCGCTACCGGGAGTTTGGAGAAGACGGATGGGAGTTGGGGCTGTTTCCAGAAAGAATCTGCGTAGATGAGTCGGGGCTGCATTTTACTGCGGTAGCCAGCAGTCCCAAATATAACTCGCAGATGACTTTGCAGACGGTGTTACTATCAGCCGGGGCGGACGGGACGCCTGAGGATATCTGTAAAGTCTGTCAGCCGAGTATCTGCTTTGCTCCCCTAAGGAGGCTCTCAGCGGGTGTGGGAGCCGAATGGAAGGAAATCAGAAAGAATGGTTCTTCAGAGATTTTACAGGCGCTGTTGATTTATGCAGGCGTGGACGAAGAAGGGCTTTTTCAGTCGAAAGCGTTTCTTTGCGGGTTAGGTCAGACAAACTCTTTTTCGGGGGAATATTTAAATGAGATTCAGGTGAAGGACCCGGTTTTTCAGCGCAAAACAGAGCATAAAGACGACGACCCCTATATCATAAGCTATGGACGCGCCAATCCGTCCCACCCAGACGATTATGATTATGTGGAGGAAACTTTTGACAAGCAGGACATGACATTTCCCTGCAGTGGAGAGGCGGTTTTTAAAAATTCCAAGGACACTTATGGAGGCATTTGTTCTGGCACGGTAGCGACTTCTATTTTTCAACTGGAACTGGAAACGGGCGGAGTAGTCCGTTGTGGCTGCAGCAGTTTCGATGAATATGTATCTTCCAAGGTTTTCGAGGAAACCTGCGGTTTTGCCTGGGATTTTAAAAAGATGCCCTGGGGCAACCGCAATCCTTTTAAAAGACAGATGGATCTGACGGCGGATTTAAGGCTGATGCTTGCCTATTATGTCAATGGAAAGTCTGATTCACCAAGGTATATGACGGTCTGTAGCTGCGAGCCGGGCGACAATGATAAAGACTATCAGAAGATTAATAAAATACAGCTTTATTGGGGATGTCTGGAGGAGCATACCGAGATCCTGATGGCGGATGGAAGCAGGAAACAAATCCGGGATATCAGGGAAGGCGAGTGTGTGCGGGGATTAGAAAATATATGGTGTGTTACGGATGCTCTGACAGGGGAAGAAAAGATTCTATACCGTCTGGATTTCGCAGAACGTCCGGGCGGGGAAATCCGGCGCATGGTTAAGTGCAGCGCAGAACACCCGTTTCTTACGGAAAAAGGCGCGGTTTCTGCAAAGGAAATGGAAGTGGGCGTCAGTGTGACAGACTGCGAAGGAGTGAGGTTATACCTGGTAGAAAAACAGATAGAGGACATTCATGGTTCTAAAGTATGCAATCTGAAACTGACAGGAATGGACGGGGGGCGTCCGGCGGAAGAGAAAGCGGTGTTTTATGCCAATGGCATTGCAGTAGGCGATAACTGTATGCAGGGATATGTACTGCGCATGGAAAGGCAGAGACGGGAAGAGAGGCATAAGCTGTCCAATCGCTGGAGGACAGATTACGAATCGGCGCAGGTTGTCTTGAATCTGAGACAGGAGGGAGGAGTCGTATGGGAACAGGATTAACGGCGGCGTCTTTGCCGGTGGTTTATCAGATTGTCTGTACTTTTCCTGAGGATGAGGTTCGCTATCTGATAAGCTGGAGAACGGACGAGGAGGCGGGACCATACAGAATCACCGTGAAAAGCGGGGATACGGTAGTGGGACAAGTCGATGCGGTTTATGGCGTGACAGGAACGATAACCGTAGCGCAGGGAAAAGAGGGAGAACGCTATCTGCTGTCGGTAGAAGCAACGGACGCCCCATCTTCTGGCGGCGGAACCATCGTTCCAGCAAGACCGTTTATGGATATCCGTCAAGTGGTGGCAGAAAATGCAGAGTCTCTGGCATTGCTTTATGAAGCGTCGGACTGTCTGATAGAAAAAAGCAATATCCGTATTCTGGACAGGGAAGGAATTACGCTGGCGGAGCAGACGGTGGATGGTTATCTGGATACCTTTTCTTTGCGTAAAGCCGGTTTGATGGGCGTAGAGAGCTTTGATTTGCAACTGCGCTGCGGCTATTATTCCGCCGGCGTGCTGGTCTGGCAGGACTATGGAGATGAGAAAATCCGTATCTGTATGGAGCAGCCCAGGCTGACCTCTCTGCAGCTTGTTTCCGACAAGGATACAGGCTGGAAAGGTTCGTTTTCCTATACTTATGATACGACGTTGGATGAGAGTGGGGCAGCGTGCAAGATAGCGTCTGATACGGCTGTTACCGTGCACGATGCGACGTCGCAGGAAACACCTCTGCTGTATCTGAAACAGGCTGACAGGTATCTTGCACTAGATATTGAGAAAAAAGAAGACGCGCAGGAAGGAACGTTTACTCTTTCTGCGGAAGATGCGGCGGAAGTGGACAATGAAGGGATTTTCTTAAAAGTGCAGAAAGGCGTAGCGCTTTCTCTGGCGAGCCTGATGGAACGGCTTGTAATCGAAACACCGCGGATTGAGGCGGAATACCTGAATAAAAAGCAGTGGGTCTGTCATTTACAGGAAGGCTCTTATGGACGTTATCAGGCGCTCATACGCAAGACGGATGAAAGTCTGGTGAGAGAAAATTTTATCGGCAGGAAATTTACTACGGACTGGGATGGTGTGAAGTCTATAAAAATCGCCTGTCAGTCGCATAACAGCATCGGGCCCTATACAGAGGAAATTCTAATGGAACGTTCGCTGTATCAATGGAACAGCGGGCTGTTGTACCGGGATACGCTGCCTAGAGATGGACAGGCGGGAGATATCAGCCTGGAATTGGAATTGTCTCAATTTGAAGGAAGCATTACGCAGGGAGCTTTTTCCCTGAGCGCTGCACAGTCTTCGGAGCAGGGAACGGATACGGTCAAGGCAGTCCTGACGTTATCCTCATCCGTGTGGGAAACGGAAGAAGAGAAAAGGGAAACATTGAAACAGGATTATCTTGCCTTTATAAAGCTGGCGGCGGAAAGAATAACGTCGCAAACAGATATGGAACGGCTTATGCAGGCAGTCGGTGACGTGATGCCGATGCTGCCGGAAGAAATGCTCTGGTATCAGGGCAGCTATCTGGAACACTTTTGTCTGTTAAAAAAGGGCATGGGCGTCCGGGTCACTTATGGGCAGTATCATATCGTGGAAGACCGCAGCGGCGGGGATTTGCAGTATTATAACGGGTTTGCCGGAAGCAGCACGGAAGATTATTTTCTCATCAGACGCGGGGAAAATCTGACGTTTGAGCCTTTCTTGTATCTGTTGGCAAATTCTGGCTATATGTGCGGATTACAGCAGCCATCCTATGGGCATACAGCGGTAGAAGGTGGCGCAGGGATTCTGGATTTTCATTACGGGGAGCTGTTTAGTCCTTGGCTTGCGCTGTACTATCCAGATAGTGTTATCCGGCTGGATATGCAGGGCGCCCAGAAGGCGCAGGACAATGAATGTCTGACGGCGGCGGAATCCTTACAATATCTGCTGGCAGGTATCGAGGATTTATATGAGAAAGGATATGCAGAACACATGTATTCAATGCATATGCGGGGACGGGCACATTTCTCACCGCTGATACGGATTTGGATAAATGGGGAAAAGAGGTATGTCGTGCTGGGCACGCAGCTTGCGGATATGATATCGGAACAAGAGACAGGGTGTGAGGAATTGATAATACGCCGCCACGGTGCAGTGTATACAGTCGGAATTTTGGGAAGGGAAGACTTGCTGCAGCTTCCCCTGATGCATGAGGATGAGATTGAGGTATTTCTATGAGTGTATTTGAGCGGATGGAACAAGGGCTGTACCGACATAGCGACTGCCCCCAGACTCTGTTTTTCCATACGGACACTACGCAGGTAGAACGGCTGGAAATCGAAGAAAGCTGGAAATGCATGGACGGAATCTATTTCTTTGTCAGTTCCAATCTGGAAGAAAGCGGTGCGCAGGATTGTATGGACAGGCTTTTTAAATCAGGTATCGGCGCAGGATTCGTCTGGGCTTTTCTGGAAGAAGGACGGCTGGTAAAGTGGTATGCCCTGCCGCGGCATGAGCGGCAGCAAAAACCGTTCCGCTTCTATGTGCAGAATATCGGGCTGATATTGTCAAAAGGGAGTCAGATTGAATGGGAAGAGGAGCAGAGGTCTTTTCTGATAAGTAATACGAATGCGTCCGCCTATCGCTTTGTCATGGAAGAAGAAGGCAGTCTGTGTGGAAACAAGATTCGACTTAAAATGGACGGTAGCGCTGCCGGGTGCTTTTCTTTTGAAGCATTACACACTGGGGATAAGTGGTTACAGCCGGGGCTCTGGTATAGCTGGGCACAGCCGCAGAACGTTTCGCATATCCCCGATTATATGGAATTTATCGGATTTATACCCTTTGTGATAGAAGAGGGGACGAAACTGGAATGCACGTTTGATTTACTGCGACTAGAAAATGAGCAGCGTACCTGGATATCGGTGTCTGCGGAGTCTCTGGATACCCGATTCTGGCGTCTGTTTGGGGAACCGATGAAAATAAAGCCCCAGCCGGGAGCAGGAATGGTCTTGCAGAAAAGATGTTATTTAAGGACAGGCGCTTTTCGGTATTATTTTGCACCCTATGGAAAGTATGATATTTTATCGGAGTCTGGCAGATTGGTGCCGGGATTATCTTCTTTGGAATATATCCGGTATGGCGAAGCTGCCAGTCTGCGCTTTGCGCCGCATTTTCCGGCGCATATCACACAAAAACAGGAATTGGACGCTGCTTCTACGCTGCCCTATGTGGAAGTATCCGACAGTGAAAAGGCCGGCTATTATTCACAGGCAATGCAATCGGCTTTTTTTGCAATGACAGGGGACGATATGCTAGACTATGCGGAAATCCCGTTCCTCTTGGGGGAAGAGACGCCGCCGGTTCCGGTGATGTGTCCGCAGGGTATTTGCAAAGGAAGGCAGCATATGGAAGCATTGGAAGTCCTTCTAGCGCATGAGCGAAACCAGATTATGGGCAGCAGTCTTTTACCGGATACCAATACTGCTTCAGAAGAGGAAAAAACAGCCGTGACGGCATGTGGACTTACGGTGTGTTATACAGAAAAATCATTGCAGGAAAATAAATTCACAAAGGTTTCTTTCGGGGATGACTTCTGGATGGAAGAGGTGACGGGCGCTTTGAAGGCGGCATTTTTGAATAGTCATCCGTTTCTGCTTATCGCAGAAGAAGAGGAGCTATTTCCCTATATTGGGAAGCTGTGCTGCCATCCATGCATTGAAGGCTGGCAGTTTCTACTGACGGAAGAAAACTGGACGGAAGCTTCGCCGCTGCTGTTATGCAAATATACGACGGCATATTCCATAACGGAGCTGGCAGACAGACAGGAGCTTTGGAGTTATGGCGGCAAAAAGGGAAAAGAACGGCTGGAACAGGTGATCACGCAGGTGAATAATGCCTTCTTTATGGACTTAGAGGCATTTGATTCCCTGAGAAGTCTGTTGAACGATAAGGAATGGTGCGGCGCACTGTTATTTTCCGTCCCGGTAGAGGGACAGGGGCTGCCAGCGGAATTACAGTTTCTGCTAAACTGCGCAGAAGAAGGAAAACTAAAAGGGCATTATCTGGAGTTTGCCAGCCGCAGTATCCGGCGGGATATAGAAGGCGGGGTAACACTGTCTGACTCCATAATATCGGGTGTTATCTGTCAGGGGCAGTCACAATGGCATTCACCGGAAGATATTGATTACAGTTGTTATTTAAAAGAACTGATTGTGCATATGGAACATTCTGCAGTGCAGGAGTTTCAGTGCAGGGCTGCTTTCGTGGTAAACCGTCTGTTCGGCGCGGCGTTGTCAGCAAGAGAACCGGAGGAAGGCAATGCGCTGATTCTAGAGGCGCGAATGGAACAGGGGGATAATGGAGAATGCAGTTACCGTTACCAATTGCTCTATGAGACGGAATATCAGGTCTTATCTTCCGCCATTACCGGCGTGCGTTTTACCGGACTTACGCTACAGTGTGAGAATGCGGATATCGGACGTTTTTATCTGTCTGGAAGATTGTCGCTTGCTCTGTTGGAAGGCGCGGATATGCTAAGTTATGGGACAGTGGAAGAAACGGCGGATATGCTAAGTTATGGGACAGTGGAAGAAATGGCGGATATGCACGGGATTCGGAAAGGATTGGCGGAAGTGAAAGATTCCTGGCTGGGATTTACAGGACTGGAAATCCGGGGCGGCCGAAACGGCTATACCTGCAGGATGGATACGCCGATGTTCGATAAGGACAGCCCATGCCGTGCCGGTTCCCTAGCGGAACAGTTTCCCATCTATGTAACCGGAATCGAAGTGCATGAAGACGACGGCGTTTTACCGGAGGATTTAGGATTCTGCGGCATGGAGGCAGGAGTCATGCAAAAAGAGCTGACGTCCTGCTGGACAGGAATTGTCTGGAGGCTGGAATTTGGCACGATGGGAGCGCTGGCTTCTGGGATTCTGCCACATTTTACCTTTCTGACCGCATGGAGTAAAGCGGAAGATGCAGAGTGGAAAGAAATCGATAAAAGCAGGAAAAACGCAGAGCCGGGGTATTATTTTGGCGGAAGGTTCGGAACGGAAAAGGCCAGGGATGCTTCTTTTTCCATCGAAAGCGTATTGCAGGTGGGATTTGGGCAGATGGAATGGAATCAGGATGAGGCCTGGCAGCTTACGCTCCGTAACTTTTTCGTAAAGATACTAGGATATTCTTTTCCGCCGGGCAATAACCGGCTGGCTTTATTTAGCGAAAGCCGTGAAAATCCGCAGCCTGGCTGGTTTGCATCGTATAAGGAGGAGGGAAAGTGAGCGCATTAGCCAGAATCACCATACATTATATCGGACAGGGCAGTTGTAATATCATTGAGACTTTTGACGGGGGCGGAAGCATCAGGACGCTTAGCGTCTGCGATATGGGCTCGGAAGGCGCGGAATGGGCAGGTTGCCATAAATGGCGGGATTTAGCGCCCACGAAACGGTTTGCATACAACCATTTGCTGAATAGTCTGCAAACCCGCGGCGGAAAGCTGGATATGCTTTCCTTATCCCATCTTGACAGCGACCATGTAAATATCATGGAAGAGATTCTCAGAGGGGAAATGGAAAAAGGGGAAGATACGCGGATTTTAAAATCCATCGACAAAGTTTATTTTGGCGGGACACCGTCATCTGCCTATAGTCTGAAAGGGCTTTCGGAGTGTTCCTATAAGACGTTAGGTAAAAAAAGCAATAGAAATGAAAAAGTACAGAAAATTGCAGAATTGTTGGAAGCAATGAAAATCCCGGAAGATCAGGTTTTTTTCTTATCCGGGTATTCCAATTACGGAGTGGGGAAGACCCCGGATCATCATTGTCTTATGAAAGATACCGGTATTCCGGGCGGCTTTAAGTTGTATCTGCGGATGTGGGAAAACCGTATGTTTCAGTCCACGACCGGCGTTTATACGGACGGAGGCGATATCAATAGTAATTCCTCCATCGTAGTCTGCGAGATTTATGCGGGCAGTGAGATACTTGCCGCGGTTATTTTTATGGGTGATGCGACTTATCTGACCATGAGTGAAATTGTGAAAAAATATAACAATTACGATAATCCGCAAGAGGTGTTTCCTTTTCTTACGGCGCCGCAGAGAATCCTTGTAGCGCCGCATCATGGCTCGCTCAGGACGGCGTGCAGAGGTTTGCGGATAAAAGTAAAAAACAGCACGATTGCAGGTAGGCTTACGGATTTGATGCAGTTTTGCAATATCGTAAAGCCGACGACGGTAATCGCCAGCGCAAATTGTCCCCCCGATTATCCTTACAGACATCCGAGTGACAATGTTTTAGACAGGCTCTCCGGGAATCTGAATGATACGGGGCAGCATCTGAATAACGTATTTTGCTGTAATGAACAGACTTATGAATGGACCTATGTAAAACAGCAGATAGCCAAGGAAAAATTTACGACTTATTACAGTCTGGAAGATGGGCAGGGCGGGTATCGTAAAGTCGTCATAGAGATCGATGCACAGACCCGGAAAGTTACGGTTTGTCCGCTAGAGGAGGCTTGATAAATGGGAGAGACATTCGAGATATCCAGTTTACGGCAGTATCTTGCGCAAATGGTCGGAGAGAATGTGGCGGATAGTATGATAGAACTGTTAGGCACAGATATCTATATCCCCGATGCGGCGGAAGAGGAAAAAGAAGATTACGAAGTGTGTGCGGGAAAATTTGAGTGGAAAGGCACCAGTTTTCAGATTGAGATAAGAATGCGTTATCAGGAGGAAAGGTGTCTGATAGAAATAGAACAGATAACGGAATCCTTTGACTGGCAGGAATGGATGCCCGATGGCTGCAATCTTCTTGCGCTCAATGCCGCCGGGGGATATGTAGACAGCGGAGTGCCTGTTATCAGCGGCAGGGTCAGGGATTTGGTTGTCCAGATAGATTCGGATTATATCTTAGGCACATTCAGTATGTGCCTTGAAGGTTCCAATGAGTTACTACTTAGGTTATTTCCAGAGTTAGCAGAAACTAACTATCTGGATTCCATGAGATGGGGAGGGGATGGAATCGGCATTTTTGGCTCCCATGCCCAAATGAGTCTTTGGGCGAATGACAAAGATACCTATTGTGACTGCACGGCGGAGCTTGCTTTGATAGGGGATGGGGGTGAGGAACAGGTAGGATTGGAGTTTGAATATATGCAGATATGCATCGCCCTGGGGGTGGAAAATGCGGCAAGAATCTATTCCTATATTATCCCGGAAGAAGAACCGATTCCCAAGGTGGCGCAACTGCGTCTGGATTATTATGACAGCAGAAAAAGGCTGGGAATGGGCAGGGAAATTATCGTTCAGATACAGGAAAACGGGGACATACAGGCAGCACAGGATATGGCGGATTTCATAACAAGGATTACGAAGGACGATTTTATCCAATGGTTTGGAATGTCGCCTCTCCAATTTATTGAAAGATGCATAGACAACGATATGGAAAATGGCACAGTCGATACTCTGCCCATAGGGGAAGATCCCTTCCTTGAATTGTTATACTACGATTTGTTCAATGCAACGGACGGTGTATTGGAGGCATATTTCCCTGTCCGCGCTTTGGTCTTCGGACAGTCCGTTCTGACGGCAAATTATCTGGCGTCGGGGTTTAGGCTGTGCATAGACTATTGGGTGTACAGGGAGATAGATGTAACCTATTATATCGAGTTTCCGGCGAATGCGGATTTAAGCAGGATATGTCAGGAAGTCTATGTGTATCGTAAAAGGTATTATGATATTTTCTCTATGGCAGTCGTGGAAGTTGTCGATACAGATGGCGATATGCAGATAAATCTACAGGAATCGTATGATGATGGGGGTGTGTTAGGCGAGTGTATAGAAGAATATGCAAAGTTGATTCTGGTAAGCGCAGGGAATGACAGAGAGCCTTTTCTAAATGGTGAGGGGTCTTTTCTAAAGGATGAGGAGCCCCTTTTGATCAAAGATTTCCGTGTCAGGGGCAATCTGCACACGATGAATCTGGATATGCAGATAACCGTAAATACCGGGAAGTTTCTTCATTTGCGAGTCTCTTCCCTACTGACTTTGGTATTGGAAGAGCTTCAATTTATGATAGCGTATGAAAGGTCATTGAAAAAGATAGGTCTGGGCGCAAGAACGGCTTTAGCGCTGGGAGATGAGAAAGCGTCCCTCTATGCAGGCGCAGTCTATGAAGAGGGGCTGTTTACCTTCCGTCTGCATCTGCTGGATGGCAGTCTGTCCATATCGGGTCTGGTGGAGGCGGTTACCGGATGGAATATCCGGGATTATATAGACCTTGTGCTGGAAAATCTGGATATCATGTGGCGGCAGGAGAAGGATTGGTACTTCCGGGGACGGCTTGGAATGGCATTTACGCTGCCGGTATTAAACCGTGTAAAGTTATTCTTTGATTATGATATCAGCAGCCAGGATGGCATGACAAATGTGGCGTTACATGGCAGTTTCTATTTTTATCAGTTTATGATTGCTGCGGGGATTGCTTTTTCAGGGGATACGGCGTCGCAGTCCCCAACCTATACTTTCAGCCTGAAATTCCAGGATATGACTCTGGAAGCGGCATATACAGAGGACACGCTGCAATTTTCCCTATCGGATAATCTTACGATAGGCAGTCTGATTAGCGCGTTGATGAAGCTGATTCGTCCTAATGTAGAGTACCGTCTGCCCTCGCCCTGGGATTTATTGAACCGGGTATCCCTGGGCGGGATTACCATCCTGATGAAGATGGGGGAAACCGGGAATGGTCTGGAGAAACCGAAAGAAATTGTCGTAAGAAAGTCGCTGGGAATCAATTTATTGGTGGCAAGGATTGAAGCGATTACCCTGCGCTATTATGTGGAAGAACCGGTAGAGCGGGATGAGCTGGGCGCATGGAGTGGCGAATACCGGGAAGTCGATGCGGCGAAAGACCGCTTTGAAGTGATTCTGGAAACTGGCGTTACGGAAAATGCAGAAAAAATAAAGGATACAGAAAATGTAGAGAATACGGAAAATACAGAAAATGCGGAAAATCGCGGGCTGTCGGAAGAGCCACAGGAGTATCGCTGGGATTTGCTGCATGAACAGGCGCCGTCTCCGTTAGGGGATAAGCAGCCGGTAGTAAAGGTACATTCTTTTTCCATCGCAAGGAATGTGAATCTGGGGCAGCCGAAGAAAGATCAGACCTTGGAAAAAGTAGTGACAGAAATCGAACAGTCGCTGGAGGGCGGGGCTTTTTACGATGCCCAGACAGGGTGGTATGTCAGCGCAGAATTGACGATTGCCGACTCGCTTTTGGCATGGCTGTTATTCTATGACCCGGAAATTTATGGATTTCAGGTGCGGTTTCAGGATAATCTGCTGCCCGGCATGAAAGGGCTGGACGTTACGCTGTACTACCGGAAAGTGACGGATGATATCGGCGTCTTTTATCTGAATGTCACCTTGCCAGAAATTTATCGTAAGTTACAGCTTGGAGCGTTTGAACTGACGATTCCAACGCTGGAAGCGTGGCTGTATACGAATGGGAATTTCAAGATTGATCTTGGGTTTCCCCATAATGGTGATTTTTCCCAATCCTTTACGTTTGGCATGGGCGCCTGGCATGGCGCGGGCGGGGTTTATTTCGGCTGCCTGAATGGGGATACTTCTACACAAACGCCGAAAATTTCTAACGGCTTTTTTGCTCCGGTCATTGAACTGGGCATCGGGCTTATGTTTGGCGTGGGAAAGGGCTTTCGTGCAGGTGTCTTGTCACTGGAAGCCTATCTGGAAGTTCGAGGGATTTTTGAAGGAGTGTTTGCCAGATTCCTGCCGGAAAACGGTGGGGAAAGCGCGCTATATTACCGCTGCATAGCGTCAGTATCTATCTATGGAAAAATTAGCGGGGAAGTCGATTTCAAGATTTTAAAAGCGGGATTTCTGCTGGAAGCGTCCGTGCGCGCTGCTGTGACGTTAGAAGCGGGAGAAGCGGCGCTGGTTGTTTTTGCCGCGTCCTTGACGGTCAAAGCTTATTTAAAAATTCTATTTATTCACTTGAGTTTTTCTTTCCATGTATCCTATGAAACCTCTTTTACGCTGGGAAAAAAGACGGATACACCTTGGCAGAAAGTAGAAGGAGCGCGGACCATTCCAGCGCGTCTTCTGACAGGATGTCTGTCGGAATGTCTGTCGGAAAGGGATATCGCGGAAGGGACATTTGACTGGCAGGTCGGAACGATTACAGAGGAGCCGGAGTTATTGGAAGCTGCGGTAATTCCTTATTTTACAGTCCGTAATCTTCCTGGCAGCTGGAGCGTTAGCAGGGGAAAAGAAATCCAGGATACGGATTATAGGACGGCGTTTCTGACGGTCATGGATATGGACACACTGCGCCGGCTCGTGCGTCTGCTGGTAAAACGGGTGTTCAAGGCGGCGGGAGCGGATGATACGATTACACTGGAAACGCTGGAAGGACTCATTCGGGAAGTGGAGGATGAAGATTCACCGGCTTTTACGTTAAAGCTGCTGGATGAATTTTTCCAGGATAATATCCGTATGATTCTGACAGCGCCGCAGGAAGAGGAAGAAAACGGGGAACAGGATAGCGCCGCGCTGCCGCTGCCGCCTCATCTGCTGTTATGCTGGAAGGGTGCAGAGGATAGCAATGTGGATGAGGAAGCGCGTGATTTGGCGGCATATTATCCGGTAGATGACGCCTGGCTGGAACAATTCCGCAGATATTATGAAAAGCTGCAGCTTTTGCAAGATGCGCAACAGATAGAGCAGACGCAGGATATACAGGAAACACAGAATACACAGTCATTTGAGGCTATAATCTGGCAGGAATATATGCAGATGCTCACGAAACAGGCGCTGCGCACGGCATGGGAGCGTGCGCAGGAACTTGCCGGGGATTTTACGATTGAGGAATCCGGGTTGCGGAGGATGATGCAGACAGAAGTTACTGTAGACATGCTGCTTACTGCACTGGATGACCATACCGATACTTACCGTGCCATTTCTTCCAGATTCCTGTTAGGCGGAATGGAAATTCCGCAGGACGGGGAGCAGCAGGCAATATATGAGTGCATGGGGCAGCAGTTTCCATCGAAAGCGCCGGGCGGACAAGCCGCAGAGACGGCACATATCCTAGAAGTCCGTGATTCCATCGCAGACCCGGCAGGATGGATATCCTTCGCCCAGGCAAAGATGTATCAAGGCAGACTGCTAAGGACGGATGAGCAGGATATCCTAAAGATTACGATTACCAATGCCCAGCTTGTCTACCCGGAAGAAGCGGCGGTAGTATTTGCGCCGGATGGGGAGCCTTGCCAGATTGCACCGGAGCAGGAGCGGGAAGGCGAGATTCCTCTAAACGCAGGGCAGCCGGTTTATGCAGGGGATGAAGAACAGCCTGTAGGATGGCTCTGGAAACCCTCTCTGCCGCTGCGGGGATTAGCGGGATATTCGTTAAGAGTGCAGGATTCTGTGGATATGCAAGGGAGCGCTGCGGATACGACGGATGATGCTGATTGGCGAGGACGAGGAGCGGAAACGGATGATTCTGTCTGGCAGGGGCAGGAAGTTGAGACGGATGATTCTGCTTGGCAGGGGCTGGAAGCTGAGATAGAAGATTCTGTCTGGCGAGGACGGAAAACGAAGCAGGATGGCGGCGGGTTTGGAATCGGCGTCTTACTTGAATTTACGATAGCGCGCACAAATGCGGAGGGTGTGTATGCATTTTCCAGCATGGAAGAAGCGTCGCAGGGTAAGTTAAAAGAACTGTTGGCGGATGAAATACCGGAGTTTGGCTGCATACGGCTGCTGCTTCCATCCCAGCCGCAGCAAAACCGGAGTGATGCATGGTGGTATCAGAAAGATACGACTGTTGAGTTGTCGGTTTTCCGTTCAAATATATCTGATACCGTGCGTAAAAATAAAACGGCTGTTTCCGGGGAGGAAGAGCCGGAAAGTTTGGTCTGGGAAAGTACGGAAGATATCGAAAAATTTCTTAGGCTGTTACAAATTTGTGCAGAAACCGGAGGCAGAGGGCATTACCTGTTTTGCGGGACGATTCCAGTATCCTGCTTTGGGGAAGATGGTTATCTGCGTGCAGGGCTTTTACTTGTGACGGACACAGGAAGTTTCGATGCGGCGGACGTGGTCTGGCTGGAAGAGGAATATGATGTCAATCATAGCGTTCCGGTTCTTGCGGGGGGCAATATTCCCCCGATGACGACTGTTAGTCTGCCCTTGGGGTGCGTGGGATTTACGATGGAACTAATACCGCAGGAAGAGGGAGGACAGGCGTTTTCCCTGATGCATTTTCGTACCGGCGAGACAGAAAACTTTGGGGAATCTTTGCGCTCCCTGCCGGTGTTGATGAAAGAAGACGGTGAATACTGGCGTTATGAACAGGTAATCCCGGTGGCAAAGCTGGCGGGTACAGAGGAAAATTACAATCCCTATGCAGGGATACTGCCAAAAGATTACGATGCCGGCGGGGAAAAGAAACGACTGTCCCTTCCGATCACCTTTTATTTAAGCGACGTGGTAGGGAACGCGTCGAAAGAGTCGGACAATCCTTTGCAGCTCGTGACAGGATATACGGACGTCCTGACTTCCATAACGGGATTTCCCAATACGGCGGCGGCTTATCTGATTGACAAGGGCGATAAAGAAAATACTTGTACGCTGCAGATTGTGGTTTCCTGTAATGGGCAAAGGAGCGGAAAATCTGAGGAAGCCGCCGGACTTGCAGAAAAAATTTATTATCAGCTTGCGCAGGCGGACGTCACCATAGAGGTGGAATGCAGTCTGACACAGGAAGCCTTTTTTCTGGAAAAAGAAAAGCTTCTCGCGTATTTACAGCAGCTTGGTCAGTGGTTGCGGGAGGAACAGGATCCGCCTCAGGAAGTGGTTTTTGATTTTCCTTTTTCCCAGCCGGACGAAACATTACGCGCAGAGCGAATCCTGCCGCTTAGGACTCTGGTAAGGTTTGCCAGGGATACCGCTTATGTGGAAAGCCGTAATCCGGCGGCCGCCGCCGTGGAAGCGGTTCTTACGCCCAAGGAAGAAACGGAATTGTTTGCCCATCGTCTGGAACAGGCGATACCGGGGTTGAAGGTATTGGAACAGCAGGGACTGTACACGGGATTTTTCGGTGGAGAAGGTCTGCTGCATCTGGGAATGAAGATGGATAGGCTGGCGGATAGTATGTACGCCTTGCCGCCGTTAGCCAGAGAGCGTATGTCCAGAGAAAATATCCCGGTACACCTGTTTGATGGGGAAGAGACGCAGATGAATGCGTATGACATCGACTTAGAGCAGTGGGCAGCCGAGTTTCTGGCTTTTTATGAGACATTGCTTTCCAGTGAAACGCTGGCGGTATTGGCGAAGAGACAGGAAGATACGCAGGAAAAAGTACGAAAACTTCTGGAAGTAAAGCGCAGACTTGTCAGAGTCATATCCGATACAGTACAAAATGTGTTTGGCGCGCAGGATACTTACCGGGAGGAAGCGCGTACAGCGCTGGAAGATGAACTGCTGAAAAACATTCAGGAAGGATTCCGTTTCTGCGGAATTGCGGCCTATGGATTAGAGCTGCCACAGGATATGGAATTTGACGGCGGTCTTAACCGGGAGGGCATGACGATAACCAAACTTACCGGGAAAGCGGCAATCGTTTTTGCCTATCCTTCCAACCCCTATGCAGTCAGCTCGGTATCCATGTCCGGGGTAGCGTATCAACCGATGTATTTAAGGGATAAGACAAACGACACATGGTATCGCATCGTGCGTCCGGCGAAAGAAGAACAGATTGCAGTTACAATCGATTTGGAAAAGGATGAGGAAGGCAATGAAATCTGCCTTCCGGTGCCGCTTAGGGAATACCCGAAACAGGCAGCACTTTGGACGCAGAGAGGTATTTTAGAAACTACGGAAGGTCTGGGGGAAATACCGGATTGGAGCTATTGTGTGGATATCGCCCTATCGGCTGTTGCGCAGGATACCTATACCTTGCAGTTATTCAGGAAAGAAGCAGACCGGGCTGTAGGAAATGGCGGGGATTTGTTTGAAGCACTGGCGTCTTTTATACAAAGCCGCGAGAAACTATATCAGGCAGTGACAGATCCGGACAGGATTGTCCCGCTTCTGGAATGGTTTCTAGAACTGGCTGAGAAAATCGTCGCAGTCTGGCGGACGAATATCTGCAAAGAAGAGCCGCAGCAAGGCATTGTTTTTGACAGCAGATTTGATGAATCAGGCTTTTTGGAAAAAATAGAGGTACAGCAGCTACAACCAGCAGAACAATATCCGGTAATGACTTGTAGGGATAAAAACGGCGTCGTCTATGAAATGACTGCAGAACAGTCGCCGGAGGGCATGGTTTATCGTCCGGCGGGCGGAAAGACGGATATCCTGGCGGGGGAAGAAATGATAGTATCCCTGGAGTTTCAGGGATTGTCACTATTACAGGATTGTCAGATGAAGAGTGGCATTTCCTGTGTGCGCAACCAATATTTTGAAGGCATTCCGATTCCTGCCACAGAAGCCTTCCTATACCGGACGCCCAGAAGTTGTTTCCCTGATTGGGTAAAACCCTTTTACCGGGTATCGGAAAGGCTGGATTGCGGTATCTGGAATCTGGAAAATTTAAATCAGGCAGTCCTCTCTTATGCCGAAGGATTGGATACGCAGATTTATGTATTCTGCCTGACTAGAATCGCAGACGGTCTGGATTCCAGATTTCCAGTCAAAAACAGAATCCGCGGTCCTGTAGATGAAAGTGCGGTGCAGCGTCTGTATGAACAGGTGGAAAACTGGCGGCAGGAGGTTTTGAAAACCACGGACTGCGACGGATTTCTGGTGCAGTTGTCAGCATATGCCGACGCTCAGGCGTGGGAGCCGCTGCTGGAGGTGGAGCAGTTGTATTTTAGGATGGGAAGCAGTTGATAATGATAGGATATGCGGAGTCATAGATAATTGTGAAACTAAGATTTTGCAGTCGTCGGAAAGAAGAAATTTAATGGAATTGTGATAGAAATACGGGGGTGATTGTGGTATTCTATTAGATATGTGAATAGGGAATTGAGGTGATGATTATGCGTGAGGAAATGTATAAATACACAAAAATCTATGACAATATATGGCAGATTGAGGAGGACAAAGGTGTATATTGTACACTTGTAAAGGGAAATGAGCTTGCCGTCTTGATAGATACAGGATATGGGCAGCGTAATTTGAGAGCCTTTATCGAGAAAAATATACCCACTCCATACATAGTAATAAACAGTCATGGACATCCGGATCATATCGGAGGAAATCATTGGTTTGATACTGTCTATGCCCTAATGGAAGAATGGGATGTAATACAATATTTTGAAGAAGGGAAACCAAGGGGATATGATTTGAAAGAAATACAAATTGGTCAGAAAATTTCTCTGGGAAACATGAATATTATTGTCGTTTCTTTAGCGGGGCATACAAAGGGGTCTGTCGGTTTTTTAATACCTGAAGAAAAACTCTTGATTGCAGGTGATGCTTTAAATGAAGGATTGTGGTTATTTAATTATGGATCGTTATCTATGAATGATTTATACAAAACAATTAAGGGTACTTTGGAACTGGATTTCACAGAATATATATGTGGGCACAGTAATAAAAAATATATCAAGGATAATTTAATTTCACATATAAAGAATATTGAAAAATTAAGAATAGATGATGATACAAAGCAAAACATAATGGGCTTTGAAACTTATTGTAGTAAATATGAAGATTGTAATGGAAAATCAGAGATTGTATTTACTATTGATAAAGTTTAATCACATAATTTAAAGGGCTTAACAAAAGCAATGCGGCGAGAGAAAGGGCAGGGTTAGAAAGATGGCAAATGAATCCGGTACATGGGTCATGCATGGTGTGACAGAGGATACTCCCGGCTGTATCCATACAGTAGAAGAAGCGATTACCTATATCAATGAAGTCGGTTTTCTGCCATTATTTAAAAATGATATTCCGGGGTTTTCGCTGGAAGAATGGACAATAGCAGAAGATTGGTGGAGCGGGAATCCGCTGCTGGATCCGTGGGAATGGCGGGAAATAATTGCCAGAAGCGCTCTGGTGGCTTATGGGAAGTTTTTTGATAAGAAGGCGGGATTCATATCCAAAGAATGGTTTCCTTATTTTGCCAATTATCGTCGGGACGGCTATGATTTCGACGCGCTCTGGGATGATGAGAAAGCTTCTATGCGCCAGAAGAAAATTATGGATCTTTTTGCAGAGAACCATGCAGACGCGGAGTTGTATTCGTTTGAGGTAAAAAAGAATGCCGGTTTTGGGAAAGATGGAGAGAAGAATTTCGAGGGCACCGTTGCTGACCTTGAAATGAGGACCTATCTTTGTATGCGGGATTTCAGGCAGAGGAAGAATAAGAAGGGGGAAAACTACGGCTGGGCGATTGCCGTGTATTCCACACCGGAGCATCTCTGGGGATACGATTATGTGACTTCGGCTTATGGAGAAGAGCCTTCCGAGTCCTTTAGGCGGATTACGGATCATGTGAAGGAAAGATATCCTGCTGCGACCACGGCGCAGGTTTATCAAATGCTTGGCATTGCAAAAAGCGGCGTTATTCAGAGGAAAAAATCGAATCGTACCGTGGCGAAAGACTGGATTATTCCGGCGAACCCGAAATATTATGATGTGGTTGGCGCTTTTGAGGCTTCTGATGTTGTGACGTGGAAACAGAGCAGCGATATCCATGTGGGCGATATCATCTATATGTATGTGGCGGCGCCGTATTCGGCGATTTTATATAAATGCAGGGCAATAGAAGTGGATATTCCCTATGAGTTTAAGGATGAGAATCTGACGCTGAAACAGGCAATGACGGTAGAGCTTATAGAAAAATACGAGCCGGGCGTATGGACATTTGAGAGAATGAAGCAATACGGCGTATATGCAGTGCGGGGACCAAGGAGTATGCCGGCGGAGTTGAAAAGGGAGATGGAAGCTGGAAAGATTTAGGTCAGGACTTGATATTGGTTATCGTATATGATAACATAGTGAGAAGAAAGGAAGAGATAAAAATTTTTGATTTAGAATTTTATAGGAAAGAAAATGGTAAAATCCCAGTGCTGGATTTTTTATATTCACTCAATCCCAAATTAAGGGCAAAAGCATTTAGTGATATTGAATTGCTTAAAAAGTTAGGAAACGAGTTAAAAGAGCCGTATGTAAAGCCAATAAAAGGAAAGAATAATAAAGGCTTGTATGAATTACGGATAAAGTTTTCAAGTGATATAGCAAGGATATTTTACTTTACATATTATAACAATAAGTTTGTTTTACTGTATGGTTTTATCAAAAAGACCATGAAAACGCCTGGAAGGGAAATCGATAAGGCAAGAGAATATATGGAAGATTATAGAAGGAGGGCTGATTCATGAGTAAAGCAGGAATATCTTTTGAAGAAATGAAAGCCGATATGCTGAAAGATGAAGAGTTTAAAGCCGAATATGAAAAGCTAAAGCCCAGATATGAAGCTATTGAACAGATTATAAAGGCAAGAAAAGAGCAGAATATAACACAGTCAGAACTTGCTAAAAGGGTAGGAACACAAAAAAGTAATATTTCCCGGCTTGAAAGTGGTAATTATAATCCTAGTTTAGATTTTCTTGTCAAAGTAGCTGAATCGTTGGGAAAAAGTTTGAGTGTGCAGATAAAATAGTGGTGTTATATCGTTATGTGAAAATACGAGCCGGGCATATGGACATTTGAGAGAATGAAGCAATACGGCGTATATGCAGTGCGGGGACCAAGGAGTATGCCGGCGGAGTTGAAAAGGGAGATGGAAGGATGATAAAGACAAGAAAACCCCCACAGCTTATTGCAAAGCCTACCCCAATATGATATAGTAAAAGAACAAAAACAACCGCCTATCTGGGGTTGACCCGGTTAATTGGATTGAGAAACCACCCTGCTGCTTGGTCGAAGTTTAGGGGTGGTTTTTTCTATATGACATGCCTGTCATAATAGGCGGATCATAAGTACATACGAGAATGTTTTGGGATAAAGAGGAGTGGGTTTCATGAATACGAGTAGAAGACCTTTGCAGAATGTAGCGTATCTTTCAGTTTTGTTGGTGTTGATTTTGATGTTGTTCCGGTGGTATTCGGTTTCCAACAGGCAGCAGATTGAGGAACGTAACCTGAATTATGCCCTGGATTCTGCGAGACAGACTACGATGGGCATCAGTAACGAGTTTATCAATGCGGGGCGCAGGGTGCGTAATTATGCTTATTTTCTAAGCGTAGGGGATAATTCGTCAAAAATTGATGCGGATATGCTGCAGGAGTTGGAGCGTAACGTGGATTTTGATTCCATACGGTTTATTAACGAACAGGGGCAGAATCTGACTTCCGATGGAACCATTTCCGACAGTGTAGACAGGGATTATTTTGAGGCCGGAATGCGGGGCGAAAGCGGCTGTACGATGGTATTAAATTCGCGAATCACGGGAAGGACAACGATGGTTTTTTATGCGCCGGTAGAAGGAAACGGCAAGGTTGTCGGTGTGTTGTTAGGATTATATCTTGCGGAGGATTACCTTCAGGAAATTCTAGAAACCAGCTATTTTGGAGAAGCGGCGGATGTCTATCTATGCACACGGAAAGGGGAAGTTATCGCCTCTTCCAATGGGATGAAACAGGATAAATTATTACCTGACGTTTTGCGCGATACCGGGGTGATAGATGCCCAGACCTCTGAAGATGTCTGGCAGGTATTTCGGGGCGAAGTTGACGAGAAAGGATTCTTTTGTAAGTCGGGCAGTCTGACGGACAACCTTTGCGCGCTGCGAGTACCGGATACGGACTATATTCTGGTACAGGCTTTTCCGAAAAACGTGACACAGAGTATGGTCCGGGAGGCAAACCGTACCGGTTTGATTTTACAAGGGATGTTAATTGCTTTATTTGCCATTTATATTCTGTTTCTGCTGATTCGTAACCGTGCAGTCCGCCGGCAGTTGGAGCGGGAAAATCGGGATAAGGGATATGTGATTAGCGGTGTAAGCACTCTTTTTACCCGTTTCACGATGGTAGATTTGGAGGAAAATTCCTATCATTATCTGGCAGGAACAATCCCAGAGCCTGGGAAATTGGCGACGAGCGGTCCTTATGAAGATCTTGTTGCTTATTTAAGTGCTCTCATGCTGGATGATGAAGAACGCCCAAAATTTGTAGAGCAGTTGAAGCTGGATGTGATAGCGGAAGAATTAGGAAATGGCACTACGATACAGTATGAGTTTATTTCCGAGAGAAATGGTAGAAAAACCTGGGAGCATGTTAATATCATCAGCTTAGAACAGAAAGACGGTAAGGCGAGCAAAGCCCTTTTCCTAAGACAGGACGTTACTGCACTAAAAGAAAAAGAATTGAAGACACAGGCAGTCATCAATAAGGCAAACCGTAAGGAGCGGCAGTATCGTATTGCGATTACTTCTGCAGCTTTCAGTACTTTTGAATTTAATCTCAGTCAGGATTTGATTGAGCAGGATATTACCCGCAATGTGGATGGGGAAAAGGTTTCCTTACTGGAAAGAATTGGTTTGTCCGCGCCTTGTTCCGCTTCGGCATGTTTTGAAAAGTGGAAAGAGTTTGTTTTGCGGGAGTCTATGGAGGAATATAACAATGTGGTGAATCTGGAAAGTCTGAGAAACCGTTTCGAGCAGGGAGAGGCGGAAGTCACGGTAGATTACTGGGGCGGAGTGCCCGACGGAAACCAGATGTGCGTCCGTCAGTCCTTTATTATGACAAGGGACGAGCAGAGCGGGGATATCATGGTAATGGTAGTATCCAGAGACATTACGGCGCAGGTCAGGAAACAGCGGGAACAGACACGGGCGCTTCAGGACGCTTTGCTGCAGGCGCAGCATGCCAACAACGCCAAGACGACGTTTTTGTCCAATATGTCCCACGATATCCGCACGCCTATGAACGCGATTATTGGTTTTACCACCATTGCCGTCAGCCATATTGACAATAAGTCCCAGGTACAGGATTGTCTGCAAAAAGTACTTTCGTCCAGCAATCATCTGCTGAGCCTGATTAATGACATACTGGATATGAGCCGTATTGAGAGTGGAAAATTGCAGATTAAAGAGCAGGAATGCAATATATCCGAGCTGACCCACAATCTGGTCAATATCATTCAGCCGCAGGTCAAAGCGAAACAACTGGATTTGTTTATTGATACATTCGATGTGGCAAACGAAGATATTATCGCCGACTCCCTGAAACTGAGCCAGATTTTTGTGAACCTTTTAAGCAATGCCGTCAAATATACGCCGGCGGGCGGAACCGTAAGTTTCCGTATCCAGCAGCAGACCACTTTCCATAGGGGCTATGGCGACTATGTTTTCCTTGTGAAAGATAATGGCATCGGCATGACGCCTAATTTTGTAGAACATATTTTCGAGCCTTTTGAGCGGGAAGAGAGCACGACAAGGACAGGAATCGAAGGAACCGGACTAGGCATGGCGATTACCAAAAACATCGTCGAGATGATGGGCGGTACGATTACTGTCCAGAGTGAAAAAGGAAAAGGCAGCGAGTTCCGGGTAGAGATGAGTCTGAAACTGCAGGATGTGGAGAAGAATACTGCATCGATTAAGGAGCTGGCAGGTCTGAGGGCGCTTGTGGTGGATGATGATTGCGATAGCTGCGAGAGCGTGACGAAGATGCTTACCCAGATTGGAATGCGTTCTGAATGGACGATTTCTGGCAGGGAGGCTGTTTACCGGGCCAAAAGCGCCCACAACGAAGGGGATTCTTATCATACTTATATCATCGACTGGCAGATGCCGGAAATGAGTGGTATTGAGACGACCCGGCGTATCCGCGCCGCCGTCGGACCGGAAAGCCCCATTATCATCCTGACGGCATATGACTGGACAGATATTGAAGAGGAAGCGATGGAGGCAGGCGTTACCGCCTTTTGTGCAAAACCGTTATTCATGTCGGATTTAAAAACCGTCCTATTATCCGCAAACAATCTGGCTGAGAAAGAAGAGGCTGCGCCTTGGACGAAAGTGGATTTCGGCGGCAAACGGATTCTTCTCGTGGAAGATATCGAGCTGAACCGGGAAATCGCCGAGTATATCCTGGAGGAAAGCGGTTTCGTGGTAGAATCTGCACCGGATGGCACCGATGCGGTGGATATGGTCAGCAATTCCGAGGAAGGTTACTATGACGCGATTCTGATGGATGTACAGATGCCGATTATGGACGGCTATGAGGCGACGCGCACCATCCGATCCCTGCACCGCAAAGATGTGGAAACGCTTCCGATTATCGCCATGACTGCAAATGCGATGGAAGAAGATAAGGAAACGGCGTTAAAGAACGGCATGAACGCCCATATCGCCAAACCGATTGATATGGATATTTTCCTGAGTATTCTGGGGAAATATCTGTCTTGAGACCGGTTTATTGATTGAAAAAGTCTGCGGAAAAATGAAATTTCCGCAGACTTATTTTGATAGGGGAAACACCACCGTCAGAATCCACTTGAAATCTTATGTTGTCTTAGAAATCTGATTTCGGTATTCAATAGGTGTTATTCCGGTAACCTTTTTAAAAATCCTCGTGAAGTAAGAATAATTTCCATAGCCTACGTTATCGGCAATTATATTAATGGGTAAATCTGTGTTTGCTAACAGATTTTTGGCGACTTCAATTCGTTTCTGAATCAGATAATTCTTAAAAGAAATACCCAGTTCTTTTTTAAACAGTTTGGAAGCGTAGTCGGGGTCTAAGTAAAAGATATCGGTTAAGATATTGCGGCTGATGTCTTCTGCATAGTGCAAATCAATATAATCCTGGACGGATTTGGCAATCGATTTATCCGATGTCTGTTCGCTCAGGTAGCTCTCGGTAAGATGGATAATATACTGAAGGTATAGGTTCATATCATAAATGGAATTTCTGGCGTTTTTAGAAAGAGTATGGTAGACGTCGCCGTGTAAAAGTTTATTAGCAAGAATCCCCTTTTTCCGATAAAATGTGTACAGCATCTGCACCACATCTATTTGAAAACTATTGAGCGATGCGGCGTATAAGGCGTTATTTGCGGATAACCCTTTTAGATATCGGCTACAATCGTCGAGGAAAGCGGAATATTGTGAATTTTTCAGATAAAGTTCAAGCGTTTCTACATCTAAAGATGGTTGTTCTCTAAATGTCGGATGGTATTCAGAAAGGTGCAGGATGCGTCCCATACAATCCAGACAGTTCGCAGCCATGGCACGAAGCTCCTTGAAGTGCGTGCGGAATAAGCCTATTGGCGAAGGAATGCCGATAAGGGCATTTAAGCTACAGGAGGTTTCTGTAGCAACTGATTGGATAAAACGTTCACAGTCCATTGTTAAAAGGGATGGAATATCCGGACCATCCAGCTGGAAAATTGCCAGATAGCGGGCGGATGCCGCATCATATTCGATAAAAACGTCAACAGGGGTAAGCCGGTCAATAAAAACAGTCTTAAAGGCGGACTTTATATACCCGACTTGTGCACCATGCTCTGAAAAAGGGCTGTCCAGCTTGTTATCAGGTGTAAGTGTGTAAGGAAAAAGATGAAACAGGATGGGAAGAAAGTAATCTGTTCCATGATAGGGCAGTTGTGCATGGATGAAATATTGGCGCAGCGCTTCTGAATCATCCGAGATTTCATCATGAAGTAAAGAATGCCAGAAAGCTTCACAATTCTGGAGCAGTTGGTTATTCTGTCGGGTCAGTTGGAGCGTTGCGTCTTTGATAATGGATGTCAATTTGCCAAATTCGATGGGTTTTAAAAAGTAGTGAAAACTTTTTAGGCTGAGTGCTTTCTGGGCATAAGTGAAATCGGCATAGTTTGTCAGAAAAATGACAGGCATGTCATCATGATTCTGGCGAATCCAGGTCAGCAGTTCCAGACCATTGCCGTTAGGCATATCGATATCGCTTAGTAATAAATCCACATGATTGTAAGTGATGATATCTTTGGCATCTGTGATATTATAGGCAGTAAAAATTTCGTCGAAGCCAAGGTCTTTCCAATCAATATTTTTCACAAGTGATGCGATGACAAAGCGGTCATCATCTACCAGTAGTATTTTCATTTCATATCCTCCATCTGATAGGGAATGGTTAATTGTATATGCGCGCCACCTTGTTCTTCGTTAAAAAAGCGGACTTTATGGTTATCTCCATACAATAAGGTCAATCGTTGAATACTGTTAGAAATACCTATGTGGGATTGTTCTTCCACATTAATATTTTCCTGAAGGGACAGGCGGTCAAGGACATTTTTGGGAAAGCCCTGTCCGGAATCGATAATATCAATTTTTAAATAGTGATGCTCGTCTAAAAGTTCTTTGGTAACGAAAAGTTGTATCTGTAACCGTTCCTTCGTAGATGGATTATGCTTGATTGTATTTTCAATGAAAGTAATCAAAAGCAGCGGTGGAATCAAAGTGCCTTTCTGTTCCTCATCCACTGTGCAGATATAAGAAATAAAAGAACCCAATCGTAACTGTTGGATGTCAAGGTATGCCTGGATATGCGAGAGCTCATATTCTAGCCGCACAAGTTCCTTATCCGCTTGGAATAAATAGCGGAGATATCGGGAGGTAAAAAGTACCATGGATTCAATGTTCTGGTAATCTTCGAGTTGCGCCATGCTGCCAATTGTGGTCAGGCAGTTCAGATAGAAATGAGGTCTTATCTGATGTTGTAAAAAAGTTATCTGAAAACGCTTTTTTTCCAGTTCGTTTTCATAGATGTTAATTTTTAGGTTTTTAATCTGCCGGATTAGATTTTTAAACTGCATGTTTGTCTGTTCCAGTTCCCGTACCCGGCTGCTCTGGAAATCCAGGACATCGCTTTCTTCGTTTAATTTTTCCAGATTGGCGGAAAAAAGGGATATCGGTTTAATGACTTTTCGATACATATTAATAATAAAAGCGGCAAGAATGATACAGACGCAGGTAGACGTCAAAATCACAAAAAGTTGGAAAAGAAAGAGCCGGCCATAGTTATGAAAATTATCTGAGTAGAGTGCAATATTATAAGGTAAATTATAATCATCGCCGTGAAATATATGTAGTGAATAGAAAAGATTAGATTCTGCTTTTTCTTCAAGCGGCGGATTGACAAGCAGTGTATTCCCGGTTAAATCTGATAAAGAAAAGTATCCCTGTTTTCCTAAATCCAGAGCTGACAGCGGCGCAAACTGATCGCTAATTTTTGCAAAGGCGCAAAATGTCCTGTTATTATAAGTCAGAATATTATATGTATAAATAGTGTCGTTAAATTCCACAAATTGCCATTGAAAGGATTGTTTTGTTTCTGTGGTTGCATGATTGATTACAAAAGATTTAATTTGTTGATAATCCGAATAGGGCAGGGTCATCTGGGAAGCGTTAAAAAATAAATCCTGTTCCGTAAGGTATAAGAAGTAATGATATTCGTATCCGGTTGCATACTGTTGGTTCTCCACGCGAATCTGAAGGGCAGCTTTCGCCAGAAACTGTTCATAATCGTTATTTGTTTCCTCTATTTCCTGAATAAGAAGTTCTTTGAGTATTGTCCATTGTATAAAGTGCTGTATGGATTGCAAATTTTTGGAATTTTCCTGCAAAAAAAGATCCACGGAATTTTGTGTGACTTCAAAATTCTGTTTTCTGATATTGATGATGGAAATTGCACTGATAATGATATTAATTCCAATAATAAAGATGGCAAGCAGGATGAGTAATTTCGTATTTCCAACCAAAGAATAGGATGAATATTGATTTTTATGTGTTATTCTTTGCCGGATTGTCATAGGTACACGCTCCTTTTAGTTGATTGTGTTGATAGCTACTATTATCTATTATAAAACAGAGATTATCCGCTGACTAGTAATTGCGGAAAAGAACACGGATTTGTATAAGGGAAAAAACGGAATTGTGCTATCGGAATCAATCAGAAGAAAGTACGATGGATAAATGAGAAAATCGGAGGTGCATATGAAAAGGAAAAACAGAAAAGCGGGCATTAAAGTAAAAATTATCATCCCGACGACACTGGTTGTTATCGGCGTCTGTATCGGTATGGCATGGATATTTAAGGGGCAGATGGCAGCCAATATGATTAGTACAGGTGGGCAGGTTGCCGAATATATTGCGGCGCGTGCAGTAGCGGAAACAGATGGTAATCTGGTAGAAAAGATCCCAGAAAATGGTGAAAACTCAGCACCCTATAATGCTGTGAAAAATTCTATTGTGCCAGTTATCGAGAAAGCGCCAGTTACGGACATGTATTTATTACATATGGTAGATGGGCGTATTCATTATATGATGGATTTAAAAGAAGAAAATCCCATACCGTTTGGAACGGAATACGAACAATCGGACAAAGCATTGGAACAAGCGTTTATGGGGGAAACAGTATACGATCAGAGTATTCTTACGACAGAAGCGGGAGCAGTCATTACGGTATATGTGCCTATCTATAACCGTGTGGGGGAGCAGGTCGGGGTACTAGGCTGCGATTATGATGCTAATAGTGTGGCAGCAGGTGTAAATCAGACAATGACGGTCGTTATCATAGTGGGGACTGTCTGTGTGCTTCTGGCATGTTTCCTATTTCATGTGATTATCAGCCGGATTACCAGAAGCTTAGGGAATGTGGACAAATGTATTTATGATATTGCAAATAGTAACGGAGATCTGAGCAGAACCATAGAAGTAAGAAGTGGGGATGAGGTGGAAATTATTGCTGGGCATGTCAATGAATTACTTGTTTACATGCGGGAAGTCATGACAAGCATTTCGGACAGTTCTGTAAAATTAAATGACTCTTCAGAAAATGTAGTATTTCGTTTCAGAAATACGCAGGAAAATGTCATGGAAGTATCGGCGACCATGGAAGAAATGAACGCCATGATGGAAGGAACGTCCGAGTCTACCAAGAGGATTAATGAGTCCATTAATGAAGTCTATCGTTTTATAGAAAGCATCAACGGACAGGCAAATGAGGGCGGAGGCTTGTCTGCAGAGATTAAAACGCGGGCGCAAGAAATCCGGGAAAAAGCGATTTTAGAACAGACGCAGGTACGGGAAGAGGCGGTAAAAATTTCAGAAAGCGTTTATGATAAGTTGGAAAAATCCAAAGCTGTTGAACAGATTAGTAAGTTGACGTCAGATATTATTAGCATTACGGATCAGACGAACCTGCTTTCTTTAAACGCCAGCATTGAAGCTGCACGAGCGGGAGATGCTGGACGTGGTTTTGCGGTTGTAGCGAGTGAGATAGGTAAGCTTGCAGCGGATTCTGCTGCCGCTGCAGAGCAGGTTCAGCGAGTCAGTACAGATGTTATGAATGCGGTAAATGAATTGGCAAAAGAAGCCTCTGCTATGGTGAAATTTATGGAAGAAACAGCCATGCAGGGTTATTCAGAGTTAGTACAGACAAGTGAAGAGTATAGTACGGATGCCGTAAGATTGGACAATATTATGGTTGCATTTGGGCAGCAATCGGAAGAACTGAAAAGAAATGTGGATGATATCTGCCAGAGTATGGAAAATGTGAGCGAATCTGTAGAAGAGAGTGTCAAAGGGGTAAACCGGGTTACGGAAATGTCAGTGAATATTACAGAAAACGTGTCAGATATCGGGAGGCATGCAGAAGAAAATAAAGAGATAGCTGGACGATTAGAATTGGAAGTAAATAAATTTAAGCTGTAATGTCAGGAAACGGATTTGTGCTATTCACTTCTCGGATAAGTGCTATCAAGAAAAAATAAAAAGGACTATCATTGCAGTATAAAAAAGATAACTATCATCATAGAAAGGAGCACGACATGAAAAAGAATAAAAAGTTGGCAGCCATTAAAAAAAGCATACCGCTTTATATATTGCTTTTACCTTCTGCAATCCTGCTTTTTTGCTTTGCTTATCTGCCACTTGGGGGTCTGGTAATCGCATTTAAGAATTATTCGCCTGCACTGGGAATTGCTGGGAGTCCCTGGGTCGGAATGAAGAATTTTACGCAGTTTTTCAATTCGTACCAATTTCCAATTACCATCAAAAATACGTTGATACTGAGCATATATGGCTTGGTGATTGGGACGCCGCTTCCAATTGCATTAGCGCTTATGTGTAATCAGATGCGGACCAGAATGTTCAAGAAGGTATTTCAGGTTATTACCTATCTGCCCCATTTTATTTCCACAATGGTAATGTGTGGTTTGATCCTGATTATTCTGTCGCCAAGCAATGGTTTGCTTGCCAATATCTTCCGGCTGTTTGGCGCAGAATTTCCAAATCTGATGGCAAATGCAGATGCATTCAAACATGTGTATGTCTGGAGCGATATCTGGCAGCATTTAGGATGGAACAGTATCATTTATCTGGCGGCATTGTCCAGCATTGACCCAACGTATTATGAGGCGGCCACGATTGACGGAGCAAGTACCATGCAGAAAATACGATACATAGATTTGCCGTTAATTATGCCTACCGTAGTCATTCTGTTAGTCATGAGTGCAGGTAATATCCTCGGTATCGGATTTGAAAAGGTATTCTTACTGCAAAATACTTTGAACCTTACATCAAGTGAAATCATTTCCACTTACGTTTATAAAATGGGTCTTCAAAGTGGGCAGTATAGCTTATCTACAGCGATTGGATTGTTTAATACTGCGGTGAATGTAACTATCCTGCTTGTCATTAATTATATAGCAAAGAAAAAAACAGATACCAGCCTGTTTTAGGAGATGAGAGAATGAAAAAGAAAAAAACGCTTTCACAGGACAAAATTGTTAATATTATCTTTTATCTGATTGCGATTCTCATGATTGTGATTGTCATTTATCCATTGTGGTTTGTGATAATTGCTTCTTTCAGCAGCCCGGCCGATGTAGCGAACGGAGAAGTGTGGCTCTGGCCAAAAAAATGGGATGTGTCGGGATATAAGGAATTATTTAAGCAAAAGCAGATATGGGTCAGTTACTGGAATACGATTGTTTATACAGTAGTGGGTACTCTGATAGCGCTCGTTGTTAATATTCCGGCAGGATACGCAATGTCAAGAAGAGACTTGGCTGGGAAGAAGTGGATTAATATTTTTTACCTTATTCCGATGTTTGTAAGCGGAGGATTGATTCCTACTTATTTCGTTGTTAAGAGTTTTGGACTGTTAAATACCTTTTGGGTGATGGTGCTTCCGTTTTCGGTTTCTACTTATAACATTATTGTAGCAAGAACTTTTTTTAAATCCTCTCTTCCGGAAACACTATGGGAAGCAGCGCAGATTGACGGCTGTTCAACGTTCCGATATTTTATTCAGTTTGTTATCCCATTATCGAAAGCAGTACTGGCAGTTATCGGTCTGTGGACAGCAGTTGGTCTGTGGAACTCATGGTTCAATGCATTAATTTATATACAGGATGATGCACTGCAGCCATTACAGCTTCTGTTAAGAAGAATCCTGATAACTAATCAGTCGCTTCTTGGGGCAGCGACCGGTTCGATGGCACAGGAATTGAGACAGCTTTCAGATATGATGAAATATGCATCTATTGTGATTTCAACACTTCCGATCATGTGTTTATACCCATTCTTACAGAAGTATTTCAATCAGGGTGTTATGATTGGCGCAGTGAAGGAATAAATAAGTTTAAAAAGAAAAGGAGAAAAAGTTATGTGCAAGAAGAAAATTATGGCGTTGATGATGACATTGGCTTTAGCAGCAGCTTCCTTAACAGGATGTGGTGATTCCGGCTCTGCAGCGTCAGGGGAGGACTCGTCTAACAATGTAACAGATGGGGCAGACAAATCAGCAAACGCAGATGACGCAGGCGAGACGGAAACAAACAGCGGCAGCAGCGCTTATAGAGTAGCGACTGTTCGTTGGTCTGATTGGGGAGAGGATTATCATACGGGATTTCCGGATGCAGCAGCGGCAGAAACAGGGATAGAGATTCAATGGGATACCATTCTCAATGCTGACTGGGGTGATAGAAAAGCTGTACTTTTGGCAAGTGGAGACTTGCCGGATGCCTTTATGGGTTCTATCTGTTTCGGGGAAACAGACATTTTGACCAATATCGGAACGTTTATTGCGCTGGATGATTATATTGATGAGTATATGCCTAATTTTAAGAGCATTATGGAATCCGACCCGACGATGAAAGCATTGGCGACCTCGGCGGACGGACATATTTATGGGCTTCCATCTAAGAAACCTTGTAGACCTACCGTAGCAAACCAGATGTTTATCAATCAGACATGGTTAGACAACCTGGGACTTTCCATGCCGACCACATATGAAGAATTTGTAGACGTGCTGAGGGCGTTTAAAGAGCAGGATGCTAACGGCAATGGAGATCCAAGTGATGAGATTCCTTTTGGTGAAGGTTATGCAGATTCTGTTATGTTCTTCTGTTTGCCATTTGGGACAACTCTAGGTGCAGATAATACTTATACAATGACTGTAAAAGACGGCAATCCGGTTTACCTTCCTACTTCGGAAGAATATAAAGCAGGTATTAAATGGATGAACGAGTGCTATGCGGAAGGGTTGATTGATAAGGAATTATTCACACAGGATGATTCTATGAGAGATGCGAAATTAATGAATGAAACCCCACTTATAGGCGTGGCGCCGGGCTGGACGGCGGATGCGACATTTGGCGCAAATTCAGACCAGTATGCGGCATTACCTGCATTGACGGGACCAGACGGTAAGCAATATATTTCTTCCGACCCAGAACATTGGAATTATTCCAGATATGAATTTGTAGTAACTTCTGCCTGCGAAGATCCAGGCAAACTATTGGCATGGGCTGATAAGTTCTATACGGAAGATGCTTCCATCCAGAATTTCTATGGTTCTTTCGGCGTAGGAACCGAAAAAGATGAAGCAGCTGGAACTTATACGGTGCTTGAGCCGAAAGAAGGTATGTCGGCGGATACTTATGCATGGGTCTATTCGCTCCGTGATTTCGGACCTAAGTATGTAGCGGATGGATTTAATGATAAAGTCATTTATGCGGCGGAAAACGGCGACGCATCCAAACTGGAACTGGATGAGGGCATGAAACAGTATGCGACGGAAGCTTATCCGAACGTAAGTTATACAGTGGATCAGTTGAATACGCTTGGTACGTTGTTCTCTGATATTTCCTCTTATGTATCTGTTAATCAGGCGTCATGGGTAACAGAAGGCGGTATTGACGAGCAGTGGGATGAATATCTGTCAACATTGGATCAGATGGGATATCAGGATTTCATTGGAATCCAATATGAAGCTTATAATACTTACAAGGCAAATCAGTAAAGAAAAGAGACATAAAAGCAGCAGGTGGTTCCTAAGGACCAACCTGCTGCTATATAAAATAGCCTGCTTTAAAAATAAGCTATGGACATTTTAAGATATGCCGGGAAAGTTTTTCCATAATAAAAATGTTCGTAGCTTATTTTTAAAAATAGGAAAGGAAAATAAGTTATGTGTGGGACAAAACAAAAGACAGTGATAGGGATTGCAGCTACCGCAGCGCTTCTTATAGCGGGAGGGATTCTGGTGATTTATCAGTCAGGAATCGTCGGTGTAAAGCAGAAACTGGTTTTATATCCAGGACCGGAAACTTTAGAGGATGCAACGAAGGAAGACCTGGTGGCTGCGTCGGAAGCTGACAGGGACATTACGTTAAAGCATTGTGTGGATACCACTATTAAAGTAAACGGGCAGGATTGCTATGTTTATGACACGAATGTCAATCTCAGTCGTTCTTGGTCTGGAAATTATCTGCCCAAACTATCCCGCACTCCGATTACTTATTTTGATTTTGAAGGCAGGGCGGATATTGAGATTACGGTGCCGGATAAAGAACTGGAAAAAGTGTCAGTTAGTCCGCTTAGTTATGGAATAAAACCGGAAATTGATAGTGAGAAGCATACTGTTTCTTTTTCCATTAAAGAACCGGATACCTATACGGTACAATTTAATGATTCCCCGGAACGGGCAGTTCATATTTTTGCGAATCCTTTAGAGACGGAAACACCAGATTTTGAAGACGAAAATGTAATTTATGTAGAGCCGGGCGAATGGGATATGAATACGATTCATCTACAAGACGGACAGACTCTATATATTGCTGGCGGTGCAGTCGTTCATGGGACGATTCAGGCGAAAGGAAAAGACAATATCACCGTTATGGGAAGGGGAATTATTGATGGTTCCAAATTAGCCGGATGGAGAGGACGGGCTCCATTTGTGCCCTTAGAGTTCAATGCCTGTAAAAGTATAAAAATACAAGATATTCTTGTACTTAATTCCAATGCATGGGTTTGTCAGGGATTTGAGACTGAAGAGCTGGTGATTGATGGATTAAAAATCATATCCTGTAGACCAAACAGCGATGGCATTACCTTACAGTCTTGTCGTAATGTGGAAGTGAAGAATGGGTTTGTGCGAAGCTGGGATGATTCTCTTGTGGTTAAGAATTATTATCGTGATTCAAATAATATTCAGTTTTCCAATATGCAGCTTTGGACAGATTTTGCCCAATCTATGGAAATAGGCTATGAAACAAATAAGGGGAAAATGGAGAATTCATCCATTACGGATATTTCTTTTACGGATATCTGTGTATTGCATAATTTCCATAAACCAGTTATTTCAGTTCATAATGCGGATGATGCTTTGGTATCGGGTCTCCGTTTTCAGAATATTACGATAGAAGATGCCCAAATGGGGAGCGGGGATGGCATAGAGATGCCATATCTGATAGATTTGCATATTGCACAGAATGGGAACTGGTCTTCCACCAAAGAGCGCGGAACGATTCAGAATATCACTATCGACAGCGTAAAGGTGCTTTCAGGGAAATTCTGCGAATCGCGTATTAAAGGATATGATGAGACTCATAAGATTACGGATATTACGATTTCTAATCTGGAAATTCTAGGAGAGCAGATTCAGGATGCACAGAGTGGGAAATTTGTGATAGATAAGGCTACGACGGAGCGAATTTTGTTTCAGTAATATAAAGGAAAGAGGAAGGAAAAGATGGCGAAGGCAGCGGATAAATATTTTGGAGTTGACGAGTGGAAAATTATAGAGGAAGGGTTTAACCCCCAATATGGGCAGGTTGCGGAATCTGTTTTTTCTTTAGGAAATGAGCATATGGGAGTGCGGGGATTTTTTGAGGAGGGCTACTCCGGGGAGTCTCTGATGGGTAGTTATTTTAATGGGGTTTATTCCAGTGCGAAGTTAGGAAAAGATGGTTATAAGGGAAATGTCAATGAAACAGAATTTATGGTCAATGCGGTTAACTGGCTTTCGGTGAGACTTTGGGTAGATGGGGAAAAGTTGGATATAAAGACGGCGGATATTTCTAATTTCAGGCGGATACTGGATATGAGGAACGGTTTGTTAAGCAGGAGTTTTGTCTGGACTACGACGTCGGGGAAAATGACCGAGCTTTTATTTGAAAGATTTCTTTCTATGCAGGAAATTCATATCGGGGTACAGAGAATATCTTTGATTCCGCTAAATTATGACGGTGTCATAGAAGTAGCTATGGAAGCGGATTTTGGAATAACGCATCAGATGTATGGGAATCAGAATCACTGGCATGTGTTGGGAATGCATGCAGACCCTATGTTTTTTGAAATCGAAGCAGAGGTTATAGATAGTAGGAAATATTTATATTCAGGCAGTCGTTTTGTCTGCGATGGCGCTTATACAGTGGAGGATTATCGGGAAGATAAGAAAATTGGTAAGAAATTTCATATCTGTGGAAAAAAAGGGCTTACAATAGCCATATCCAGGGTAGTCTGGAACGACCAGGATAGAAAGGCAAAAGAAAAAAGGGAAATGACAAAACAAAAGACTTTCGATGGACTTCTGCAGGAAAATGCTGCTTGGTGGAATGGAATATGGAAATACTCTGATATTGTCATCGAAGGAGATTTGGAAAATCAACAAGGGATCCGTTATTGCATTTTCCAGATGATGCAGACCTATCATGGGGCACAGCCGGGTAATAATATTGGGGCAAAGGGATTGAGCGGGGAAGCCTATAATGGAAATGCCTTCTGGGATACGGAGACATATTGTCTGCCTTTTTATCTGTTTAATCAGGCAGATGCAGCCAAAAATCTGCTTTTGTTCCGTTATAGGACGCTGCGGGAGGCAAAAGAACGGGCTAAGGAGCTGGATTGTAAAGGCGCTTTTTATCCGATTGCAACGATTAGCGGTAAGGAATGTTGTAATCTTTGGCAGCACGCAAGTCTGCAGTTGCAGGCATCCACAGCGGTGGCTTATGGTATCTGGTTTTATGAAAAAATGACGTCAGATGCGTTTTTTTTAAAAGAATACGGGGCAGAAATGTTAGTGGAAATCTGTCGTATGTTAGTAAGCAGAGGTGACTGGTCGGCGGATGGTAAGACTTACGGATATTACTGCGTCATGGGACCGGATGAATTTCAGATGATGGTTAACCATAATTGCTATACCAATCTGATGGGGAAATTTACTCTGACGTATACCCGAAAGGTGTTGGCGGATATCGCCAAAGAAGATAAAGCGGCATATAAGGAATTGGCTGACAGACTAGCAATTACAGATACGGAATTGAAAGATTGGGAGGATAAAGCAGAGGCAATGTTGATTCTACAGGATGAGAAAACCCACATTTTCGAGCAGCACGATGGTTTTTTCAAATTGCCGCATGTAGATGTGACTCAGATTCCAGTAGAAGAATTTCCACTGTATCATCATTGGTCTTACGATAGGATTTACCGGAATGACATGATTAAGCAGCCGGATGTTCTGATGTTTATGCTATTGTTTAACAGTGCCTTTTCAGAGGAAGAATTAAAGGCAAATTACGAATACTATGAACCAAAATGCATCCATGAAAGTTCTCTTTCACCTTCAGTGCATTCGATTCTTGCGGCGCAAATAAAAAAGAAACAAGAAGCCTATTCCTTCTTTGGTTTTGCAACAAGGATGGATTTGGATAATTATAATCGCAATACATTGGAAGGACTGCATACAACATCTATTGCGGCGGCATGGATGAATATTGTATACGGTTTTGGTGGGATGAGAAGTGATGGAGAATGCCTGACATTGCAACCTATGATTCCGGAAAATTGGGCAAGTTATACATTCCATGTGACCTATCGGAATGTGGTGATAGAAATCAGAGTGGAAAAAATGAGGGTAGTTTTAAAACTAAAACAGGGAGAATGGGTCCGAATCCGTTTATATGGGAAGGAATGCGAACTAACGCAGCAAGAATATATCGCAGAGATTCCGACGGAATGGAAATAAAGGAAAGAAATGGAAGGAATAGAAATGAACGATTGGTTAATTACAAGACAGGGTTTTAATAAGGAGGAAATTGCAACAAACGGAAACAGGTTCTTCTGTGGAAATGGCTATATGGGAATACGAGGAACGTTGGAAGAATATGAAAAAGAGTTTTTACCAGCGATTAATCTGGGCGGCATTTATGATAAAGTGGGCGATGGCTGGAGAGAACCTTTAAATGCTCCCAATCCTTTATTTATGAAGGTTTTTGTAAATGGCGAGGAACTTGCGCTTCCCAAAAGAGAGGCAAAAAGCCATGTACAGCAGGTAGATTACCGACATGGTCTGGTGCGCAGGGAAACAAAATTCCAGACGAAGCAGGGGCAGGTGACAATTACAACAGAACGTTTTGCCCATATGAAAAAGAGACACATGATATTCATGCAGTTATTTGTCATGGCAGACTTTCCGACAGAAATTACAGTGAGAACGGGAATTGACGGAGCGGTATGGGATATTAATGGACCGCATTATGACGAGCTTTTGCCGAAGGCAGAAGAGGGAATGCTGACAATGGAAGCAATTACTCATGAGAGCCGGGATAGGGTGGCAGTGGCAGAGTATCTGAAAAAAGACAAGGAAGTGACGCAGACGTATGCGGAATTGCCAGATAAGTGCTTACGCGAACTTACCTTTTTCCTAGAGCCGAATCAACCGGCGGTTCTAGAAAAGGCGGCGGCAATTTTTACAAGCAAGGATGGAAAAGAGCCGCTGGAATTGGCAAAAGAAGTTTTGCGGGATGAAAGAAAGACGGGTTACTCTTATCTGAAAAAGGAGCAGGTGGAATGTTGGGAAAAATTATGGGAAATCTGCGAAGTGGAAATAGAGGGCGATGAAGAGGCAGAGGAAGCCTTGAATTATTCTTTATATCATTTGCTTAGTATTGCACCTTTTCATGCAGAATGTCTGTCCATTCCAGCGAGGGGATTATCTGGGCAGACCTATAAAGGGGCGGTTTTCTGGGATACAGAAATGTTTATGCTGGACTTTTTCTTGAACTGTCAGCCTAGTGTGGCTAAAACGTTGTTAAGATACCGGATTGATACTTTGCCAGGGGCACAGAAAAAAGCTGCGCAGTATGGTTATCAAGGAGCTTTCTATGCCTGGGAATCACAGGAGGGCGGTTTTGATGCATGCAGCGATTATAACGTGACAGATGTATTTACGGGGCGTCCCATGAGAACCTATTTTAAGGATAAACAGATACATATTTCAGCGGCGATTGTATATGGAATTGTGAAATATCTGGAACGGACAGGGGACAAGGAACTTCTTTATACAGGCGGGGCAAGAGTAATTCTGGAATGCGCAAGATTCTATGATTCTCTGCTTGTTAGCAAGGCGCATACGCAGCAGTATGAACTGCGGGATGTCATCGGACCGGACGAGTATCATGAGCGCATCAATAATAACGGTTATACCAATCGTATGGCGAAGTTTGTTTTTGAGGAAGCGTGCCAGATACTGACAGATGGTGAGAAAGATGAGAAACTTTTACAAAAGGCGGAAGAATACCGAGATAAGGAATGGAAAGAAAGATTCCGTGACGATGCAGAAAAATTGTATATTCCAAAGCCGGCACAAGACGGGATTGTAGAACAGTTTGACGGCTATCGCAGATTGGAAGATATCACGGTGGATGAGGTGCGGAGCAGACTTTTGAATGAGAAGGAATATTGGGGCGGCGCTTATGGCGTTGCATCGGATACCCAGATTATCAAACAGGCAGACGTGGTTACTTGGATGGTAATGTTCCCGGAAGACTTTACGAAAGAGCAGAAATGGAATAATTGGAAATATTATGAGCCGAGAACGGAACACGGTTCTTCTCTCAGTGCCTGCATGTACAGCATTCTTGCCTGTACCTGTGATCATCCAGAAGAAGCGTATCCTTTTTTTAGGAAATCTGCGGAGGCGGATATCAAGGGCGGTGGCAAGGAATGGGCAGGAAATATTTATATTGGAGGTACTCATCCTGCGGCGGCGGGCGGCGCTTATATGACGGCAGTGTTCGGTTTTGGCGGGCTTTGCATGAAAGATGGGAAACTGACGGTGCAGCCCAGACTCCCGGAGACATGGAAAACTTTAAAATTTAAAGTGATATACCAGGGAGAAATTTATGAAGTGACTGCGACAAAAGAAGGTGCGGACATCCATAGGATTGTATAAAAAGAAAGGAATCAGGAAGATGAAAGGTGTTATTTTTGATTTAGACGGTGTATTGGTTTCTACGGACGAACTACATTATAAAGCATGGAAAAAACTGGCACAGCAGTTAGGAATTACAGGATTTACGAAAGAGGACAATGAGAAACAGCGCGGAGTCAGCCGTATGGAGTCGCTGGAAATTGTTCTGGAAAAAGGAAATAAAACATATACGCAGGAAGAAAAGGCAGCATTGGCAGAACAGAAAAATACATATTATAGAGAGCTTTTGCAGGAACTGACAAAAGAGGCAGTATTGCCCGGTGTGTTTGAAAATCTGGGACATTTAAGAAAAAAAGGAATTTTAATAGGAGTCGGTTCAGTTAGTAAAAATACGCCCTTGATTTTATCTAAAACGGGATTGGAGCCTTATATCGATAAAGTGAGCTGTGGTCTGGATATTACTAAGTCCAAACCGGATCCAGAAGTATTTCTGGTGGCAGCAAAGAAATTAGGATTATCTAATGAGGAATGTCTGGTAGTCGAGGATTCGGCGGCTGGTATTGAGGCAGCAAAGGCAGCAGGTATGAAATCTCTGGGAGTGGGACCTTATTATCAGACGTTGGGGGCGACCTATCAGGCACGCGGGCTGGATGAAGTAACTGGATGGGATGACCTATTGGCATAAAAGTAAGACTGTAGGATAAAGAACTGGCAGCGTAGATGAATATAGTATAAGAGGGCAAAGAGGAGTAGGGAATGAAAACATATCTTTATGATGGACCGAAATCGTTACAAAATGCAATCATGGAAGATTTGATGCCGGCGGCTGAAAATAAACGGGATATCCGTTTAAAATGCTGCACGGATATCAGAATGAGCGTAAATGGACAAGAATGTTATGTATATGAAACTAACGTAAATCATAGTAGAAAATGGGAGGATAATTTTTTTCCATTATTGGCTCGCACACCGGTTGCTTATTTTGACTTTGAAGAGAAGACGGATATTAAGATTACTTTTATGGGAAAGTTCCCTCATAAGATGTCGATACACCCATCAGGCTATAATTTGATACCAGTAGCGGACAAGGAACAAAAGACGATTTCCTTTTCCATTCAGAAGCCAGATACTTATACGATTATGCTCGATGATTTGCCGGAAAGAGCGATACATATTTTCGCTAATGCGCCAGAAATGACACATCCAAGTCCGGAGGATGAAAATATCCTGTATTACGGAGCGGGAGAATGGAATGCAGGGGTTATCCGGGTACAGAGTGGGCAGACGGTTTATCTGGCAGGCGGCGCTGTCGTGCATGGTACAATTTATGCGGAGCATGTGGAAAATGTCACCGTTATGGGACGGGGAATTTTGGACGGTTCTTTGTATGAAGGCTGGAAAGCACAGTCGGATGCAGCGAGAGTACCGTTACAATTTGATAATTGTAAAAATGTGGCAATAAAGGATATTTTGGTTTTAAATTCTAACGCATGGGTATGTCAGGGATTTAATACACAGGACATGCAGATTGAAGGATTAAAAATAATATCCTGTCGCCCGAATGGGGATGGGATTACATTGCAGTCTTGTAAAAGAGTGACGGTAAAACATTGTTTTGTCAGAAGCTGGGACGATTCTCTTGTAGTGAAAAATTACCTGGGAAATTCTGAACAGATTTATTTTTCTGATATTCAGTTGTGGACAGATTTTGCACAGTCCATGGAAATAGGATATGAGACAAATAAGGGCGGCATGGAAAATTCCGTCATTCGAGACGTCAGATTTAATAATATTTGTGTACTGCATAATTTTCATAAGCCCATATTATCTATTCATAATGCAGATGAGGCACTGGTGGAAAATGTGGTTTTTCAGAATATCGTAGTGGAAGATGCCAGAATGGGAAGCGGGGACGGTGCAGTAATGCCATATTTAATTGATTTTGTAATATCAGGAGATTTGGGCTGGTCAACGACCAAGAGGCGTGGTAATATCCGAGATATTCGTGTGGAAAATGTGAAAGTTTTAGACGGCAGATTCTGTGGTTCTCGTATCGCAGGTTTTGATGATGAGCATAAAGTATCGCAGGTTTTGATTTCTAATCTGGAAATCCTGGGAAAGACAGTAACAGACGCGGAAACAGGGAAGTTTGAAATTGATAAAAAAACGACGGAACAAATTTATTTTCAATGAATGCAGCGTAGAAATGAGGAAAATATGGAGCAATGGTTGGAAAGTGTATATAGCGATGGGACAGAATGCTTTGTCAGTAATCCGCAGCCCGAAATGTTTGAAACCGTTACGATATGGATACGACTGTATGAGGATGCACCGGTAGGGCATGTATTTTTGAGGACAGTGCCTAACGGGGCGGAGCGGCTGATTGAGGCAAAAAAGAGAAAAATAAAAGGCGGGCTTGCTTATTATGCTGCTGAATTAAAAATTACAGAGGAACGGATGCAGTATCATTTTTATCTGGTGTGTAGTCAGGTGATTTACTATTATAACCAAAGGGAAATTACAACCTATATTCCTGATCAGACTTATGATTTTGTGTTGTTAGCGACGTATAGACAACCTGCATGGGTGAAAAATGCAGTTTTCTATCAAATATTTCCAGAACGGTTTTATAATGGCAACCTGGATAATGACGTTAAAAATGGCGAATATTCCTACGAAGGACATGAGACGATACAGGTAAAGGATTGGGAAAGCGCTCCACTGCCTTATGAAAAAGGATATGCCTTGGATTTTTTCGGTGGAGATTTGGAAGGGGTACGACAAAAGATACCTTACTTAAAGGATCTTGGTGTGACAGCGGTATATTTGAATCCAATTTTTTGCGCACCGACTGTCCATAAATATGATTGCATTGACTATTTTCATGTGGATAAACATTTTGGCGGAGATGAAGCGTTGGCGGAATTATCGAAGGCACTGCATGAAAACGATATGAAACTGATACTAGATATTTCCATCAATCATACGGGTGCAGCACATAAGTGGTTTAATAAAGAAAATGACTTTTTTGATTCCTCGCAGGGAGCATATCAGAATCCGGATGCAAAGGAAAGAGACTATTACTTTTTTAAAAAAGACAGTAATCAATATACCTGTTGGTGTAATGTAGAAACGCTTCCGGTTTTGAATTATCAATCTGAAGATTTGCGGCAAATTATTTATCGGGGTGAGAATGCCGTTTTAAGGAAATGGCTAAAACCGCCTTATTCCATTGATGGTTGGCGGTTTGATGTGGCGGATGTGTTTGCCAGAAATAATGAGATACAGTTGGCTCATGAAGTCTGGACAGAAATACGAAAATGTATCCGGCAGGAAAACCCAGAGGCGTACATATTGGCGGAGGATTGGGGGGACTGTGCCGGATATTTACAGGGCAGTGAATGGGATTCTTCGATGAATTATTTTGGCTGCGGACGCGTGCTTCGCCAGTTTCTGGGACTTCCAGATTTATTTTTGGAAAGAAATGAGATTCTAAAGAAAGTTCCCTATAAGATGACGGCGGAGGATGTGAAAAACCGTATTCTGCAGCATCTGGCAAAACTGCCTTATGTCCTATGGCAGAATCAGTTTAATTTATTGGACAGCCATGATGTGCCGCGGGTTCATAATTACGAAATGGTGAACCGTAAAGAGTACCGGGGGGCGGTTATTTTACAGTTTATGCTAATCGGAGCGCCTTCTATCTATTATGGCGATGAGGTCGGAATAGACGGTGGTACAGACGCATGTGATGAAACATATCGTTATCCGATGCCTTGGACAAAGAGTTTCTGTAGCAATGACACCTATCAATTTTATCAAAAACTGGCGTATATGAAAAAGGAACATAAAGCTTTGGGTGAAGGCGGCATGAAATTTCTATATGCAGAGGGGGAAATCATTGCGCTGGCACGTTTCTATGAGGAAGAAATTTTCATAGCGGTCCTGTCCGTGAGTGATAAAGAACAGGAAATCCGCCTTCCGATAGGAAGCGTTGGCGTCGCCTATTTCAAAATGGATAAGGATGTCTTTGGCAAAGAAATGAGTTATCAGAGGCTGGATGAAAAAAGCATACGGATGAAGGTGGAGCCGCATCAGGCATATTTATTGGAATGCACGAGTGAAGAATAAAGCGTCATTGCATGGAATCTGAACTGTCCTAACCTGAGAGGAGATAGATAAGAACTGTCCAAAAATAGGAGAAAACAGAGAATCGTCGGTTCCTCACGACGATTTTTGACAGGGAAACACCACCGTCAGAATCCACTTGAAATCTTCCAGCGCATATACGGCATGGGGAATTTTCGCGGGCATGACGAGGACCTCACCGGCTTTTACGGTATGCTCTACGCCGCCCACCGTAAATCTGCCTAAGCCTTCCAGGACGTGGACAAAGGCGTCGCCTTCGGAATCGTGCGTGCTGATTTCCTCGCCCTTTGAGAAGGCAAACAAGGTAACGCTGACTGCACTGTTCTGCGCTAAGGTTTTGCTGACCACCTGTCCCGGCTGGACGCTGATTTCCTCAGTTAATTTCAAGACTTTTTCGTGAGTGATGTTCTTGATATAGCTCATTGGGGTACCTCCAGATAGATTTATTTACCGGACATAGGAATTTGCAGGTAATCAATGAGAGCGGTTTCCAAAAGCCGGGAATAATTTACTTTTTGTTCCTCTGCAATCCGTTTTAACCAAGCGGGAAGAGTGATATTGGTTTTCACGCGTTCGTTATCACGTTTTGCCCTGTAAAGATCAGGATGGATTGTAACCGGCATGACAATCATACCTCCAATTTCATCTTTGGGTAATGAGAGTGATGGTACTGGAATTTCTTCTCCATCCAATTCCATGCCATATATATGCAGACTTGCTGCTTCTGCCGCCATCTGTCCAGCGTGTGCAAGATTTTCACCATAGCTGAAACATCCAGGAAGGTCAGGAAATGAAATACCATAGCAGCCATCTTCTCCGGGTTCCAATACTGCGAGATAGGTCATGCTTAACATAGTTGTTACTCCTTTCTATAAACTATTGCAGATGTGGGCTGTTAAAGTCCTGCCTGCTTCCATATTTTGTTAAGTGTTCCCGGTGGTATATCCTTTTTGCCATGTATTGCAACGGTTACTTTTCCGGGTTTTGTGGGATGTTTAAGCTGCAGATGCGAGCCGTCTTGATCAACTTCATACCAGCCATCTTTATGAAGTATTTTTAGTATCTCGCGTGCTGTCATGCTGTGTTATTCTTATAATATGTATTATACGCCTTTTTTATGCGCACATCAATGATTTTATATGTAAAAGTGTAGAAAGCGCTTGATACTGATATTATACTATTTGTAAGTATGTGTTTCCAGATATAAAATAAACAAAATGTCTGCAGGAGCTTTGATTATAAACAACTTATTTGCAAAGAGCTTTACAAACAAGTTTGCAAAGAGCGTGGTTGTGAACATGGATTTTTGTACTATGCAGGATACGGAACCGGTAAACTGTAACAGCATAAGGACAGATTATTCCGGCGTTAAATATGGTAACAACAATGAAAAATAATTTTGCAATTAGGGAGCAGATAAAAGGCAAGGATATGACATTGTAGGCTATCTTAAAGTTTGAAATTGCGGATTGACTATAAGAACAAACATGATATGATGTACTTATACATTGAGCGCACTTAGAAAACAGCGGCAAAGTGTTCAGAATATTGAAAACAGCACGCATATGGGTGGAGGAAAATGTAAAATGAACATTGTAGAAGTGAAAAACCTGCATAAACATTATGGAAATAAAAATAATTTGGTGAAAGCAATTGATGGTGTGGACTTCTGTATCAGGCAGGGTGAGTTTGTGGCTATCGTTGGGATGAGTGGAAGTGGGAAATCAACGCTGTTATATATGTTAGGAGGATTGGAGCAGCCTACCTTTGGTGAAATCATTTTGGATGGTGCAAAATTATCTGAAATAGATAGGGAAGATATGGTAGTTTACAGAAGGAAACATATTGGTTTCATTTTTCAAAGTTATAATCTGATTCCTGTTATCAATGTATTGGAAAATATTACTCTGCCAGTAGAATTAGATGGAGGGAAAGTTGATAAACATTACTTATTGGAAATTATAGATTTTTTAGGAATGCATGACAAAATGTATGAAATGCCCAATCATTTATCCGGGGGACAACAACAGCGGGTAGCCATAGCAAGAGCGTTGATAGCAAAGCCTCAGATTGTCCTCGCAGATGAACCTACAGGAAACCTCGATAGTAAGACAAGTGAAGATGTGGTGAGATTGCTTAAAATGACCAGTAAAAAGTTTAACCAGACTATTATCCTGATTACGCATAATAAAGAAATTGCTGCTCTGGCAGATCGCAGAATTACAATCAAGGATGGGAAAATAATAGCTTAATGGAGAATCGGCGGTGAAAATAGAAAGAAAACTATCTAATAAAAAAATGATGGAAAATAGAACAAAAACTGTAATATTGGTGATTGCAATCGCATTAACCACTGTTATGTTTACGGTTTTATTGACAATATTCAGCAGCATTTCCGATTCGCAGCAAAAAGAAGAGATGAGGCTGAGTGGTTCAGAATCTTTTGCGACCATAAAATATATTTCGGATGATGATTATGAATTGTTGAAACAGGCTTTTGGAAGTAGAAATGTAGGATACCGGGTGTTTATATCATCGCAGATAAATAACGAATCTTTATTAGGACAATCAGTTGAAATGTCCTATATGGATAATCATTACATGGCAACGCATTTCTGTATTCCCTCTGTTGGAACAGTGCCAGTGAAAGTAAATGAAATTATATGTGACAGCAAAACTTTGGATAAGTTAGGGATAAATCCAGAGATTGGAAATACACTATCTTTGGAATTTATCATGAGGAATCAGCCATATAAGATTGATTTTGAAATTGCAGGAATTATACAGTCTGATGCGTATAGTAGACAAAATATTATCGTTTCTGAAGCCTTTGTTGATAAATATTCTGCTGAACTTGAAGATACTTTTCTGATTGATGGTGAATATTCCGGCATTCGCATGATGGACGTTAAGGTTGATCATAAAATATATCCATCCCGATATTTCATAAATAAGCTGAATGAAAATGGTTATAGCTTGGAAAACCAGACAGGGAACTTCTTAGAGGTAAGCATCAATCCTGCATTTGAAACGCAGGCAGCTATGGATATGTCAACAGTAATAGGCATTATTTTTATTGTTTTTCTGATAATGTTCGTTGGATATTTAGTTATCTATAATATATTTGAAATATCCATTACGCAGGATATACATTTTTGGGCATTACTTAGAATGATAGGGACTGATAAAAAAGCGATTATCAGGATTGTAAGGCATCAGGCATCTGTGCTGATGATGCTGGGGATTCCGACAGGTGTTATGATTGGCGGCATATTGGGAAATATTTTGTTTCCGTATATAGCAAGAACAACAACGGTCGGTGAGGAATATTCTCAATATGGAATCAGGTTGTACGCAATATTGTTTACAGTGGTCTTTGTTGCCATAACTGTATATTACAGTGCCAAAAAGTCGGCAAGAACAGCTATTTCGATATCGCCAGTAGCTGCATTACGGTGTACGGACGGAGAAGTGACAATTCATAAAAAGAAAAGAAGGGTGAAAAAAGGAAGTTTAAGAAAACTTGCAGCAGCCAATGTTGGAAGAAATAAAAAGAGAATGATGTTAGTTATTATTTCATTAAGCATCAGCCTGATTCTTTTTAACTGCACGTTTATTCTGGCAAATGGAATAGACAGGGAAAAATATTTGCAGAGCAAGATGAAATCAGATTTTGTAATAGGAAATCGTAATTATTTTAACGTAAATAAGCATTTCCGGACAAATGAGGATGCTCTGGACGAAGCTGTTATAAATGAGATTATCAGGCAGGAAGGTTTCTTACAGGGAGGGGCTATGTATGCCTATACACCGATGGGAGAGTCATTGTTTGAGTATCCAGACTGGAAACAGCACAGTGAGACGGATAAGGAAGGCAACCAATATATCAGAATTAGCACAGGCGCCAGATACAAATCTAATTATGGTATGCTTAGTTGTCAGTTATATGGAGCAGATGATTATGTGCTATCTAATTTTGAGATAACAGAGGGGACAACGGATATAGAAGAATTACTCCATAAGATGGGTTCTGGAAAATATATTATTATGAGTGATGAGGGTTCTTTGGAATTTGCAGTTGGAGATACTGTTACAATCGTATTGGATGGGCAGAAATATCAATATACGCTTCTGGCGAAAATGAACCAGGGAAGAACGGAATACTGCCAGTTTACTACCAATGGATTTTGCTATTATTTAAGCAGTAGTGAGTTGAAAAAAATCAGTGATGCGACATTGATGAATTATTCTTTTGATGTAGCAGATATTGGTCATATGGAGAATATGATTGATAGCTACTGCAATAACGAGTGGTCAGGCATGTCTTATGTATCAGCCAAAACATATTACACCTCTTATGAGAATCTGAAATCAGAGTTCTGGATTGTAGGCACGTTTATGAGCGCAGTTATTGGCGGAATAGGAGTAATTAACTTTATCAATGTAATCTTGACCTCTATTCTAAGCAGGAGAAAAGAAATTGCTATTATGCAGAGTATCGGGATGCAAGGGAAGCAGTTACGGAAAATGCTTTGTACGGAAGGTATGATTTATTCGTTGCTGACATTATTAGGTTCTTTTGTGTTAGGAGCTGTACTGATACCATTGGTTTCTAATGTTTTTGCGGGGATGGTAGAATATTATGCAGGATATATTACGATAGCGCCAATGATAGCATTCTGGATACTATATTTAATTATTTCTGTTATTGTTCCTGCTTGTGGTAAACATATTATATCTAAAGATTCCGTTATAGCGCGTATAAGGCAGGAATGACGCTCCGCCCCCCATATCCATATCCCCTTCAACTCATCCAACAATTTCTGCGCAATCGGCGTGAAGATTTGATACTTTTTTCAGATAGGATATATTCTGGTTTCCAGCTGCTCAAATTTTGTAGCCTCAAATCTTGTAAGGAAAATTTTATAACAAAGCGCTTGTATTCCCTGATATTTTATGATATTATATACGAAATAAAACAAATCTTGATTCTTATATATGATAACTGCGATATGTTTAGCCAGAAATGCGCAGTTACATGATTCCGGCAGTTCTGCCAGAGATTCAATTTTGTTTGGCAGGATTGTTGTGATAACAGGACAGGTGATATATATTGCAAAATATGTGACATCATAACCTAAGGTATATGTTTCCGGTTTTCCACCGTCATAACTTTGTTACGGCAGCACTCCTGCAAAAGTATAAACCAAGAGAAAGGCAGGGGATTAACATGGAAGAGGAAACCATACTAAAGAGTTATGAAGAAAAAAGAAAGCTGGCGGAAGAGTTTAATCTGACAAGCGATTTATTTGCGGGAAAAGTGTTTGAGGATAAGGCAGCTTGCCAGGAATTATGCCGGATATTGCTGCAGGATGACAAAATCGTCATTAAATATGTCAAAACCAAATATGCCATCCGCAACCTTGAAAATCATTCAGTAGAGCTGGATATCTTTGCGGAAGATATAAAAGGAAACTTTATCAATGTCGAAATACAAATGTATGAGGAAAAGGTGCCGTTTAAAAGAACACGTTATTATTTGTCAAGCATAGACATGAGCATACTGGAAAAAGGAAAATCCTATGTCAGGCTGCCTGACGTAACCCTGGTATACATAAGCAAAGGGGATTTCATAGGTGATGAAAGAGGACAATATAAACTGCGCAGAAAAGCAAATAGGCAGGATGTTACAATGTCACTTGACAATGGACTGCATGAGATATATTTTAATCTGGAATATTACACGGAAGATGCAAAGGTAAATGAGCTTCTTGCATATTTCAAGGACTCGAAACCAGACTATATAACAGAGAATTTTCCGAGAATCGTGGAGCGTGTAAGATATTTTAAGGTACAAAACGAGGGGGTAAATATTATGTGTGAAATAGCGGATAGAATTAGGAAAGAAGGAAAACAGGAAGGAATCAAAGAGGGAATTAAAGAGGGCGAAAGTCTGCTTGCATCGCTGTTAAATCATCTATTCGCAGATGGAAGAACCGAAGATGTAAAGAAGGCAGTTGCAGACGCCTCAGCTAGAAGTAAACTCTACAAAGAGTATGGAATTGTATGATATTATGAAACGACAAGTATAAGAAAAGAAGGAATAAAAAAGGATACGACCGGATTTCAGTGGACAAGAGAGCCTGAAAGTTACCAGATAAGCCGCGACAGGATTGAGATTGTTACGAAGCCGCATGACGGGCAGCAACCCGATTAATGATGCCCTACCCCATATCCCTCTTCAACCCATCCAGCAGCCTCTGTGCAATCGGGGTAAAGACCTGATATTTTTTCCAGATAAGATAGATTCTGGTTTCCAGTCTCGGATAAAGAGGGCGGAAGGCAAGCCCGCTGCCGGGCGCAGTATTGATGAGCCGGTCGAAGGTCAGAAGATAACCCAGCCCTTCTCGGACAAAAAGCGAAGCGTTATAAGAAAGCCGGAAGGAGCCTTCCAGATGCAGCATTTCTGTCCGTCCGGCGCACCAACGCGGGATATCCTGATTCCATCCCTGCCCAGAGCAAAACAGGGGCAGACCGATTAAATCTTCGACCCGGATGTCTTTTTTCTGGGCAAGCGGGCAGTCCTCTGGCATGACAACGCCCCAGATATCGGCATTCGGGAAACACAGATAATGATATTTCGCAGGGTTTGGCTCTTCCGCCAGCACCGCAAAGTCAATGATGCCTTTGTCCAGTTTTTCAGTGACCTGTTCGGTATCCCCGCTGGTGATATGGTAGCGCAGTCCGGGATAGGATTTTTTGAAGTCACTGATTTTTCTGGCAAGAAAACGGATTTGATAGGATTCCGCCAGCCCGAAGTAGACATCGCCCCCGGTAATGTCGTCGAGGGTAAGAAATTCTGTCGTAATTTTATCAGCCATAGTTACCATATCTTCCGCCCGCTTTTTCAGCAGCATACCTTCTTCCGTCAGCTGAATACTGAAACTGTGCCGCAGAAATAGCTTTTTCCCCAATTCCTCTTCCAAGGCATGTAGTTGCTTGGAAAGGGTGGGCTGGGTGACATGCAGAAGCTGGGCTGCGCGGGTCATATTTTCTTCTCTGGCTACTGCCAGAAAATATCGTAACGTCCGTATTTCCATAAAGATGATTATGCTCCTTTCTCTATCCGTGATATTCCGTAAAAGAATAACATACTATGAATTATAACCATTAGCGCATTAAAAAGCAATGGGTTACAATCAAATCAAAGATAACTGAGAAAAAATATATCATCTGGAAAGGATGGGATTGAATCTATGAAACTTGAACTGACAACAGAATGGGATAAGACTTTCCCACAAAGTGAGAAGGTCAGCCACAGAAAGGTAACTTTTCATAACCGCTATGGAATCACGCTGGCGGCGGATTTGTATGAGCCGAAGGACGCTTCCGGCAGACTGGCGGCGATTGCCGTATGCGGACCCTTTGGGGCGGTAAAAGAACAGGCTGCGGGGCTGTATGCCCAGACTATGGCGGAGCGCGGCTTTCTGACGATTGCCTTTGACCCCTCTTATACGGGCGAAAGCGGCGGTGAACCCAGATATATGGCGTCCCCGGATATCAATACGGAAGATTTTCAGGCGGCAGTGGATTTTCTGTCCCTGCAGGATAAGGTAGACCCGGAAAAAATCGGCATCATCGGTATCTGTGGCTGGGGAGGGCTGGCGTTAAATGCAGCGGCGTTGGATACCCGTATTAAAGCGACGGTAGCGTCCACGATGTATGATATGGCGCGTGTTAATGCCAACGGATATTTTGATTCCGAGGATTCCGCCGACGCCCGTTATGCCAAAAAACAGGCTATGAATGCCCAGAGACTGAAAGATTATCAGAGTGGCAGCTACGCCCTGGGCGGCGGTGTTGTTGACCCGCTTCCAGAAGATGCGACGTTTTTCGTAAAAGATTATCATGATTATTATAAAACCGATAGGGGCTACCACAAGCGTTCCCTGAACTCTAACGGCGGCTGGAATGTAACGGGCTGCATGTCTTTTATGAATCAACCGATTCTACGCTATAGCAATGAAATCCGAAACGCCGTGCTTATCATGCATGGTGAAAAGGCGCATTCCTGCTATTTTAGCCGTGACGCTTATGCCGCTATGATAAAGGATAATCCTTACACGGACAACAAAGAACTGCTGATTCTTCCAGACGCCGTCCACACCGATTTATATGACGGCGGTGGAAAGGATGCGATTCCTTTTGATAAGCTGGAGCAGTTTTTTAAAACGTATTTGAAATAAATTGATTAGGGATTCCCGGTGCAGGTGTGTCTGTATCGGGAATTTTTGTCGGAAGAATAACCTGCAATGAGGGTTTTGACCCAAATTTTATAACAAAACGCTTGTACTCCCTGATATTTTATGATATTATATACGAAATAAAACAAATCTTGATTCTTATAT
>JAMPFM010000006.1:61475-93102 GCA_023664455.1 Blautia sp.
TAAATATTATGTGTGAAATAGCGGATAGAATTAGGAAAGAAGGAAAACAGGAAGGGATCAAAGAGGGAATTGAAGAGGGAATCAAAGCGGGAATCAAAGAGGGGATTAAAGAAGGCGAAAGTCTGCTTGCATCGCTGTTAAATCATCTATTCGCAGATGGCAGAACCGAAGATGTAAAAAGGGCAGTCGCGGACGCTGCAGCCAGAAGTAAACTCTACGAAGAGTATGGAATTGCGTGACATTCGTCATGTATCGTATAGTGTGAAGAAAAGCATTAGGAAGGTGATTTTGCATGGGAAAAGAAGTCAAAACAAACGCCCTGCGTATTCTGGAAAAAAATAAGATAAACTATGAAATGATAACCTACGACTGCAAAGAATTTGTTGACGGTATTCATGCCGCAGAAGTGTCGGGAGTCCCAGCGGAAATTTCCTATAAAACGTTAGTTATGCAGGGCAAGAGCGCATCTTTTTATGTCTTTGTGGTTCCCGTTCCTGCTTCCGTGGATTTGAAGAAGGCGGCAAAAGCTGTAGGTGAGAAATCCGTCGCAATGGTTCCCATGAAAGATATCCAAGGGATTACCGGATATGTGCGGGGCGGATGTTCCCCCATCGGCATGAAGAAGCAGTTTCCTACCATTCTCGATATATCGGCGCAAAAATTGGAACAAATCTATATCAGCGGCGGAAGAATCGGACTTTCCGTATGCCTTTCACCTGCGGATTTAATACAGGTTACGGCGGGCGGATATGCTGATGTTTTATTGGCGGATTCGGGAAAATAACTGATGGTAGGATAAGGGAGGAAATTACATGGCGACTTTTTTCTCAGAGGTATTGGACGGATTTTTATCGCCTGTTTTTTTGGAAAAAGTGTATAAGAAATTTCATTTCAGTGAAACGCATATGACAGCATTGGAAAAAGTGGCAAAAGAGATGCTGCCGCTTATGCGCCGGGATGCTTTCTGGGAAAGAAAGGAATTTTTGATGGAAAATCCCCGTCGGCATTCCGTTTTTTATGAGTGTGTCGTTATGTCTTTAGGAGCGGGAATCGATGATTTACAGGAACAGTATACCGGGGAAGGGCTTCTGTTGCAGAGTTATATGCTGGAAGTGTTGGCAAGCGAGCTTTTATTGCTGGGGTATGACGCCTATAACGGTTATGTCCGGGAAAATACGAAGCTGCATGTCGCCAGATATCATTTTCCAGGCAGTGAAGAAGCATTTCCCATAGAAATCCTGCCGGATTTATTAGAAGCGGTTACGCCTGAGATTACCTGTAATTCCGCCTTCTGTATGCTGCCCAAAAAAAGTGTGGCTTTTCTCGCGGAGCTGACGGATGATGAAAAAGTACAATGTCAGGGCGTATGCGTCGGGTGTGGGAATAAGACCTGCCCGAACCGGATAGAAGACGACTGCCAGATTAGAAAGCGGATAGCCGAAATGACGGATATGCCTCTGCCCTATGGATATAGCCGGATTTTCCACACGGCATCTTGACATTCCATTAAAATGTGATATACTTTGGACAATTCAATAGAAAATATACAGGTGTCAAAACAATGCGTCAGAGGCATTGGTTTTGGTGAAAAGGGAAACAGGTGCAAATCCTGTACGAACTCGTCACCGTAATTAGGGAGCAGAAGCCGATATATCACTGGGAAACTGGGAAGATGGCGGATGCGCTGGGACAACCCTCGAACTTCAAGCCGGGAGACCTGCCTGTATGTTGTACGGAAACATTTGTTTCAGACCACGAGTAACTGGTTGTACGTTTGAACTTGCAGAGTCATCGCGGGAGCGGTATGCTTTCTTATTTTGGTGCCCTGCAGGATTATTTTGTGTACGAATCCTTTATCGTGGCGTATAAGCTGTGGTAGAGGATTTTTTTTTGATATTTTTTTAGAAGAAATTATAGTAGAGATTAGAAGAAAGAGGAAGAAAAAGAAGAAAGGCGGATTATAAAAATGAAAAAGAAATTTGTAATCACTTTATTAACAGGTGCAATGACCTGTACGGTGGCGCTTACAGGCTGTGCTGGGAGGACTGCGGAAACTGCCGGGGATACTGTGCAGACAGAAGACGCTGAAAATGCGGGTGCAGAAGACTCTGAGGAGTCAGAGGCGGATAATGAGGAAGCGACAGAATTGGAACAGGATGAGGAAATGACAGCAGATGATGGCGCAGACGCAGATCAAAAAGCGGCGGATGAAGTCGCAGCGTTGATCGACGCCATTTATGTGCAGGAAAGAACGGACAGTACCGACGAGCAGTGTGCGCAGGCGAAAGCGGCGTGGGATGCGTTGACGGACGCACAGAAAGAATTGGTAGAAGGGGAAGAGGCAGACCCGGATTATTTTGGCAGGGATACCGGCGACGCGTCGAAAGACGACCCGCGTAATCAGGATGATATCGGGGAAAATGAAATTCTGGTTGTCAGCTTTGGAACGTCATTTAATGACAGTCGTGTCGCTGATATCAAGGGAATCGAAGACGCGATACAGGCGGCAAATCCTGACTGGTCTGTCAGAAGGGCTTTTACGGCGCAAATTATTATCAATCATGTACAGGCAAGGGACGGGGAAAAAATTGACAATGTGCAGCAGGCATTGGAGCGTGCAGTGGCAAACGGCGTTAAAAATCTGGTGATACAGCCCACCCACCTGATGCACGGCGCAGAGTATGATGAATTGATGGAAGCAGTCGAATCCTATCAGGATAAATTTGAAACCGTGCAAGTAGCGGAGCCGCTCCTTGGCGAAGTAGGCGCAGACGCATCTGTTGTCAATGAAGACAAGGCGGCAGTAGCGGAGGCGATTCTTGCCGCAGCCGTGGCGGATGCGGGCTATGGCAGTCTGGCGGATGCGCAGGAAGATGGCACAGCATTCGTATTTCTGGGACATGGAACTTCCCATACAGCAAAAGTGAGCTACAGCCAGATGCAGACCCAGTTGACGGATATTGGCTGCGTCAACGCATTTATCGGCACAGTGGAAGGCGAACCGGAAGAAACTGCATGTGAAGCGGTGATAGAAGCGGTTGCACAGGCAGGATACACCAAGGTCATTTTAAGACCCCTTATGGTAGTGGCAGGAGATCATGCCAACAATGATATGGCGGGCGCAGAGGAAGATTCCTGGCTTAGCATGTTCCAGGCATCAGGCAGTTTTGAAAGCGTAGATGTGCAGATTAGCGGGATGGGGTCTATTGCGGAAATTCAGGAAATCTATGTGGGGCACACGGCGGATGTTATGATTGTGAAATAAGTAATGCGAAACTAGGTTTTCGTTGCGGCTCGTTGTGCAATGATATTATGAATAAATAGCGGAGACAAAACACCATGAAGAAAAAAATAATACTCGCCGCCATGCTATGCTCGGTTGCATTGTTTAGTGGGTGTGGGGCGAAAAATGGGGCAGAAGAAGCGCAGACCGTCGCCGATACGGCAGCAGAATCAAATATAGCGGCAGAATCAGATGTATCAGCAGAGACGGATACGGTGGCAGAATCAGATGTATCAGCAGAGGCGGATACGGCGGCGGAATCCAATACTTCATCTGCACCATTAGCCGACGGAACCTACACGGCGGAGTTTACGACGGACAGCAGTATGTTCCATGTCAATGAAGCCCATGAGGGAAAAGGGACGTTGACGGTAAAAAATGGGGAAATGACGATTCATATATCTCTTGGTTCCAAGAAAATCCTGAATCTGTATCCCGGACTTGCCAAGGACGCTGCAAAAGAAGGCGCAGGGCTGCTTATGCCGACGGAAGATACCGTGACTTATAGCGATGGCATGACGGAAGAAGTCTATGGATTTGACGTACCGGTTCCGTATCTGGATGAGGAGTTTGATTTGGCGCTGATTGGCACGAAAGGGAAATGGTACGACCACAAGGTTAGTGTTTCTGCGCCGGTTCCCCTGGAAGCGGGCGCGCAGATAGAAGATGTGCAATTACAGAAAGAGCGTACAGGTATGCCTCAGAACGGGACATACAGCATGGACATTACCTTTGAAGGCGGAAGCGGAAAGGCGGAAATTCTATCCCCGGTGACAGTTACCGTGGCGGATGGGAAGGCGATGGCGGTTGTAGAATGGAGCAGTCCGAACTATGACTATATGATTGTGGATGGGGAAAAGTATTTTCCCATCAATACAGAAGGAAATTCCGTCTTTGAAATTCCCGTATTGGTATTTGACGAGCCGATGGTTGTTATCGGTGATACAGTGGCAATGAGTAAGCCCCATGAAATAGAATATACGCTGACGTTTCATACGATATCAGAGAATGCCCTAATTTATGAAGGAAGCATGGAATTGCAGTATGCGGAGAATTTTACCGTCGATTATTATGAAGGCGGCTATACGCTGCTGACGACGACGATGGACGGGATGCAGTTTTTCATTGTGCCGGAGGGGAAGGAAGCGCCGCCTGATATGGATAAGGCGATAAAAGGCAGCCAATCTACGGGAAACAAGACGGTGATTCTGCAGCGTCCGGTCGAAGATATTTATCTGGTGGCGTCTTCCGTTATGGATATGTTCAGCGAGCTGGACGGATTGGACGCCATTGCTTTTTCCGGGCAGAAAGAAGACGGATGGTATATAGAAGCGGCGGTACAGGCTATGGCACAGGGCAGGATTCTCTATGCGGGCAAATATAACAAGCCGGATTATGAGCTTTTGGTTTCCGGGAATTGCAAGCTTGCCATAGAAAACAGAATGATTTCCCATGCCCCCGAAGTGGTGGAAAAAATGGCGGATTTCGATATCCCGGTTATGACGGATTATTCCAGCTATGAGTCGCACCCCCTTGGCAGGGTGGAGTGGGTGAAGTTTTACGGCGCATTACTTGGAAAAGAAGAGGAAGCGGAGAAAATTTTTACCAGACAGACGGAAATTCTGGAAAAAGTCAGCGTGGATGAAAAAACGGATAAGACGGTGGCATTTTTTTTCATTACGGCAAATGGTCTGGCGCAGGTGCGTCAGTCGTCGGATTATGTTCCGAAGATGATAGAGCTTGCGGGCGGAAACTATATTTTTAAACAGATAGGCGACTCAGAAACCAAACGCTCTACCATCAATATGCAGATAGAGGAATTTTATGCGGGCGCAAAAGACGCCGATTTTTTGATTTACAACAGCTCTATAGACGGGGGCGTTGCCAGTCTGAAAGAGCTTCTGGATAAATGTGGTCTGCTTAGAGATTTTAAGGCGGTAAAGGAAGGCAATGTCTGGTGCACGACAAACGATATGTATCAGCAGTCCCTTTCGATAGGCTATCTGATTGAAGATATGCATGAGATGCTTCAGGGCAAAAAGAATAAGATGCATTATCTCATCCCGCTGAAATAATGGAAGGTTGATAGTGCTGAGAGAAAGGCATGGTTATTCATATGGACAAAAATAGAAAGCGTCGGTATTTAGCGGTCTATGCTTTGCTCGGACTAGGGACTTTGCTTTTTTTTATCCTGAATATCTGTATCGGAAGCGTGCAGATTGCCTTGCCGGATATTGTAAAAATAGTTACCGGAAAGCAGGGCAGTGAAACGATGACGAGGATTCTATGGGATATCAGACTTCCGAGGACGGCAGCGGTTCTGATACTTGGCGGGGCGCTTTCGCTGGCGGGATATCTGTTGCAGACTTTTTTTAAGAATCCCATCGCGGGACCCTTCGTGCTGGGAATTTCTTCCGGCGCTAAAATGGTAGTGGTGCTCGTCATGGTATTTCTGCTGGGAAAAGGAATCGGCGTAACATCGGCGGTGATGATTCTGGGAGCGTTTGTCGGCGCGATGCTGTCTATGGGATTCGTTCTGCTGATGTCGCGCGGAATGAACAATATGTCGATGCTGGTAGTCAGCGGCGTTATGATTGGCTACATCTGCTCGGCGATAACGGAATTGGTAGTAACGTTCGCCGATGATGCAGACATTGTCAATCTGCATCATTGGTCACAGGGCAGTTTTTCCGGGATGACATGGGAAAAGGTGGAAGTTATGACGGTGGCTGTTTTTGTGACGACGCTCGCCACATTTCTGATGTCCAAACCGCTTAGCGCTTATCAGCTTGGCGATGCTTATGCGGTAAATGTGGGAGTAAACCTTCGCCTTCTGCGGGTGGGTATCGTTATTTTTTCCAGTATTTTATCGGCGTGTATTGTGGCATTTGCAGGACCGATTTCCTTTGTCGGCGTCGCCGCGCCGCATCTGGTAAAAAAGTCTTTGGGCACGACGGAGCCTGTCTGGATGATACCGGCCTGTTTTCTGGGCGGAAGCGTTTTCTGCCTGTTCTGCGATTTGCTTGCCAGAATGCTGCTCGCGCCGACGGAACTGAGCATCAGTACGGTAACGGCTATTTTTGGCGCGCCGGTGGTGCTTTATATTCTGAGACGGAAGGATTGAGACTGCATCAATAAAAAGACATAAATGAGATAAAAATATGGCAAATTACTATTTTTTTACACAAAAAATGTGCGTAGGCTATGATAAGAAACCGTTGATAAAAGATATGGAAATCGCGCTGGAAAAAGGGGAAATCCTAAGTATCATCGGTCCAAACGGCGCGGGCAAGTCTACGGTTTTAAAAAGTATCGCCAGGCAGTTAGAACTGCTTGGGGGAGCGGTGTATCTGGGAGAAAATGCGCTGGCGGATATGAAAGCGAACGCCTTGGCGCGGAAAATGGCGGTGGTGTTTACCCAGAAGGTAAAGGCGGAAATGAAAAGCTGCCGGGATGTAATCGCTACAGGCAGATATCCTTATACGGGATGGTTTGGCGCTTTATCGAAAGAGGATGAGAGAATCGTGGATGAGGTAATGGAATTTACGCATACCCTCGATATCGGCGGACAGGATTTCCAGAAAATCAGCGATGGACAGAAGCAGCGGGTCATGCTTGCAAGGGCGCTCTGTCAGGAGCCGGAAATCATCCTATTGGACGAGCCGACCTCTTATCTGGATATCCGCTACAAACTGGAATTTTTATCCTTATTACAGGAAATGAGAGAGAAAAAAGGATTGACGGTTATCATGTCTTTGCATGAACTGGAGCTTGCAAAGCTTGTTTCCGATAAAATACTCTGCTTAAAAGGGGAGTATGTGGAACGCTATGGTACGCCGGAGGAAATCTTTACATCGGATTTTATAGAGCGGCTTTATGAAATTGAGGAAAATAGTTTTGCAGGAAATGAAAATCTTCTGGCATATATCAGAAAGCTGACGTCGTAGGCTGAGGAGGGAGCATGGCAAGAGTAATTATGGTGCAGGGAACCATGTCCGGCGCGGGCAAAAGCCTTTTAACGGCGGGACTATGCAGGATTATGAGACGGGACGGATATAAGGTGGCGCCTTTTAAGTCCCAGAATATGGCGCTCAATTCCTTTATTACCGAAGAAGGGCTGGAAATGGGAAGGGCGCAGGTTATGCAGGCGGAGGCAGCAGGGATTGCCCCATTGGTCTGTATGAATCCGATTTTGTTAAAACCCACGGATCAGACAGGATCGCAAGTGATTGTAAACGGGCGTGTTCTTGGCAATATGAGCGCGCGGGAGTATTTTGCCTACAAAAAGAAACTCATACCGGATATTGTCCGGGCATTTCAGCAGTTAGAAGAACTGGCGGATATCATCGTCGTGGAAGGCGCAGGAAGTCCTGCGGAAATCAATCTGCGGGAAAATGATATCGTCAATATGGGGCTGGCAAATCTCATTGACGCGCCCGTGCTGCTTGTGGGCGATATCGACAGGGGCGGCGTCTTTGCGCAGCTTCTGGGGACGCTGATGCTGCTGGCGGAGGAGGAGCGAAAAAGGATAGGCGGGCTTATCATCAATAAATTCAGAGGGGACAAGTCGCTGCTTCATTCCGGTATCGAATTATTGGAGCAAAAGGGAGGCGTCCCCGTAACGGGCGTGATTCCCTATATGGATATCGATTTGGAAGACGAAGATTCCCTGACAGAGCGTTTTGCAAAAAGGAAAAAGGGCAGGATTGATATAGTGGTTATCAGATATCCCCGAATCTCTAATTTTACGGATTTCAATGTCTTCGAGCAGATACCGGAGGTATCGGTACGATATGTGACACACGTGTCAGAAGTGGGCTGCCCGGATTTGATTTTCTTACCCGGCAGTAAAAACACAATGGGAGATTTGGACTGGATGCGCAGAAACGGCTTGGAAGAGGCGGTGAAGAGACTGGCGGGAAACGTACCAATCTGCGGCGTCTGCGGCGGCTATCAAATGCTGGGAATGCAGATTCTGGATACGGAAGGCGCAGAGACAAAAGGAAGCATGAAAGGGATGGAACTGCTGCCCATTGTCACGACACTGCAGCATGAGAAAGTACGGCGGCAGAGGCAGGGGACAATCAACCGGGTAGAAGGAGTTTTTTCCGTCCTTTCAGGGCTTGCCTATGAGGGCTACGAGATACACATGGGAGTCAGCGTCCCTTTTCAGGAAGAGGAAGGAGCGTCCGGCGCTCTGGAATGGGAAAAAGGGATGGCGGAAAACGGAGTGACAGAAGAGCCGTTCGTGACAGGAAATAGTCCGAATGTGTACGGAACTTATCTTCATGGGATATTTGATAAAGCGTCTGTCGTCTCTGCATTGGTGGGGGCGCTGCTTGAGAAAAAGGGTGTTGCGGCAGGTGAAGGAAACGTGGCGGATAATGGAATCGTAGCTGACAGAGGAAATGCGGTGGGTTGTGAAAGTGGTATGGCAAGCAGCCTCTATCTGGATTATAAGGATTATAAAGAAAAACAGTACGACAAGCTGGCGGATATTTTGACGGAGTATCTGAATATGGAGGACGTCTATGGAATGCTTAGAGAGGCACATATTGGGTCATGGCAATGAGACAAAAGCGGTATTGGATAAGCTTATCGTGGACGAGCCGGATAAGGAAGTTTATCGAAAAGTACGGGAAAATTGGGATAGGATAGCCAAGCCCCTTGACGGGATGGGCAGGTTTGAGACGATTACGGCACAGATAGGCGCGATTCTGGGGACAGAGGATATCGATATTTCCAAAAAGGCGGTTCTCATCCTGTGTGCGGATAACGGCATCGTGGAAGAGGGAGTCAGCCAGAGCGGGCAGGAGGTTACGACTACAGTCGTAAAGCAGATGGGAAAAGGAGCGTCCAGCGTAGGAAAAATGTCGCATGCCATCGGCGCAGACGTTATTCCGGTGGATATCGGCATCAACAACCGGGAGCACATACCGGGAACGCTGGATAGGAAAATCCGTTGCGGCACCAGAAATTTCAGAAAAGAAGCGGCAATGACGGAAGACGAGACTGTCCGTGCAATCCTGACAGGTATAGAAGTGGCGGCGGATTGTAAGCGGCAGGGATATCAGATTTTGGCTACGGGAGAAATGGGAATCGGCAATACGACCACAAGCAGCGCCATTGCCGCCGCTCTTTTAAAATGCGATATAGAGGCGGTAACTGGCAGGGGCGCCGGGCTTTGTGATGAAGCTTTTTCCCGCAAAAAACGAATTATCGCAGAAGCTATCGAAAAATACAGGCTGTATGAAGCGGAGCCTTTTAAGATACTGGAAACGGTGGGCGGATTGGATATCGCAGGTCTGACAGGCGTATGCATCGGCGGCGGCATATCCCATATCCCGGTGGTATTGGACGGCGTAATCAGCATGGTGGCGGCGCTTCTGGCACAAAGGCTCGTTCCGGGTACGATACAATACCTGATTGCGTCGCACAAGGGAAAAGAACCGGCGGTAGAAAAGCTGCTGGACGCGCTGCATTTGGAGCCTGTGATTGACGGCAGGATGGCGCTGGGCGAAGGAACAGGCGCGGTTATGATGCTGTCGTTACTGGATATGGCATTGTGCATTTATCATGGTCAAACGTCTTTTGCAGAGATGCAGATAGAGCCCTATAGAAGATATGAAAGAGAATGAAAATAAGATGTAATAGATAAAAAAATGAGTGAAAAGAAAGGCTGGTTTTAGAAATGATGGTATTGATTCTGGGCGGGAGCGGAAGCGGGAAATCCGGCTATGCCGAAAAGATTGCAGTTTCCCTTGCCAGACGGACGATGCCCGGATATTATCTTGCTACCATGCAGGTCTGGGATGACGAGGGGCGGCGCAAAGTTGAGAACCATAGGAAATTAAGAGATGGAAAAGGTTTTCTCACCATCGAGCAGCCGACGGATATCTCCCAAGCCCTGGAAAAAATGCAGCCGGGTGAAAAAGTTGCGCTGTTGGAGTGCATTTCCAATCTGGCGGCAAATGAGATGTTTTCGCCGGAAGGGGCGCAGTCAGAAGAGAAGCTGGCGGCACAATTAGAAATGCAAGTAGAGGAAGCAGCAGGGAAGCCAGTGCAATTAGAAATGCAACTGGAAGAAGCAGCAGCAGGGAAGCCGGAAACGCAGTCAGAAATACAGGTCACAGAAAAAATTGTAAGGGACGTTGCCCTGTTGAAAGAGAAAACGACGCATCTGGTCGTGGTCAGCAACAATGTTTTTGAGGACGGCGTCAACTATGATGCGGCGACAATGGCATACATGCGCGCAATGGGCAGGGTGAATCATGAGCTTGCGGTATTGACCGATTGGGTCATTGAAGTTGTGGCAGGGATTCCTCTGGTCGTGAAGGAAGGGAAGAAAGAAGATGCGGGTGATAAAATCTTTTCTGATAGCGGTTTCCATGTATTCTAAAATTCCGGTTCCGCAATTTGACTGGAAAGAGGAAGATATGAAATATGTCTTTTGTTTTTTTCCGTGGGTCGGGGCTTTGATTGGCGGTGGCGTTTATCTCTGGAATCTGCTATGCGACAGGATGCAGATAGGAATCCTATGCCGCACTGTCATGGATGGCGTGATTCCGCTTTTGATAACAGGGGGCTTTCATGTGGATGGGTTTATGGATACGATGGACGCGATACGTTCCTACAGTTCCAAGGAAAGGCGGCTGGAAATTTTGAAAGATTCCCATATCGGCGCTTTTGCGGTAATCGAGTTTGCCATTTATGGCTGTCTCTTTCTGGGGGCGTTTTCAGAAATCCGGCAGGAGCCGCTGTTAAAAGTGGTCTGCTGCGGTTTTTTCCTATCGCGCTGTCTTAGCGGTATCAGCGCAGTTTCTTTTCCGCTGGCAAAAAAGGACGGGACGCTTTTCCTTTTTGCGGACAATTCCCATAGAAGGATTGTCAAAGGCTCTTTGTATGTGCAAAGCGCCCTTTGTACCGGACTCATACTTCTCTGGCTTTTGCCGGCAGGGGCGGTGATTGTGGGCGCGGCGTTTCTGGCGTTTGGATTTTATTTTTATCAGAGTAAGAAAGTTTTTGGCGGCATTACCGGCGATACCGCAGGGTATTTCGTATTGTTGTGCGAAGGGTGTATGGTTGTGGCGGCGGCGGTGTGTGAGATTCTAGGGGCGTGTTGACAGGAAGCGCAGAAATGAGGGAAAATGAAACTGGTCATAGGCGGATATGCGCAGGGAAAACTGGATTATGTGTTATCAAAATATTCGTTGCCAAAAGATGCGGTATGGGATAGCGTTTTGCCGGATGATGCCGTGTTAAAAGGCAGTCAGAAAGAACAGTATGGGCAGTATGGGCAAAAGCCCTTGGTAGTCATTAATCATTTCCATCTATGGGTCAAAAACCGCATGATAAACGGTGGGCAGCCGGAAGAGGAAATTATGGCTTTTCTGAATAAATGTGACAACTGTGTCATAATTAGTGACGAAATCGGAAATGGGATTGTACCGCTTGTGCAGTTTGAGAGAGAGTATCGGGAATGTGTGGGAAGAATCCTGATCCGGCTTGCCGGGAAAGCGGAGGAGGTAGAGCGGGTACTATGCGGAATCAATCAGAAGATAAAATAATGCTGACGTTTATCCGGCATGGAGAAACGCAGGCAAATAAAGAGCGGCGGTATCTTGGAAAAACGGACGAACCGCTTACTGAAAGCGGCAGAAACACCTTGTTAGCCTATCGGGAAAATTGTGTCTATCCGCCCGTAAAATATTTGTTTACAAGCCCGATGATACGATGCGTGGAAACCGCCCATATCCTCTATCCAGAGCTGCAGCCAATGATTATCCCGGAGTGGACGGAACTCGATTTCGGAAGATTTGAATATAAAAATTACGAGGAGTTAAAGGACGATGAAACCTATCAGGAGTGGGTGGACAGCGGCGGCGCTCTCGGCTTCCCGGAAGGCGAAAGCCTGAGCCATTTTTCCAGCCGGTGTGAAAAGGGTTTCTTTAGAATGTGCGACGCGCTGCGCGGGATGTTGGAAAAGGACGCTGATGGAACAGGGATTTTAGTGGGGCGGAAGTTGGACGAAAGAATCCTGGCAGGACGGGACTTGGAGGAGCAGACGTCAGTAGGGCTGATTGTTCATGGCGGTGTGATTATGGCGTTGTTAAGCGCGCATAATGGAAACGATTATTTTACCTATCAGGTTTCTAATGGGAAAGGATATGTCTGCAGCATGGCAGGGGACGACTACCGGAACATACCGTGGCAGGATGGAGCCTTGCTTTCCCCAGAAAGTGTGAAGATAAGGATAATAAGAGAATTATGAGATACCATATCATTGCTTTTTTCTTAGGATTTCTACTGGATTTGATACTAGGAGATCCCCAGAACTTTCCCCATCCTGTCCGGCTGATAGGGAAGCTGATAACGGGGACAGAGAGAATCCTGCGGGGCTCGTCTGTGCGAAGGGCGGGCGGGACAGAAGAGAAGAGGAATCTGGAAGAAAAGCAGAAATTGGAAGAGAAACAGAACCCAGAAACAAAATGGAACTCGGAAGAGAAGCAGGAACTGGAAAAGAAACAAAGAACAGAATTTTATCAGGGAATCGGCTTGACAGTCATTGTGCCAATTAGCGTTATGGCGGCAGCAGCATTTCTTTTATTTGCGGCATACAGTCTGCATCGCTATTTAGGAATTGCGGTGGAGACTTTGATGACCTATCAGATTCTGGCAGTCAAAAGCTTGAAAGTTGAGAGTATGAAAGTGTATGACTGTTTAAAAAGTAAAGATTTGGAAAAGGCGAGAGTTGCCGTGTCTATGATTGTAGGCAGGGATACGGAATGTCTGGATGAAGAAGGCATTGCAAAAGCAGCAATCGAAACCGTAGCGGAAAATACTTCCGACGGCGTAATCGCGCCGATGCTGTATCTGGCGCTCGGTGGTCCGATACTTGGTTTTGGCTACAAGGCGGTGAACACTATGGATTCTATGGTCGGATACCGGAATGAGAAATATCTGTATTTCGGCAGGGCGGCGGCGAAGCTGGACGATATCCTGAATTATTTTCCGGCGAGAATCAGCGCCTACCTGATGATTGTCGCTTCTTTCTTATCCGGCGGCTGTTTTTCCCTGCAAGGCGCGTGGAAAATCTACAGACGGGACCGCAGAAAACACGCAAGTCCCAATTCCGCCCAGACAGAGTCTGTATGCGCCGGTGCGCTCGGTATCCGGCTGGCAGGGGACGCCCGTTACTTTGGAAAAATAGTCGAAAAACCGTTTATCGGGGACGCCCTGCGTAGAGTGGAGTATGAAGATATTAAGCGCGCAAACCGATTGCTGTATGTTACGGCATGGATGGGGGAAATTGGGTGCTTGGCGGTGATGATGGGGGTTTTGGGGCTGGGGAACCTATAGTTACGGTTCTGCATGAAATGAACAAAAAAGTCCAGTTTATTGGACTCCGTGCATGCTATACTGGAAATACCACATTTACAGATAGACCACGGTTATAAGGAAAACACCAACATCAATACTCTTTTTTTCGTCGAGTTTGTGTTGAAATATTAAGACTTTTATGGTACAATTTTTATGTTCTAAAGGACGGAGGGGTGTAATGTCAAATTTTTTTATTAATAATAAATATGAAGCTCTTGAATGTATGGTACAAAGAAAAATTTCAGTAAATGATAAAGTGCTCATTAAGTTGTCGCAACAAGAAATTGTAGATATTTTAGGCTTTGCAAAAACAAAAGGAAATGATATTGTATGTGTTCTAAAACAAAATGGATATTTAACACAACTTAGTTCTCGTGGTAGTATGCATTAACAGATGCGGCAAATGCAGAACTTAAAAAATGCAAAGTAAGGAGGCAATAAAATGAACACAAATACAATGCCATTAGAACCAGATACGAGAGTACTCATTGACAGAAGTCTTGAAAACCTTGGATGGAAGTTAAACGGGAAAGAGAAAAATGTATTTTTTGAGCAGCCTAGGACTGAAGCAGAACGTAAAAAATTAGGAGGAAAACGTCCGGATTATGTTTTGTATTCAAAGGAAAGTGAGAGACCGCTTATTGTTATTGAAGCAAAGAAAAAAGGCTCTCGTATTGATGTCGCGTTAGAACAAGGTATCAATTATGCACGAGCAATAGATGCGCCACTTGTTTTTGCAACAGATGGTGTGTTTTGTAAAGCTTTTCATACAGTTGCAAACCGTACTCCCATATTAAATGGTGAAGAAATGGATGAATTTATTCGTGAGTCACTTGCTTTGCGATATTTGACATCCTATGAAGTAAATACAGTTAGCCAAAAAGTTCAATATGACCGTAAAGAACTTATCCGTATCTTCGATGAGGCGAACAATATGCTTCGGGGAGAAGGTTTGCGTGCTGGAATAGAACGGTTTGGTGAATTTGCCAATATTCTTTTTTTAAAACTCATTAGTGAAAGTGAGCTAATAAAAAAAGAAAGTGGAATCAAAACCAAATTTGATATAGCTTGTAGCTGGGATATTATTAAGCAAATTCCTGCTTCAACTCGCATTGAGTATATAAATAATACAGTTTATGATAAATTGAATACATTGTATAATACAGATATTTTTACTAAACTTCAAATCACAGATTCCAGTATTTTAAAAGAAATTATGGATAAACTTGATCCACTTATGCTTACGGATGTTGATAGTGATGTTAAAGGTGATGCTTTTGAATATTTTTTAAAGGCTTCAACATCAACGAAGAATGATTTAGGAGAATATTTTACGCCTCGCCATATTGTAAAAACAATGGTTCGGTTAGTAAATCCGCAAATTGGAGAAAAGATATATGATCCGTTTTGTGGAACAGGTGGATTTTTAATTGAAAGTTTCCGTTACATATATAATAATATGGCGAGAACAGAAGCAAATATGAAATTGTTGCGTGAACAAACAGTTTACGGAAATGAAATAACAAATACAGCTCGTATTACAAAGATGAATATGATTCTTGCAGGAGATGGACACAGTAATATTATAAAACAAGATAGTCTTTCTAATCCTATTGATGGTAGTGCACTATACACCGATGAAAACGGACAGATTCATCATTGTGGTTTTGATATTGTTCTTGCCAATATTCCATATTCACAAAAAACAAAACATGGAAATCTTTATGATTTGCCCAGTACAAATGGTGATAGCATTTGCGTTCAACATTGTATGAAAGCGATTAATAGTGCTTCTGAAAATAGTCGTATGGCACTTGTTGTTCCTGAAGGATTTCTCTTTCGCAAAGATTTGACAAAAACTCGTGAATATTTATTAGAAAATTGTCAGTTACAAAGTATTATTTCTTTACCACAAGGTGTATTTCTGCCTTATACGGGTGTTAAAACAGACATTATTTATGCAACGAGAGTAAATCAAAAAATCAAAACTACGGAAAGACATAGCGACTTTTGGTATTTTGATGTTAAAAGTGATGGATATACACTTGATAATCATAGACGTAAACTTGATGCTTCAAGTGATTTAAGTAAATATGAAGAATATCGTAAACTTGACAAAGATCAAATTGAAAATATGTTAAAAGTGGGATTTGAAATAATTCCGTTTAGTAAAGTACGTCAAAATTCTAATATTCTTGTAGGGAGTAGGTATCGTACATTTGAAACAATATCTAAATTTGAGATAGTTAAATTTTCAGATATAGCGACGTTAATAAGGGGTGTCAATTATCAAAAATCACAACAGTCCATATCTAGAACATCCAATGTTATATTAACTGCTGATAATATTACATTATTGGGAGAATTGAGGATTCAAAAAGAGATATTTGTAGATGATACTGTAAAACTGATTGAGGAAAAAAGACTTAAGAAAAATGATATTTTTATTTGTATGTCGAGTGGCAGCAAGGAACATATTGGGAAAGTAGCATATATTGACCAAGATACAAACTATTATGCTGGTGGCTTTATGGGAATTATTCGCACTAATCCCCAGCGTTGTCTTTCAAAATTTTTATATTTTTATCTTTTAACTTCTGAAAAGTATAGGGATGAAATTAAGTTACTAACTCAAGGGGCAAATATTAATAATATTAGTAGTACCATAAATTCAATTAAGATACCTTTGCCTCCGATAGAGTTGCAACAGAAAATAGTAGCAGAGCTTGACGGATATCAGAAAATAATTAGTGGTGCACAGGCGATAGTATCGAATTATAGACCAACTATTGCAATAAATGCAGCATGGAAAGCAACAACAATGGGAGAACTGTTCGAGGTGGTTTCAGATACAATTAACCCCACAAACGAAATGGGAACAGTATTTTATATTGGATTAGAAAATATTGAATCCAACACAGGCAAAATTATAGGTCAAGTAGAATGCGATATCAATACTATAAAAAGCACAAAAAGAATTTTTAAGGATACAGATATTTTATTTGGGAAGTTGCGTCCAACACTCAATAAGGTTGCTTTTCCAAACAGAAATGGAATTTGTTCAACAGATATTATTGTATTACGAGCAAAAGATAAAAATATTTTGCCTGAATTCTACAGTATTTTACTGAGAGATTCAAACTTTAACAAGCAAGTTTTAAATGGTGTTAGTGGTGGACAATTACCTCGTGTAGATATAAATTATTTTTTGAATTTGCCAATTTACGAAGTTCCTTTAACGGAGCAAAGTGATATCATGGATAAAATTAAAACAGAGAAGCAATTGACTAAATCCACTGAGCAGCTTATAGCCATATTTAGTGCAAAAATTGAATCAAAAATTAAGGAAGTGTGGGAATAAATATGTCAGAAGCAGTTGATTACACAGAAGTTCCATATTTACAAGAAATATTAAATTTTCTTCCAATCGATCCCAATGATGAAGAAGATATTATTAATTATATCCAAAATATTACAAATCTTGTTGCCATAAATTATAAATATGGTCAATATCAATTTGCTTATTTTGGCGTTCACCTTATGTATATGACTTATATTTATTGTACTGCTTGGAAAATTGGGCAAATTGAACCTGAACGATATAAGGATGCTATCATTTTTGCACGTTCATATAGTGGGAGGGAAAAAGATTTAAAAATAGAAGATGCAGATTCAATTTTTGCTTACAGCGTAATTCCAGAAAAAGATATTGCAAAATTATTCAAAATTATTGAATTAGATAGTTCACAGATATCTGTTGTTAGAGATTTGGTTGATATAAGAAACGATATGGCTCATGCTTCTGGAAAATTTGAAATTCTTACAGAGGATAGTTTTGATGCAAAAGTAAGTAGTATTCTTATTTCAATGAATATGATTCATAAATGTATGAATAAGCCAATTCGCAAATGGTATGAACAAGTTTTATTGAGTTTTTGTGCTGGGGAATATGAGGGATATAGTGATTCAAGGGATATAATATCTGAACAGATGATACAATCATTTAAGCTTTCTGCAAATGAGTTGCTTATTTGTAATGAAATGAGCGTTAGTGGTTTAATAACAATTCATCGAGGTTATCAGATGAAATTGAAAGATTTTAAAAAGAATGTAACATCATACTGTCAAGAATTAGGATACATATGAATAATTTTATATGTAAAGTAAAGGCTATTCTAATTAGCGGACATATCTAAAAAGATAATTAAAAAACAAGTATGTCCACTTTATGAGACGCAGTTCAAAGTTTTACCAAAATTCAAGAGAATCTTCAACATATCCCCACATTTGCATATTGTTCTCAAGATAAATCTTGGCATATTGTAATGGTGTATCTATTGTCAAAGCATTTAAGGCACATTTTGAACAGGGAGTAGTCTTTAATCTATCATCTGTTTTGTGTGATTTTATTTCTCTTATTTCCCTTATTAGGGTTCAACAACACCTTATGGGAAGAAATAATATAAAGGAAATGATAAGTGAAAGCTTATCTGCGATAAATTTAGCATTTTCAAGGGTTATTGGAGTTTTAATGATATTTGATAACAGATATTGTTTCCCTTAAAAATCAACAAATTACAATCGAGATCTACGAAAGAGAATTACTAAGATATTTCAAAATATTTGGGATATAAATAAAATTGCAACTTCAAGTAGCGAAAACGCAAGCACAGGTTGTTAGTAACTATTGAGGGTTTATAGTATTATTATCTCAAAATTTTGAATGGAGGTAAATTAGTATGAGCTTCGCGGAAAATTTACAGAAAATCAGGAAAGAAAAACATCTTTCTCAGGAAGAATTGGCAGAAATACTGGATGTTAGCAGACAGGCTGTTTCAAAATGGGAACAGGGAACAAGTTATCCGGAAGTAGATAAATTATTAATCCTATCACGCGAACTGAACTTATCATTAGACAGTCTTATGGCGACCGAAATTGCACAAGGACAAGGAAAAGTTGATGAATCTGACAAGGTAACAGGGAATATTATAATTTCATCCCCACATGAACACGTTGTTGTGAAATGCTATAAAGTGATGTCTTCGCAAAAATTTGCGGGAGGAAAGAAATCCCCACAGTATGCTTTATATGCTGTCAGTAGTGATGGAGTATCCTTTTGGGGAGCGTCAAATACATTTTTGGCATGGTACGCTACTGCGGAACAATTGGAAAAAGAAATTACCGAAATAGAGGATGCTATCTTTAGCGGAATACCAACTTATGAATTGAAATATAGTGTCAAAGTTGAAAAGAAATTCTTTAACTTAAAAATGGTAGATGCTTAGAAGTGATAGATGATACACCAGAAAGGCGGATCCCCCCAATGCACACTCATGGCGGCGATATCTATAGAAATCAAATAACCCTTGATTTTTCAGTAAATACCAATCCCCTCGGTTCCCCAGAAGCCGTGAAAGCGGCGTTGCATAGCGCCGTAGGACTGTGCGCCCAATACCCTGATATCAAGGCGGATAAATTGAAAAAGGCAGTCGCTAAGATGCTGAATATGCCAGAAAAATATCTGTTGTTTGGAAACGGAGCCTCGGAGCTTTTTATGGCAATCATCCGTGGGATTAAGGCGAAGAAAATCGTGATACCCATCCCCTCTTTTTATGGGTATGAATATGCGGCAAAGGCAGCAGGCGGCGAGTTGATTTTTTATGAGACGAAACAGGAAAATCATTTTTGCATTATGGAAGAGATAGAAAGTTTTCTGACAGAAGACGTGGATATCCTGTTTCTTGCCAATCCCAACAACCCGACGGGAAATCTTATGGATAGGGATGGGGTAAGAAGACTGTTAAAGCACTGCAAGGACAGGGGAATTTTTGTGGTTTTAGATGAATGCTTTATTGAATTTAGCGGAAATCAGTTTTCCATGCTTTCCGAGATAGAAGCGTCTGGGAATCTCATTCTTGTCCGGGCGTTTACCAAAATATTTGCCATTCCCGGTGTGCGGTTAGGATATCTGTTATGTTCGGATGATGCCGTCCTTACCCGGATAGCCGGGCAACTTCCAGAATGGAATCTATCTTGTTTTGCGCAGGAAGCGGGCTGTGTCTGCGCCATGCAGACAGATTTCATCCGGGAAACGGAAACTTATGTGGAAATGGAACGACGTTTTCTGGAAGAAGGATTGCTTCGACAGGGTCTTCAGATATTTCCTTCCAAGGCTAATTTTATCCTGTTTTATGGTGAAAACTCTTTCTATGAGAGCTTGCTGGCAAAAGGCATTTTAATCCGGGATTGTGAGAACTTCCGGGGTCTGGGAAAAGGATTTTACCGGATTGCCGTAAAACAAAGAAGGGAAAATGAGATTCTGCTGGAAGCAATTACGGATTTACAGATAGAAAAAAGGCATTATATGGGGAAAATAAAGATAGAAAAGCATTATGCGAGAAAACAGAGATAGAAAAAGCATTATGCGGGGAAAACAGAGATGGAAAAGCATTATGCACAGAAAGCAGAGATAGAGCATTTTTTACCGGAAGAAATTGAAAAGAAAAGTTTTGAAATCATCAGCGGGGAACTCCGGCGGATGGGCATTTGTCTTCCAGAGGAGGAAGCGCCGATTACGAAACGGGTCATCCATACGAGCGCGGATTTTGATTATGCTAAGACGCTCTGCTATTCCAAAGGGGCGGTTGCGATGATGAAAAAACTGATAATGGCAGGCGCGGACATCGTGACGGATACCAATATGGCGCTGGCGGGCATCAATAAGAAAGCGCTTGCCAGGTTTGGCGGAAAAGCGCACTGTTTTATGGCAGAAGAGGAAGTCGCGCTTATCGCAAAGCAGAGGCATACGACGCGGGCAGCCGTCAGTATGGAAATGGCGGCAAAAATTGACAAGCCTGTCATTTTTGCCATCGGCAATGCGCCGACTGCGTTATTAAAATTATATGAAATGTCCGTCGAAACAAACTGGAAACCGGATTTTATCATCGGAGTGCCGGTAGGATTTGTCAATGTGGAAGCAGCGAAGGAGCTGATATTGGGGACGGAGATTCCGTATATCATTAATCGGGGAAAAAAAGGAGGGAGCGGGATTGCGGCGGCGATTTGTAATGCGGTGTTGTATGCGGTTTAAGGCGGTGTGAACGCCCTTTCCCCCAATCCATCCCCTAAAAATAGCAAGGAGAATACCAATGCGCTATGGTTTCACAACCGGCAGTTGTGCCGCAGCCGCCGCTAAAGCAGCCGCCTACATGCTGTTGACAGGACGGGAAAAAACAGAGATTTCCATAGAAACTCCAAAAGGAATCTTATACCAGACTAAGATTTTCGATATCAGCCGGAAGGAAAGGGAAGTAAGCTGCGCTGTAGAAAAGGACGGCGGCGACGACCCGGATATTACGACGGGTACATGGATTTATGCCCATGTTTCCTATCTGGAAGATGAGAAAGCGCAGACATATGAAGACGAAAAAGCCGGGACAGACAGGGCGCAGCGGATTCATATCGTTGGCGGAAAAGGCATCGGGACAGTGACAAGACCCGGACTCGATCAGCCTGTCGGCAGCGCCGCAATCAACAGGGTTCCGCGGGAAATGATTACCAAAGAAGTGGCAGAAGTCTGTAAAATGCTGGATTATCGTGGGAGTCTGCGGATTCAGATTTCGGCGCCGGAAGGGGAAACGCTGTGCGGGCGGACTTTTAACCCCAGACTTGGCATTGTCGGCGGTATTTCCATCCTGGGGACAAGCGGGATTGTGGAGCCTATGAGCAGTCGTGCGCTACTGGATACGATTCGGCTGGAACTGCGCCAGAGACGGGAAATGGGCTTTGATTATGTCGCCGTTTCACCGGGAAACTACGGTCTGGAATTTATGAAAAAAACCTATGGCTATGATTTGGACAGAAGTGTGAAATGCAGTAACTTTATCGGGGAAACAATCGACATGGCGCTAGAGCTTGGATTTCGGAAAATGCTTCTGACAGGTCATATCGGGAAACTAATCAAAGTAGCGGGCGGCATTATGAATACGCATTCTAAAGAGGCGGATTGCAGGATGGAGCTTCTTGCTGCTTTTTCCATCCGGGAAAGGGTCGATGCAGATAGAGTCAGAAAAATATTGGAGTGCGCGACGACGCAGGAAGCGATTCCGATTTTAAAAGAAAGTGGAAAGCTGCAGCCAGTCATGGATAGCATAGCGGAGCGGATTTGTTTTTACATGGAAAACCGCGCAGACCACAGGATGAAAACGGATTGTATCTTATATGCCAATGAATTTGGGGAACTGGCAAAGAGCAAGGGGGCGGATAAATGGTTTATTTTGTTGGAGCAGGAACAGGCGCAGCAGATTTGATAACCGTCAGGGGAAAGCATTTATTAGAACAGGCGGATGTGATTATTTATGCCGGGTCTTTGGTGAATCCAGAGCTGCTTGCGTATGCGAAACCGACATGTGAAATTCATAACAGTGCGAAACTGACGCTGGAAGAAATCATCCAGCTTATGTGTAGCGCCGGGTCGGAAGGAAAAACGATAGTCAGGCTGCATACGGGTGACCCCAGCGTTTATGGGGCAGTCAGGGAGCAGATGGACGAGCTGGATAAACGGAAGATTCCCTATGAGAGCTGTCCGGGAGTAAGCGCCTGTTTTGGGGCGGCGGCGTCTTTGAATCTGGAATATACCCTGCCCGGCGTATCCCAGTCTTTGATTATCACCAGAATGGCAGGAAAAACGCAAGTCCCGGATAAAGAAAGCATAGAAAGTTTTGCGGCGCACAGGGCGTCTATGGCGATTTATTTAAGCGCAGGAATGTTACAGGAATTAAGCGCCCGACTCATCGCCGGCGGCTATGAAAAGACCACGCCGGCGGCGCTAGTCTATAAAGCCACATGGAAAGAAGAAGAGGCGTATCTTTGTACGCTGGAAACTTTATCTGATACGGGCATGGCGCATCATATCACCAAAACGGCATTGGTATTGGTAGGCGATGCGATTGCCCATCAGCATTACCAGAAATCAAGATTGTATGCTTCTGATTTTACGACCACTTTTCGCAGCCAGAAGACAGAAGCGGCATCCCCGATACGCAAAGCAGTGCGGAAACTAAGTATTATCAGCTTTACACAGAAAGGAAAGCGGCTTTCGGAAAGCATTAAGGAAGGGCTGGAAAAAGAGCGGGAAGTCTGCCTATATACGAAATGCCAGATTTGCGGGATGGAAGAAACTGACAGCAATGTCACTTTTGTAAAAACGTCTGTTGCCGATTGGGCAAAAGAACAGTTGGAGGAAAAAAACGCTCTGTTGTTTCTTGGAGCCTGTGGCATTGCAGTCAGGGCGATAGCCCCTTTTCTAACAGATAAGCTGCACGATGCGCCGGTACTTGTTATGGATGAAGAGGGCGGACATATTATTCCGCTTTTATCAGGGCATATGGGCGGGGCAAATGAGCTGGCAAGACTCATTGCGCAAAAAACGGGCGCAGTGCCGGTGATTACGACGGCGACAGACATTAACCGGAAGTTTGCAGTGGATTTGTTTGCCAAAAGAAACGGTTTTTCCATTCAGGATAAAGATGGAATCGCGAAAATATCCTCGAAAGTGTTGGCGGGTGAAGAAATTATGATATCCATAGAACCGCTTCGCCGAGATACCAGTCTGCTATCTTCCCTGCCAGACGGCATAAAATTTGTCCCCTACCCCCCGTCAGCCCCCCTCGATATTGTGGTTTCTTCCGAGAATACCCCATTTGATGCGGTAATGGTATTAAAGCCTAAAGAATACATTCTGGGGGTAGGCTGTAAAAGAGGAAAAAGCGCAGAGGAATTAGAAAGTTTTATCGGAAAAACGCTAGAGCGGCTTTCTATTTCCAAGGAGCAGGTTTACGCCCTTTCATCCATTGCACAAAAAAGCGATGAACAGGGAATTTTGACATGGTGCAGAAGGGAGGGAATCCCGTTTCTTACTTATTCTGCGGAAGAATTGCAGCAGGTAAATGGAACTTTTGGCGCCTCTTCTTTTGTCAGGGAACAGGTAGGCGTTGACAATGTATGCGAGAGGGCGGCGCTAAAAGCCTGTGGGCAAGGCGGGGAACTGATTTTCCCCAAGCATGCAGAAAACGGCATGACGATTGCGGTCGCCAGAAGAGAATGGACGGTATGGTTTGACGGAGAATAGAATTTATATGGACGGTATGGTTTGGTGAGGAATAGAATCTATATGGACGGTATGGTTTAATGAGGAATAGAATCTATATGGGCGGTATGGTTTGATGAAGAATAGAATCTATATTGTGGGCATGGGTCCCGGCAGGGAGGAAATGATGACCGGTGAGGCGTTAGCGGCATTGGAGCAGTCCGACGTAATTGTCGGGTATACGCTGTATCTGAATCTGCTGCCAGAGCGTTTTCATGAGAAAGAATTGTTGTCTACGCCGATGCGTCAGGAAGAGGCGCGGTGCAGACTGTGTTTTGAGGAGGCAGAAAAAGGGAAAAAGGTCGCACTTATCTGTAGCGGAGACGCGGGCATCTATGGAATGGCGTCTTTTATGTATGAGATTGGAAAAGAGCACCCGGAAACAGAACTTTTCGTTATTGCAGGAATTACGGCGGCGAGCAGCGGAGCCGCGCTTTTAGGAGCGCCGTTGAATCATGATTTCTGCTGTATCAGTCTCAGTGATTTGCTGACCCCTTGGGATAGGATTGAGAAAAGGTTGTATGCGGCGGCAGAGGGCGATTTTGTAATCGTACTCTACAATCCTTCCAGTCAGAAAAGGAAGGGGCATCTGGCGAGGGCTTGCGACGTTTTGCTAAGCCTTATCGAGCAGGAGCGTGCATGCGGATATGTGGAAAACATAGGAAGAGAAGGGACGCGGGCGGCGGTTTGTACGTTAAGGGAATTGCGAGACAGAGAGGTTAACATGTTTACGACGGTATTCATCGGCAATTCCGAGTCGGAAATCATCGATGGCAAACTGATTACGAGGCGGGGGTATGACTTGAATATAGTACAGAAGATACAATCCAACGCGGGCACAAAAAATAGGCGATTGCGAAACTAAAGTATAGAAACGTGTAGTTGTACAGAATATACAAATCCAAAAGCAGGTACTGTGAAAACGCCGGTACTTAGATGCCGTATTTTGGCATCTTATGTACCGTTGCGTTTGAACCGTAGCGAGAGCGTGCCTGCGTTGGATTGTATATTCTGTACAACGGACGGTTGCAAAATCTTAGTTTCGCAATTACCTAAGGTACAAAAATTTAAGGAAGGAGCATGAACGCAAGCAATGAAAAAACTATTGATATTTGCAGGGACGACAGAAGGCAGGCAGTTATCGGAAGCGCTTGTAAGAGCGGAAATAGCGCATACTGTCTGCGTGGCGACGGCATATGGCGAAATTGTTTTAGAGTCCCATGCTCTGGTAACGGTGCGCCGGGGAAGGATGCAGCGGCAGGAAATAGAGGATTTTCTAAAGACAGAACAGTTTGAAGCCGTAATCGATGCGACCCATCCTTTTGCAACAGAGATTAGCGCTAATATCAAGGCGGCGCTAGCGGAAAGAAAAAGGGCGGGAGCGAATCTTATTTATCTGCGTCTGAAAAGAGAAGGCGGGGTACGGCAGGAAGATGGCGTGACCTATTTTGAGACGAATGAGGCGTGTGCGGCGGCGCTGGCGGATACGAAAGGCAATATTCTTTTGACGACTGGCAGCAAGGAATTGAGCGCTTACTGTCAGATAGAGAGCGTCAGAAACAGGTTATATGTGCGGACGCTGCCTAGTATGGAAAGTCTTTCCTTGTGTGAGGCACAGGGCATTTATGGGAAACAAATTCTTGCCATGCAGGGCCCTTTCAGTGCGGAAATGAACGAAGCCATCATCCGGCAATATCATATTTCCTGCTTGGTCACCAAAGAGAGCGGCTTATCCGGCGGCTATCCAGAAAAATTAGAGGCGGCGGCAAAGATGGGCATACAGGTTTTTGTCATAGGCTGCCCGGAAAAGGATGAGGGATATTCTTTTTATGAAATCTGTGGGAAGTTAGAGGAACTTTGTGAGAAGAAAATCCGGGCGGCAGGACGGTTGGAAATCGTTCTTGCGGGCGTCGGCATGGGGCATGAGAACTGCCTGACAAAAGAAGCGGAGCGGGCGATAAAGGAAGCGGATATTCTGCTGGGAGCAGCAAGATTATTAGAAACCATTCCCACCGCAGCAGAGAAATATCCCTATTATCAGATTCATCAGATTATCCCCTGTTTACAGGAAATCCAGGAAAGAAACAGGGACGTGGAGCCGAAAAAGATAGGGATTCTTTTTTCCGGGGACAGCGGTTTTTACAGTGGCTGCCAGACATTGTATCCGGCATTGCAGAAAGAGATTCTGGAAAAAAGGCTGGCAGCGTCCCTGCATGTCTTACCGGGGATATCCTCGGTGGCTTATCTGGCGGCATGTGTCGGGGAAAGTTATCAGGACAGCGCCATTTATAGTATTCACGGGAAAAAGCTATGCAATCTGGCGCGCAGAATCGCAGTCAGTCCCAAAACCTTTCTGCTCACTTCCGGGAGCCAGGATATCAACCGGCTGGGAAAGCTTTTACTGGAAGAAGATCTGGCGGAATGCGAGATAATTATAGGGTATCAGTTATCTTACGAGAATCAACGGATAGAAAACTATACCCCCGCAGAGTGCTGCGCGCTGCAGGAAGAGGGTTTGTATACCTGTCTGGTCAGAAATCCCCATGCCCTGCCAAAAAGACTGACGCATGGCATGGTGGATACGCAGTTTATCCGGGATAAGGTTCCCATGACGAAAGAGGAAGTACGGGAAGTCAGTCTTTGCAAACTCCGGTTATGGGACAAGGCGGTGGTCTACGATATCGGCAGCGGCACCGGCTCTATGGCAGTAGAAATCGCCGCGCTGTCCGACGATATCTCAGTATATGCGATAGAACGGAAAAAGGAAGCCCTTTCTTTGCTAGAGAAAAACAGAGATAGATTCCATCTAGAGAATCTGATGCCTGTGGAAAAAACAGCGCCAGAGGGATTATCAGATCTTCCCGCAGCAACCCACGCCTTCCTAGGCGGAAGCGGCGGCAGACTAAAAGAAATCTTAGAGGCACTATGGCAAATCAATCCCCGGATGAGAGTAGTAATCAACGCCGTCAGTTTAGAAACCATCTGCGAACTAAAAGAAATCCTGACAGCGGATAGAATAACCGACAAAGAACTCATACAGCTACAGGTAAACAAAGCAAAAGAAGCCGGAAATTATCATCTATTGCAGTCCGAAAATCCGGTTTGGATTTGTTCCTTTAATTTTTCTAAATAATTGCGAAAGGCGCCCTTATTATGTTAAAAATCCTCAAAATTTCCACCGGAAGCGTTGCCGCCATCCTGCTTGCCGAAGCTATGGGTCTAAACTATAGCGCGTCAGCAGGAATTATCACCCTTCTGACAATACAGGATACGACCAAAGAAACCATCGCTATTTCCATCAAACGGATTCTGGCATTTTTACTGGCGGTTATTCTTGCGTATGTCGTGTTTCATCTTGCGGGATACCGGGTGGTTTCTTATGGAATCTTTCTTTTTCTATTTATCGTGTGCTGTAGGGCGTTAGGGCTGGAAAATGCTGTTTCTACGAATGCCGTGCTGGTTACGCATTATCTGGCGGGAAAGGATATGTCGCTTCCGGTGATTGGAAATGAAGCCTTGCTGTTATGCATTGGCGCGGGGATAGGAACGTTGTTAAATCTTTATATGCCGGGCAAGGTGAAGGAAATCCGTACCATGCAGCATATGTTGGAAAACGATTTAAGAGATGCTCTTTTTTCTATGTCGGAATCTATCAAGAAAGAAGATAAGACGGATGATGCGGACATGTATTTTGATAAACTCTCTGAGGATGTTGCTGTCGGTAAAAAGAAGGCGTTTGCTTATAGGAACAACACGTTTTTCCAGGAGTCCGAATATTTTATATCTTATATGGATATGAGGGAGCAGCAGTGCGTTGTTTTAAAAGAGATTCATAAAAAAATTGTAAGTATCTGCAAAGTTCCGCCTCAGGCAGAACAAATTTCTACGTTTATATATGAAATAAGCGTTTCTTTTGGCGAATCCAATAATGCAAGGGAGCTGCTTGAAATGCTGGAAGAGCTGCTTTTACGCATGAAGGATTCCTCATTGCCTGTCACAAGGGAAGAATTTGAGGAGCGGGCTGTATTGTATTCCGTTTTAATGGATTTACAGTATTTTCTGAACCTGAAGAAAAATTTTGCGGATACGCTTACGGTAGAGCAAATCCGCAGGTACTGGAACCAACAGACATGATATATCATGGGATGAACCACGTTTTCCCGATGGGTCTTGCTATTCATGGTTGCCATAAAGTATACTGGAATCAATAGATTTGTGTAAAAGAGAGGATAACGTATGGCGAGAACGATAGCAATCGGACAGCAGGATTTCGAGACGGTCAGAGAGAGAGGATACTTCTATATCGACAAGACTAGTTTTATTCGCGAATGGTGGGACAGTGGTGACAGCGTTACCTTGATTACCCGTCCGAGAAGATTTGGCAAAACTTTGACAATGAGTATGCTGGAAAAGTTCTTTTCTGTCGGTTATGAGAATAGAGCGGATTTATTTGAAGGGCTGGACATATGGAAGGATGAAAGTTATCGGAAGCTGCAGGGGACATATCCGGTTATTTTCCTGAGTTTTGCCGATATAAAAGAAACATCTTTCCAGGATGCAAGAAAAATGATCTGCTATAATATCGAACAGCTTTATAATAAATATGCTTTTTTGCTGGAAGGAAATCTGCTCAACGATAAAGAAAAAAATTTTTTCAGGAATGTCACGGCACAGATGGAGAATTATATTGCAGCCTCTTCCTTGAAGACCCTGTCCAGTTACTTATACCGTTACTATGGCAGGAAGGTGATTATTCTTTTGGACGAATATGATACCCCAATGCAGGAAGCATATATAAATGGGTACTGGCAGGAGCTTGCCGAGTTGACAAGAAGCTTGTTTAATGCCACTTTTAAAACAAACGCCTATCTGGAACGTGCTATTATGACAGGGATTACCAGGATAAGCAAGGAATCGGTCTTTTCTGATTTAAATAATCTGCAAGTAGTAACAACGACTTCTGAAAGTTATGCGGATTGTTTTGGATTTACAGAAAATGAGGTTTTTGCAGCGCTCAATGAGTTTGCCCTCGCAGACCAGAAGCAGAAGGTAAAAGACTGGTATGATGGATTTGCATTTGGGATGAAAAAGGACATCTATAATCCGTGGTCTATCATCAATTTCCTGAAAGAACGAAAAGCAGGATCATATTGGGCAAATACGAGTTCCAATAATCTTATCGAAAAACTGCTCAGGGAAAGTAATCCGGATATCAAGCAGTCTTTTGAACAGTTGCTAGGTGGTGGGGCGCTTAATATGGAAATTGATGAACAGATTGTATATAACCAATTACCCGTCAAAAAGAACGCAATTTGGAGTCTGCTGCTTGCCGGTGGCTATCTGAAAGTATCCGGGACAACATTTGTGGAAGATGCGGGGCGCACTTATTATGAACTTATGCTGACCAATAAAGAAGTTCGGATTATGTTTGAAAATATGATTCAGAACTGGTTTTCAGAAAATGGGAATTACAATGCTTTTATTAAGGCGCTGTTATTGGATGATGTAAAGGCAATGAATTTGTATATGAATAGGGTGGCGCTGGAAACTTTCAGCTATTTTGATACTGGAAAAACTGCTTCCCTAGAGGAACCGGAGCGATTCTATCATGGATTTGTCCTAGGGATGATGGTGGAGCTGTCTGATAGGTATGTCCTTACATCAAACCGTGAAAGCGGATTTGGACGCTATGATGTGATGCTGGAACCCAAACGTCCAGAAGACAATGCATATATTTTGGAATTTAAAGTCCAGGATACGGAAGAAAAAGAGCTGTATGATACGGTTCAGGAAGCATTGCGGCAGATTGACCGGAAAGATTATGCGGCAAACCTTGTGGCGAAAGGAATCCAGGATGAGCGTATAAAGAAGTACGGATTTGCTTTTTGCGGGAAAAAAGTGCAGATTGGCTCCACCCCTGTTGGCAGCATGGAAATGTGAGGGAAAAGACGCCGGGATATTTCACCGGAGTTTAAGGAGTGCATGGAAAGGAATAGTTGCCACGATGAAGATTAAAAGAGTCATGATTGCCGCCCCTAGAAGCGGGAGTGGCAAGACCACAATCACCTGCGCGCTGCTTGGGGCGTTAAAAAATGCCGGTTATAGGGTAAGCGCCTATAAATGCGGACCGGATTATATTGATTCGATGTTCCATGAGAAAGTGATTGGTATTCCTGCGAAAAATCTGGACACTTTTTTTACAAATGCAGAGACGACGCGGGAACTCTTCCTGGACAGCGCAAGAGAAAGCGACTTCGCGGTTCTGGAAGGGGTTATGGGGCTGTACGACGGTCTGGGAGGCGTCAGGGAGGAAGGCTCTGCCTATCATCTGGCGCAGGTGACGAAGACGCCGATTCTCCTGGTCGTGGACGCCAAAGGAATGGGACGTTCCCTGATTCCGCTGATTGCAGGATTTCTGGACTATGACAGGGAACACCTGATTCAGGGAGTACTATTGAACAGGATTTCCGGGGGCTTCTATGAAACGATAAAACCGCAGATAGAGGAAGCCTTGAGAATCCGGGTCGTCGGCTTTCTGCCCGAAAAGGAAGAATACCATATAGGCAGCAGGCACCTGGGACTCATGATGCCCCACGAGCTGCAGGATATGCGGCAGAAACTACAGACAGTTTCAGATACCTTTGCCGCAAGTGTTTCCTTGGACAGTATCATGGAACTTGCAGAAAACGCTGAAGAAATAGAAACAGATGAAAAAGCAGCCTCGGAAGAAGCGCTACGGTATGCCGGAAGGCATTCCGGCATAAGAAGCAATGCCGTAGAAATAGAGAAGTCGGAGAAAATAGCAAAAACTGACAGCGGTGTCATAATTGCAGTGGCAAAAGATGAAGCCTTCTGTTTTTACTATGCAGATAATATCCGTCTGCTGGAGTCATACGGCGCGGAAATCAAATATTTTTCACCGCTGCGGGATGAAAAACTGCCGGATGGATGCCATGCCCTGCTGCTTGGCGGCGGATACCCGGAACTTTATGCAGGGCAGCTTAGCGGGAATGAGAAAATGCGCCATGCGGTGAAATGGGCAGTGGATAATGGAATGCCCGTTGTGGCGGAATGCGGCGGTTTTATGTACTTACATGCTGCACTTACGGATAAAGAGGGCGTTCGCCATGATATGGCGGGCGTTATCCCTGCTGTTTGTTTTGATGCCGGGAAAAAAGTGCGTTTCGGGTATGTGGAAATACAGGAAAAACAACCTCATTTTCTGCCGGCGGGCGATAAGATAAAAGGGCATGAATTTCACTATTATGACAGTACCGATAACGGCGGGGATGCCGTCGCAGTAAAACCCGTGACAAAGAAAACCTATCCCTGCATCATGGCGGAGGAAAATCATTTTATGGGCTTCCCCCATCTATACTATCCCTCGAACCCGGCGTTTGCGGAAGCTTTCGTTGAGAAAGCCCGGAAATATAAGGAAAAAATAACGCAGCCAAAAAGCGTGAAAGAAAGCAGGGAATCTGAATGAAAAATTCACATCGTTTTTTTGAAAATAGAGAATGCCAGTATTTTCCCTGCCATAAGGGCGTGGATGATTTTAACTGCCTATTTTGTTATTGTCCCCTATACAGCAGGGAAAACTGCCTAGGAAATCCCCATTACTTAGAAAGAAACGGCAAAAAAATAAAAGATTGTACAGCCTGTACCTTCCCCCACCACCCCGAAAATTATGACAGCGTGATTGCGGCGCTGAAAGCCACGGAAATTAATTTTCAGTCAGCATGTAGATATTGAGGCGGCAGGACAGATAGAAATCCCGCGAAGGCACGCTCTCGCTCCGTGAAAAACGCAGCGGTACT
>JAMPFM010000070.1 GCA_023664455.1 Blautia sp.
GGATTTCTTCCTTGTTTGGAATCAAGATTGCGAACTTGTTTCGCAATTACCTATAAGATTTGTCAAATTGCCCAATGCCATTATCTTACCACAAACGCACTCGCAATTCCATTAAATTCTGCTGAATCCTCTTTTCCTTTTTAAAGTTTTGCTTATTGGAAACTCAAACATAGTGTTTGTTGAAATTTGTATATTTCAATGGTAAAATACTCATGTATATATTTAATGGAGCAAAGTTATACATGATAAAATTTGATTGTTTGTGGGAAGTTTGATGAAAATATAAATAAATTAGTCCAAGATTAGCTCAACTTAGTCTAAGATTAGTCCAAGACGGAAAGGAAATGTATGATTTACGCAGAACAACAATTAATAGATAATTGTATTTTGCTGGGGAATGTTAAAAATCAGTTTCCGACAGAAAGCAGGTCATTAAGATGAACAATTCATCCATCGCCATTATCACCGCAAGGGGCGGAAGTAAACGGATTCCGCATAAGAATATTAAGGAATTTTGCGGGAAACCCATTATCACATATTCCATTGAAGCGGCGCTGCAGTCGGGGCTGTTTGAGGAAGTCATGGTTTCTACCGAAGATGCGGATATCGCCGCCGTCGCGCAGGGCGCGGGCGCGCAGGTTCCGTTTATGAGGAGTGATAAGAATGCCAATGATTATGCATCTACGGACGATGTGCTGTTAGAAGTGCTGGAGAGATACCAGGCGTCGGGAAGGGAGTTTGAGACGTTCTGCTGTCTGTATCCGACGGCGCCTTTTGTGACAGCGAAGAAGCTGCAGGAAGCGATGAAACTTTTGGAAACCGCGGATTCCGTAATGCCTGTGACGGCATTTTCCTATCCGCCGCAGCGCTGCGTCATTCTGAATGAACAGGGAGAGCTGCGGATGAAATGGCCGGAGTATGCCAAAACCCGCTCGCAGGATTTGGAAACTTATTATCATGACTGCGGACAGTTTTACTGCTGTAGAACCAAGCCTTTTCTGGAATATAAGACGACGGATTTGCCGCATATGGCGCCGATGGTGATAAGCGGACTCGAAGTGCAGGATATCGACAGCCAGGACGACTGGGATATCGCGGAATTGAAATACCGTAAAATGATGGGATTGCTGTAGAAACGGAAACATTAGCGGTAAAATTTGTGTGGCGTTGTCAGTGTCTTATGATAAATGATATTGGTTGAAAGAAAGGCATGGTTATCAGTATGAAAAAAGAACTAAAAATAGGAAAACGTTATATCGGTGAAAATATGCCGGTTTTCTGTGTGGCGGAAATGTCGGGTAATCATTTGCATGATTATGAAAGGGCGAAAGAGATCGTTTACGCAGCGAAAGAAGCTGGGGCGGATGCGGTCAAATTGCAGACTTATACGGCGGACAGCCTTTCCATCGACTGCGATAATGAGTATTTTCAGATACATGGCGGACTGTGGGACGGCATGACGGAGTATCGTTTGTATGAGGAAGCTTCGACGCCCTGGGAGTGGCAGCCTAAGTTAAAAGAGCTGGCGGAAAGTCTGGGGATGGAATGTTTTTCTTCACCTTTTGATGCGCTTTCTGTGGATTTCATGAAAAGCTGTGACATGCCCGCTTATAAAGTGGCATCCTATGAGATTAACGATATTCCGCTGATAAGAAAAATTGCGGCGCAGCAGAAGCCGGTGATTTTTGCAACCGGAATTGCTTATCCGGAAGATATCGAACGCGCTCTTCGTGTGTGCAGGGAAGAGGGAAACGAGGAAGTCATGTTGTTAAAATGCGTTTCCGCCTATCCGACGCCGTATGAAGACGTCAATCTGGCAATGATACCGACGCTGGCGGCGGCATATGATTGTCTGGCAGGATTGTCCGACCATTCTATGGGAAGTGCAGTGCCGGTGGGCGCTGTTGCATTGGGCGCCCGGATGGTGGAAAAGCATCTGACGCTCAGACGTGCGGACGGTGGACCGGATGGCGCTTTTTCTATGGAGCCGGAAGAATTTAAGGAAATGGTTGACAATATCCGTATTATAGAGAAAGCCCGTGGCACGTCCGTTTATGGATTGACAGATAAACAGAAGGAAGAACGAAACGGTTCCCGTTCCCTCTTTGTAGTAAAAGATATCAAAGCGGGAGAAAAACTGACGGAAGAGAACATACGTTCTATCCGTCCGGGATATGGTCTGCATACCATGTATTACGAAGAAGTCTTAGGGAAGCGTGCCCGCCTGGATATCGCCAGAGGAACGCCGCTTTCCTGGGAGCTTCTGGATTAGAGCAACTGCAGGGTCAGCAGATCCGAATATTTTAACATACAGACGCCCTCTTCATAATCGCCGATGGTATCCGGGTTTTCTTTGCCAGCGATATTATTGGCGATGAACTGTGGAAAATGAATGCCGCAGCTATGGGCGTGCGGATAGCCGCCGCCGAAGCGGGGATTGATTTCAGAAATATAATAATGCCCATCTATACAGAAAATATCCATATCGACAGGTCCTGTCAGGGAAAGCGAGGATACCGTCTGGATAATCAAATCAAAAAGCGCGTCATCTTTGATGGAAATGGATTTTTCTGTTTCCCCTGCGCGCATCCGCATTTTTTTCTTGGTAAAAATGGAAACAGGCTTGTGGCTTATCATGTCTATGTATACGTCTGCGCCCAATTCCTTGCCTTCGGAGAACTGTTGAATCAAAAAGTCTTCTTCCCCATATTTGCAAAGAGCGGACAAAAGCTCCATGTTATTTACTTTGCGCGCGCCGATACTGCCGCTGCCACGGACGGGTTTGATGAAAACCGGAAAATTAATGCGCCCTGCCTTATAACGTCTCTGAAATTCACTGAAACTGCTGCAGGTTAAGAGTGTCGGTAGTTTCTGCTGTTTCAGATGGCGGTAAAAAGCATGTTTGTCCCGGCAAAGTTCTACCGTTTCCGGGGCGGATACGATAGGCGTAATCCCTGCATTGGTAAAAAGCTCCTGGTTGGAAGCGATCAGATAAAGCTCGTCTTCCTGCAGGGGAAGTATGGCGTTAATTTTTTCCTGGCGGCAGATATCCAGAATGATATCTAGATAATCCGGGGAAGTGATACGCGGAACGATATGATGATTGTCCGTTTCATAGAGCGCCGGGGCGTATAAGCTGCAATCCGTGCCGATAACCCGCTCGAATGCGCCTTCTTCTTTAAAATAACGTATCAACATATTTCTGGTGCCGCAGCTTAAAACTAAGATATTCATTCTTATAGGTATGCTCCTTTCTCAGTCTGCGATGCTTTCTGTGCATGATGGATTTGTGGCAGCGACGTGTGAAGCGACCCGCGCACATAATCCTCGGCCGTCCACTTCCTGCGCACCTGAATCAATTCTTCCTTTCTACGGACATATACCGGTGGGAAATACTGGATAAAAAGGGGATTCAGACTCATCGTATACCCGCCCACGTTTTCATACACGATACGATCTCCGGCAAGAAGCTCCGGCTGCTTCTCATAGACAAACATTCTGTCGCACTCCATGCAGGTATAACCGCTGATAATCTGTTCTGCCATCAGGGGACGCTCCCTGCTGTCGTCTTTTCGCGGAATGATGTGGAAAAGGTGAGACGTTTTAATCATGGTCGCATCGATATTGAACCGGCTGCCGTCCGTCATAACATAGCGGGTTTTTTTGATATCCCGGACGTCGAAGATAGAAGTTACAAATGTGGTGCATTTGGAAATCAGGGAAATTCCCGGTTCTACGATGAGCATCGTATCCGCAGGGGAAAAGCATTGGGATAATTCCTCTGCCACCACAGGAAAATAGTCAGGATATTCCGGACGTCCTTCCATGCCGCCGCAGTAACCGCCGCCCAAATCCACATAGGATAAGGAAAGCTGGAACTCCTGCTGTAATTTGCAAGCCATTTTAGCAATAGCGCGAAAAACGTTGACGCTGCGGGATTTGCTGCTGGAATGAAGATGCAGTCCCACAATGGATACGTTGGGGATTTTCTGCAATGCAGAGAGGGCTTCGGCAAATTTCCCGGTTTCATAGCAGAAGCCGAAACGACCGCTGATTTCTCCCATAGTAGTTTCGCCGGGGCACATTTTTTCCAGATTAAAATTCACCCGGACGCCTACGGAAAATGTCTGCGCGGGATATTCGGCGGCAAGTCGGGTAAGCCAGGATATTTCAAGCTGGGAGTCCAGATTGCAGAAGCCGCCTGAAAGCAGGACTTCACGGAAAGAAGTCTCGCCTTTGTAGGGACCATTATAAATAATTTCCCGGTTTTCAAAACCGAGATATCTGGCAAGGGAATATTCGTCTTCGGAAACCACTTCCGCATAAGCGCCGTTTTTTTTGACAAAAGAAACAAGCCACGGAAGGGAGTTGGTCTTAAAGGAGTAGCCCACAAGATAATTGGGCCAGTTCTGCGTTAATGAATCCGTCAGCATATGATAATATTCTTGCAAGATAGTCTCGTCGATGACGAAATAAGGGGTCTGCAATGTTTCTTCCATCGTAACTCTACCTTTCTGGAGCTTGTATGTGGTTCCAAGCTATATTAGAAATATTACCGCATTTTCCGGTTGGATACAAGGTCTTGCGTTAAAATCGAAACAGTTCCAACAGGGAGTAATAAAGCTGTGGATTAGACGTCCGCACGTTTACACTCAAATCCCCATTCCCGAATATGATTCCAAAACCGTAAGCCATCTGCAACAGGCATATGATGAAAATAAATAACGATAGTTTTTTAATTGTGCCTTGGCGGATGGATTTTTCTGTCCACGCCAGAAAGAGCAAAACGACCCCAAACCATACGCCCCAGACCATATCGACCATGTACCGCTGGAGAATGCCCGCGCCGGTCACGTCTACGATGCCAAGGATAATTGAAACGCCAAGAGAGAGAAGGGATACTACATAGAGTCCCCGCTCCTGCAGCGTCTTTTTGCCGCGGCGGATAAAAAACAGAATCCATAAAAAGGCGTTGCCTGCCAGAATACCGCCATAGGTGTATTCTCCGTTTAATTTGCCCATATAGGAGCCGGAAGCTATCTGGACGCCTTGTAAAAATGGGAAATCGCTTTCCAGTACCGGCGGTCTTACGAAATAATGCCACAGCCCCAGCAGCGTCTGATGCAGGTTAAAACTCCGTTTCGTCATATCATTGCTTGTCAGACTGTAGGAAGCCCCGAAATCGAAGGGGGAGTCGAAGCGGGCAGCATTGTAATACATAACTCCCGCAGCAACGAATAAGTAAGGCAGACAGAAACTGACAGCGTCCGTTACCCTGGCCTTGTCCCAAAAGTTCCGCCCGGAAGTTTCTTTGGATGAGGCAATCGCCGTGCCTCGTTTGGGAAAGAAATCTTCCCAGAAAAGGGGAATGGCAAGGGCGGAAAAAAGAAGCATCTGCGGGCGGCATCCGGCAACTAACGCCATACTCAGGGAACCAAGAAACAGGCAGAGGCGTCTGCTTTTTGGTTTTTCGACAGTTTTTCCTTTGATCCACAGCCACAGACCGGCAACGGTAAACATATTCGCCGCCATGATGGGCGTATCGTATAAGTCCGGTCTGGCTATGACAAACAGATAGTTGCCGCCGCAGACCGTCAGAATACATAACAGTAGATATAGAATGTAGGGCGTGCGGGGGAACCACTTTTTGATGATTTCCCGATAAAGGGCAAAAACGGACAGGATAAAGCCGCAATAGAATAGGAAAACTGCGAAATAATTGGGCATATGATGTCCTGTCAGCAGATAGGCGGGCAGATAGAGCAGTAGTTCCGGCACCACGCCGAAATACACATAATAACGGTTGTTATAGTAAGCGTAGTCCGCCAGATAGTCGATGCCGTTTGCCTGTAAATAGATGGTATCGTAAGGGTTGGGGGCATTGATAAGCCCCTCGGAAGGCTCGGTGTCCAGATAAAAATGTCCCTGCGCCATGACTTCTACCAGCTCCTGATATTGTTTATGATGAGGCCAGGGAGAGGTAACGCAGATGGGATTGACATGGGCAAGCTTCCATGCCATGACAATTAACAGGAGTATTACGGCAGCCGTGAGAAAACGCTGTTTTTTCGTTCCCGTACAGATAATATCCTGCCATAGCTGCGGATAACACATGGTATATAATAATAAAAGAACAAACGTTATGAAAAGAAAACGACCGGGACTAAATAAAAAGGGAATACGCGCATTGGCACAGACGCCGTTTACCGTTACCAGATTTCCGGCGGGCAGCGTCAGAGAGACGTCAATGGTATGTACATTTCCAGCAGGATACACATTGGTATAAAAGCTTCTCGGAATGCCGGGCATGATTACCCGCTCCGGGAGATAGTATGGATAGTGGTTTCCTTCGTCCGTCAGCGATACCGTATAGGAAACCGGCTCATTTTCCGAGAAGTCCAGTGCGAAAAAAAGATTGTGGATATCCATGTCCACATCGGTGACATGCAGCGTCAGAACGCCGTCCGGCGCCAGATAGCTGCCGAAAGGACTGTCCGTGTCTTCTTCCATCCGTTCGCCGCCTTCCACACTCACCTGTTCAAAAACCTGCCGGTTCCGGTAAAACAAACTTTTCCATGAGGAAAAATTGCAGAGAATCAGTTCGATTGCAAGCGCCGCTGCGATAAGGCAGACGAGAGCGCGCCATTTTCTTTTGTCCATACTCATAACCATGCCTTTCTGTATTATCTTATTATTATACAAAAAAATTGTAAACTATGCTATAATGCATTTGCAAATAAGTATAGAATAGCAGATATGAATAAATATCATATGTTATTTATAGAAAGGTTCACTTTACCATGATGCATGTACAAAAGATAAAACCAAATCAGACCCTATATCCGGCGCTGGGGGGAATGATATTTTTCTTTTTCCTGCTGGCGACGCTTATCCAGGGAAGCGCCCTGTCGGTTCTTGTTTCCGGGCGTGTGATAGGGATTGTCTGTATCGTCGTTTTTCTTTGCATTCCATGCCTGCTGTATCTCTGGCGCCGGAAGGGAAAACTGACGGAAGAAAGGATCGTGTTTCTCATTGTTTTCGCCGGAATGTTTCTGCACTGCTGTTATGTGCTTTTATCGGGGCTTTATGAAAGACAGCATGATGAGGGCGTTTATACCGGCATCGCTACCAATCAGGTAAATCCTGGACACATCGGCTATATAGAGTATATTTATAAATTTCATAAGCTGCCGGATATCAATCCCTATGCGCTTTTTTCTTATTATCATCCGCCGCTGCATTATGTATTGTCGGGGCTGTGGCTGATTCTGCTGACGGCGCTTGGGATGCCGGAAGAGCTGGCTTTTGAAAATCTACAGGCGCTGCCGCTTCTCTATACGGGGCTATTTATGCTGCTGACCTATCGGATTCTGAAAGAGACTGGCGCGAAAGGGCGGGGGCTTTATGCGGGCATGGTTCTTGTATCCCTGCACCCGGCGTTGACGATTCTCTCTGGCAGTATCAATAACGACATGCTTTCCACACTGCTATTAGGCTGTTGTATTCTGACGACGCTTCATTTTATCCAGGACAGGAGCCTTAAAAATCTGCTGCTGCTGGCGTTGTCCATAGGTCTGGGCATGTTGTGTAAAATCAATACCGCAGTTATCGCCTTTCCTGTCGGGCTGATTCTATTGATGGATTTGATAGACAATATCCGTACAAAGGATAAAAAGAAAATTCTTCGCTGCATCAGAAACGACGCGCTTTTCGGGCTTGTCTGCGGCGGCATCGGGCTGGCGTGGATTGTACGGAATCTGGTACGTTTTCATGTAAAACCCGGCATTTCTTCCGCGACGGAAGCCTCGGTGATGTATACGGGGGACTACAGCATATGGGCGAGAGTAGGAATCCCCGCCCTTGCGGACTGGTATTTTGATTTTCCGTTTCATCCTTTAAGTGGGGACGTGATTCATAATACCTGGGTCATTATGTTCCAGACCTCTTTGTTTGGCGAAATATATCCCGCGGAATCTGCGGGATTTGAACTTCTGTTGTGCAGGATTGCCTATCCTGCGGCAATTCTTTTTGCAACCGCTTCCGCCGTGCTTTTTGGCATGGTGCAGGTACGGAAAATAAAAAGCGGCATACGGGAAATAGTCTATGAAGGGATATTTCTGCTTGCAGGATATGGGTGTTTTTTACTGAGTTTTGTTGTATTTTCATTAAAGTATCCTTATACTTGCAGCAGCGATTTTCGGTATATCGTTATCAATCTAATCTATATTGCGCTGGGACTGTCCGACAGTGACAGATTTTGTCCGGGGAAAACAAAAGCAGCGGCGATAGCCCATATCATCCAGGCGGGCGTATGTGTGACGCTGGTTTTGACGACGCTGGTATATGTCATATGGATGCAATGGGGCGGGGTTATATAATAAAGGAATCTTGTAAGCTGTGAGAAAGCAGGTTGGGAAATTTTTAGAATAAAGCCATTGACGGCGTATATACTATTGTATATACTAAATTATAAAAAAGGAGCTGGTTTTATGCAGACAACAATTCAGAAATGGGGAAATTCACAGGGAATAAGAATACCTAAAGCGTTTCTTGAAGCATTAGGAATGATGGAAAATGATCTTGTGGAACTTAACAGGGTTGATGATAATATTGTGATTACAAAAATCAAAGAGAAAAAGGAACTTACGTTGGATGATATATTTAAGGATTATGACGGAGAATATATGGCAGAAGGATTTGACTGGGGCGCTCCTGTTGGAAAGGAAGTGTGGTAATGTACAATCCGAAGCAAGGCGATATTGTATTTTTGGATTTTAGTCCACAATCAGGACACGAACAGGCAGGAAGAAGACCGGGCGTGGTTATTAGTAATGAACAGTTTTTTATAAGGACTAAATTTGCCATAGTGTGTCCGATTACAAATACAAGTAATAAATTTCCACTGCACATCTCATTGGATAATAGAACGCAAACAACGGGTGTTATTTTGACGGAACATATGAAGTGCCTGGATGTGATTAGCAGAAATATTCAGTTTGTGGAGAAAATGCCAGAAGATTTATTGGAAAAGACATTGGCATATGTAAAGGCATTTTTCTGAGATTGATGAGCGATAAGAGATAAAAATAACGAGGGATTACCATGAAAAAACGAATCTATGTATGCCACACCTATTACCATGTATACGTTGCGTGCCTGAAGGAATGTTACCTGCCGGAAAAAGAGTGGGGACAGGCGACGCTGGTGTTGAGCACGATGTCCAATGATTTCGGGAATCTGCAGGATAGGGCGAAACAGAGCGGTTTGTTTGAGACGGTTTTTTTATACGAAGAAAAATCTGCGGACTTTTTCCCAGAGCTTCAGAAATATCATAAGGACAGAGGAAATATCCTGATTAATATGCTTGCCAGAATCAAGTATACGAAACTGCTTGGCAGATTACAGGAGCCTTATGTCCCGGTGGATTTTAGAGAATATCAGGACATTTATGTCTTTTGCGATTCTGACCCCATCGGTTACTATCTAAGTTATAAGAAAATTTACTATCATGCGGTGGAAGACGGGTTGAACTGTTTAGAAACATACGATACGGCAAGATATGATAACAGAGGGCATTTTGGGTTAAAAGCATGGATGGCGGCGCGTAATCTGATTTTTATCCAGAATGGGTATGCAAAGTACTGTCTGGATATGGAAGTAAACGATATCAGTATTCTGCCCTATCCGATTGCAAAACACATCGAATTGCCGCGGGAAACGTTGGTAGGGCATTTGTCCCGGCAGGATAAGGATATCCTGATTCATCTTTTCATCGAGAATATGGACGAGCTGCAGCAGGCGTTAGACACCGGGGCAAAAGATAAAATACTAGTGCTTTCGGAGCCGCTTTGTGACTTAGAGGTGAGGAAACAGATTTTTACAGATATTATCAAAGAGTATGGAACCATCGACGGGCATAAGGGGCAGGTTTTAATCAAGCCACACCCGCGGGATGTGTTGGATTATCGCAAAGAATTTCCAGAACATATCGTTATGAACGGAATGTTTCCAATGGAAATTATGAATTTCATTCCGGGACTGCGTTTTCGGAGAGTGGTTTCGGTATTTACGGTGCCTAATTCCATTCGCTTTGCAGAGGAAATCGTCTTTCTGGGCGAGGATTTTATGGATAAGTATGAGGAACCCGCGCTGCATCGGCAGAATGAGCAGATTTAACGGGAAAAAACAGGCTTGATGATGGGCAGGCTGCAGGGGCTTCTTGTGTTTAGCGGCGCAGATTGAGCCAGGATGGGGGAAATTATGGCTACTTATGAAAATGCAATCGAAATATCGAATATAACAAAACATTACGACGGTTTTACCCTTGACAATGTGAGTTTTAACGTGCCAAAAGGCAGTATTATGGGCTTTATCGGGCGAAACGGTGCGGGCAAGACCACGACTATCCGAAGTCTGCTGAATATCACGAACATCGACGCGGGTGAGATAAGGCTGTTGGGGCTTGCACATGTAAAGGACGAGTTTGAAATTAAAAAAAGGATAGCCGTCGTTTTTGACGAACTGCCTTTTCATGACGTGTTAAATGCCGCAGATATGGCGCGTATCTTTCAAGGGCTCTACCCGGAATGGGATAATACGGTATATTCGGAGTATCTGGAACGATTCGCCCTGCCGCCAAAAAAGAAAATCGGACAGTATTCCAAAGGCATGAAAATGAAACTGCAGATTGCCTGTGCCTTATCGCATAACGCCGAGCTTCTGATTATGGACGAGGCGACGACGGGTCTGGACCCGATTGTGCGGGATGAGATACTGCATATTTTTATGGAATATCTAAAAGGCGGCGAACGCTCCATCCTCATGTCTTCCCATATAACAGGAGACCTTGAAAAAATTGCGGACAGCGTGACTTTTATTGAAAAAGGAAAAATTCTGCTGACAGGCAGTAAAGACACCATTCTGGAAACTCACGGCATCATAAAATGCAGCAAAGAGGAAGTTGCAAATATCGAGAAAGCCGATATCGTCAGCGTGCGTATCGACCAATCCGGCGCAGCGGCGATGATTTGTAAGAAAGAGCGCGGGCAGCACAAATACAATGGTTTCATCATGGACACGGCAAGTCTTAGCGATATCATGCTTTATTATGTCCATAAAGGCGAAATGGGGTGGCAGTGATGATTCCGGCGTCAAAATTTGCTTCCCTGGTGTTTCGGGAGTTTCGTCTTACCAAAAAGAATACGATGCTGTATGGCATACTGCTTATTCTGTGGGTTGCGCTTACATGGGGCGTGGTGCTGTCATTAGATGCTAACGGTATTGATCGTAACGAGCTGCCTGTGGACAATCTGATTATCGAAACCGCGCTTCTTGGAGCCGTGGTGTTGTTTCTTGATAACCTGCACCATGCAGATATTGTTTCGGGCTGGATAACGTATTCTTATGCGCTTCCGATTACGCCGTTTGAGCGGGCAGCGGTGCGATTTGCCCGCAGGTTTCTCATCTGTGTGGGAAGCTGTCTTATCTGTCTTATCAATTCTGTGGCGGCATGCGCATATTTAGGGAAGCCTTTTGGAGTGAATTATATTTTGTGGCATATTCTTGCTTTTGCGGCAGTGATACTGTGTTCGCTGCCCGATGCTTTCTTTGGTCTCAGGGCGAGAAACGATGAGGAAGCAAAGAAGATGCGGAGTGTTTCGGGTATGGCGTCGCTTGCCGTGATGATAGCCGTAGTATTGGTAATTGTGCTGGTAAGCGGCGTCGATTTGCAGGAACTCATTAACGGTGAAACCTCGATAAAACTGCCGGTATTTACCGCCGGTGCGTTAGTATGGGCGCTGCCGCTGCTTCTAGGGCTGATGGCGGCGGATTTTTGCCTCACCTATCATAGTCTCCGGGCGGCATATCAGGGCGCGCCTAAGACGAAGTCTGCGCGGCGGGAAAAGGATCAAACGGACATTTCATCAAAGCCGGATGATGTGGTGCAGGACGAAGCGGGCGGCGCGACAGGCTTCTTGTATAAAGAACTTGCGCAGAATCGTATGATGCTTATTCTTACCGCGTTTGTGCCGCTGCTGCTGACCGCGCTGCCGTTTTGCTTTACAGTGGCGGGGGTTCTTACAGGCAGCCAGAGTATGGAATCTATGTTTGAAACGGCGGCAAACGAGGTTGTACGGATGATTATGGCTGTCGTGGGAATGTTTGTGGTCAGCGGCATGATGAGCGAAGTCTTTAGAGGTGATAATAGAAAATCATGGGCCTATTTTGTGGCGTCCACACCGCAGGGGGTAAAAGGATATCTCTACAACAAATATGTGGTCATGCTGCTGATGAATCTGATATATATGGTGGCTGGCATCTTTGCGGATAACCTGTTTTCTACAGTATACTATTTTGTTATGGGCAAGGAAATTGTGACAAACATGTCATATTTATATCTTGCAGGAGTGTTTCTGGTTATGTTTATCAGTACGTTTGACATACCTTTTACGGTGCGCTATGGTCTGAAAAAGGGCAGCCTGTTAAAAGTGACAGTTATGTTAGCTTTGTGCGTGGCGGCGGTATTCGGTTTTGTCATGATGCCGGATGCTATGCAGGATAAGGTAATCGCTTTTGCCATTTCTATTTTGGATGGTAAGGCGGACGGCGTATTGCTGCTTGTTTTGAGTATCTGTCCTTATCTCTGTTTTGGGGCGTTTTTATATTCCTACAGGATATCGTGCAAGGCATTTATGAAAGGGGTGGACGAGTATGACGGATAAACGCCTGGAAGCCAAAAGACTCATGATTTTTATCCTGCTTGCTTTCGCGATTTCATGGATACCTGCCGTGATTTTTAATAAGGCGTTCGGTTATCACGATTGGTTTGAAACGAATAAAATGCCCGTGTTTTTCTGGATAGTGGGATACGGTCCCGCGCTTGCAAATGTCCTTACCCGCAAGCTTACGCATGAAGGATTTCATGACAGTATGCTGCATCTGAATCTAAAGGGCAATATCAAATATTATCTTTTTTCGGTATTTGGTCTAAGCGTGCTTAGTATTCCGCGAGGGATATTCATCACATTGGTAATAGGGCATGGCGACTGGTCGGATTTAGGGATGAATATGGGATTTAGTGAGTCAGCGGCGCTGCTGTTATTGGTCTTTGCGACAGTTCCGCTGATGGCGTTTAATACGTTTGGCGAGGAATTTGGCTGGCGCGGCTATATGAATCAGAAGATGGAGCCGTTATTGGGAACTGTGGGGACAGCCATTATCGGCGGCGCCATTTGGGGGCTGTGGCATGCGGTACTGACAGTAGAAGGACACAATTTCGGCACGGATTATGTCGGCTATCCCTATCTTGGAATATTATGTATGTGCATAAGCTGTATCGCAACAGGGATATTTCTGATGTGGCTTACGAAAAAAACAAACTCTGTGTATCCTGCGGCGATATTTCACGCCATGAATAATTTTGGCGGAATGATAACGGGTGATATTTTTATCAGCGGCGTGCCAGAAGGATATATGCCGACAATCTGGCAGTGGTTTATCGTGGATATTCCGTTTGATATCGCGGCGGCGGTGTTTCTTTGGCTGATGTTGCGGGAAAAGAAGGGGCGGAAGGCAGAGTGATTGCAAGACTTTTTATTACGGATATCGGTGTTTTCGTTACATTTACTTGCAAAACCCCTTGATTTTATGTTATAACCATTAGTAGAGACAGGCAGCCAATATCTTTTATTAAAGATTTGCAGTCAGGATATCGAAGCTGCGAAGGAGGATTTTCTATGTATATCAACAATCTTGGAATGCGCGACGAAATAACCCATCATGACGCCGCAAATACGACTAATATAAAAAATGCGAATACTATTAAAAATATCAAGACAGATACTTCCAATAACGCCAGTTTCCCAACCGCCATCAAACAAGCTGTTGAGAGTCAGAGTGCGGCGTATGGGGAAAATTCTGCATTGTCCAAAAAGGTTGAAGAAGCCTTGGAGAATTTAAAAAGTGACCCCGAATGGCAGGATGTTGGGACTGCTTTATCCGCCTTATATCAGAATCAACAGATGATGCAGGTAAAGATGAATCTCATGTCCGCAGGAGTTACAAGCAGTCTGACGGGACTTTCGGCGTACTCAGGGTATGGCTCCGCAAATCAATTGACCGCAGCTTATGGCGGAATTTCAAGTCTTCTTGGCAGCAGTCTTTTAGGGAGTCAGTTGATATAAGCGGCATTTATCTTTGTATAAGTTAAGCCTCTTACCTTTTTCCGGTAAGAGGCTTATAAATTATTGTGTGCAAGTTCTGAAAATATGTAAATACTGTTATGCTATTTCAAGCCGTGTTTTGATTCTACGCAATTCAGTTTCAAGAACACTTACCCGGATAGCAAGCATTTCTTTTTCATTGTCGATTTTTAAAGCCTCATGCAGATTTCTTGATAAATCAAGATGACCTTCAGCTACACGCTGGATATTGACACGAATTTCATTTTCAAGAGTTAAATTAGTATCTGTCACTTTATTTTCAATAACTGATACTTTTCCTTTTAGTTCTTGCATATCGCTTTTCATGAGTTGCATATCGCTTTTCATGTGTTGCATTTCAGACAATAACAAATCAAGTTTTTCACTGTCCGTCATATTTTCACCGCCTTTGTTGTGGTTATGATTTATTAATGGGTATTGAGTAATAAAAGTATAGCACAACTTAGGTGCGAAGTCTATTCAATTATTAGTTTCATCCGATAGAGATATAGCGTTCATGCTAATTTTTATTCCCAACTTTATTCCCAATATATTATGTTTTAAAAAGTTGGGAATAAAAAGGATTATAGCTTTCAGTCGGAACACTATATGCATATCGCGATTGAAAAATAGGAATAATTATGGTACAATTAACCCACATAAAGAGGAGTGCGCCAGTTCGGCGCTTGAAATATAAGCAGGTGAAATTCCTGCTCTGG
>JAMPFM010000071.1 GCA_023664455.1 Blautia sp.
ACTATTACGCACACGCGACATTCGCTTCCGCAAGGGCTGAAATGGAAAGGCTGATTGCAGCATAGCCGCAGACGGATTTACTACTTTTTTACTACGTTTGAGAGGGAAAACCTAAGAGGTTTTGAGAGTATATGAGAACATCTCCCCATATCTAAAATGCCGGAAAAGCCCGGAAATACAGGCTATTCCGACATATAAGAACTTCTAAAGAGATAATCTAAATTCACCATAAACTTTTCATATATTAAATTGCAAAATAGATAGAAATACAGCGAAGTATTATTTCCAGCTTGTAACCGTAGCATCCCAATGGTTGAACCATTTTTTTTCATTCACAATCGCTTCAAACACAGGCTCAAGGAACTTTTGTATTTTATCAATCACAACCGCAAGTTCAAGCGTATCATCTTTCATATTCTTTAAGAAATATTTCCATCGTTTCTGCATATCTTCGTCTTTGGCGAGTGAAACAATTCGTTTGAAGCTATCTTTGCCATAGGGAGTGCCACGTCGTTGTAAGGTTTCAAAAATAGCGGCTTGCAATTTAGCTCCTTCAAAGTCGAATGTTCTTGAAAGATAATAGATATCGTAAAAATCTTTCATTCTTCCTGTTAGCTCAAATCGTTGCAGAATAGCATCAAACTTTTCAGCTATGGTACTTTCAAGGGAATAGGTTTTTATAACCGGAGCTTCAAAATCTGGAAGCTGCGTATTAATTTTGTGCTGTTCTGCATTAGGTACGATAATATCACCTACACCTATATCCACATTGAATGGAACTCGTATATTTTTTATTTGTCCAATAATTTGTGTACTGATACCGTGATATTTTCTTTGCGGGGAAATATTCTCAAAGCTTTTTGCAGTCATTTCAATATAATCATTGCCTGTCGGTGTATCAATGATTTTATTAATCAAATCCTTAACATTGTCTATTGAATTTGAATATCCACGAAGCAAAAAATCAACATCAATGGTGGCTCGGCTTTCAAAGTTTGTCAGCGTATAGATAAACAAACCACCTTTCAATATAAGGAAATCATGATATTCAGACTTCGAGAGTTTTCTCAAAAATTCTTCTTGCATAAAAAGCTGTAGGCACTGCTGATAACTGATACCAGAAGCTCTTGCTTTATTTCTAAGTTTTGCAAGAATGGAAGCCGCTATATCTGTCATCATAACCACACTCCAATCAATTCTTTTACGCGCTTTTGCACACGAAAAATTTTTGCATATTCCATAAGATTTGGTATATTCTTTTTTAGGTCTTTTACATAACCTTGCACTGCTTTATTGAAAATCTCTTTATCCATCTTATTCATGTTCCGCAGAACGTCACAAATTGTTCGGTCACGGTCATAAATGCGGACTTCGGTGCAATCTATTTTACCTTTCGATTCACCAATGGGAAGCAATGCTGGCTCAACTCGATAAGCCTTGACAAAAGGATAATCTATTTTTGTGCGCTGTCTGGAAGTGTTTTTATCCATTGCAATATTCCATTCGGCAGGATTTCTGTCACTGTATCCATAGTAAAATAGGGCAGTTTCCATACAAAGGATTGCATCTGGGAACAGGCTGTTGATAAGTATCACTTCGCTTTGTTCATAGTCCTTAATCCAGTGATAATAACCTCGCTTGACTTTTTCAATCAATCCATCTTCCAACATACGCTGAATATCTCTATAATATAGTTTGTGTGTGTTAAGTTGTGCTGTTGTCATAATATAATCATAATCTGAAAAAATTTTTCTGAGAATTTCTATCTCTTTCTGTTCAGGCATAATCTCACCTCTGCATTAAACCACACTCAAAATTTTCATCAATGGTGTGCTTTGATACATTATATCCAAATGATATTATAAAGTCAATGCCAGTAAACGAAACAACTTTAAAACAATAAGCGAAAATAAATAAGCCTACCTTGTACTTGACCGGTTCAAGGCAGGCTTAAAAACTTGACTAAGAGAGGCTAACCACTTTGTGGGCGGTTGCTTTCTCTATGCATAATTTAACATATCTTAAAGATTATTTCAAGTACATTTACTCAAATAGATAGATATATCCATAAGTTACTGTTAAAATGCCACAAAAAAACAGGAAAATGAATCTGAAATCATCAGTTATTTCCCTGCTTTATAGCCACGATATAAAATTCTTGTTCTGCCTTATACGGTCTGTAACCCTGCAAGTTGTTCCACTTCCGCAATACTAAGACCTGAATCTTCGGCAATTTCCTCGATTGTCAATTTTCCCCGTTTCAACATTCTCAGTGCAGTATTTCTCTTTGTTTCGTTTTCTGTTTCATTTTTTAATTTTCTTGCACTTGTCTCAATCATTGGTCCTCTCATCATACCACCTACACCTTCCTGCACATTCTTATATTTCTGTGCAATCTCTTTAATCACGTCGCCGGACAGCTCTATAATCGTCCGCTTGTCAAATGCCCCGATGATTTCCTGCTGTTCCAGTTTATCAAGTCTTTCCAAGATAACCTGATACTCTGCTTTCAATTCTTCCAACTTCTGCACATTACTATCATACTCCAAAAAATTGTTTTCATGTGAAAAAATATAAAATGGAATCAGCATCAGCAAACGTTTTTCAAAAATATCGTCAAGCGAAATATTAAAGGCAAATATGCCCTGCATATTTGCCTTGCACTTTCATAATCGGTATGTCATATTGCACTGTTCCGCCCGGCGTGACAATAACATATTTCATCTTATCCGGTGTTTTTTTGCGTGCCCGAAGATACAAAACTGCTGTATTTGGAAACGTCACTGTCAGCGTTTCCTCCGTAACATCACCCTCATCAAGCGCTATCTGCGCATCATACTCAAAAAGCCTTATTGTAATCCTGCCGTCCGGATAGCTGCTTTCACACTCAATATGGTATTTCTTTGGTGTCTTTCCGAATACCGTAAAATTTGTGTCCGTTATGCGTTCCCTGTCCGCTTCGTCCTGCTGGTCTATAAAATGTTCATTGGGAAAAAACTGTATTTCTTCCTTTCCCGAATAGTTTTCCTCAAAAATTTCGTTAATTATTGGGATAATCAGCTTCCGACAGTCATTTAGGATTGTACGGAACGTCTTATCGTATATATCCGCCATGCGTTATTCCTTTCTGTAATTGTGACTTCATCATACCATTTTTTTACCGCAGATTCAAGAACTGCGTGACATTTCATATAAAAGAGTTGCCTGAAAATTGATTTCCGTGTGACTAACGCTAAACCGTTGAAGTGCGGCAGCAGATATGGTAAAATATGGTCACTACAAAAATCATATCCGACTGTTGGAAAGGAGTCCCCCATGACCAACTTCGACCACCTAAAATCAGCCCCCCAACTTGATATTTTTACAGATGTTGCCATATCCGCAGAGAAAATCATACACATTGATACGGAGGCTTGTATTATCAATTGCCGCAGAGCGATGGAGTTTGCCATCAAGTGGATGTATTCGGTGGATAAGTCATTGACAATGCCGTATCGGGACAATTTACTCAGCCTGATGCATACAGAGGAATTTAAGGGCATTGTGGACGAAAATTTATGGAGCAGATTAGATTTCATCCGCCGTATGGGGAATCATGCGGCGCATACTGGCAAGAAAGCGACATTTGAACAGGCGGCGTTGTGTTTACAGGATTTGTATATCTTTCTGGATTTTATCGCATATTGTTATATCGATAATTATGAACAAAGAGAATTTGACATACAGCTTTTGAAAAAAGAACAGGATAAGCCGCAATCTGTAGTTTTGAAAGAGTTTGCAGAGGTTGATTTAGAAGCTTTGATAGCAGAGAACCAAGCGTTAAAGGAAGAACTTACCCGCAGACGTGAAAGACAGGCGCCCGAATATGTATCCCGACCGCTGGATTTGTCAGAATATAAAACAAGAAAAATTTACATTGATTCCATGCTTACAGACGCCGGGTGGACGGAAGGGAAAGACTGGCTCAATGAAGTGGAAATTCCGGGAATGCCCAATAAATCCCAAACGGGTTATGCAGACTATGTGCTGTATGATGACGCACAGAAACCTTTGGCGGTTGTCGAGGCGAAACGCACTTGCGAAGATGTGGCGAAGGGACGTCAACAGGCAAAAATCTATGCAGATTTACTGGAAAAAGAATATGGAAGAAGACCCGTGGTATTTTTGACAAATGGGTTTGATACAAGAATCATAGACGGCAGGTATCCCGAAAGAAAATGTGCAGCCATTTATGCCAAAAGGGATTTGATGAAATGGTTTAATCTGCTTGCAATGCGGACGAGCCTTAGAAATATTGTAATCAATAAAAACATCGCCGGACGCTATTATCAGGAAGGCGCGATTAAGGCAGTTTGCGATGGATTCGGGGATAAAATCAGGCGCAAGGCATTACTTGTTATGGCAACCGGTTCCGGTAAAACAAGGACGGTGATTGGCTTGTGCGACGTTTTGCTAAATGCCGGATGGGTTAAAAATATTCTCTTTCTGGCAGACCGCAATTCGCTGGTTATGCAGGCAAAACGCAGTTTTGTCAATTTGTTGCCAGATTTATCGTGCATATTTTTACCTATTTTGACGCGCCGCTTGTCGGGCTTACCGCGCCGCCGAAGGATGAGATAGACAAAAATACCTATTCCATTTTTGAATTGGAAAGTGGTGTGCCGACGTATGGCTATGAATTGGCGCAGGCAGTGAAAGACGGATATCTGGTGGATTTTCAGTCCGTAGAAACGACGTTGAAATTTGTGGAGCAGGGTATCGTATATGACGAATTGTCCGAGGAGGATAGGGCAATATATGAAGATACTTTTAAAAATGAAGAGGGGCAAATCCCCGAAGCGATTGCGTCTTCTGCACTGAATACATGGATATTTAACGAGGATACGATTCGCAAAGCTTTACATATTCTGATGACGGATGGTCTGAAAATAGAATATGGGGCAAAGCTTGGAAAGACAATTATATTTGCCAAAAATCACGACCACGCAGAAAAAATATATGAGATATTTCATAAGGAATATCCGCATTTACCGAATGATTATGTGAAAGTCATAGATAACCGCATCAACTATGCCCAGAGCGCCATTGATGAATTTTCAGAGCCTCAGAAACTGCCACAGATTGCGATATCTGTTGATATGTTGGATACGGGAATAGACATACCGGAAGTTTTGAATCTTGTCTTTTTTAAAAAGGTCATGAGCAAGGCGAAATTCTGGCAGATGATAGGGCGTGGGACGAGATTGTGTCCGGGTCTCATAGATGGAAATGATAAGACGAAATTTTATATATTCGATTTTTGCGGCAACTTTGAGTTTTTTCGTATGGGCAATGGAAAACCGACTGCTAATATGATAGCGTTGCAGGGCGCCATCTTTAAAAAAGAGGCATTTTCGGAATATCTGGATGAGACGAATCTGGACAGTAGACAGATTTATTTTGTCAACCAGATTGTAGAGTATATTGTTCACAACGGCGTGCTGAAAGATTTGTCAGTGCTGCAGGAAGCGCCTTTTACAGACCGAGGAAGCATAGCCCAGGTATTTACCGATATGAATACCTGGCTGGGCATCAGAAAGGTTATTGAGCAGATTAATGCGAATGCGGTTGCATAAAGGAAACACCGTCCATTTATCGATTGTTTCGTAACGATATACAGAACATGCAAGAGACATAAGCAGATTTCAATACCCATAGCAACAGCCAGTTGCTTGTCTGACGCGCAATATCCGGTTAAAATAAAGATACATTGTAGGAGCGGCGAGATGGAAACAAAGGATATCCTTAAAAACCTACGCGAAAAAAGACAACTGACGCAGGAACAACTGGCGGAGCGTATGATGGTCACAAGACAGGCGGTCAGCCGCTGGGAAACCGGTGAGACCCAGCCGGGTACGGATACGCTGAAGCTTTTGTCGCGGGAGTTTGATGTATCAATCAATACCCTTCTGGGTTCTCCCAGACAGCTTGTCTGTAAATGCTGCGGCATGTTATTAAGCGAAGACGATATGATTGGCCGCGACCGCGATGGAAATTATTATGAGGATTTTTGCAAATGGTGTTATGCAGACTTCAAATGGAAAAGTCCGGTTTTAAAATCGAATTGGAGGAAAAACGATATGAAAATCTATGAAGCGTGCCCGGTATTAGAGAGTGAAAATTTTTTGGCACGATTAACGCAAAGTGAAGATTGCGACGACCTGCTAAAAGTATACAGCGACAAGAATGCCGTGCCGTTTTTTAACAGTGATAATTGCGATGGGGATAATTTCTATTATCCTACGAGAGAAAGAATGGCGGAGGCGATTAACTTTTGGAATTTATCTTATGAAAACGGCTGGTTTGCCAGACTTTCCATTATGGATAAAGCAACATCGGAAGTCATCGGGACAATCGAGTTATGTCTGCGGGTTTCCGAGGATGAATTTAATCAGATGGGAATCCTGAGGGTAGATGTAAGAAGCGACTATGAAAAAGAAGATGTATTGTTGGAAATTGTTACGCTGACCGCGCCCCATATGCCGGAGCTTTTAGGGTGCACCGGCATACTTACCAAGGTTCCAGTATACGCTATAGAAAGGATGAAAGCCGTCCAGAGAGCGGGCTTTACCAAGTCAGAGCATTTACTGATTGGGAAGACGGGGTATGGCTATGATGGGTATTGGGTGAAAGAGTGAAACAAAATGTACCCGGAATGCCCTTTTTAAAACTTCTCTATTCACACTGCGCACTTACAGCCGCTTCCGTCGCCTTCATCGCATCAAGCGTCATCGACAGTAAGGTGTCAAGTTCCCAGCCTAACTGTTCTGCGCCTGTTCTGATGATATCGCGGGAGCAGCCCGCCGCAAACTTTTTATCTTTGAATTTCTTTTTCAGACTACTAAGCTCCATATCGGTGCAGCTTTTCGATGGTCGCATCAATGCGGCAGCGCCTACAAGACCTGTCAGTTCATCTGCTGCAAAAAGCACTTTTTCCATCTCATGTTCCGGCTTTACATCCGAGCAGATGCCGTATCCGTGGGCGCAGACTGCGTGGACAAGCTCCGGCTCTGCGTCGATTTCCGCCAGCAGTTCCGGTGCTTTTTTACAATGCTGCTCTGGATATTTTTCAAAATCCACGTCATGTAAAAGACCGCAGATTCCCCAGAAATCTTCATCTCCATAGCCAAGTTTGTCCGCATACCACCGCATGACGGCTTCCACGGTATAGGCATGTTGCAAATGAAACGGTTCCTGATTGTATTTTTTCAATAATTCCAGCGCTTTGTCGCGTGTGATTGTAGTGTTCATGATCTTCCCTCTTTCTTTTTTAATCTTTCTTTCAGATATTCATACCGCTGTCGTTTCTCTTCCTTCCCGAAATGCCCCGGCGATTCCCTCTCTTGTATGGCATTGTCCTGATAGCAAAGTTCTTTTGCCTTCTCGCCAAATTGCTCGCTGGTCAGGTCGAAGGCATAACCATCCACCACATTATAGCAATGTACGCCGCCATTGTCCGTGGGCATTCCATACACTTCTCCCCCGAAAATGTCCTGCGCCAGAAATGCCGTGATAGAGCATTGCCCCAAGGTCTTATTTTCTGCATTCCAGTCGGCACGCATCCGCGGCGCGCAGGTTTCGGCGCACCAGATATGGGACAAGGCATCGTACAGGTCGATAGGCGTCTCGATACCTTGGTAGAGATGGTTTTTCGCTTTCACATTTCCGGCAGTCTGATGACCGTAAAAATAGTAGGACATGAGTGCATACCCCTTTCTTTTTCTTAATTATGAAAGAATTTTATTAAGTATAGCACAGTGTTGCGGCTGATGGCAAATGATATCACCAAAGGGAGAACCGTTGTAAATGACGGATGATGGTGATATAATCGAAAAAGAAAAAAAGAGTATCTGAGCAGCATAGAGGAATGGCGATATTATTACGGATGAGAGAAACTGGCAGGGCTGATAAAAAATTGATTGTTAGGTGATTTTGTGGCAGATGTTTTGACAAAAGAACAACGGCATAAAAATATGAAAAATATCCGTGGAAAAGACACAAAGATAGAAATAATATTGAGAAAAGCTTTGTGGCATAAAGGGTATCGTTATCGCAAAAATTATAAAAAACTTCCGGGCAGCCCGGACATCGTATTGACAAAATACAAAATAGCGATTTTCTGCGATGGGGAATTTTTTCACGGAAAAGACTGGGAAGTATTGAAACCAAGACTGGAAAAGGGCAGCAACAGTGAATTTTGGATTAGTAAAATATCCCGCAACAAGGCGCGGGATGATGAAATAAACAAGAAATTACTTTTTGAGGGCTGGACCGTGATACGTTTCTGGGGCGATGATATAAAGAAATGTCCGGACGAGTGTGTGAAGGTTGTGGAAGAGACAATTTTTGATATGATGATGTATGGGAATGGAGAGTAGGCAGAACGCTTTCTGTTCCTTTTTGCTACGAAACTCTTTACGTTCTGCCTTTCACCCCAAATGCAATCACACACCCCGCCAATAAAACGATTACCGAAATGACAATAGACAAAACGCTGCCATCCGGGGTCTGTTCCGGATTCCTATCGTCTTGTGCCAGATTGTGCTGCATACGATTGCCGCGGAATCCATCCTGCTGCATAGCCGGCAGAGCGTCCTCATTGTCTGCACGGTTCATTTCGTCCTGCGGCGGAGTCGGTGGCATGTCTTCACTATCTGTACTGTTCATTTCATTCTGTGGCATAGCTGGCGGCGCGTCTTCACCTTCTGTGTTTTCGCTGTCTGCAGTGTCGGGCATTTCCTGGGGGCGCATGACACCTGTGTCATTTTTCTGATCCCCCTTAAAATCGCCTGTCCGGGGTGCATGATTTCCTTCAAAGCCATTCATCCCCTGTGTATGATTTTCTTTAGGTCCGTTTCCCCAAGACATACGATTCCCGCCAAAGCCGCCGGCATTCGATGAATTGTCGATAGTCATTTCTTCTTCCGTTTCGCCGATGATAATGGTGCAGGTATCTCCTACTTTCATTTCCGGTGTGCTGACGAGGACGGAGGAAAAGCTGTAAGGAACCGATTGGGATAACAGTTCGTTGCTGTCAGCGTCTTTCAAGGTGACAGTGGTGTCAGAAGACGCCGACGTGGTGTACATCAGAAATCCCTGTGTGGAAGTAGAGTCAAAGCCTTCCGCCATACCGCTGCTTCCGCAGGCAAGGACGGTTCCGCCGCTGATACTGCATACGCCGCCGTTTTCGGTTCCAGAATCAATGGCGTTGCTGACGCCGTCATTCGGTACGCTGATGAAAAGATTTCCGCCGCTGATAATAATATCTCTATTGGAATCCAGACCATCGGCGTCCCTGCCATTAGGATTCAGGATAGTGATATCGCCGCCCGTAATGCGGATGATGGCAGTTTCGCCGCTGCCATTGGCATTAATGCCATCGTCCGTAGGATTTATGGCAATTGTTCCTCCCGCAATGGTGACGTCGATAGCTTCTATTCCTTCATAACAGGAAGGAATATTGATGTTTCCCGATTCAATATAGAAGTACGATGTTTCATCGTCATTCGATGCGGTGATACCGTCGTCCCCCGCCGTAATGCTGATATCGGCGTCCCGGATACAGATACTGTCGTTGGCATGGAAACCATCCTGCACGGCGTCAACGCTTATACAGCCGCCGGTAATCGCTAGGTCATCGTTACATACGACGCCATGCTGATATTCGGCAGTTACAGAGAGCGTTCCGTGCCCGTTTATCGTCAAATCGTCCTTGGAATAAATGGTTCCGTCCACGCCTGCAGAGACTGCATCGGTATTATAGTTAGAACCGGAAGAGAGCGTATTTTCCGTACCCTCTGCCAGGGTCAGGAATACTTTATCCGCCTGTTCAATGCGGATGGCGGCGTCATCGTCGCAGTGGATGGATACATCATCCAGCATAATCCAGATTTTATCGGTCTTGTTTGCATCGATGATAATGTTTCCGTCTGAAAGCGAGCCGGAAAGAACATAGGCGCCCGCATAGACGATATAGATGTCTCCGTTAGAAGCATAAGCGCCGTTTCCATTTATGACACATCTGTCATCAGAGAGGGTAATTTTGGTCGCATCAGACGTATCCCAATCCGCGTTTAAATCATTTTCTGTAAAATAATTGCTGTCATTATCCCCGCTTGCGGCTACAGCAACGGTAAGATTTTTCCCGCTTATCAGCCCCAACGTCAGAAGCAGGGTAATGAGTGTAACAAAGACACAAATTTTATCAATATGTTTATGTGTTGACATAAGCGGCTCCTTATCCCATATAGTCCCCGTGATAGCTTACCAGGACAGCGCTGTTTACGCCGTCCATTTCGGAAAGGACATTGATGAAATCGGTGTTATCGTCTTTTAACCGGATTTCCATGTTTAATTCGATACAGCCTTTCTGGGCGGTCTTACTTTTCACGCTGCAGCGCTGCGCCATTTTTTCAAGATATTCTTTTGCCGCCGTCTCGCTTTCATGGTCGCTGCATTGCAGGACGACGATATAGGGATTACGATGGGTTTCCTTGTTTACAAATACGAGAAGAATCAGTCCGATGATAACGCTTCCGATAACAGCGAGTGGAATCATACCTGCCGCAAGGACGATGCCCGCCGCAATCGCCCAGAACAGGAAGGCGATGTCCAGAGGTTCTTTGATGGCGGTCCTGAAGCGGACGATAGACAATGCGCCGACCATACCAAGGGAAAGTACGACGTTGGAGGTAACGGCGAGGATGACAATCGTAGTAATCATCGTAAGGGCAATCAGCGTCACACCGAAGGAAGAAGAATACATCACGCCGGTGTATGTTTTTTTATAAACGAGGAAAATGAAGACGCCGAGCCCGAAAGCCAGGATGAGCGCAAGCGCCATATCGAGGATACTTACGCTGGTTACGTTTTCGAGGAAACTGGATTTGAAAATGTCGTTAAAAGTCATGGTTTTTATTCCTTTCTGAATATGTATTTTAGCCGTATATACGGCATTGTGCGTATTTGGAAAATGCGGCGGCTCTCCGTCCGGGAAGCCAGACTGTGTCACGGATGATATCCGGAAGAAAAGCGTCCCATTTGACTTCCATCAGGATGGGGGCGTCCCCTGCCGGTATGGTCACACAGTCGGTGTTCAAAAAATCCGTACAGGAAATGCTGGTGCGGATATTGTAGTCGAGTGTCACGCGTACATTTCCCGGTTTGTAAGTAAACGGTTCGCGGATATAATCCACGACTGTTTTAGGGCGCAGACCATTCGTTTTTATCTTGCAATACAACTCCTGCAACAAGGGAATGGAGCTGTCCATTATCCATGCAAAATTACCATCTACGATTGCCTGGGCTTCTTTCTCTGTAATCTGTGCAGACTGCTTATTGCAAAGGCTGTTGAGCTTGCTCTTTTTTTCCAGACATATAAAACTGGTATCTTTATTATAGTAGCGGATACGAAATTTCTCGCGTCGGTTCACGCCGTCTATTTTATCCCGGAGCGCACTGTCTACAGAATCGTCGAAGTACAGGCTGCGGATAAAATATTTTCCGTCTATAGCGTGGGTATCCTGCTTCATAACTGCCTGCAGCCGTGTGCGGAGCGATAAGTAGTCTGCGGCATTGATTTCTATTTTCCATTCGTGGCGATAGTCCATATTTTCCTCATTTCTGTGTTATTTTTTTATCAATCTGTCATCAATCCATATTGTGAATTAGGGAAAATGTCATCAGTCCATATTGTGAATTAGGGAAAACTTGTTTTATGCGCAAGGGTTCCCTTTCCGCTGTATGTATGGACTGGAAATTAAGACTATTATATTTTGTCATTTTGAAAAATACAAGGCTGTAAGAATGAACATTCTGTGAAACTTAACCAAACATGAAGAAAGACATTCCGTCAGAAAGAAACTCAGTTTATATCGCCTGAGCAGACCATTGAACTTTCTTTTAAAGCGTGCTAATATTTAAGGAAAAGGACGACGCATAAGAGAATGCGGGCATTTTTGTGAACAAAAATAAACGATAAAAAGGGGATATTGTTATGGAAGAAAATACTACGGTAAATACAACAGCAGAGGAAATCACCAAAGAAGAAACCGGCACAATGGAAACAATGGCTGATTACAGCAGAGAATTGGAAGCATCTTTTCGACCCATTCATGAAGGCGATATTATGTCCGGAACTGTTATCGACGTTGCAGAAGACGGCGTTATTTTGGATTTAGGTTATTATACATCGGGTGTGATTAAGACGGCGGATATAAGCAAGGATCCTGCTTTCTCTATTATGGCTGACGTACATGTGGGAGATACCATAGAAGCAATGGTTGTAAGAAAAGATGACGGAGAAGGAAACATTCAGCTTTCGTGCGTTGGCGCCGTAGATGTGCTTGGCTGGGACAGACTGCAGGAATATTTGAATGAAAAGAAAGTGATCAAGGCAAAGGTCAGCGAGGTGGTAAATAAAGGAGTGGTTGTCTATGTGGAGGGCATACGCGGCTTTATTCCGGCGTCGCAGCTTGCATTGGAGTATGTGGAAGATTTGGATTCTTTTATGGGAAAAACGTTGGAGCTGCATGTCATTACCGTTGATAAAGATAAGCAGCGGCTGGTTCTTTCGGCTAAGGAGCTTTTAAAAGAGAAAGAAGCGGATCGCATAAACCATAAGATTTCGATGATAGTACCGGGAAGCATTTTAGAGGGACGGGTAGAAAGTCTGATGCCTTACGGCGCATTTGTGGATTTAGGGGATGGATTAAGCGGGCTTGTGCATATTTCGCAAATTTCCATGAAAAGGATTAGAAAACCCTCAGAAGTGCTCAAGGTAGGGGATTCGGTAAAGGTTAAAGTATTGAATACCAATGATAATAAAATCAGTCTCAGCATCAAAGCGGTAGAAGATTTTAAGGAAGTGGATGACATTGAGGAAAAACAAGCGGAAGAATACAGCTCCAAGGAATCGGTTGGGACTTCGCTGGGAGATTTGCTGAAAGGATTGAAATTGTAGGATTATTTTAAGCGGCTGGTCTGGATGAGGTCAGCCGTTGCTTTTCACAGTTGACTAAGATTTTGCTGCCGTCCGTTGTGCAGAATATACAATCCAACGCAGGCACGCTCTCGCTACGTTCAAA
>JAMPFM010000072.1 GCA_023664455.1 Blautia sp.
CCAGAGCAGGAATTTCACCTGCTTATATTTCAAGCGCCGAACTGGCGCACTCCTCGTATTAAATTTCTATCATTTTCATCAATCCAATATCTCTGATTTTGAGGTATATTCTCTTCAAAGTTTTGATATTTCCCGTCCCAGCCATCTGGAACAAAGTACTCAAAAGATTCTGGTTCTGCATAGTGCGACATAAGAACCTTATTTTCAAAATCTATTAAAATTGACGGATTAAACGCTAATTTTTCATTGTAATCTGATTCATTCGTTAGCATCTTTTTCAATGCTTCAGTTGTCACTTTATATTTTTTTATATAATCCAAAAAAAGTGTCTGGGTCAATTCATTGACTATTTTTATACCAAACCTAAAGGTATCATCAATGGAAATATCATAGCCTTTCTTACGATATGCTTCCTCTAGCTTTGTATAATCCAAAAAACAAAAATCTTTATCCAGAATATACCATTCTATACAATTATCATATTTGATGGCTACTACAATATTTTCCGCATATATAGGTTTCACAATGCCCCCTCCTTTAAGGATTTTTTATTCTTGCATTCATTCCATATTCCTCTAACCATTCTATCCATGGCGCTGGCAGTTCATAACAATTTCCCGGAGTTCTAATATCTGTAATTTTAGGTGCTGTACCTCTTTGATTTAATGAATTTGTCTTATATCCAACCTGCGGAACGGCATTCTCTTGCAAAAAATCATCAAACCACTTAGGAACCTCTACCTCTACAATTTGTGCATCGCCTCCTCGTTTATTTAAATAATAGTCTGAATGTTCTCCACTATCAATGCTTATATTCAAATTTGCTTTTTTATTTTGTATGTTAATGGTGCCATCTGCATTAACTTCTATTCTAATTCGGCTCGCATTATTTCCAGTCCCCCCTTGTACTCGTCTATATGTAACAGTATCTTTATTATCCCCAGTCCCATCAACACCCCTAACCTCACTCTGTATCTGCCCGCTTCCTGCCAGACCCCTCTGTATCGCATTCATCCCTCCATATGCCGCACTGGTTACCGCTATGCCCGCCAGCATCGCACTTGTCGGGTCGATGTCAAGCTCCTCTGTCAGGTACTCCACTGTCACTTTCCCCGCTGCATCGGCTATCACGATTTTTCCGCCTTCCAGCAGCAGCGCCTTCACTCCCCCTGACGCCAGCAGGTTCCCTGCCATGGCTACGGTCATCCCTGCATCCATCACGAGCACGCTTCCCTGCCCCCACAGCTGGTATATCTCTTCATTTCCCTGAAAGATGACGTCCCTTATGGGGTTTCCCGCCACTGTCACGGTATCCCCTTCCATTCCAAGGCGGTACAGGTTGATCCCCTCCGCCGCCTCCGACATTCCGTATGCCGCCGACATCGAGGCTCCTCCCAATACAACCGCCTGTCCCCAGGCGCTCGATACTACCGGCGTCGCCGTCCCTGCGCTTGCCACTACCGCCACGATGGTTACAACAGCCCCTCCCGCTATCAGCAGACCGGTTACAAACTTCTGCTTCCCTTCCTGCATCCTCTGCTCCGCTTCCACACGGCTGGTAAACAGCTCCGTCATCCGCCCGATTTCTTCCTCCTGCCCTTTCCTCCCCTCATTCCTTGCTTCTTCCAGCTGCATCAGCAGCATTGTCTCCGGGTACTTCAGGATGTCCCCTCCCCTGTATGACCCTATGAACACTTCCCCCTTCCCGCTGTAACGGTCCAGGAAGCTCCTTAATGCCCCTGTCATCCCCTCTATGGTCTCGAAGTCCCCTGACAGGTGTTCCTCTTCATACCTGCCGATTTCCATCCGCAGTTCCTCCGCCCTCCGGGACAGGGCGGCGAATCCTTCTTCCACGGCTGCTGTGGAAGGCGCCGGCATCGGGAAGATGTCGCTTATCCCTGACAGCGCCATTTCCAGTTTCTGCACTTCCTCCAGGAAGGCTCCCCTCCCTGCCTCCAGCATTTCCTCCTGCTCCTCAAGGCTTTCCTGCGCGATTTCCCCGTCATGGATGTCCGCTTCGATTTCATAGTATCCTTCCGCATAGCAGACTATCTTCTCAAACATTTCCTGCAGCAGGATATAAATCCTGTTTAACAGGTACAGGTGCACTTCCTTCAGGTAGCGGCTTATGCCCTCCACGGTTTCCCCGGAGCCTTCCGCATCCAGGTACCCGCTGTACTCTGCCACCCGTTCTGCCATAGCGTTTACCTGCCCCATCCATTCCAGCGTCTTCTTCCCGATTTCCTCTTCCACCTGCTCTATTTCATTCATGATAACATAGTAGCCCATCTTTCTTCCACCTTTTTCTTTATCTGCACGGTTTCTGCACGGTTTCTTAAAAGAGGTTCTTTCACTGCAGCAGGTTCCTGTCCACATCCGCCAGCTTCTCTGCAGCGTCCTGTATGTACCCGGCATCCTCTTTCGCCAACGCTGCGTACTGCCCCAGCAGCGCCGACAGCTCCCTGTAGTTTCTCAGGTAGCGGTTCAGGACCTCCAGCTCACTCCGCGGCTCATTTTCCTTTATCTCAGGTTCCAGGTTTTCCGCCGCTTCTTTCAGGCGCATCCCCTGTCCTTTTATTCCCGGCGCATCCAGCAGTATTTTCTTCGGCATCCGGCTCCCTCCTTTCAGTTGAACAGTTTGGCAAGCTCATTCCTCAGGGAATTGCACCATGCCTTCAGCTGTCCGATGAACCCCTGCTGTTCAAAGATTTCATTCTCCAGCCGGGTTATCTCGTCATGGATGCTGTCCAGTATCCTGTCCACCTCGTCGTAGTAGTTTCCATACGGCAGGAATAGTTCTTCCCCGGATGCCTCGTTATAGGCTTCCCTGTTTTCACCCCTGAAACGCTCCTGCATCCCTATCCGTCTGTTCACTTCTGTTTCTAGGGTTCCTATCTCTTCCTTAACCTCGGCCACCGTCGGCTTTGTTTCCTCCAGCCTTGCTATCCTTTCCCGCAGTTTCATGATATATTCGCCGCATCCTTCTATCTGCGACTCTGCACGGGCAATCTGTGCACGGATATCCTCTCCTGCCATCCCTATGCCTCCCCCGCTGTGGTATCCGTCATTCCTACGGCTTTATCCCTTTCCAGCTTTTCCAGTCCCTTTTCTATGTTTTCCAGCATCCTTTTCTCATCCTCGTCCGCATAGCCTTTATGGATGACCTCCGCCACACCTTCCTGGTTGAAGTACAGCATATTTTTCCCCAGGACTCCTTCCGGGTAGGTGCATGCCCCATAGTCAAAGTACTCTTCCCCGCTGTCTGTCTTTACAAACACCGCCCTTGCTATGATGAGCAGCTTCTTTACATTCCCCCTTGCAATCACCACGCTCCCTATCGGCAGGAACGTCTTTTCCCTTTCCTCTTTCATTTTCCCCTTCCTCCTTTTATCCGTTTTCCCTTACTTCCACTCCGGCAGACGCAGCCTCTCGTAGCTCCCGTCCCTGAACAGCAGCCCATCACCCATCTGCGGCAGATCCCTCTGGAGCCTTACCGGGAACATACCCGTCATGCCGGGGCTTCCCAGCAGGAGTCCCCTGCTGCAGGATTTGGCGAATTTCGTCACTTCATCGAACCCTTTCAGTTTATTGCTTGCCGCCGTCAGGATAATCCTGATTCCCACACCTTCACAGGCTGCAAGCAGCCCTGCCAGCTTCGCTGCCTTTGCCTTCGTCCTTTCCGCCAGGTAATCCCAGTCGTCTGCAAGGATATGGAAGGGCGGGAAGCGTCCCGGCAGTTCCTTCGGGTTTGCCCCCTCCTCTTCCTGTATCCATTCCTTTAACTTCCTGTTCCTTTCTCCGATTTCATTTTCCAGCGCTTCCAGGAACCCTTCCACTTCCTCCGCCCCATGTACATAATGCAGGTTTTCCCTTCCGCGGAAACCATACAGTTCCATGGACGGCGAGTCGAACAGGTAGACGGTTTCCCCAGGCGCTATCTGCCCCAGGATAACTTTCATGACGGTGGTCTTCCCCCGTCCCGCCTCGCCGAGGATGGCAAACGGCGCGGCGTCCTTGTCTATGCCCTCCGCCTGCACGGTTCCGGTATTCAGTCCAAGGCGTATCTGGCAGTTTCCTTCATACCCCATCAGCGCCTTCTGATCCAGTTCGTCCGGCAGCACCGCTATACGCGCCGCTTTCTGGTCAGGATAGAGGCTGTTAATCTTCCCGATGACTTCTTCCAGTCTTCTGTTGTAGTCGGCTTCCCCCTCATAATCCGCCATGACTTCCGTCTGCATGGCGTTGATGGTTCCTTTCCATTTCACAAGGACGCGCCCTTTCTTCTCGGACGGTTTCAGGCTGCTCCTTCCAATGATATTGGCTGCATCATGCGCCTCGGACAGGCAGCCTGCCATGCGGTTTTTAAAGTTGTTGAAAACGGCATATTTCATCGCCCCGCTTCTCGTGGCAGTCGCAATCATGAAGATTCCAAGCCCTGCGCCGTCGCGGGATATCCTCTGGAAGAAGTCCTCCATTTCCGCTCCCAGTTCCCTGACCACGTCATAGTTATCCAGCAGGATGACCAGCGCCCTCATGGGTTCCCTGTTCCCCTGGTTATATACGGCAAAATTCTGTGCCATCGCATCAGCAAGGCGTTTTCTCCGCTCCTTTACTTCCTGTTCCAGGTATGTCATGAATTTCTGCCGCCTTTCCGTATCCTCGAAAGTAATATAATCCGCCGTATGGTGTAAGCGGTTTAGGGGAATCAGCCCGCTGTTCCCGAAATCCAGCACATAGAAATGCAGCGCCTCCACCCTGTTCTTCAGAGCCAGGGACAATGCCGCCGTCGTAAGGAACACGGTTTTTCCGTAACCTGGCGCCGCCGCAAAAAACAGGTTCCCTTCCCTGGAAAAGTCAATAACATATGGTTCCTGCGTCTGCTGTTCCGGTATATCCACGACGCCGAGACGGGCGCGTAAATCCGGCACTGCGGTTTCAGGTCTGTAAATTTTCTCTGGATTGACCAGCCTGTCTGGAAGCGGCGGCTGCCACGGCTTCCTGACCTCTTCCAATCCCAGCGCTTCCGCCACGTCCCTGATGTGATCGACCGTGGCGTCAAGCTGTGTCAATGGGCTGCCTTTTTCCGCTTCCTCATCGCTCAGATCGCCGTTAATCAGCTCGCCCTGCCCCAAATCATTGATGAGGTAAATCCTATCGTCAATCTCTTCGCCTGTCTTTTCCTCGCGGTATGCAGCTCCGCTCCATGCAGACTGAAACAGCTCGTAGATTTCATTGTTTCCGACCTGCAGGTATGCCCGCCCCGGCTGGACGATGGAAGCCGCATCCGTTGTTTTCAGCACTTCCCGGCTGTCGCTTTCATTCTGTACTTTAAGCGCCAGTTTAAACTTGGAATTGGACCATATCTGGTCATCTACCACACCGCTTGGTTTCTGGGTTGCAAGAATCAGGTGGACACCCAGGCTCCGCCCGATTCTTGCCGCGCTGACCAGCTCGCTCATAAACTCCGGCTGTTCCTTCTTCAGCTCTGCAAACTCATCACTGATTAGAAACAGATGGGGCAGGGGTTCTTCCGCCTTTCCTTCCCTGAACAAACGGTTATACCCATTGATATGATTCACGCCGGATTCCTGGAATATCCTCTGCCTTCTCGCCAGCTCACTTTTGATGGACGCCATAGCGCGTGCGCTTTCACTGCCATCCAGATTTGTAATGGTCCCAAGCAGATGCGGCAGGTTTTTAAAAAGGGACGCCATGCCGCCGCCTTTATAGTCAATCAGTAAAAAACCCACTTCATATGGATGAAAATTAACTGCCAGCGATAAAATGTAGGACTGTACGATTTCCGATTTACCAGAGCCTGTCGTCCCTGCCACAAGTCCGTGCGGTCCATGCGCCTTTTCATGGAGATTCAGATATACATAATCATCCTTTCCCCTCACGCCCAGCGGCACCGCCAGGGATTTCTCGGAATGGTTTTTCTTCCACCGCTCCCTTATCCGCAGCTGCGCAGGGTGTTCTATCCCATACATTTCAAAGAAAGTAATGCTGTCGGGTATATGATTCTGCATCCCCTGTATATGTACGATTCCGCTCAGGTTCCGTGCCATCCACTCTAAAGAGGTCTCCCGGATTGCCGGAAGCACGAAGGGCTGATTCATTTCCTGTCTGCCACGCATAACCAGTTTCCCCTGCTGCGCTGTTTCCAGTGAAACAACCGTATCGATATTTTCTGGCAGACTGCCGCGTGTCAATGTCGTATAAATGACAGAATATCCCAGTCCCCTCTGCGCGCTTTCCAAAAACTCCATCACCGGATGTTCCAATATCAGTCTGGGTTCATCCACAACAAACAGGATATAGGGAAGGAACATCTTGTCTTTGCTGCTATCTTCCACTCTCTTTTTACGCTCTTTCAGAATCTGATAAACGCTTCCCAGCACCTGATCCCGCTTCCGCTCCGTATTGATGCTTCCAAGCGCATTAACGGCATGGATTTTCAAATGCGGCAGCCAGCGCAGATAATCGAATCCTGTTTCCTTTTCCCCATAAATGAATACAATTTCCAATTCATGATAGCTATGGAATACCGCCAGCTGCATAAGCAGAAGCTGTAATTGTTCCCGCAGGATTTTCCTGTCGCCGATAAGCCCTAGATATTCTTTTTTCAAATCAATGGCAACCGGCTTTTGTATTGTTTCATAATCTTTGGCGATTTCTTCCGCTTCCTCAAAAAGCGGGTCTTTTTCAACAGCGGGCACAGAATTTTCTGCCAGCTTAATCCTGCATAACGGTCTTTCCGTACAGGTACCTATGCTGCATACCAGGAAATCGTCATCCATATACGTTTTTTCGTATAGTCTGCTGTCATATCCTGTTACCTTCTTTTCCAGTACGTCTATCGGTGGGAAATGATAACGGTATGCGGTTTCTTCCTGTGTATAATGCCGGTAAATTTCTTTTCTTTTTTCCAAAAGATATTTTTCATACGCCGATTCCCGGAGCGCATTCTCTTTCCTATTGGTCTTTTTTTCTTTAATAAAAGTAAATACGGAAAAAAGAACCGTCATCACAGTGCCGACAAGAGACATCAGTATATAAATGCCCCTTCCCATCATGATACCCACTCCCGCCGTTACTGCTGCCATCGTGAGCGGCGGAATGACAATCTGCGCAATGCTTTCCTTTCCCATCTTCTTCTTTTCAGAAGGTCTGCTGATTTCCACTTCCGTTTTTTCTATCCTATGGAACATTCTTGGCGAGCGCTTATAATCGGGAAAAGTTTCAAAAGGCTTCTTTTCCAGCCCGCTGCTTTCTTCTATTTCATAAAGTATGCTGTTTTCCATCCCATTCTCCATTACTCTGTTTCTGTTTGTGTCAACTTTTCCGTATATTCTTTAATTTTCTTATCCAGCGTGTCAAGTCTCGTGCTCTTTTCCTCAGCTTCCATTTCCGTATCCGCCCGCACGATATCCTGTTCGAGAAGATACGCATAGAGCAGAAGTTCATCGTCCAAAAGCTGCATGGCGATATTTTCCGCCTCCACCGGATTCTGTCTGCCTATAAAAATCCAATAATCAAATATTTTCTCGTTCTGATTGACTGTCAGTGTGGATAAAATATTGGTCTTCTGTTCTGTGGAAAGATTTTCGCCGTTAACATACGCTTCGGCGAGAATGTATTTCTGATGGCTATCCATCCGTGACAGACTGACATTTTTCATGGCGTCAATCAATGCGACGTAATTCTTATCTATATGCGCATTCATGGCGCTCTGCACGGCATTCCCATACGGATATATCCGTCCCGCATAATATCCTGCGAAAGCAACGCCCGCCGCTGCCATAATCCCCAGCATGACTGCTGTTATCCGCAGCCATTTCCACGATTTTCTGGATACAATCCGTTTTTCATGCAACAGATTTTCATGTTCATATTCTATTTTTTCCTGCAAGAGTCCCCGGATTTCCTCTTCGTTTCCATAATAAATGCTTTCTGTAAATTTCTTTTTCTTTAACAGGGATTCCCCGCCTTCCATATAATCCTCATAGGAGTATCTTTCATATAAAACGGAACCTGCCAAGGCTTTATACTTTTTCAGAAAATCTTTGTGATTTTCCGCTTCCTTATCCGCAATGTCCCTCACCAATATTTTCACATTTCCCAAAATATCGTAAAATAAATTTCCCGGCTCCATAGAAAAGGTAAACTCTTCCACTAAATCCTGCAATTCCAGCGTCTTTAACAACATGGCGTATTTTCTTACATTTTCTTCCCTGCCCAGCCCGGTAAAAGGCAGTAATCCGTCCATCTGAAACGTAAGGCGCAGTCCGTCCTCTGTTTCCTCAAAATCCATCGGCACGAAATATGCCTTACTGCTGGCAAGACTCCTGTAATCTGCTGTCTCTGCCGCCCTGATATCTGCATATCTCAATACGATTTCTTTTTCCCGACATTCCATCTCAACAACCTCCGACTTCTATAATATCTCCGGTATAAATTCCGGCCTCCACACTGTCCAGCTCTCCCGGAAAATACTTCTGTCTGCGCAATGAGCGATAGGAAAGGGCGCCTTCTTCTTTCACAATGCCGTTTTCCATAAGAACCCCTAAAATATGTTCCCACGGCTGCTTCACATGCACCCTGATATCCACTTCTTTCCATCTTTTCTCTTTGCTTCTGACCGTTACCTGTACATATCCATCCATTGCACTTTCCCCGCCTTTAGGTATCCTGTTTTTGCTTCTTATGTGTCTGCTTTTTCTTACGGAACGTGAGACTTACGAGAAGACAGAATAGAAGTACGATAAATCCTGCTCCCGCCAGAAACTCCTGTGGAGACGTTTCTACATCCATACTTTCCCTCCTGTTTTCCCTCTTTGTTTCCATAAACAGTTTTTCCCTTATCTGCTGTTCCCCGCTATGCAGAGTCATGCTTTCCAGAAAAATATTGTTTTTTATTGTCTCTGTATATTGCTGTTCCCTATCCGTCATTTCACGATACATACGCTGAAATTCTTCTGTAAACAGTTCATATTCCATGCCTTCCGTAACGGAATATCCGCTGCCAGTCTTATACCGCCATGCTTCCGGCTGTAAATCCATGAAAGTTTCCACATTTTCTCCAATCCCTGCCATTTCCGCCCCGCCCCTTTCATAAAGCAGCCATATGAAAATCATCATATGGCTGCACCTGCCTAGTGGACTCCAAGCTGTTTCGCAATCTGCATATCCGCATCAACCATTGCTGCAGAAATGGACCGAAGCTGCTGCGCAATATCTGCAAGTAACTCCGAAGTAGCGGTAAATCCAGGTTTCAGCTGCTCAAACTGTTCGGCAAAAGCCTGACTCGATGCGCCTTCCCAAGTCTGGCACAGGGACGTCACATGGCTGCCCATATCATTTACCACCTGCTCAAATTCCTCTTTGTTTTTTTCAAATCTGACTGCTTCCGCCTCCAGTTCCTCCGGACTCATGCGGATACTTCCATTACCTTCCATTACTTCTTCCTCCTTTTTCTTTTTTTCTATAAAAAGGGTTTCCCCTATTTATCCCGTTGCTTTTCTTCCTTCATAAAGCGGTAGATACGATACCCCCCGCCCGCTGCCAGCCAGAAAATCAAAATGCCGGACAGGATGAAAACCATCCTTTCATAGTCCCTATAATGCAGCGCCTTAATGCCTTCACTACTTAAATCCTGCGTTTCCAGCGGATGGCTGACAAAATCATAAACTTCCGTATATTCTACTTTCCCCAGCCTCGTATATGGAAGCAGGCTGGAAAATTCCAGCAATAACTCTGTATTTGTCTCGTTCATGTTCTCTTTATTTTGCTTTAAACCAGACACCATCCTGTCAATGTTGCCGCCAGTCGCCGTATAAGACTCACCCAGATTTTCCCTCCAGGTATTCTCATTTTCCAGGACAGCTCCATAGAGGGATGATACATAGATTTCCTTTTTCATGGTGGACTCATTGATTTCATCCTGCATCTCGTAAATATTCTCGTTTAAGTCCATCAGATACTGATTCAACTGCCCAGGTTCGATATAAGCAAAGGGGTCGTACTCTTCCATTGCAGTTTCATACTCCAGTATTTCTTCTTCCACTTTTCCTCCCTGCTCCTTCAAAACTACATTTTCCTTTTCCGCCTCCTCCATGACCTTGCCGACGATTTCTTCCTGAAAAACCTGATACCACTCCTCTGTATCTGGAACCGTAATCGCCCGCACCGACTCCGCAATCTGCATCTGCCAGTCTTCCAGGATGTTGGCGCTGAGTCCTCTGCTATCGTAAGTAAATTCCGGCAGATTATCCACGGCTTCCTGCAGTTCCTCCACACCTGTCAGATTACCTGATACATCGATATGGATATGATCCAGCCGCTGATTAACCTGTTCCCTGGCATCTGTCAGTTCCCTATTATAATCCGCCACCCGCTTTTCCACTGATTCTTCTATGGCGTCATAAAGCACTTCGTTACCGGAAACACTTCCGCCCTGTCCATCATCCACCCAGCCGATGTTTTGCATAATCACCCGTTTTTCTTCCTGCAGCGTCGTTCCAAATTCCGCTACCAGTTCTTCTATGTGCTTTTCCCCTTCCTGATATACCGTATTGCCTTCCTCATCCTTCGTAATATCTATCTGCCCCAGCGCATCCGATATTTCCGCGAACGTTTCCTGCCATTTTCCTCCGGATTCTTTTATCTTTTCCAGCTCTTTTCTTCCTTTTTCCAGTCCTTCATTCTGATATTCACTGATGTTTTTCAGATACTCGCTATTGCGCCTCATTTCCTCGCTTAAATCTGTATATTCCAGCTCGTTTTCCGGATATTGCGCTTTTTCTATGTCCAATGCAGAAAGCAAATCCTGCGTATTAATTCCCAGAATCAGCTCCAGCTCTTCCTTATCGTTTTCCATAATCGTGGAAGCTGCATCCTGCCCTTTATGAAACTCCATCAAAATCGCGCTGATATACATATACGACAGGTTGGCATTCAACGCCACCTCAAAATCATGGATATCGCCTATAATACGGTTATAAATATCTTCCCTTAATTCTTCATTCACCGCATATTGTATACTGACTTTTTCCGGACTCCTATCAACGCTTGCCGCACATTCCGAAAACCCCTCCGGTATGATAATATAAGCTGCATAACTGCCGTTCATGATCCCTTCCCTTGCCATTTCCAGACTCGTATAAGTGAAATTTGTATCCGGAAACTGCACCAGCCCTGATGCGTAATTTCTTTTTTCCCCATTCCTCTCAACGCCCGTATCCATATTCACTACCGCTATCTGTGTGACTGTCTGCATATTTTCATCATGCTGCCGCATACTCTGCTCAAACAGCGCTCCCAGACAAAGACAAAACAATGTCAGCGTCAGGACGCCAGCCATGATATAAATACCCTCTATCCGTTTTCTCGTTTTTTCCACTAAGGCACTTCCTTTCTCCACTCCGTCCTATTTACCATAAAGCAATCGGGACTGTAAAAGTGCTTTTTCTTTAATCGGAGTAATGCTCATTACTATCTCTTCTGTCTATAAAATCATATATATCCATGTAACAGGAATCCTTATCTTCCACCACATCATTTTCTGCATAGCCAGCCCAGATATAATAGCGCAAACTATAAATCTCCCCGTCCTTGTAAATCCGGGCAATCTGAATTAAATGCGGTTCCCTTGCTGTTATCCCATAATAACCGCAGCAGTATTCAAACTCCACATAAAAATTTTCGTCCGTATATTCCCTTAATCTCTCTTCTGTATATTTCCCCAACGGGGCATCCACCGGTAAATCTGCCTCGTCCAGGGCATAAGGCGGTGCATGCCATATTTTTTCTGCAATCCCCTGCAATACGATATTCATTTCATACTCCCTCGCATTGGCGCCCGCAATCCTCGTCTCTATTTCCTCCTGCAATCCTCCCATGGCATAAGCCTGTCTGCCTGGCAGCATGCACAGGGCTGCCAGGCATAGCATACTTATTATTTTTCTTAAAAAGTTTTTCTTTTTATAGGTCTTCATGGCTCCAGCCTCCATACATCTTCCGTCTGTTTTTTCTTTAATCGGAGTAATGCTCATTATTATTCTTTCTGTCTATAAAATCATCTACATCCATATAGCAGGAATCACCATGTTCCACCACATCATTTTCTGCATAGCCAGCCCAGATATAATAACGCAAACTATAAATCTCCCCGTCCTTGTAAATCCGGGCAATCTGAATTAAATGCGGTTCCCTTGCTGTTATCCCATAATAACCGCAGCAGTATTCAAACTCCACATAAAAATTTTCGTCCGTATATTCCCTTAATCTCTCTTCTGTATATTTCCCCAACGGGGCATCCACCGGTAAATCTGCCTCGTCCAGGGCATAAGGCGGTGCATGCCATATTTTTTCTGCAATCCCCTGCAATACGATATTCATTTCATACTCCCTCGCATTGGCGCCCGCAATCCTCGTCTCTATTTCCTCCTGCAATCCTCCCATGGCATAAGCCTGTCTGCCTGGCAGCATGCACAGGGCTGCCAGGCATAGCATACTTATTATTTTTCTTAAAAAGTTTTCCTTTTTATAGGTCTTCATGGCTCCAGCCTCCATATTCCTTTATATTCCAGGGTTATACCACTTTTTTTTGTTTTCTTAAGTACTGGCAATTCAGTATAAACACTTCCCCATGACAGTGCCCGTTCTATATCCTTCTCATTATAGTCATAAAATATCTCTATATGCCTATCCCTCACCAGAATATCCCCCTTTTTCAGATCATCCGCACTCAGCTCCGTAATCGGATGCCAGACAAACCCTGCCTCCTCCATT
>JAMPFM010000073.1 GCA_023664455.1 Blautia sp.
AGAATGGCGTAAAATCGTTCTCGCCCTGCGTTTCGCTGTCCACTCCGTTGTTGATTGCGATAAACCGCACGCCTTTTTCGGGGAACAACATCTCTGTGTAAAAGCCGACTTTCAGATAGTTCCGTCCGAACCTGCTCATATCTTTTACGATTACCGCATCGACATTTCCTGCCTCAACCTCGGCAATCATTTTTTGGAAACCCTCACGCTCGAATGTAATGCCGCTTACGCCGTCGTCCGTAAAGTGTCGGATATTTCGGAAACCGTTCTTTCTTGCGAAGTCCTCAAGATATTCTTTTTGGTTTTTGATGCTGTTGCTTTCACCCTGCATTTCGTCATCCCGTGAGATCCTTTCATAAAGCGCTGTGATTTTGTTTGACATAGAGATTTGCTCCTTTCTTTCCCACATTCTCTGTATATTTATGTCGATTGAAAGCAGATATTTTTTATACTCTCCATTTTCTCAATATCGCCTTTGCTAATCGCTCATCAATTTCTCTATGTCTCGGAATCTGCTCTTCATTGTTTCCACGTTTATATATCATGTTCTCCACCATGTCGTACAAACTTAAATCCTGCTTCTAATAGCAATACGAATCAAAAGGATATGTCTCAGAAATAATAAACTTTCCACCCTAAAAGCGGGAGCCCTCTTACGAGAGCTCCACCGCCTTTTGCAAATCTTCCAGATATAATTTCTGTTGTTTCTTTAGATAGGATTTGATAAACAGCTTCATGATGGGCTTTTTCACTGTCACCTCTTCTGTAAAGTCAATTTCCGTCTGTCCGTCTTTTGACTGGAAAAGTCCCGTCCAGTGTCCGCTCATATTACTGTTTTCCATATCAAATTCCCAGCGTTCATAGGGCTTTGTCAGAGTGATTGTAAAGGTTGTCGGATATCCATCCTTTGTGTATTCGATGAACTGCTTATCATCGACGACTTCTGTTTTGCTCAAATCACTGCGCCAGCCATAATTTTGAATATCGGTAATAATCTCCCAGACCTTATGGATATCACCCGGCAAAACGGCTTTTATATTGGATATTGCCATGCTTAAAAATCCCCCCTCTGATGTCCTTTTCTAATGTCCTTTCCTACTGACTTCCCTCTGCTTTTCGTACCTTATTCCCTTGGCAGCATCGACAATCTCGCCCTTAATATCCGTTTTTTTCAGAACCACATTTTTCCCTGCCATGTTATAGAAGTTTCCATCCATCGTACAATTTTCAATTCTGACATCGTTCGCCGCCTTGATGATTCCCAGGCTTGCCTTCGCATTTCCCTTGAAAATCGAATTGGATATTTTAATATGCTCGGTAGTACGGTAATTGTTCTCAATGTCAATACCATACTGCGGGTCGGTTCCCTTTGCATAATTGAACTGGCAGTGATCTATCGTGACATTATTGGCATCGGTAATGGATAAATTGTTTCTCCTATTATTGTGAAGATTACAATTCTCAATGGTCACGCCGTCGCAGGACGGATTCCCCTTGGCAGAAGAAGCTCCAAGCCAAATGCCGTCGCCCCAGCATTTGGAAATTTCCACATCACTGATATGGACGTTTGTACAGGCGTCAATTTGAATCCCATGACCCGACTCGCCGCCTTTTCCGGTATGAATGTCACGTTCGCCGATAAGCTGCCCGCCGGAAATAGTAACATTATCACGGCCAAAAGCATAGATCATGTGGAAATCCTTACTGCTATTGTTCCCAATCGCCATCAGCAGCGCACTGGGCGACATGATTAGTTTCTGGTTTTCCGTCAGTACGATACCGCCGAAACCGTTTTCAGCAGTTATTGTGGCGCCAATATGATAAACGCCCGCAGGGATATAGAGATAATCATACTGACTGGGACGATTCTGTTCCTGCGCTGCTTTTTGTTCCCATTCCCAGTTCCGCAAAAGTTTATTGATTTCTATCGCATCATCAACCGTACCAGGTTTCTGTTCATAGGTAAGACGTTTTTCTTCCGGCTCGACCGGCAAGTCCTCTTCCCCTTCCCCTGTTACGATGATATAGCATTGCTGGATATAGGTACTCTTATCTGTACGCAATGTTATAGCGGCTGCGCCAATTTCTTTCATGGTGACAAGCCCTTCTCCATCCACGGATACCTTGTCTGAATTACTGCTTTCCCATATAAGCTTGCTGGAACTTCCTACCCATTCCACTGTCAACTTACAAGTGTCCCCTACTTTTCCGTTAATCGTCTCTCCTGCTTCTTTGAGCAGCGGCACATTGACGATTGTAATCTTACATTGCGCCTTTTTGCCGCCATCCTGCGACGTCGCCGTAATCGTTACCGTGCCTTCCTTCAGGAACGTGACCGTAGCGGCAGCGCCATCCTCAGTATTTGCCGCGACAGTCGCAATCTTCTGGTTAGATGTAGACCAGATGACCGTCCGGTTGGCAATTTCCGTTTGACCGTCTTCCGGCGTCAGCGTGGCTGTAAGTACCGCTTTTTCATCCGCAAGACGCATGGAAAGGCTTGCGTTATCCAGCGTCACCTTTTTTACATGGCTAATTCCGTACTTTTTCTTCTGAATCTTAAACGTATAGGTCTTGGTTCCGCCATAATTGCCGATTCCGCGCAGGGTAACTTTCGCGTTGCCTGACTTGATATTATTTTTGTATTCAAGGATTTCAAACGACTGTTTCTGTTTCTCTGCATCCCATTCATTCTGTTTCTTTTTCATATCGGTATTGTTGGCATACACATGGATATCCCATTTTTCGCCGTTTTCCCATCTCGGTACTAACGTAATTTCTTCTCCGGTATATTCCTTCGCCTCGATTGCGATTTTCAATTTACTGATATTGTCTTGATATATCCGATATTCATATTTATCATTCTTGGAACCCTCATAACAGCCTTTTCCTTGCACAGTAATCTTAACGGTAGCGCCCGCCTGGGGCAGCTGTCCGCTGTCCTGACCTGCATATTCATAAGTAATGTTCTTATCATAATCTGTCCCTGCAGTCAGCTTTTTCCCATTCACATCTTTAATCGTAACGCTGGATTTCCAGGCATTCGCTTTTGTACTATATGCCTTGTCAGAAACGGAAATCACCGCCTTACTGATATCGCCGTATCCTACTTTCAGCTCCACGGTCTTACTATAGCCTTTGTAATTTCCTTTGCCGGTAATTACACAGCTCATGGTTTCGCCGGGGGTTTTATTATTTGTCAGTTTTACCGTATAATCGGTTTTGTTTTTCAGGACATAATTGTCCTTATCTTTCACGGCAAATTCCGGTGACGCCCCGCCTTTTTGATAAGGCGTCACAAGTTCACCGTCCCCTCGCGTTACATTCGTGCCCCAGACGATTCTGTAATCGTCCGGTTTCTCATTCGGCTGAATCTGATATTGCTTTTTAAGTGAGCCTTTGTATCTTCCTTTTCCGGTAAACGTAACTGTCGCTTTTCCAACTTTCTTATGATTGCTATACTTTACGGTATAGTCTGTCCCTTCCGTGAGGACTTCCTTCGCTTCCCCTGCTCCAAATGTCAGTACGCCTGTTGTTCCCTGTAAGAAGCCGCCTTCTTCCTCCAGTGTCTTCTGGGAAAAGGGCATAGTATCCTTCCACGCTTCGCCCAAAACGGCGTCTTTCAAATTCCTATCGCCTGTTAATTTCAGGCTCACCTTTTTACTGCCGCGATATCCTTGGGTTCTACCAGCCTCGCTGGGATAGACCAGCACATAGGCGCCTGTAATCTCTTGCGCATGGACTTCGTAATCATAAAACTTTTCTTCCACAACTTTACCGCTCAGTTTCACGGTTTTTATTTTCACGTCTGACTTGGATAAAAGTTTCTGGTCTCCGTGATACTCATACTGCTTCTGGTCAAGCGTCACCGTCGCAGAACCAAAATTCAAGGATTTATTCTGCACGACTACCAGCCGCATCTGGAAAGAGCCCATAAAATTTCCAGTTCCGTTTACCGTGTATTTATAAACGGTTCCCTGTGTATAGGCAGTGCCATCCTTATAATTTTCCGGCATTGGCTGCGGACCTTCCGATGTGCCTGTCTCATCCGAGGTATAATCACAGACAAAATCTTTATTTGCCTTGAGTTTCGTCTTGCCATATTTTAAATCAGGATTGGGAATTGTCAGTTTCTTATTATAAACAACAGCCTGTTCATATCCCGGTGAATTTTTCTCTCCCTCCAAAACGACTGACCCTGCCGTTGCAGACTCAACCTTATTGATATCTCTGGGTTTAATCGTATAATACAAGGTTCTGCTGCCGCTATACTGCCCTTTTAAGTTAATGGTCACACTCGGTGCTTTGGCAGCATTATAGGCGGCGGCGTTGACGTTATTCTTATAACTCAGCGTATAATCCGTCTTTTCTTTTAAAAGAATATCTTTATGATAGACACGGATATCCTGCGTAATTTTTTGTCCCGTATAGACAAACTTATCACTCTCTCTTTCAAAACCCGCTACCCAGATTTCCCCGGAAAGGTCGAGCATTTTGTCCGTATTTTCCCGCACGACTTCCACTATAACTGCATCACTGACATCGCCGCATTCCACGATAATCTGCGCTTTTCCTTCCGCCTGCGCCGTAACCACAGCCTTAACTACAACCGTATTTACACCGTCCGCAGCCACATCTGAATTTTCAACATCCGCAGCTACATCCGTATTTGCAACGGCAGCCACAGTCGCTACTGTTTTGTTGCTGCTTTTCCAGACCACCTCTGCCTGGGGGGCTTTCGACTTAACGGTTGCAGTCACTGTAATCTCACCACCCGGTTTCATCAGAGTTGATGTATCTGCATCAGTAGTAATACTGATGGTTGGCTCTGCATCCTGTTGCGATTCATCGTTTTCTAAAAGCGCGGAAACTCCTTCCTCCTCTACAGTTTCCTCTTCCGTCAAACCTATCGTATCATTTTCCAGCTCGCTCTCTTCCGAAATCAGTGCCGTATCGCCTGCTTCTTCCGGTGTCTGCTCATTATCACCGATTCCCTCGTCTGCCCCATCCTTCTGCTCTGCATCAACCGCTTCCGCGTCCAATGCACTGTCTGGATTTTGCTCTGCCCCAATGATTTCTGCATTCGTTTTATCCATATCTGCTTCCGATAGGAAAGGCACTGTCACAGCCGCATAAAATGTTTCCTCTTTTTCTTCCCCTGTTCCCAGATAAAAAGCTGCCCGGATATAATAATGATAATCCTCAGGATTTTCAGAACCTTCGTAATCAGCAGACAACCCAGAGGTTTCGCCGTCCTCGTAATCAGCATACGCATCCTGCTTTGCAGATTCTACTGCCGTAAGCGTTACTGTCTTATAAGGGCAATCCTCGTCTTCGTTCTCTACCATCGTAAAATATGGCGAGCCGGATACGACTTCAAAATCTGTCCAGTCGTCCTCCTGCTGAAACAGATTTACACTTCCTTCTTCTGCATCCTTGTTTCCGCGAAGAATACTCCAGACAAGCGTACCTGCTTCCTTCTCAAATCCCTCATCTATGCCATAGTTGACAAAGAGCGCCACGGAGTCTGACATCGTAAAAGAAACCGGTAAATCATATTCAAATTCAGGATCCTTTGTATCAGGAAATTCCCCGTCTTCTTTCAACTGTCCGATATGTAACGCCGGGATTTCTGTATCCGCCCCTATCTTTTCTTTCTCATTGACAGCATTTTCAATTCCATCGCTAGCACTGTCAGTATCTACCTTTTCATCCTCGCTGACATTACTGTCATTATTTGCATCTATATTTTCATTCCCATTGACATTGCTGTCACTATCTGCCTCTGTATTTCCAGTTCTATTGACATTGCTGTCATTATCTATACCAGAGCCAGTCTCATCCTGCGCAGAATCATGGTCAGCAGAAATTTCCCCTGACATGCCGTCGGTTTTCTCACCTGCCTGTATGTCTTCTTCATCCTTTTCCAAATCCTGCGTCCCTGCCGCTGCCGCATTTCCCGCCGCAAACGCCGTAATCCCTCTGCAATCGCCAAATGCCATCGATACTATAAGCATAAGCGCAAGCCATTTCTTCATCCTTTTCATGGATTTACCCCCCCCCAGGCAATTCAGCCTCGTCTAATTACTCATTTATTTTTATCATATACCCGCCAAAATGTCTTGTCAATTGGTCAAAAATGGGAATCTTGTTACGTTTTTCACGGAGCGAGAGCGTGCCTTCGCGGGATTTCTATCTGTCCTGCCATCTCAATATTTACATGCTGACTGAAAATTGATTTCCGCGCTTTATTATATGATTATCACCAAATATTTATTTATAAATAGCTTTCACCTATTCCATTTTATAATATTTGTACCACATTCTATATCCTTTATCGACTGAATATCTTTTATGACAGTGTCTATTACGAACACAACACCCCCATAAGCGCCTTATATCTTTCCGTCTCATTCTCGATATCTTCTGCAGTGACGCCATAATACAGATATATCCTTTTATACATCTTTCTTAACTGTTTCATGGCTTTTTTGTCCCCGCTGTATGAGCCGTCAAGCATCTGCCAGACGGTTTCCACTCCTACCCGCATCGTGCCGCTTTCCCGCCATTTCATCTCATACATATGAAAATCCATCGGGAAGACGTCTTCTGCAATTTCCTCCGCCCTTCTGCTGCGTTCCCGAATCTGCTCCAAGAAGGCTTTTATGGCTTCCACATCTTCCCGCTCCGGCTTCTTTAAGTCCATTAATTCTCCTAGCAACTCCGGGCGATGGCGCATGATAAGGGCTGCTTTTAAATCCTTCCTCTGCTCCCGGTAATGAATAGACTGTTGTGAAAGCTCCTCCGCGCCGTATTCACTTTTTAGCAATTCCACAACTTCTTCCAGCGTATGGGGATTGGCAGTAAGCCGCTTTTTTATCCTGTTTCGCTTTATTTTATAAAAGTAATTTCGTATGCGTGTCGTTAGTTTTACCTTACCGCCTTTTCCCACAATAAAAATACTTGTTGGCCCGTCTGCTCCGCCTATAATGGATATGCTGCGCGCTCTCTTAGTCATATCGGTATCTCCCATCAGTTTATTTTTACAGCAGCAGATTGAAAAAGACCTCTCCGGCATAATCCGTAAAAGAGGTCTTATGAAAAATTTCTAAATCCTATACAATATCAATGCTTTCATGGCAATTAATTCTTAGCAGGAATCACTGCTCCGTTATAGTTCTCAAGGATAAAATTCTTTACATCATCAGACTGCAAAACCTGTACCAGAGTCTTGATGGCTTCATTGTCCTTGTTTGCTTCTGTTACTGTGATGATATTGGCATATTCGGAATCCTCGCCTTCTCTCATCAGATAGGAAGTTGTGTCAATATCAGCTTCTAACGCTCTGTTTACATTTACAAAGTAAGCGTCAAAGTCTGCTGCGGAAGGAATGATATTTGCCTGATCCATCTCAACGATTTCAATAGGAATCAGATATTCCTCGATCTCATTGACAGAAGCGTCTGTAGCGGTCATCTCTGGATTCAATGTTAAAAATCCTTCGCTCTCAAGCACTTTCAGCGCTCTGTACTCGTTGGAAGAATCGTTCGGAATCGCGACTACCGCATTCTCTGGAAGTTCTTCCTTGGTTGCATAGTTATTTGAAAAACATGCATAAGGCTCAACATGAATGCCGCCCATGCTGTACAGGTCAGCTCCCATTTCTTCTTCGATACTCTCCATAGCAGGTACATGCATGAAATAAGCAAAATCAATTTCCCCGTCAATCAACATATCATTCCAGGTTGCATCCCATGTGGTAGATACGATATCCAGCTCGATTCCCTCTGCTGCCAGGGCATCTTTAGCTGCCCCTAAAATCTCACTATGAGGGGTCAAATCACATACGCATTTAAGAACTACTTTTTCTCCTGAAGCTGCGTCTGTTCCCTCTGCATCCTGTACATCATCTGCTGCGTCTGTATCAGTCGCTGCATCTGTCTGATTATCTTCCGCAGACGTATCTACAGAATCCTCCGTGTTTGCTGTTTCCGGTGTACCGCTGTCATTCCCGCAGCCTGCCAAAAGAGCAGACGCTGTAAATGTGGTCGCCAGAATAAGAGCCAGTTTCTTTTTCATAATTACTCCTCCTTGGAAATTATTTTCCTAAAAATTTTTACCATGCTGCCGCACTCTGCGGACAAGCTATGGATATGAAAAGGGCTTTTGCCGCTTTCAGGACTATTCTAGCACAACCTTCCCAAAAGAAATAGTTTCACAAAATGGAATTTCTGACCAAAATTCGTCCTGAAACTGTACATTTTGCACTATATACACTATAGTATCCACCTAAATTAAATGCCTTCTCTTCAAAATAAGCTTGGAAATCGTATCGCCCAGAATCTGCACCACCTGGACGATTACAATCAGCACAATAATCGTCGCAAACAAAAGGTCATGCTCAAACCTTGTATAGCCGTAAGTAACTGCGATATATCCGATTCCGCCCGCGCCAAAGCTTCCGGCGAGGGCTGTCATGGAAATGATAATCACAACTGCATTGGTAAAAGCCCGGACTAAAGACGGCATCGTTTCCGGCACCATAATCGTAAACAAAATCCGCATATTCCCGCTGCCCATAGCCTTGGCGGCTTCAATCTTTCCCTTGTCCAGTTCCAACAGGCTGCTTTCCACAAGCCTTGCAAAAAGCGGCACGCAGCTTGCCACCAGGGAAATGATACAGGCATTGGAACCATAGGACTTACCCACCAATGCCCTTGCCACCGGCAGCATGACAATGATAACAATCACCTGCGGAAGCGAACGAAAACAATTGATTATCGCACTTAAAATGGTATGTACAATCTTACATGGCACCAGCCCCTCTTTACTCGTCATAACCAGCACCAGACCCAATATCACGCCGAATACGAGAACAAATACAGCGGATACCGCTACCATATACATGGTCTCGCTGATAGCAGGAATCACCCGCTCCCACACCTCCAAAGTAAAGGCGTTTCTCAATACTTCCCAGAAAGAATATTTATATAAACTCATTTTACGCCCTCCCTATTCCTGCCAGTAATCGCTTCTAAACTTATTGTAAACACCGATAAAGTTTTTGGCAGTCTCACACTGAGGATTCTGGAAAATATCTTTCACCAGTCCCTGCTCCAATAATTTACCGTCTTCCATAACCGCCATTCGATGACAGGTATATTTGATGACCTCCAGCTCGTGGGTAATCAGGATAATCGTCAGTCCCAGTTTCTGATTAATTTCTTTCAGCAAGTCCAATACCGAAAGGGTCGTCTGAGGGTCTAACGCGCTCGTCGCCTCATCGGATAAGAGCACATCCGGCTGATTTGCCAACGCCCTGGCAATCCCCACTCTCTGTTTCTGCCCGCCGGAAAGCTCGCCTGGATAGGCGTCTCTTTTTTCAGACAGCCGCACTAATGCCAACATCTCATCTACCCTCGTCCCTGCCTCCTTCGCCGATATTCCTGCCATTTTCAGGGGATAGGCGATATTCTGGGACACGGTCATAGAATCAAAGAGATTAAACTGTTGGAAAATCATGCCAATCTTTCTTCTCTGTTTGTTTAATTCCGCTTTCCCAAGGGCTGTGATTTCCTTATCCCCGATTTTAATGCTTCCGCTGTCAGGCTCCTCTAAGCGGTTGATACATCTGACCAGAGTAGATTTCCCGGCGCCGCTGAAGCCCACGATACCGTAGATATCTCCTTTCCCCACAGAGAGGTCGATTCCTTTTAAAACCTCAATATCCTGCTTCTTGGTGTGGAATGTTTTGTAAAGCTGTTTTACCTCAATAAATTTTTCGTCCATTCAGATTCCTTTCAGGCAGCCTTGTTTTAGCTGCTCCTTGTTGGGCTGGCAAATTTTGTGCGCCAGCGTTTCGGCTTTTGATATGGACTATTATACTAAAAGAAAGAGGGTTTTTCAACGGTTTTTCAAATCTGATGGGATTTAGACATTATTCCACCCCTAATGCCTTATAAACTGCATCCTCTGCACTCTGATACGGAATATTGCCAAACTGCTTTCAGGAAATTAAATGCCGTATTCGCAGCTTCCTTGCACTTCGTATCAGAACCAAGCCCGGAACGCTCAAATTTCCCATTTCCTGGCAACATTTGGGACTCAAGGCGAATACGCCCAGGCATACCTGTTTCCCCCTGCGGCGCATTTCAAGTGAAATTTTCAGGATTTCCTCTAGATGCTCTTTGATATATTCCCCATCAGGATACAGAAGTTTAATAAATCCCCTGACCATTTTCCTGACAGCAATGGTATCACGCTGATTCAAATTCTTTCCAAGCCTGAAATATTTGTCAAGAGCATCCTCGTACTGCTCCTTACGCAGTTCCCTGATAAACTCTGCCAGATAATCTGTAATAAATCCATAATCATTGGTAAAATGATGCGGTCTGAACTTCGGGATTTCCCATCCCGGTATATAGCAGTGCATACTACAAGAATGCTATTAGGAGAAATCTCTTTATTGACGCCTTCTTCAATTACCATCGGATCATCTGAACTGCAATACTGCCCCAGCAAAAACTCTAATACATAGACAGGCACATTTGCCTCTTCTTTTACGGATTTGGTTAAATCTTTGCGCACAATTTTTCCATCAAAATCGAGCCGGAGCTTTTTATTAAGTTCACCCATCTCTGCAAACTGTATTTTTAATCCTCCCCATTGCCTTTAACCGCAAATTATGAAAAGAACCCAAAATCATCGGCAAAGGCAATGTCCATAATAATCTCATGCCGCAGGACTTCCATCCCGTTCTTGTCATCAAAGGCAACTAAGTAATACTTTTGTGATTTATCATACTGCTTATTCTTAAAGCTAAATTGAAACCGAAAAATTCGCTTCGCTGTGTCATTATCCTTTTTATCTGCAATACAAATGTTCTCGTTAGAAATCTTTTCGTTATTTTCCGAAATAAAATAAATCCTATATGTTGTTTCTTTTACCATAGCACTGACCGGTTCTGTCTGGACAAAATCAAGATTTGTGATAAGATTGGTAATCTTGCTTGTCAGGCTGACTAACGCAATCCTGGCAACGCTTGTTTCTACCTTTCCTTTCTCAACCTTTACCTCGACAAGCGGCACAAGCATTTCCTGCGGCGAACATCCGCCATGCACATAATTTTGTCCGGCTCCTGCGACTTTGAAAATGTCAGAAGCAAGAGGAAAAAATACCACCCTGTCATCATCATTTCCCAAAACACCCCCAAGACCAATGCTGCTGATTCCCGGCTTACATCGCTCATCAATACCCAAGTCAATCGTCAGTAACGAAGCCCTGTCAGCAAAAAATTCTTTTGAATATCGGATTGTGTCTGCAAGGTGGTTGTCTTTAATGTCCGGCTTCGCAAAAGGCGCATATACAAGATAATTCGTTGTCGTATCTTCGCACTCCAAGAAATACTTTATATAAAATTGGTTATCCTTTTCCAGATGTAGCACTGTGGCATTCGTCAGTTCAAGAGTATCCACATCATCTGCAAACTCAGCATTGGCATCATACCAAAATACGAGTTTACGGACGTCACCTGTAAATTCACTGTTTAATTTATCCCTAATTTGCTTTCAATTTAATTCAGGCACGACTATCTTTTTTCCTCCAATGCCTTAACGGTCAGCTTTATCGCAAAACAAATCAGCCTTAATTTACTTTAAGCGAACATAGTATATTCCTTTCCCCGACCCTCCTCTTTCTAATTCTCCTCCCTTTACCAGCTTTCGGAGCGCTCCTTCAATGGAACTTACACTAAGCGACGGACACAGCTCCCTAATATCCTGTTTTGTAAATTTCCCGATTTTATTTTGTGTTGCCTTTCTGACAATATCTACAGCAGGAAGTTTTTCTTCCACAATTAAAAATCTGTCCTCAAAGTCCTTGTATGCCGCAAGAATCGTACCTAATAAGTATTTGATAAAAGGCACAACGTCCTCCGCAGCTTCGTGCCATCCGTCCTGAGACCGTCCAAGCGCATCATGATATAAATCTTTATTCTTTGCGATCTTTGCCTCCAAAGAAATATATTTCCCCACATAAAAACCGCTACGATATAAAAGTAATGTAGTAAGCAATCTGCTCATTCTGCCATTGCCATCGTTAAACGGATGTATGCAAAGAAAATCATGTATAAAAATCGGTATGACGATAAGCGGTT
>JAMPFM010000074.1 GCA_023664455.1 Blautia sp.
TTCCCATGAGTACGGGATTTGACCAGTGGTGCTGGGGACAGAATATCTTTTATGCAGGATTCGGCTTTACGAACTGGCCAAACGACGTCTGCAACGATTTGGTTTTAAATGATGACGGAACGGTTGATTTTGTCTGCGCGTCAGATAATTACCGCAAAGCGCTGACCTATTTCCATGATTGGTATGCCGATGGGCTGATGGATTTGGAAATGTTCAGCCAGTCCGATACCCAGTTGATTTCTAAATGCTCCCAGGGATATGTCGGCGTTGCGACTTGGTGGTATATCGAAGAAGTTATGGGCGATTATGCAAAAGATTATGTATTCCTGCCGGTTCTGGACGGTCCAGACGGCACCCACAATGTAACGGTGCGTACTGGCGGCGGTATTAACAGTGGAAATCTGAATGTTACAAGCGCTTGCAAGAGTCCGGCGGCGCTGCTGAAATTCTTTGATATGTGGTATGCTCCGGAAGCGGTAATGCAGCTCCAATATGGTCCGATTGATGTTTATTTCACATCGCAGGATGAAAACGGCGTATGGGAAAGTATCACGGATGAAGAGAGCCAGGAGAAATTCGGAAAGAGCGCCGGGGAATTAAAAGGCGAGTATGAAGTCTATGGACCGAAGCTGATTCTCAGTGATTATTATAGTACGACCTTTAAGATGGAAGATCGTGCCATAGAGCGTCTGACAGACCTATATGACTACTGGATGCCTTATGTTGACAGTGCAGTTACTTATCCTGTAGACTGTGTTTATACCGAGGAAGAGTTAGATACGATTGACAGATACAAAGCAGATTTTGAAAGCACTGTATCGGAGCAGGAAGGTCTCTGGCTGAAAGAGGGCGGGCCTGATGACAATGCGTGGGATACTTACCTTGCTACGCTGAGAGATAATTGCGGTATGGAAGAGTTAAGGGAAGTCTATCAGGCGGCTTATGACCGCTATGCGAGTGCAGGAACGGAAGAATAAAGAAAATGCGGCAGAATAATGCCGGATTCTTATAGAAAATCAGAATGTTAATACCGGAGTGGAAAAGCGTAAATATCTGCTCCGGTATTGCACTATAAGCAGTTAGGAAACCGGAAGCGGTTTGGAATCATGAAAAGAATAGGGGTGTGGTTATGACAAGTCAGATTTTGCGCGATGCAAGAAAATATGAAGAAACAATGGAAAAAAAGATTACGCAGGAGCAGAGACCGGGATTCCATCTATCTTCTCGTGTGGGCTGGATGAACGACCCGAACGGTTTTTCTTTCTATCAGGGCGCGTATCACTTATTTTATCAATATTATCCGTATGATTCCCATTGGAACTCCATGCATTGGGGGCATGTGGCAAGCAGGGACTTGCTGCATTGGGAGTATCTGCCAGCCGCACTGGCGCCGGATGCGGATTATGACAGGGACGGCTGTTTCTCAGGGAGCGCCATTACCTTGCCAGACGGAAGGCAGTTGTTATTATATACGAGCGTATCCAAGGAAACTCAGCCGGACGGAAGTATGAGAGATATACAAACCCAGTCGATTGCGATCGGGGATGGCGTGGATTATGAAAAATACCCGTCGAATCCAGTCATCGACCAAAGCAGTCTGCCTGAAAACGGAAGCAGGTATGATTTCCGCGACCCAAAAATCTGGCAGAAGGCGGATGGCTCTTTTCGCTGTGTGGTAGGAAACGGAGTTGCAGAAGGCGGCGGACAGGTGCTTTTATATCGTTCGCAGGATGCTTTTTCCTGGGAATTTGAAAAAATATTTGCCGAAAACCACAGCCGGTTCGGGAAGATGTGGGAATGCCCGGATTTCTTTATGCTGGATGGCAAGGGGGTACTTCTCGTCAGCCCGCAGGACATGCTGCCCCAGGGCTTTGAATATCATAACGGAAACGGTACGCTCTGTCTGGTGGGCAGCTATGACGAGCAGACAGATACTTTCGTGGAAGAACGAAATCAGGCGATAGACTATGGAATCGATTTTTATGCGCCCCAGACAGTTCTTGCACCCGACGGACGGCGGATTATGATTGGCTGGATGCAGAACTGGGATACCTGCAACCTGCATTCTACGGAGAAGCCCTGGTTTGGACAGATGAGTCTGCCGAGGGAGCTTTCCATCAGGGAAGGAAGGCTTTTCCAGCAGCCAGTCAGAGAGTTAGAAGCGCTTCGTGGGGAAAAGGTGCAGTATGAAAATGTTACATTTTCAGATGTCATAAAGTTGGAAGGCGTAAAGGGAAGAAAAGTGGATATCGAGTTGTCCTTGCGCCCCAAAGAGGGAACGGAGCTTTACCGGAAATTTGCCCTGCGCTTTGCCCAGGATGATACATACCATACTTCCATTAGCTTCAGACCTTATGAATCCATTTTGAAGATTGATAGAAAGTTTTCCGGCTCCAGAAGGGCGATTATTCACCAACGCCGCTGCCTTGTGCCGAAACAGGATGGAAAAATGAAACTTCGGGTGATACTGGATTATTTCAGCGTCGAAGTGTTTGTGAACGACGGGGAATATGCGATGTCGGCAACAATGTATACGGATCTTGCCGCCGACGGGATTTCTTTCTTCGCCGACGGGGCAGTGACGATGGATGTGGTGAAGTATGAGTTGATGGATTGAAAAAGAGTGGAGAAAAGCAGATGGGAGGAATCGAAAATGCGGAAGTTTGATGTAACGGCGCTGGGGGAATTGTTGATTGATTTTACGGAAAATGGAAAGAGCGGGCAGGGGAATCCCCTTTTTGAAGCAAATCCCGGCGGCGCGCCCTGTAATGTGCTTGCCATGCTGACCAGGTTAGGGCATAAAACGGCGTTTATCGGCAAAGTTGGAGATGACTTTTTCGGGGAGCAGCTTAGAGACGCAATAGAAGAAGTCGGTATTTGCGCCGATTCCCTGCGTATCGATGAAGAGGTGCATACGACACTGGCGATGGTACACACTTTGCCGGGGGGCGACAGGGAATTTTCCTTTTATCGCAATCCCGGTGCAGATATGATGTTGACGGAAGAAGAAGTGCCAGAAAACCTTATCCGGGATTCTAAGATTTTTCATTTCGGAACCTTATCCATGACCCATGAGGGCGTGCGGAAGGCTACTAAGAAGGCCGTGGAAATCGCCAAAGACGCAGGATGTCTGATTTCTTTTGACCCGAATCTGCGTTTCCCGCTCTGGAAAAGCGAAGACGAGGCGAGAGAGCAGATTTTGTACGGATTGGAGTTTTGCGACGTTTTGAAAATATCCGATAACGAAATCCAATGGCTGACCGGAAAAGATGATTATACGGAGGGCGTGCAGTGGCTGAAAGAAAGGTACGATATTTCGTTGATTCTTGTATCGATGGGAAAAGAAGGCAGCCGCGCCTACTATCAGGATACCATCGTGGAAGTGAAACCTTTTCTGCGGGATAATACGATTGAAACGACGGGCGCAGGCGATACGTTCTGTGGCTGCGTGTTGCACTATCTGTTAGAGCATGATATCAAGGAGCTTGACGAAAGTGGGCTGCGGGAAATGCTTCGTTTTGCAAACTGCGCGGCGTCTTTGATAACCACGAAAAAGGGCGCGCTGCGGGTGATGCCTTCCAGAGAGGAAATTGAGGCTGAGTTGGAAGGGTGATGTAGGAAAAATAGTTTAAAAGGTGTAAATCGTGAAAATGGTGAAAGAACAGCAGGTCTGGGGGGATTTGCTGTTTTTTTGTGTGAGGATATTGTTGTGAGAACCAAAGTTTGAAACAAATAAGCGAAACAAATAAGGAAAAATCAATCTTTTATTTATAGTTGTTATTTTGCATGTTTGTAAGTATAATTGATCTGTAGTGTAATGTTTACTTGCGAAAATGGTGAAAGAAACTGATGAAAATGGAGTATGATATGGAGTTGGCAGCATTATTGATTTTTAATTCTTAACATTTAAGAATATTTAGTTTATTATAATATTTGGATGTAAACTATATAAAGAGCGCCTGTAGACTATTCGGAGGTGACAGTATGTGTAATGTGAAAAAATACGAAAAAATCTATGATGATATAAAGAGTCTTCAGCCAGAAGATACTTTGCAGCTTGTATTAGAAGCAGAGACGGAAGAACAAAGAAGTTTTTATGAAATGGTTGGTGATTTTCTTTTGCAAAAAAGGCAACGGCAAGTAATAGAAAGGAAACTTTTTTAGTGAAAAAGTATATATTGATAGCAGGTGTTAATGGAGCGGGTAAATCGACTTTGTATCAGACCCTGCAAAGTATGCAGGAAATGCCGCGGGTTAATACGGATGAAATATTACGGGAGTTTGGTAATTGGAAAAATACAAGAGATGTTATGACTGCCGGGAAAATTGCAGTAAAAAAGATTGCTCAATATTTTAATGAAGAAGTCACCTTTAATCAAGAGACGACATTATGCGGAAAATCAATTTTAAATAATATAGCAAAGGCAAAGAAAAAAGGATATTTTATTGAACTACATTATATTGGAATTGAAAGTGTAGATATTGCCAAAGAAAGAGTATTGGAACGTGTAAGACAGGGCGGACATGGCATTTTAGAAGAAGATATTGAAAGAAGATATATTGAAACGTTTATTAATTTGAAAAAAGTTTTACCGGATTGTGATTTGGTGGCATTTTATGATAATACAATAGAATTTCGCAGATTTTCAATTTATAAAAATGGTAATCTAGTAAGAGTTTCTCATAATGTGCCGGTCTGGTATAAAAAATTTATAAAAGATATAGAATAGTTACTCCCCAAAAAAACTCACATAAACCATCAACCGTTCCTTTTCATACCATGCCCCGATTGTGCCGTGCATTTGCTTTTCGGGAAGAATTATATGTGCATACAAATATTTTAATCCATCGGGTCTGTTCAATATGAATTTATTCCGCGGTAAAAAAATTGGCGGAAAATTCAGTATTGACAAAGCCTGTCTACAGGTGTAAACTAAAAATGTCTACAAAAGTAGACAATTAATGAAACGAAGGGAGTGCATGGCTATGGGAATAAAGGGAAAGACGGCGGTTTCTGATGCGGAGTTGGAAATATTGGAAGTTTTGTGGTCTGCGGGCTGTGCCCTGAATGCTAATGAGATAAGAAGCCGGCTGGATGAAACTAAAAACTGGGAGCGGACGACGGTTTTAACCTTGATTAACAGGTTGTCAAAGAAAAACGTCATTAGCCAGGAAAAAAGGGGAGTCTATTATTATGCACCGCGTATCAGGCGGGAAGAGTATGTCCGGGAAGAGACGAAGAACTTTATCGAGAAGTTTTTTCAGGGAAGCTCGAAAAGCCTTGCGGCGGCGTTGGTGGATAGTGAGGCATTGACAAAAGAGGATATTGAGGAGCTTCGGGATTATTTTAATCAGAATATATAGCGTATAACGTCGCAGTCAGACGGCTTTGACAGGGAGGGGATATGGCATTGGTTTCGTGGAGCAGGATTTTTTTAAATATTTTATCGCTATCCTTATCGGGAGCGCTGATAGGGGCGGTCATTTTACTGATTCATCCGTTGACGGAAAGGGTGTTTTCAAGGAAATGGAATTATTATATATGGTTTCTGGTCATGTTGAGGCTTTTGATTCCGGCACAGCTTTTTCCGGCTTTTTCACAGAATATTGATGTGGACGTCTTTTATATTACGACAGAGAATAACGTCGCAAGAACTGATGATAAATCTGGGTACGGGAGCATGGAAGCGGTAGAGTTTCCACATGGGACAGAGAGGACAGGGACAGAAAAATCAGCACAATTCCCGGATGGGGTTGCGGATATAGGGGGAGTGGAGCCGGTGAGAGATATCGGGGAAATACAGTCTTTGCCTGGAGCTGGTGATGTGGCGAAGGTTACCGGGGAAGAGAAGCTTCTGTCCGAGACCGATGACATGGAGGAATCCATGACAGGAAGGGATTCCCGGTATGGAGCCAGGCGTATTCTATGGAAAATCTGTATGGAAATTCTTGGAATTATATGGTTTACTGGAATGATTGCGACCTTTTTCTTTAAAATGAGAAACTATAGGCGCTTTATCGCCGGGATGAAAAGGCATTGTGTACCGTTGAGGGATGAAAACCTTTTATCCATCGCAGAAACCATATCCGATGAATTGCATGTGCGCAGGATGCCGCTTTTGTATGAGTCCGCGGAAATTATCAGTCCTGTGACGTTTGGATTATGGCGGAGCAAGATTGTCCTTCCCAAAGAAGAAAATTGCGATATCAAACAGGATGAGCTGATTCTGCGCCATGAGCTTGTGCATGTGGCGCGAAAGGATATAGGATATAAATGGCTGTATCAGATATTGCTTTGCATTCATTGGTTTTGCCCGCTTTTTTACTGGATTGGCAGACGGATGGAAATCGACTGTGAGCTTGCCTGTGACGAAGCTGTTTTGGCGGGCGTGTCGCAGGAGCAAAGAAAGTGGTATGGAAATATGCTTCTAAATATTGCACAGAAAAAAGTCGCATATTGTGATAGCGGGTTTTCTACTATGTTTATGAAAGGAAAAAAAGATATGAAGAAACGATTAAACGGCATTCTTTTTTATAAAAAGCAGACTTTGGGCAGATTTGTGCTTTCCCTATGTGTGTTCGGGGCAGCAATGGTTCTGACTGCCTGCGGCGGGATTACGTTTTCTGCTTCTGAAACGTCGGATTCTGATATGTCAGATTTTAGTGCGGCAGATTCTGGTACGACGGATAACTCTTTTTTTGATGTAATAAAGGGGGCGATGTGGGATGCCTCTTCCGATGTGATGAATGCTGTAGCCAATCAAACGGGTGAAGCCTGGAAAGTTTACGATGACGATGGACTGCTGGTGGGAGAGGATAAGTGTGATTTATGGAGCGCCTATAATTATAGCGGCGGTGATAAGGAAATCCGAGGTTCTTCTATGGCTATCAATGGTTCGGATTCCCTGAAAATACTCTATGCTGAGACGGATACGGATATTCGGATAAATTCCTCTTTCAAACTGGCGGACGGAAAATTTAAAGTGGTGCATATTGACCCGGATGGAAACGTTGCGACAATCAACGATACGGGCGTGAGTACAAGTCTGGCGGTGACGATGAAAAAAGGCAGAAATGTCATTAAAATGGCGGGGCAGGGAGCAAAGTTAAAATCACTCTGGGTCAGTTTTTCCGGCTTGGATGAGAAACTGTTTTCCCACATCTATTACTCGGAATGGGATGAGCGTAAAGGGCAGATTATTGAGAAAGTAAAAGCGGGCGAAACCGTAGAGAAAGAACAGGTCATGGAAGTAATCGTTTATATGGAAGCGGCAGAGGTAAGTGAGGCATTTAGCGTGTTGTTAAAACAGGGAGTTTCTTTTGATAAAGAGGAGCTTTGCGACTTTCTTATTTACGGTGATAGGAGTGCAGGCGCCTATCTGGTAGAAGCGGTAAAAGACGGTTCTATTGCGCCGCCCGATGTAAAGATCCTTAAAGAGCTGACGCCCTATCTGGAGGGAACCGCCATAGTGGAATTATTAAACGCGCTTCCAGGGGAAGACTTTTTGGGGGCATTGAAAGAAACGATGTTTTATTTAAGCGATAAGGAATTGGAAGAATGTCTGCTGACGTATCTGGAAGAGGGTGGGGAATTGTCCTATGCGCAGTTTCATGAGCTGGAATATTATTTGAGTGAGGATACGATACGGAAACTGGATGAGGCGGGCAGATAAATTTCACAGGTATATTGTGCATATTGACGTTGGATAAACTGCTATGCTATAGTGTTCTTATACTCCAAAACAATGATTCGGAAAATGAGGATGAATATGGGAAAGGAAAAAATAGTATTGGCGACTGCCTTTGTGGCGGCTGCGATGGTATCTGGCAGTATCGTTTCAGTATATGCAATGAATCAAAGTTCAGTGGAAGCCAAGGGAGCGCCGCAAACGGAGCGCGTAGTCATGGTGCAGCCAGAGAATGGGAAAATGGCGCAGGCAGAGATGGAAGATATAATTCAAATAGAAAATGCGATGTTTTTCTGCAAAGTTCCGGGCTGTATCCAGACAGAAGTACACCAGCATGGTCTTTGTGGAATTGACGGCTGTACACAGATAGGCGAACATAGCCACGACATATGCAGCATAGCAGGTTGCACGGAAACAGGGACGCATATGCATGATGGAGAATTCTGTTATCCCCACAGCGCGGATGATGGGCATGCATATCATAATTGTGGAGTGTCAGGCTGCACCGAGGCAGAACATCATACGCATGGGTCTTGTGGAATTGACGGCTGTACACAGATTGGTGAGCACAGTCATGAAAAGTACAGCGGGAATCATCATCAGTCGAGGCATCATGGTGGTCATCATCATTGAGGTATCAGGTGAAAAAGTAGAATTGCGGGAAACATTTTACATCCCAGACAAAAACAGTTACAATAAAAAGGCAGGGGCGCACCTGTCTTTTTCTGTTACAAAATGGATTACGCAGGGCGTCAAAACAGCAAAAAAATGGAGGTAGAGAAATGGCGTATTTGGGTGAAGAAATTAGAAAGTTAGGATTTGGGTTGATGAGGCTTCCGCAAAAGGACGGCGTCATTGATGTGGAACAGACGAAGGAAATGGTGGATTTATTCTTAGAAGCCGGATTTACCTATTTTGACACGGCATGGGCGTATGCGGGAAGTGAAGATGCTATCAGACAGGCGCTTGTAGAACGATATCCGAGGGAACGTTTCCAGTTAGCGACCAAAAATGCCGCATGGATTAACTGTAAGACAAGGGAAGACGCGATTGCGCAGTTTGACACATCGCTGAAACAGACTGGCGCAGGGTATTTCGATTACTATCTGCTTCATAATCTGGGCGAGGGCAGGAGCCGCTATTTTGATGATTTTGATATGTGGAGCTGGATTGCAGAGAAAAAAGCGGAAGGAAAAATTAAACACATGGGCTTTTCTTTCCACTCTACGCCAGAGGAGCTGGAAGAGATTTTGAACGCGCACCCGGAAATGGAGTTTGTGCAGCTTCAGATTAATTATGCCGATTGGGAAAATCCTGCGATTCAGTCCAAAGCCTGTTATGAAGTGGCAAGGAAACACGGGAAATCCGTGATTGTCATGGAACCTGTGAAGGGTGGTATGCTGGCGACGCCGCCGGAATCCGTCCAAAAGATTTTCAAGGCAGCGGAACCGGATAGTTCCATCGCTTCCTGGGCAATTCGCTTTGCCGCAGACTTAGACGGGATTGTGACGGTTCTTTCGGGCATGAGCAATTTAGAGCAGATGAAAGATAATCTTTCTTATATGAAGGATTTCAAGGGGCTGACGGACGCGCAGAGGGCGACATTGAAGGCGGCACAGGAAGAGATAAACAATATTCCGCTGATTCCGTGTACGACTTGCAATTATTGTGCAAAGGTCTGTCCGATGGAAATTGGAATTTCGGGTTCCTTTACCGCGATGAATTATCTCACGCTCTATTCTGATTCTGCAGCGGCAAAGCATCAGGAAGACTGGCTTGTGGCTGGACATGGAAGGAAAAAAGCGGCGCAGTGTATTAAATGCGGCAAATGCGAGCAGGTGTGCCCGCAGCATATAGGAATCCGCGAGGAGCTTGTAAGGGTGTCGGAAGCGTTGGGATAGGCGCGTCTAACTCGCGAAAAGTCTCAGAAACTTTTATCGCCTGTCCTTTACCTGTGGTGGATTTACCTGTATAATAATAGCAGAAATTGGTTTTTGGGAAAGCTATCTTTCTGCCAAAAAGATTTCTATAAAAAAGAAAAGGAGAATGTGGTATGGCAAACAGATTTGTATTGAATGAGACTTCCTATCATGGAGCGGGAGCGATTCAGGAAATTGCGACGGAAGCGAAAGGAAGAGGGTTTACGAAAGCATTTGTATGCTCCGATCCGGACCTTGTGAAATTCGGGGTGACAGGCAAGGTTCTAGAAGTTTTGGATAAGGCGGGGCTTGCTTATGAGTTGTATTCTAATATTAAGCCGAATCCGACGATTGAAAATGTCCAGACTGGGGTAGGCGCTTTTAAGAAATCGGGCGCAGATTATCTGGTGGCAATCGGCGGCGGTTCTTCTATGGATACTGCGAAAGCAATTGGTATCATTATCAAGAATCCAGAATTTGAAGATGTAGTCAGCTTAGAGGGAGTTGCACCGACGAAAAATAAATCTGTACCGATTTTTGCAGTGCCGACGACCGCAGGAACGGCAGCGGAAGTAACCATCAATTATGTCATTACCGATGCAGAAAAAAGTCGCAAAATGGTTTGCGTAGACCCGAAAGATATTCCAGTGGTAGCATTTGTAGACCCGGATATGATGTCTTCTATGCCGAGAGGACTGACGGCGGCGACTGGTATGGACGCGCTGACCCATGCCATTGAAGGTTATATTACGGCGGGCGCATGGGAATTGTCCGACATGTTCCATCTGAAAGCAATTGAAATCATTGCCCGTTCTTTGCGCGGTGCAGTGGACAATACCCCGGAAGGCAGGACGGATATGGCGCTTGGACAGTATGTCGCAGGTATGGGCTTTTCCAATGTCGGGCTTGGTATCGTGCATTCGATGGCGCACCCGCTTGGCGCATTGTATGATACGCCGCACGGTGTTGCCAATGCCATCATTCTGCCTACCGTCATGGAATATAATGCGGATGCGACAGGCGAGAAGTATCGTGAGATTGCCCGCGCTATGGGCGTAGAGGGTGTAGATGCCATGTCTCAGGAAGAGTACCGGAAAGCGGCTGTAGATGCAGTTAGAAAATTGTCGCAAGATGTAGGCATTCCCGCAGATTTAAAGGAAATCGTGAAGAAAGAAGACATTCCTTTCCTTGCACAGTCTGCATATGACGACGCATGCAGACCGGGCAATCCGAAAGAAACAAGCGTAGAAGATATTACGAAATTGTATGAATCGCTTATCTAATTTGACAAAAGAATGGAGGCTAGTGTGAAAAATAAATTTTTCACACGCAAATTTGTGCTTGAGGGCACAAATTCGCAGGCTAAGGAAGGAGCATGGTTATTTTTATGATTTATCGTGAATTTCAGGACTTAAAGTTATCCGCTCTTGGATTTGGAGCGATGCGTCTGCCGGTCATCGACGGTGACGATGCGAGAATCGACGAGGCGGCTGCCGAAGAAATGATAGATTATGCGATAGAACAGGGCATTAATTATTTTGATACCGCCTGGGGATATCATGCGGGCAATTCAGAAACCGTAATCGGTAAGGCGCTTTCTAAATATCCTCGCGAGAGTTTTTATCTTGCGACGAAATTTCCCGGTTACGATCTTGCCAATATGCCCAAGGTAAAGGAAATCTTTGCAAAACAGCTTGAAAAATGTGGTGTGGACTATTTTGATGCCCGTGTTATAATAGGACTAAGTTAGAAGAAACCCAGTAAAATCA
>JAMPFM010000075.1 GCA_023664455.1 Blautia sp.
TTCCAAAAGGATTCAGGTTTACATCAAAAGTCTGATCGTTTATTTGCACCCCTTTGGGATACTCATCTTCTATGTCCACAAAAAACGGCGGAAGTGTATCATCGGTTTCCTGTCCGTTCAGCTCTTCAATCATTTCATTTGGACTTTGTGTTTCTTCATCACTCTGTAACACGGCGCCGCTATCTTTCACCGAATCGTCCTGCGCTCCACAACCTGATAAAAATATACAGAGAATGGCACAAACAATTGATAAATATTGTATGAACATAAAACAATCCCTTCCGCACGAATGGCACAAAACCAATCTTACATTAATACAGGCATTTTACCACAAGCACACTCGCAAGTCTATTATTTTTTTGCTTCTTTTTTATCAATTACTTCTCTATTATAAAAGAAAATTAACCCTTTAAATTCCTCTCCGCCCTTCCATATTTTATCAAATAGGTGTAAAATAATGATAATTTATGTGCAATATAGATTATGAAAGCAAAAATTGTGCGGCAGCATGAAAAGGAAAGGGGTATGGCTACAAAATGGACAGACAAAACCTGACTCTGCTCACCGACCTTTATGAATTGACCATGATGCAGGGATACTACAAGAATAAAGACCAGAACGAGACCGTCATCTTCGACGCGTTCTACCGGAACAATCCATGCGACGGCGGTTTTGCCATCGCGGCGGGCTTAGAACAGTTAGTGCAATATATTAAAGAACTGCATTTCGACGAAGAAGATATCGCTTATCTTGCAAGCCTTGGTATCTTTGAACAGGACTTTCTGGATTACCTACGCGATTTCCAGTTTACGGGCGATATTTACGCCATCCCGGAAGGCACCGTCGTCTTTCCAAGGGAGCCGCTTGTCAAAGTCATCGCGCCGATTATGCAGGCGCAGCTAGTGGAAACAGCGATTTTAAATATCATAAACCACCAAAGTCTCATTGCGACGAAAGCTGCAAGAGTCTGCTACGCGGCGCATGGGGATGGCATTATGGAATTTGGTCTGCGGCGCGCGCAGGGACCGGACGCCGGAACTTATGGCGCCAGAGCCGCCATCATCGGCGGCTGTGTCGGCACTTCCAACGTCCTCTGCGGACAGCTTTTTGACGTACCGGTGAAAGGCACTCATGCCCATAGCTGGATTATGAGTTTCCCCGATGAATATACCGCGTTTAAAACCTATGCGGACATGTATCCGTCCGCCTGTATTTTACTTGTCGATACTTATGACACGTTAAAATCTGGCGTACCAAACGCTATCCGCGTTTTCAAAGAAATGCGGCAGGCTGGCATTCCACTCACCTTCTATGGAATCCGCTTAGACAGCGGCGACCTTGCCTATCTTTCCAAGAAAGCGCGTAAAATGCTGGATGACGCCGGTTTCCCGGACGCGGTTATTTCAGCTTCTAACGACTTAGATGAATTTCTAATTCAGAGCCTGAAAGACCAGGGTGCGGCAATCACTTCCTGGGGTGTGGGCACGCATCTGATTACTTCCAAAGACTGCCCTTCATTCGGCGGCGTCTATAAACTGGCGGCGATTATGGGCAAAGACGGACAATTCATTCCGAAAATCAAACTGTCCGAAAACTCGGAAAAAGTAACCAATCCGGGCAATAAGACCATTTATCGCATCTACGAGAAAGAAAGCGGCAAAATCAAAGCTGACCTTATCTGCCTTGTGGACGAGCAATTCAAAGAATCAGAACCGCTTCTGCTTTTCGACCCGGTAGAGCCTTGGAAAAAGACTATGCTCGCGGGCGGCAGTTATCAGCTCCGGGAGCTGATGGTTCCTGTATTCCAGAATGGTAAATGCGTCTATACCTCGCCAAAGGTAATGGACATCCGCGCCTATTGCCAAAAAGAGCAGGATACCCTCTGGGATGAAACCAGGCGTCTTGTCAACCCTCATAAAGTGTATGTGGATTTATCCAGCAGACTATACGATATCAAGATTTCCCTGCTGGACCAGATGGGGAATGTGGCAAAACAATAACTACCGCATTTCCAAGAAACAGGGGATGGCTTTCGTTAGGAAAATTTAATAGTTTCTTCTCTTGAAAAGCCTCTTATGTTCCAGTATGATATAAAGGGATTTTACAATATGACCATTACTAGGTAATTGCGAAACTAAGATTTTACAGCCGCCCGTTGTGCAGAATATACAATCCAACACAGGCACGCTCCCGCTACGGTTCAAACGCAACGGTACATAAGATGCCAGAATACGGCATCTAAGTACCGGCGTTTTCACAGTACCTGCTTTTGGATTTGTATATTCTGTACAACTACACATTCTTATACCTTAGTTTCGCAATCGCCCATAACCATTACTTTTGAAAGGAGACATTATGCTTCGTATTATTACGGATTCTGCAAGTGATTTACCCAAAAGTTATATAGAAGAACACAAACTGCACGTTATCCCAACCCCTGTTGTCATCGACGATGTGGATTACTTTGATGGCAAGACCATTCAGACAGAAGAATTTTATCACATTCTGGATGATATCAAACGCGATGTGAAAACGTATCATATCAATCCGGCAATGTTCACGGACGCTTTCCTGCCATATGCGCAGGCGGGGGACAGTATCATTTATCTTTGCTTTTCAACCGGTATCGCCGGCACTTATAATGCCGCCAATATCGCCAAAAATAACGTGTTAGAGGATTATCCTGACTTTGATCTGACCATCGTGGATTCCAAATGCGCTTCCATCGGATTCGGTCTGGTCGTATCCAAATTAGTCACCATGTTAGAAAAAGGAGCTTCCAAAGAAGAGATTTTAGAAGCCGCAGACTATTTTATCGCCCATATCAGGCATGTCTTTACCGTACAGACGCTTGCTTATCTGATTAAAGGCGGACGGCTTACCAAATTCAAAGGCACACTTGCCGAAACTTTAGACATGAAACCCGTCCTGATTGTCGATGAAAACGGTGCGTTATCGGTGATTAAGACCGTCCGGGGACGCAAGAAATCCCTGCGCTATCTACTGGATTATGCAAAAGAAAATATCTATCATGCAGAAAACCAGACCATCGCAATCTGCCACGGGGAAGACCAGGAATCCCTTACCATGATGAAATCTATGATTGAAGAAGAATTTCATCCCAAGTCCATCATGACCGCCGTAGTCGGCTGCGCAATCGGTGCGCACACGGGGCGCGGTATCGTAGGTTTCTGTTTCTTTGATGCAGACGAGGGGAAATTCGCAGATTATTTTCAGTCAAACACCCCGCAGCAAGCTGACGGGGCATCAAACTTGTAGCGCAGCAAGCTGCGGGGTATTAGACCCTCGCGGCAGTCGCCAAATGCCTGCAAGCAGTCACTTGGCTCGTTGCTCGCGGGAATAAACTATTTTAAAAAGACGAGGCGCTTTATGGACGGGACACAAAAGCACACCTACTTGGAAATCGATGATAATTTTAAAATGCGCGAATTAGATAAAAACGATCTGGAACAGTTTAACGCATTATTGCAATATGCTTTTCAGGTCACTTCCTATGATTTGTTCCAGACAGGCTGGCAGCCGGATGAGATTAAATCCGCCAAAAGCCCCATTTTAGAAGAATCCTATGTGCTGGGATGGTTCTATCAGGAAAAACTTGCCTCCATGATAGTCGTCTATTCCATGCGGGTCAATATCCATGATAAATTAATCGATATGGGCGGTATCACAGGCGTAGCAACCTATCCGGAATATAGCGGCAGGGGATTGATTCATTCCCTTATGCGCCGCGTTCTGGATTATATGCACCAGAAAGGAATGCTGCTTTCCTTTTTATATCCCTATTCCATCCCCTTCTATCGGAAAATGGGCTGGGAAATCGTATCGGATAAACTCACCTTTACCGTCAAAGATACGCAGCTTCCGAAACTGATTCCCGTTACCGGCATGGTGGAACGGGTCAGCCTGGACTCAGAAGATTATCATAACGTCCACTCCTATTTCGCCCTGCAGCGTCACGGCGCCCTGATTCGCGACGCCCTTTCCTGGGAAGAATACTGGCGTTGGGATAATGAAGATATCATCGTAGCAGTCTATTACAGCAAGGAGCATAAACCCCTTGGGTATGTGGTCTATTACATCGCCAATGAGATTTTTCATATCAAGGAAATGGTCTATCTGAATATTGAGGCCAATCACGGTCTCTGGAACTATATCAGCGCCCATTTTTCCATGATTACGCAGGTGCAGGGCTATAATTATTCCGGCGAAACGATGGCTTATTTATTTGAGGACAGCGAAATTACGGAAACCATTTCGCCCTATATCATGGCGCGCATTATCGATGTGAAAGAATTTTTAACCCAATATCCTTATCAGGTACAGCCCGAAGATTTCAAACTGCATTTTCTCGTCCACGACCAGATGGCTCCCTGGAACGAAGGGGATTATATGGTTTCCTGGCATGACGGAAAAACCGTCTGCGAACGAGTGGAAAACAACCAGTCCATCAATGTTGTAGAGCTTTCTGTAAACACGCTGACGACGATGCTGATGGGGTATAAAAGACCGACTTACCTTTATGAACATGAGAAAATCCAGACCGAATATTACATGCTGACCTGGCTGGAGCGGTTGATACCGGTAGAAAAGCCTTATTTTTCGGATTATTTCTAAAGTTACCTGCCGCAGTGCTTTCTGCGCCGGCTACCCTGTTATCATTTTTTTAATTTATCATTCTTTTTAGGCATTACCTTTTCTCACTGTTCGGGTCCAGCGCATCCCGCAGCGCATCGCCCACAAAATTAATCGCAATGACAAGAATTACAATCATAAGTCCCGGCGGAATCCATTGCCACGGCTGACGGGTCAATACCGTAAGGGACTGCGCCCCATTCAGCATATTTCCCAGACTTGCCGTAGGTAACTGCACGCCCAGACCTAAGAAACTGAGCGCGGCTTCATCCAACATGGACAATGCCAGAACGGAAGTTGCATAAATCAATACCGGCGCCGCCGTATTGGGCAGAATCTCTGAAAAAAGAATATGATGCAGCGGCATGCCCGCCACAATGTTTCCTTTGATAAAATTGGTTTCCCGCAAGGATAAAACGTTGCCGCGCACTAACCGGGCAACTCCGGGCCAGTCCACAAACCCCAGAATCAGAATAATATTCCATAAGCCCGGTTTAAAAATGGACGCTGCCACCAGCACCAGCAAAATATAGGGAAACGACATTACCATATCTGTAAAACGCATAATCATCATATCGGCAATTCCGCCGAAATAGCCTGCAATCAATCCCAGAAAAACCCCGATTACCGTAGAAATCAATGTCGCCATAATACCAACCATTAAAGAAATCCGCATTGCGTAAAGCAGTCTACTAAGAATATCCCGCCCTATCGAGTCCGTTCCGAGCCAAAATTCCTTACAGGGCGGCTCGTTAAAAGAGCCGACGATAGCATCCGGCGCATAGGGAGCCAGTACCGGCGCCAGCAGGGCTGCACCGCACAAAACACCAAGCACTATTAGGCTGAATGCCGCTAAATGATGCTTTTTGAATCTACGAAATATCGTTTGTGAATAGCGTTCTGTAGGCATAGCTTGTCCTTTCAAAGATTATATTTTGTGTTCTATCATGTTCTGTCATGTTCTTTTGTGTTTCTTTTGTGTTTCTTTTGTGTTCTTCTGTGTTCTATTGTGTTTCTTTGTATTTCTTAGGCAATGAAAAACAGGTATTGCCAGAGTCCGTTGTGCCAGATAGGCAGATTACACACTTTCTATTGCAACTGTATCGTCGGATCCACTACCGCATACAAAATATCCGTCAACAGATTCCCAATTAACACTACCACCGCCGAAAGCAGACATACTCCCATAATCACCGGATAATCCCGATTACTGATTGCACTCATCGTCATCAGCCCAAGCCCCGGCCAGGAAAATACCTGCTCGATAATAATCGCGCCGCCAAACAAAACGGGAATCTGCATACCGATAACTGTTACAATCGGCACAAGCGCATTTCTCAGCGCATGTTTATAAATGACCCGGAACCTTCCGATCCCTTTTGCCCTTGCCGTTCGTAAATAATCCTGCTGTAAAATTTCCAATACTGCGCTTCTGATATAACGAATATTACTCCCCGCCATAGACGCGGCAAGCACGACGACCGGCATCACCATATGCTTCGCCACATCGCCTACGCCGCCCGATTTCCCAAGCGTCACCATACCGGACGAAGGAAGCACATTCAGCTTCACCGTAAAAATATAAATCAATAGAAGGGATAAAAAAAATCCCGGCACACTGCTTCCCAGAAACGACAGCGTCACAACCGTATAATCACCTTTGGAATACTGATGCACCGCACTATAGATCCCCGCCGGCACTGCAATCAGCAGACTAAGCAGCAATGACACTCCCATCAATAGAAGGGTCGGTCCCAGGTGGCTAACTATCATATCGCTGACCGGTTGATAGGATTTGATGGAATATCCCATATTTCCGCGCAACAACTGTCCCAGCCAGACAAAGTACTGCACATAAAAAGGCTTGTCCAGTCCAAGGGCAATTTTTTTCGCTTCCAGTGCGCTTTCCGTTACGCGCGGTCCCTGCAGCATCGCAAGCGGACTTCCAGCAAGGCACATAATTGCGTAATCAATGATAGTAATGCCGATTAAGACCGGGATTGCAATCAATATTCTTTTCAAAATATATTTGCCCATACCATTCCCTCTCAATCACAGCTTATGCAAAACTGCACTCCTTTGTCTTTCGCGCCAAATCCAGCGTCGGCACTGCATCTAAAAGCGCTTTTGTATAAGAATGCGTCGGATTTCTAAAAACCTCTTTTGCATCGCCTGTCTCGACAATTTTTCCACAATACATTACCGCAATCCTGTCGCTGACATAGTTCACTGCGCCCAGACCGTGCCCTACGAATAGAAGCGTCAGATTCAGCTCCTTTTGCAGACTTTTTAATAGATTTAAAATCTGTGCCTGTATGGATACGTCCAATGCGCTGATTGGTTCATCGCAGACGATAAATTCCGGTTTTAAGGATAATGCCTTCGCAATACAGATTCTTTGTCTCTGCCCGCCGGAAAATTCATGCGGATACCTGCCCAGCACATTTTCAGATAGTCCCACCATATCCAGAATCTTACAAATATCTCTTTCCACGGCGTCTTTAGAAGATATCTTATGATATAACATTGGCTGCGCCAGAATTTCATAAATATGTTTACGGGGATTTAAGGAAGAATAAGGATCTTGAAAAACCATCTGAAGATTGGTGCGCATCTGCTTTTTTTCTTCCCGCGTCCTATCCGCCAGGGATTTTCCCTTATAATAAATAGCTCCTTCCGTCGGCGGCTCCAGACCTACCAGCAGTCTGCCGATTGTCGTTTTACCACAGCCGGATTCCCCTACGAGTCCTAATGTTTCTCCCGGCATAATCGAAAAATCCACCCCATCCACCGCTTTGACATGCCCCGTCGTATGCGTTATGATACCGTCCTTTATGGGGTAGTATTTCTTGATATTCTTCACTTGAATGATAGGCGTCTGCTCCGCACCCATAATCATTTCCTCCTTGCCGGGCAATTAGTGCGATGACGCCTTATCCAAGACGTCTGCCTGATACTGGCGTATACATTTCGCACTATGCTGCGGTGCAAAATGATAATCTTCCTGCCGTTCATCACACTCCGGTGCATAGTAGCTGCATCTTCCCGCAAACCTGCAGCCCTGCATATCATCATAATTTTCCGGCACCATTCCGGGGATGGACACAAGCTGCCTGTCTTCATCGTCCCTGATGGTCGGCACGGAATCTAACAATGCCTGCGTATAAGGATGACGCGGATTTTGGAACAGCTCCCCGACAGACGCTGCTTCCACAAACTGCCCTGCATACATAACCAGTACCCTGTCCGCCATATTAGCAACCAGACCGATATCATGCGTAATCAAAATGACAGCCATGTCATTTTCCTGCTGCAATTCTTTCAATAACTTCATAATCTGTGCCTGTATCGTCATATCCAGCGCTGTTGTAGGCTCGTCCGCTATTAATAATTGAGGATTGCAGGACAATGCCATCGCAATCATGACACGCTGACGCATTCCCCCGGAAAGCGTATGCGGAAATTTCTTCATCGTCTGCTCCGGTTCAGGCATTCCAACCTTTGTAAGCAGCATCACCGCGCGCTTTTTTGCCTCTTCCTTAGAAAGCCCCATGTGTACCCGGATACTCTCGCTAATCTGATTCCCTATCGTAAAGACCGGATTCAGGGAAGTCAGCGGGTCCTGAAAAATCATCGTCAACTGATTGCCTCTGATTTTATCTAAATCCTGCTCCGTCATGGAAAGAAGATTCTGCCCGTCAAACAGAACCGTGCCTTCTGTAACCTGTCCATTTCTTGCAAGCAGCCCCATAATGGATAAAGACGTAACGCTTTTTCCACAGCCGGATTCCCCTACGATACAGACGGTTTCCCCTTTGTCTACATGAAAACAAATATGATCCACCATCGTATTCTTTCCATAATCCCCTTGAAAAACTGTCGTCAGTCCATCCACTTCCAATAAATGTGACATACGAATAACCATGCCTTTCCAACAACATGACAAAATTTTCCACTGCAAGGTCATCTTCCCAAAACATATCGAAAACCCTGCCGTAAATTACTGCCTTTTATCATACCATCCACAGACTCTTACTGCACGATATCCCACTCCGCTACATTGGCAAAAAATCCGTAAACGTCTGCATTTACGCCGGTAAGCCTCTTATTCACCGCTCCCTGCCCACTGATAATATATGCCGAAAACATGGGAACATCTTCCTGCACTTTTTTATCCACAATCGCATATAATTCCTTCATCTCATCTATACTTCCCGCTGTCTGCGTTTGCTCCAATGCCGCATTGATTTCCTCACTGGCATACCCTGTCCAGCTTCCCTCGCCGCCAAGCAGCCACGCAATATCCGGGTAAGGGTCTACCGGTGCATAAGTATACTGTACCGCAAACAAATCATAATCCGTCGTCTCGGCAACCGTCATTAAGGTGGCAAGGTCAACCGTCTGTATTTCCACTTTCACGCCCACGGCATCCCACTGCGCCGCCATAACCTGTGCCGCATTCACAAAAGTACCGTCGCCGGAATTTACATAGAAACGCAGCGTCCGGGACTCGTCCCATCCCGCCTCTTTTAAAAGCGTCCGGGCGCGCTCCGGGTCATATGCAGTAGGGATAATCGTTTCATCATAAAACGGACCCGCTGAGGAAAGAAAACCATCTACGACTTCCCCATGCCCTTTCATCAATTCTTCCAGTATCTGCTCCCTGTCAATGGCGCAAAGAAGCGCCTGGCGCACTCTCTCATCCGGGATATTTGTCGTCTCTATGAAAACCGACTGATTCGTAATCGGGGAACCGTATACGACGTCTATATTTTCCAATGCTTCAATATTCTCATAATCCTCCTGTGGAATCGCCGTCATCGTATGATGTGTCACATCGATTTCACCGGACTGAAGCCCTGCATAAATCTGACTGGAATCCAGAATCTTAAAGTTTAGTTTTTCGATTTTAGGCGCTCCTTTCCAATACTTCTCATTTGCTGTATAGGAAATATAATGATCTACATCATAATCCGTAACCATATAAGGTCCGCTGACCACATCGGGATGACTAAACCAATCCAATGACATCAGCTCCGCTTCCGTATACTGCTCCAATACATGTTTTGGCAGCGTATGAATATAGAAGGCATATGTATTTTCAAAGGTCGTCAGCGCAATCGGATACTTCGTCGTAAACTGAATGGTTTTCTCATCCAGGACTTCTATCCCTTCTACGCTTTCTGCGCCTTCTTCCACAAATCCTTCCTCGCCGACTCCCTCAAATGCATAGAGCAGTAACGTCGGATTGGCAATCACGGGACTCGCCAGCCGCAGAACCGTATACTCTACGTCTTCCGCCGTGACTGGCGTGCCATCCGACCAGACAGCATTTTCATCAATATGAACGATAAAATGTATATTGTCCTCTGTCGTAACAGAATCCGCCAACATCGGCTGGAAATTCAATTCTCTGTCTAAATCGACCAAGGGAAGAAATTCCAAATCAACTGCATATTTATTAATCCAGGTCTGGTCATTCGTCAGTGGATTCATCCCTCCTAAAGAGTCTGTAATACCGATATTCACAATCTTTTCTTCCGATGCACCGTCCGTCTCATTCTCAGAACCGCAGCCGGATAACGCCGCCATCATTACTATTACAAGCAACAGACTAAGCGCCTTACCGATCAATCTTTTCCTCATGAATCTTACTCCCTTCCTCCCGATAATTATATTAGATAATTGCAAAACCACGATTTTGTAGCCGTCCGTTGTACAGAATATACAATCCAACGCAGGCACGCTCTCGCTACAGTTCAAACGCAACGGTACATAAGATGCCAAAATACGGCATCTAAGTACCGGCGTTTTCACAGTACCTTCCTTTGGAGTTGTATATTCCGTACAACTACACGTTTCCAAATCTTAGTTTCGCAATTACCTGCGATAATTACATAGATAATTACAAAGCACTCCTGCATAGTGCACAGCATGTCTTCAGCCCCCAGATTTGCAGCTATTTCCATTTCCTACTATATCACTAGGAACCGCAATAAATTATATTTCTATCTACTATCCTTGTCAACTTGTTTTTAAGGATAATCCAAGAGGCAGTTATCCCTTCAAGAAAGATACTGCCCCTTATCAGAAAATATCATTGAATTGTCAGGCGCACTATTGCTCCATCTGTCTGCCGAGGAATCCCGCCGCCGACTGAATCAGTTTCTGCTCCACTTCTCCCATTTTGGATTTATTGTCCATTTCCAGTAAAATAACGGCGCCGATAACATCCCCTTCGCAAATAATAGGGCTGATTGCTTCATGCTGATATTCATCGCTGGATTCATGGCAGACCGGAATAAAGTTTCTATCGCCCTTCGTGGCAACCACGCTTTCCCGGTTATTAATTTTTTCTTCCAAATCCCTGCTTATGGATTTTCCCAGAACATTCTTCATGCCGCCCGAAACGGCGATAAACTGATCCCTGTCAGCTATCATTGCAATATGACCGGAAACCTGCGCCATACTTTCAGCATATTGTTTTGCAAACGTTCCCATTTCCCCGATAGGAGAATATTTTTTTAAAATAATTTCGCCTTCCCTGTCGGTGTAAATTTCTAACGGATCACCACTACTGATAACATTGACAGTAAAGAGTCTTTCGCTCTGATTGCGAGTTTTCAGGCGAAACTTTGTAGTGTCCGGCTTCAGTTC
>JAMPFM010000076.1 GCA_023664455.1 Blautia sp.
TGCTCCCTCCGGAATCTCATTTCCGCATCCACTGCACTTCATAATCTTTTCTCCTATCCTATTTGTAATTTACTCAAACTACCCCATCAAAATGGGGGTAGTCAGGGCTATTCCACTTCCAGCCGTTTAAGCAGCTCATCGCGTTTCGCACTGTACTCCTGCTCCAGTTCCTGCTCTATCCCCTGGGTTTTGTTCCAGAAATAGATACCCGTCCCCACATTGACTGCAACTGCCAATATTAAAAATAGGCTGTACAATATGCCCATTTTTTTCTTACGTTTTCTCTTTTTTTCCTCCAGAGCCGCACATTCTTCTTCTATTCTGTTAACTTCCTGCTCTACTTTTTTGTAATCATTTTTCATGATATATTCTCCTGGTCTATATTCTTTTGACACGCTCTGGCATCAATTAACGAAATACCCGTACGCCTTCCACCGTATTCCGTTTTTCATTCAAACTCAAATTCCCTTTCCAAAATCACCATTGCAGGAACATACGAATTATCTGACAGATATTTTAAAGTGTATGCTATCGGCACTGGATTCACAGCAGACGCATCCGTAGAAATAAAGTCATTGATGCGAGTCTCTACCGTATCCTGGCTCTCTGAACCACTCCAGAACTCATTCCACTTCTCTACCAGACCTGAGGTCTTTTCAGATGTATCTGTAATCATCCCCACGTCTTTCTGTTCGCCGCCAAATTGATAAATATTCCATGTAAGGCTCGTGTCTGTGCAGATATTTGTCAATCCTGCTTCGATGCCTACACCTTGAATACAAGCGCTCACTTTTGCGCCCAGTTCCTCCTCGCTCATATTTCCCTGAATCAAAACAACGACCATCCTCCCATAATCTACGGAAGAAACATAGGCCGGCTCATACTCTCCAAACACAGTCAGATCTGTTACATTTGTAAAATACTCAGCCGCATTCCTTTTAGGCTCTACACTGACAGTATAATATGTCTGCCTGTAAACTACCGCCACACTGGACAATTCCATCTTTTCACTGGCTCCAAATTCCATTCCAGCCAGATTTAACGGCGTCTGGATTCCCAGATTTGCCTCCAACTCCTCCCTGCTTCTGATTACCTGCATGTAGTAATTCCACTCTTTGGCGCTTTGCCCTTCATTTTTATCGGCACATCTGTTCAAAATTTCCGAAACACTCTGGTAATTCACATTTTCTACCTGGGCTGAATATCCGCCCGGTTGATTGCTGGTCAAAGACATGGCGCTTCTCTCCAGCGGCAATAAAGTGTAATCTGCTGTCCCTTGAAACAGGGAATTTCCTTTTATCACTGCTCCGGGAAAGATCACTGTGTTGCCGTCTCCAGCGATGATATACTCACTCAACTCATACCCTGTCGTATTCGTTATGCAGGAAACTTTTCCAAGGGTCGCCACATCCTGCCCCAGTTTCTGTCTCTTTAAGGCAGCTATGTAGGTATTTACATCTTCTGGACTTCCATCGCCCGACAAGACTGCATTTAATTCTTCTTCCCTGTAGCGATTACAGTAATCCTCAAATATACGATTCTGCCACTGCTCATACTCCTGGGAATAGCTCAGTCTCTGTTCCTCCGATTTTTCAATATATCCTGCCCTGCTAAAGTTGAAGAACTCTATAGTTATCTCTGCAATGACCGCCAGAAAGCACATAAAACAGATACCTGTCCATATTTGGCTTCTTTTGAATTTCTTATATCTGCTCTTACTTTCTTTTAGCTTTTTGCACTCTCTTTTATACATTTCCTCCATGATATCCTGCAGTTCTTCTTCGCCATTCTGGCTGAACTCTTTATCTTCCATTGCTTTCTATCCCCGCCTTTTATCCCATAGAAAATCACAAAAGTCTTTTTTTATCTCGCCAAAGTATTTAGTATTTATTAACCAATGCCGCTTAGTTTCGTTGAAAGTTAACAAAAACTATTATATCAAAACAATTATTATTGTAGCATTACCCTCTATATTATGCAACATTTAAAATTGTTGATTAATATTTTCAAATCCTGTATTGACATTCTGCGCTATCTATGTATAATGAGTATCAATGTTTGTTTAGTATCATTAAACTTAAAGTTTATTACCACTGAATTATGATTCATGGGAAAAACCGCTGTTTTCCGCGGTTTTACAGATTGAAGACAGACAACCTGATACTATCAGAAATAAGTGGAAAGGAATTTATGCATGGATACAGCCGGTAAAATAGAAATCGGAAACAAAATAAAAGAATTGCGGAATAAAAAAGGCTTGACCCAGGAAGAACTGGCGGACCGCTGTGAACTTTCCAAGGGCTTTATCAGTCAGTTGGAAAATGATTTGACGTCGCCTTCTATCGCTACCCTGGTCGATATTCTGCAATGTCTCGGAACGGATTTAAAAAATTTTTTTACGGACGAAACGGATGAACAGATTGTGTTTGGCGAGGCGGATTATTTCGAGAAACAGGATAAAGAGCTGCACAATACGATAGAATGGATTATTCCAAACGCCCAGAAAAACATGATGGAACCCATACGGGTCACTTTAGAGGCGGGGGGTTCTACCTATCCCGATATTCCCCATGAGGGAGAAGAATTCGGGTATGTACTATCGGGAACCATTTATATTATGATCGGGAACCGATTATTAAAAGCGAAAAAAGGGGAATCTTTTTATTTCAGACCGGATTCCAACCATTATATCAAGGCGGGGGAAAAAACAGGCGCCGTATTTCTATGGGTCAGCACTCCGCCTAACTTTTAGGAGGGATTTTCATGCTAAAAGAGTTAATCAAGCTGGAACAAATTTCCAAATCTTTTGACGGACAAATGGTTTTAGACGACTTAAACTTAGATATCCACGAGAATGAATTTGTCACGCTGCTTGGGCCTAGCGGCTGTGGAAAAACAACGACGCTGCGTATTCTTGGCGGTTTTGTCAATCCCGATATGGGAAAAGTCCTGTTTGACGGACAGGATATCACCAATGTAGCGCCCAATAAGAGGCAGTTAAATACCGTATTTCAGAAATATGCCCTGTTTACGCATATGACCATCGCTGAGAATATCGCCTTTGGGTTAAAAATCAAGAATAAGCCGAAAAGTTATATTGAGGATAAAATAAAATATGCCCTGAAACTAGTCAATCTGGAAGGCTATGAAAACCGCAGTCCGGATTCTTTAAGTGGCGGACAGCAACAGCGTATCGCCATCGCCAGGGCGATTGTCAATGAGCCGAAAGTCCTTTTACTGGACGAACCGCTGGCAGCACTGGATTTAAAGCTGCGTCAGGAAATGCAATATGAGTTAATCCGTATGAAAAACGAGCTGGGCATTACTTTTGTCTATGTTACCCACGATCAGGAAGAGGCGCTGACCATGTCCGATACGGTGGTCGTCATGAATCAGGGCTATATCCAGCAGATAGGCACGCCCGAATCCATCTACAATGAACCGGAAAATGCCTTTGTTGCAGATTTCATCGGCGACAGCAATATTATCGGCGCTACGATGATTGAGGATAAACTGGTGGAAATCTTAGGCGCCAGATTTGCCTGCGTCGATACCGGCTTTGGCACACACAAGCCCGTGGACGTCGTAATCCGCCCGGAAGATGTGGAATTAGTCGAACCGGAGGATGGTATTATCAGGGGCGTCGTGACCCATTTGATTTTCAAAGGCGTCCACTATGAGATGGAAGTCATAGCAAATGGTTTTGAATGGCTTGTGCATTCTACGACGCTTTATCCTGTGGGCAAACAGGTTGGCATCAAAGTAGATCCTTTTAACATCCAGATTATGAACAAACCGGAATCAGAAGATGAGGAGGCGGTGGCGCTTGAACTCTAAAGTAAATACCTTGTTACATAAACACCCGAATTTCAGACGGGATATCCTTGCAGCCCCCTATGTTTTCTGGTCTGCGCTTTTTATCCTCATACCGCTTTGTATGATTATTTATTATGGCGTCACGGATAAGACGGGGGCTTTTACCCTGGATAATATCCTGGCGATTGCTTCGATTGGACACGCAAGGGCATTCTGGCGCTCTCTTCTATTATCCTTGATAAGTACTGTGCTGTGCTTTATCCTTGCTTATCCGCTCGCCATGATTCTTACGAACATGAAGGGCAGCCGCTACAGCTTCATTATCCTGATTTTCATCCTGCCCATGTGGATGAATTTCCTGTTACGCACCCTTGCCTGGCAGACCCTGTTGGAAAAAACAGGTGTTATTAATGGAATATTGTCTTTTCTGGGACTGCCCACGTTGAAGATTATCAATACTTCCTATGCCATCGTGCTTGGCATGGTATACAATTTCCTGCCTTTCATGGTACTGCCGCTTTATAACGCCCTTGCCAAAATAGATGAAAACGTTATCGATGCGGCAAAGGATTTGGGGGCAAATAAGATACAGACCTTTTTCCGCGTCATTCTGCCTCTTAGCGTCCCCGGCATCATCAGCGGCGTTACGATGGTATTCGTTCCGGCGTTGACGACTTTCGTTATCAGTACTTTGCTTGGCGGAAGCAAGGTTCTACTCATCGGAAACGTAATCGAGCAGGAATTTACCCAGGCGAGCAACTGGCACCTTGGCAGCGGCTTGTCCATTGTACTGATGATTTTTATCATTATCAATATGATTTTTACCGCAATCTTTGATAAAGAAGGATAAGGAGGCGGCTGATGAAAACTCTGCAAAAAATTTATGTATCGCTTATTTTTCTGTTCCTTTACGCCCCTATCGGCACTTTAATCGTGCTTTCTTTTAATGCCAGCAAGACGCGCTCTAAATGGGGCGGCTTTACCTTGAAATGGTACGCTTCTCTCTTAGAAGATGACGTTATTCTAAGCGCGCTTGGCACTACATTATCCATTGCGCTGCTTTCCGCGCTTGTTGCCACTTTTATCGGCACGATATCCTGTCTGGCGATGGATAAGATGAAACGCAGGACGCGGGCAGTCCTCATGGGAATTACCAATATTCCCATGCTGAATGCGGATATCGTCACCGGTATTTCCCTGATGCTGCTTTTTATCAGTCTGGGGCTGCGATTCGGGTTTGGGACGATTTTATTATCCCATATTACATTTAACATACCATATGTTATTTTATGCATCATGCCGAAAATGAAACAGTTGAATCCCAGCGTTTACGAAGCGGCGCTGGACTTAGGAGCGTCCCATGTTACCGCGTTTATGAAAGTCATGCTGCCAGATTTGATGCCCGGTATCGCATCCGGTTTTCTGATGGCGTTTACGATGTCATTAGACGATTTTATCATTACCCATTTTACAAAAGGCGCCGGAATTGATACGTTGTCCACGAAAATCTATACGGAAGTAAAAAAGGGAATCAAACCGGAAATGTATGCCTTATCCACTCTCATATTCGTGACGGTGCTTCTATTGCTAATTTTAATCAATGTGGCGCCCAATAAGGAAGAAAAAAGGAGTTGATGCAATGCGGAAACTATGGATGATAAGCCTGGCAGTCTTTTTCATGGCGTTTATCGGAGGCTGCGGAAATCAGGAGGGAGAAAAAGTAATCGTCTACAACTGGGGAGAATATATCGACCCCGATACGATTGCCATGTTTGAAGAGGAAACCGGCATTCAGGTCATTTATGATGAATTTGAGACCAATGAAACCATGTATCCCAAAGTAGAAGCCGGCGCCGCAGAATATGATGTTATCTGCCCTTCCGACTATATGATTCATAAGATGATTGAGAACGATTTACTGGCGGAACTGGATTATACGCATATCCCAAACGCCAAGGCAAATATCGGCAGACAGTATTGGGAACAGGCGAAAGCATTCGATGCTGAAAACAAATACTCGATTCCCTACTGCTGGGGAACCGTAGGCATTCTCTACAATCAGACGATGGTAGACGAACCGATTACACGCTGGGCACAGCTCTGGGATGAAAAATACAAAGATGAAATCCTGATGCAGGATTCCGTCAGGGACGCTTTCATGGTGGCAGAAAAAATGTATGGTTACTCCATGAATACGCTCGATGTGGAAGAGCTTCAAATCGTCAAAGACGCCCTGATTGCCCAGAAACCCATCGTTCAGGCTTATGTCGTGGATCAGGTACGGGATAAAATGATTGGCAACGAAGCGGCAATCGGCGTTATCTATTCCGGCGAAGCGATTTATACCCAATATGAAAACCCCGATCTGGTATATGTAATCCCGGAAGAAGGCACCAACGTCTGGATTGATTCCTGGGTCATCTTAAAAAATGCACCGAATAAGGAAAATGCTGAGAAATTCATCGACTTTATGTGCCGCGAAGACATTGCCCTGAAAAATTTTGAATACATCACCTACTCTACGCCGAATGAAGCGGCAAGGGCGCTCATTGAAGAAGAAGAAATCAGAAATTCCCCGATTGCGTTCCCAGACCTTTCCCAGTATGACAATCTGGAAAGCTATATTTATCTCGGTGAAGACGGCGACACGCTTTATAATGAATTATGGAAAGAGGTCAAGTCCTACTAATATTGTAGGACTTGACCTCTTTTCCCAGAAAACCCAAAGAAGCTAATTCTCTATAGCCTGAAAAGATTCGCTGACAGCATAAGCCACATCTTTATCGCTCATAATGAATAAAATCACATTTCCCCTGTTTTCCACCAAAACCGTTTCGGCGCTGACACATACCCATTTATTGACGTCGGCGTTTTCCTTTAGAAGCGATTTGACATTTTCCACCTCATCTTCCTCGACGCGAAGCAATACGCATTGATAGGCAATCGAAGAATTCATCGGCACGGAATAAACCCCTTCCGTATAAGAAACACTGTTCGTTCCTAAAAGCGCCTGCTGGTTATCCGCTGTCAGCGTATCCGTAATATAATACTCCTGCATGACTTCTTTGGTCTCTGCATCTAAATCAACGCCTGCATAAATATCTGCCATAATATCCTGCAAATCCCCTTGGAGCGCACTATCCGCCGCATCTTCGCTGCTCCCCGCGCCTTGACATGCCGTACACAATATCATGCATAGAGATACTATCATAGATAACATAACATCTGTTTTAATAACACTCGTTTTAATTGCGCTTGTCCTAATTACGTTTGTGATAGTTACGCTTGCTTTGTTTTTATGTTCGCTTTGTTTCATGACAGGTTCTCCTCATATTATATATTCTTTCCAGCGCTTTCTTATTTTATCCATTCCACCTCTGTTAAATACTATCCTCTATTAAATACTTTTCTATCTGCCCTTTTGGCACTCTTCTTTCCACTAACTGGATTTGTCATAAAAGTGCAGGTTCCAAACTAATTAATTACATGAAACAGCCTCTAATATCCGAAACGTATAATTCGTATTATAAGTCCTGACATATAAAATATCGCCCTTACGGATAATATAATCCGCCATAGACTTAATCGGAATTTTTTCGATAACGTTTCCGTCCAGCCTGTTTACCAGATTCAGATAATCCGGTTCGCTTGTAAAGCCATAACCGCATATTATTGTATCCCGGATAATCTCAAAAGTCTGTCCATTCGTAACGCAGGGTTCACTTTTCCAGATAACGTGCATATCCTCTAAATCAATCGCCACAAGATATCCCGTATGCGGACAGGACTCCGTATAAGTATAGTGCCCGATTGCCACATACAAAACATTGTCTACAGACTGTACCCACCAGATTTTCTGCTCTACGAAATCTTCATCCCCCTTTCTGATGTTATCCGTATAGCGGTAGTCTGAGAAATCCAACTGCCCTAAATAGGCGCCGTCTTCCTTTCGGTAGATATCCAGCAGATAACCATAAAAACCATTATCCCCCGATAAAATATAGCTGTAAGTATCATCTTCTATATAAGTAGAATTAACCCGCGCAAGCTCATTGTCCGAAAACCATTCTTCCGTATCAATAATCTCATTGCTTTCCTGGGTCAACTGCTCTAACGATACCGTATATTCCGCTTCCGGGATAAGGCTTTCTGTCAGATAATACTCCTGGCTGGGATTTTCAATAAGATAGTAGGAACTTTCTGACTGTGGTGTATCTGCTTCTTGCTGCATTGCGTCTGTAGCGTTCGTATCGGGGTCTTGCTGTGATGTATCGGATTCTTCCATATCTGTCTCTGAATCTGCCGTCTGCTGCGATGCATCAGTTGTCGTTTCCCCTGTGTTTGATGTGTCCGTTACTGTTCCATCTACGTCTGATTCGCCTGTTGCTGTTTCATCTGCGGTCAATGTGTCCGTTGTGACTTCACCTGTGTCTGCTATGTCGCTTTCCGTTTCCGCTGCATTTGCACATGCCGTCAGCGAAAGGCATAGCATTGCTGTCATAAGATATCTGCTTTTCTTCATAATTTATCCCACTCCTTCATCCGTTCTGCGAATTGTCCGTAAAAATCTTCCGGCTCATAAGGCTTCTCATAAAAAATATGTAACATACGCAGATTGATTTCTTTAAGATGCGCTAAAGAATCCTGCGGTTTTCCCACTTCCCCGGTTTCCCCGGCGTTTTCTTTGGCAATTTCAAGCTGTAATTTTTTACGAAGACCATACCACTTTATCAGAAATTCCTCATATTTTCCATAATTTGGCACATCCAGCCATTTCTTGATTTTGATTTTGGCATTGCCCGTATGGGGACAGGCGTCCTGCAATAGAAAATATCGTAATGTATCCCCTTCATAATTCCTGCCAAGTGGAAACAGCCTGCAAAGCCCCGGCCGAAAAGCATGAATCGCGCATCTTCCATTTTCTTTTAAGAAACCGCAGCATTCCGCAGAACCCTGCATCTTCATATTTGGTAAAATCAGACCGTTTACAACATGAAGCTCTATGAAATCCTGTATCAGCTTCGCAAAATTACAATGCAGATTACTTTCCAACTGCCAGATATCATAAGGGTCTAAGACAATCGAGTCCCCCATTTGCCTACAGCAACTGTCGCAGCCTTTACAATCGTTACAGCCAAGCTTTACCATCGTATGATGATCGTATAAATTTTGTGCCATGAAGGTATCCTTTTCTTTGTGAAGTATTTTTCCTGAAAATCAGGACTACCGATTAAGCCGATAGTCCTGATTGAAAATGTCCCGACCTATTCGGGCACCTTAGATTTCGTTTTTATTTATTCTTAACGTATCCTTCCTTCTGCTTTAATTCCTTTTTACCAAGAAGTCTCTTTTTTAATTCTTCTGGAATCTGTTTTCCCTGATTAGCAAGAATAATAGCCTGCAAAATATCTTTATCTTCATGCCCATCTTCTTCTACATCAAACTTTGATATGCTTATGCCAAAAGTTTCCAACTCTTCTGCAACTATCCTTCTTCTTTCCAGCTCCTCTTCTGTAATAGGCTCTTGCCCGTCCGTTATATGTGATCGTATGGGCACTTTTATATTTTCATAAATACTATTCACATTAATAGGATTTGCCCGCATAATCATCTGCCTCCAATCTCATATTTTATTTTAATTTTATCACCATTTTTCAATAATTCCTGCATTGCCATCGTTCCATTATTTTTATAATCTTTGTACTTTTGAGTTGCCAGATTACTATAATAGACTAGAGCCATTCCACTATCAAATCCATTTAATTTTGTCAATGTTCTTACATTTCCATCATTTCCTACCACTGTCATTATATACAAGGAATCATTTAAGCAAAATGTTTTAAAATCTGTACCTGAAAATGTCCCTGTGCTGGGATGATTATGCATAAACATCATCGTATTTTTTCTTGATTCTTTCATAGCCTTATAAGCACCCGGATTATTTTTTGTTTCTATTTCATTAGCTTCTCCCAGAATAATCCATGTATCCCAATTTATTATATCAATCAAAATTCCTACTTCTTTTGAATTATTCTTTTCCTTTGATATAGAAAGAAGCTTCTTATGCAGCTTTTGCATAAATATATTTTCTTCCTCTGAAAATCCCGACAATTCCATTTTAGGCACTTTAGAAATAGCGATATCTGTTATCTTGATCGGTCTGTTTCTTTTCTTTTGTCCAAAATTCTCTGTCAAAATTTTCCTCCCTGTAACTATCTTTACCACTCTGCATTTTTATGCTTTTTGCATAATCATAATACCATGTCATTCTGTCAAAATCAAGAATTATGTTTTCATGCGATGTATCTGCGATGCATCATAAATCCGTAAAGATAAGTCATTCTGTACGGAATAATCGGTAATCCCAAATTGCCTTTTTTCGAGTCCCCCATTTGCCTACAGCAACTGTCGCAACCTTTACAATCGTTACAGTCGGGCTTTACCATCGTATGATTATCGTATAACTCTTGCATCATGAAACTTAGCCGTATCTTTCCTTCTGCTGATAGACAGTAAGCACACCATAATATTTTGAGAGTATTGAAGTATCTTTCACATAAATGCCCACATCCTCAAGCCCATATCTTAACAAATAATAATCCATATCATGCAAAATTCTATAAATACTGTTGACATGTTCCATGTCATGTGTATCTTTTGCCAAAGCTGTTTCATCAATGAGATTCTGCAAATCTTCCCTTAAATCCTCGCTTTGTACACTTTCCTGCATTTCCGCAATCAAATCAATAAAATTATCAGCATCAAACCTATTATATACAATAACAGGAGTTCCATACTTTTTATAAAATTCATCTGTTGTAAGGTTTTCTCTTTCCTCTGTTTCTTTTCTTTCGGTATCATCTCCGTCGTAAGTCCAATCAATCTGAATATCACCTTTTTGGTCGAAATAATTCCAATATAGACTATTCTTATCTTCCAGCTTTCCGAAAATATTGTCATACAAATATGCTCGCTCCATTTGAATATTTGCAACTTTTATATTTTCTGTTAATCTTTCAATTTGTTCTGCGGTCATACCGTCTAAAACAGTTTCTCTCGCAGCAAGCACCTGTTCTTTTGTAGGAGCAATGCTCTCACTTGTTCCATTAGCCGCAGAAGTATCTTGAACATTTCCTGTTGAATTTTCCAATTCTTCCGGAATTTCCACCATATAATCCGCTTGACTGTCCTCATCGGCTGCCACTTCTGACGTATCATTATCCACTGTTTGACAAGCAGTTAATATGCTTACACATATCAGTATGAATAGTAATTTTATTTTCTTCATAATGTTCTTGTATGATGTTTATAGAAGCAAAAACACCATAACTTCCTTTCTTTTTAATA
>JAMPFM010000077.1 GCA_023664455.1 Blautia sp.
CAGGATTTCTTCCTTGTTTGGAATCAAGATTGCGAACTTGTTTCGCAATTACCTACCTATATTATCTATGATAAAGATTCCTCACGCCTGTAAGGAACACTAATTTGCAAAAAGCGGCGTAGACAGATATCTGTCCCCCGAATCCGGCAATAATACCACGATATTCTTACCCGCATTCTCTGGTCTGGATGCCAGAATCAAGGCTGCTTTTAATGCTGCCCCGGCTGAAATTCCCACAAGAATCCCTTCCGCTAAGGCAAATGCTTTTCCCTCTGCAAAAGCGTCTTCATTTTCTATGGTAATTACTTCATCATAAATCCTGGTGTTCAATACTTCTGGCACGAAGCCCGCGCCAATCCCCTGAATCTTATGCGCTCCCGGTGTCCCTTTAGAAAGAACGGGGCTTGTTGCCGGTTCTACCGCTACCACTTTGATATTCGGATTCTGTTCCTTTAGGTATTCTCCTACACCGGTCACTGTACCGCCTGTGCCGACGCCCGCCACGAAAATATCCACCTTTCCATCCGTCTGCTTCCAGATTTCGGGACCTGTGGTGGCTTTATGGACTGCCGGGTTGGCAGGATTTACAAACTGACCAAGGATAATGGAACCCTCTATTTCCTGATTCAGCTCTTCCGCCTTTGCGATTGCCCCTTTCATTCCCTTTGCGCCTTCCGTAAGCACTAATTCAGCTCCGTATGCTTTCAAAAGATTCCTGCGCTCTACGCTCATCGTATCGGGCAGCGTCAGGATTGCCTTATAGCCTTTGGCTGCTGCCACTGCTGCAAGACCGATTCCTGTATTGCCGCTGGTCGGCTCGATAATCGTTGCGCCCGGTTTTAACTTTCCCGCTTTTTCTGCATCTTCAATCATGGCAAGGGCAATCCTGTCCTTTACCGAACCTGCTGGATTTAAGTATTCCAGCTTCGCCAAGATAGCTGCCCCCTCGATACCTGCCTTCTGACTGTAACGATTTAACTTTAAGATGGGGGTCCCCCCGATTAATTCCAATGCGCTTTCTTTGATTTCAGACATATCCTCTACCTCCATTTTCTTTGCTTCATTTATTACCTATCTTTTTAATAGGTGTTATAAGTTTTAATTTAAAAATATTATAGTGCCTTGATAGAGAACTGTCAATCCCTTTTTTCCATTTCCTCTCTTTGTGTTACTTATAGTCAGTCATAACCGGAGCTGATAACTACAGTCTGCTTTCCGCAAGTTTTACTCCATTTTTTACATATCCATCCCTGAAACGCTCCCTTATCTGCCATGCATACCGCTCCCCGGCGTCTATGAATTTTTTCTCTTGAAAGCGTAAAACTTCCTGCACCTTTTTGGGGTACTCCCTATAAAACCGCTCCATTTCCTGTATCACAGCCAGGGCTGCATCTGCCCCGGAATAAGTTTCCCCGTCTGGCATTACTATTTTTACTGTTTTCAAATCGTAGTGCGCGGCATTTTTATAATTCTGTACCGCCTGTATCTGCTGTTTTTCATTAAGCTCTAACTCCGGTGTGGCAGCCAGCCAGCAGATTAACAACTGGGCAAAGGCCACATCCCGCACGTCCAACCCGTATTCCGCTAAAGGATTACAATCAATCATCCGCAGCTCCACATGATTGACCCCATTTTCTACCAGGGAATCCAGGTCATTTACGCCTTTTGGCTTCAACCGGATTGGATAGTATAACTCGGAAGGCGCCTGTATCATTCCTTTGTCAATATATCTGCGTATGCTGTCCGCATAACTGGCAAGACTCGCATAATCAAAGATGGGCGTGAAAAAATTCCAATACCCCAGCTCGCTGCACCGCACAGAAGCAAGCCCCAGAAATACATCTTCCCCGCATTTTCCTTTTTCCACATAGGAGCGGTCAAGCAGCGGACTTGCCGCAGTTGCAGCAACCATAATCCAGCCGTATGCAGCCAGCTTTTGCGCCAGTTCCAAATATAGTTTATTTTTAAACTCTTTATAGTCTTTTTCCCTACTTTGTGCAAAAGCAGCGTTTAACAACTCTTCTGAAAAAGAATAGTTTAAATGAATCCCACTGAATGCCATCTTATATCTTCCATACCTGTCGGAAAGATAATTCCGGTAACTTGTTTTTACACTTTCACTGCCGGTAAATTCCGCCACCGGGATGTCCCCTTCGTTTTTTATGTAAGGCGGATTGGAAAAAGCCCACAAAAGTTCGGGCTGCGGCAAATGGTTTAAGGTATCCTGAATCCGGCGGTAATATTTCCCCAGCGCCTCTACGGCTCCCTGCGGGCTATACTCCACCCCCGTATTAATCTCTATCTGATTTTCGCAAAAGTCACGGACAATATGACTATCCCCCGGAAACGGATGCGGCGTATGCGCCAGATAACCGTCTTTATCCGTCCGCAGACTTTCCAACTCCAATCCAAATTCACCAAGCAAAAGCTTTTCTTTTATTTTTTCGATTGTAATATCTAACATATCTGAATGCTCCATTTTATTATAATGCAGAATAATCCAGAAATAAGGCTTCCATATCTTCTGGATTGTCAATATACTCATAATGATGATTGGTTCCTGTATAGATCAATTCCCCAGCTTTCCACACACCAAGTAGGGACATGGGCACCGGCTTCCATTGGCGTTTTCCCAGCGGTCTTGTGGAAAAATAAACACAGCCTTCTTCTTGTAGATAAAATAAAGAATCCGCATAATTTGTATGCACATAAAGGCATTCCCCGTCAAAAATCAAAAGATTGGCCTTATTCCCTTCCACAATCCCGCATAAGGTCCTATCAACCACAGTAAAACGCTCCTGCTCTGTCAGCGGATACCCCGCTTCTTCCTGCTTTTCGTCAATCTGGTCGATTAGATAGTAAAGAATCCGCTCACTGTCCGTCTGCCCCTCCTGTTTATAAAAATAGGAATCCAGCACCGGACACCGGAACATGGTCCCATTGTGCGCCAGCGTCCACCGTCTGCCAGAGCTGTCCTGTCTCACGAAAGGATGACAGTTTTCATATTCCATATTTCCCTTCGTCGCCAACCGGATATGGGCAATGGCTTCCCGGATAGAAATCTCATGACGCAGCCGTTCTTTCAGATAGACGCTGGCATCCGCCCGGATTGGCTCTTTTTCCAGGGAAGCCATGCCATGATAGAATAATGCCAGCCCCCATCCATGCGGGTGTTCCCTGCTATGGGAATAAAATTCCCATAAAAAATCATTAATTTTCGTTTTTTCCCTGCTGCATACACCAAATAATTCGCACATTGCCGCTATCCTCTCTTCTCTTTTGCTTAACATTCAAACATCTTTTAGGATTTCGCATTTTCCTGCCGGACGGCTTCCTTTAACTGCGCCAGCGCTTTTTCCAGAATCACGCGCGGACATGCCACATTGAATCTCTCAAATCCCTCCCCGGCTTTGCCAAAGATGGCGCCGGAATCCAGCCAGAGATTTGCCTTTTGCACAATGAGTTCTTCCAGCTCAGTTTCCGATAATCCAAGCCTTCTAAAATCCACCCAGACAAGATACGTCCCTTCTGTTTCTATCATCGTAAGCTGTGGCAGTTCCCTTTCCAGATATTCTTTCATAAACCGGATATTGGCTTGTACATATTCCATCATTGCCTTATACCATCCGCTTCCGCAGCGGTACGCTGCCTCGCAGGCGGTCAGCCCTATAACGTTTAACTGGCTGTATCCTGCTGCCGCAATCTGTTTCTTAAACCGGCTGCGGAGTTTTCCATCGGGAATCAAAATATTCGATACCTGAAGTCCTGCAAGGTTAAATGTTTTGGCCGGCGAGGTACAGACAATGGATATTTCTTCCAACTCTTTTCTCAGATTGGCAAATACAAGATGCTTTCTGTTTCCCCACACGAAATCCTCGTGAATCTCGTCGCTTACGACAATCACATGATGTTTTAAGCATATTTCCCCTATTTTCAGCAGTTCTTCCTCTGTCCACACCCTGCCTACCGGATTATGGGGGCTGCATAAGAAAAAGAGGGGTATTTTCTCTTCCACGATTTTTCTTTCAAAATCCTCAAAATCAATGATATATTTCCCATCTTTTGTCAGAAGTAAGTCATTACTAACCACTTTTCTGCCATTATCCTCTATCACTTCTGAAAAAGGATAGTATACAGGGCGTTGAATCAGGACCGCGTCGCCTGCTTTCGTATATGCCTTTACCGCCATCGCCAGCGCAAACACTACGCCCGGCGTTTTCACAAGCCAGTTTTTTTCTATTTTCCAGCTATGCCGCCTGTCCATCCAGTCTGCCACTGCCTCAAAATAGCTATCTCCGCTCTCCGTATAACCAAAAATTCCATGTTCTATCCTTTTATGGATTTCATCCAGTATTTTTTCCGACGTCTGAAAATCCATATCCGCCACCCAGAGCGGCAGAACATCTTCCGGTTTCCCGCGCTTTATAGCAAAATCATATTTCAGAGAGTCCGTATTTCTTCTGTCAATCACTGTATCAAAATCAAATGTTTCTTCCCGCATAAATGCACTCCTTTTTATCCAAACGATTCTATTGCCTGTTTCAAATCTGCTATTAAATCATTCTTATCTTCAATCCCTGCCGAAAGCCGCAGTATCCTATCGGTAAGCCCGTTTTTTATCCGTACTTCTTCCGGCACATCCGCATGGGTCTGCGTTACCGGATAGGTAAGAAGCGTTTCCGTTCCGCCCAGACTTTCTGCGAAAGGAATCAGCCTGGTGGACTTTAAAATATGAAGCGCAAGTTCCCTGCTTTCCACCTCAAAAGTCAGCATACTGCCAAACCCGCTTGCCTGGCTTTTACAGACTTCATACCCCTTGCTGCCCGGTATCCCCGGATAATAGACCTTTTTCACGTTAGGCTCGCACAAAAGATATTCCACCAGAGCCTTCGCGTTTTCCTGCGCTTTTTCCATACGAAGCGGCAGTGTTTTGACTCCCCGGAGAATCAGCCAGCTATCAAAGGGCGAAAGTCCCGAACCCACCGTCTTTATGAGGAACCGGAGTTTATCCGATATTTCCTGCGAATTGGTCACGATAAACCCCGCCAGCGTATCATTGTGCCCGCCCAAAAACTTCGTGCCGCTATGAATCACGATATCCGCGCCCAGCTCAAAGGGTTTCTGGAAATAAGGGGACATAAAAGTATTGTCCACAATCAGGATAAGACCATGTTTTTTGGCAATCCCTGAAATTTTATGGATATCTACCACATTCATCATCGGATTGGTGGGCGTTTCAATATAAATTGCTTTGGTATTTTCCTGTATGTAATCTTCTACTTCCTGCGTAGAACAGTCGATATGACTGAATAAAATACCATTTTTCTCATTCACATTCTGGAAAAGCCGGATACTGCCACCGTACAAATCTGCATCCGTAATCAGATGGTCTCCCGGTCTAAACAATTCCATCATCGCCGTAATCGCCGCCATCCCGGAAGAAAATGCCAGTGCATCGATTCCTCCTTCTAAGGCAGCCACTATTTTTTCCACCTGCTGCCTCGTAGGATTCTGCAATCTGCTATAATCAAACCCTGTGCTTTTCCCCACTTCCGGGTGCGCATAAGTCGCCGTCTGATAAATTGGAAAGCTGATTGCTCCTGTCCTATCCTGCTCATAATCCCCGCCGTTTCCATAGATACATTTGGTTGCAAAATTATAATTCATTATTTTTTCCCTTTCCTTGATTGCCTACGTTTTCTGTGGTAAGATAGGTTTTGAAATAACAAACCGCATTCTATTGACGGAACAAGGAGGTAATCAATTTGAAAATTTCTACTCGTGGAAGGTACTCCTTCCGCATGATGATAGACTTAGCGCAGCACTATAATGAAGGTTTCATCGCACTCAAAGATATTTCTGCCAGACAGAATATTTCCAAAAAATATCTGGAACAGATTATCCCTTTTTTAAACCGCAACAACCTGCTTCTTGCCAACAAGGGGCATATGGGCGGCTATCAGCTTGCAAGACACCCCAGCGAAATTACCGTCAGGGAAATCTTAGAAAGTGCGGAAGGCAGTCTTACGCCGGTAAGCTGTATGGAAAACACTCCCAACCGTTGTGAAAATGCAAACAACTGCATTACCCTGCCTGTCTATCAGGGACTTTATAAGGTCATACTCGATTACTTAAACGGAATCACACTTGCCGACGTCATCAACAGAAAAAATGACAATTGCGAATACTATATCTGACCTATCGCCCTTTGTCGCTGCCATATTTTTTTAAAATCTGAATATATTCCTGCCCTATGATGCTCAAGGGCATATTCTTCCTCTTGATGTATCCGATTGTCATGGAATCGGATGTGTCCAAAGGAACGGAAACATAATTTCCACCATTCAGATTTCCGCAGATAATGCCGGAGCAGAGCGTATACCCATTCATACCCACCATAAGGTTCAGCATGGTAGCCCTGTCATTCGCCTTGATAATCTGTTTGTAATGCAAGGTACTGAGTACCTCCTCTGCAAAATAGAAAGCATTTTTATCTCCCTGGTCAAAGGATAGGCATGGATAAGGTTCCAATTCCTCAAAACTGATTTTCACTCTGTCCGCCAGCGGATGTCTGCCGGAAAGATAGACGGAAATTCCACAATCAAATAACGGTACAAATTCCAATCCATTTTCCTTAAAAATCTTATCTAACGCTTTCTGGTTAAAATCATTTAAATACAACACGCCGATTTCACTGCGCCTGTCCCTGACATTTTCTATCACTTCATAAGTTTTGGTTTCATGCACTGCAAGCTCAAATTCATTCATGGAAAATGTTTTCCCAAGCTCTATAAAGGCTTCCACCGCAAAGGAGTAATGCTGCATGGATACGGAAAATTTTTTCTTCTGCCCCTTATCTTCCGTATAGCGTTCACTGACCATCTGGCTTATTTCTACTATTTGCCGGGCATAACTTAAAAACTCCTCCCCCTCCGCCGTTATCCCGATTCCTTTATTAGAGCGGAGGAAAATCTGCGTATGCAATTCTTCTTCCAAATCCCTGATTGCCCCGGATAAAGCCGGCTGGGAAACAAATAGCTCCGCCGCTGCTTTATTCATGGACTTTTTTTCTGCAACTTTTACTACATAAATTAGCTGTGATAGTGTCATCCCTGTGCCTCCTTATGTCTAGTAAGTCTATTGTTTTAATAGGTTATTATTATAACATAGGTTTGGGAAATCTACCATAGATTAATTTCTGAATCCGAATCCGTAACGGATACCCTATTATATCTTGCTATTTGTTCTTTGTATAATATCAATATCTTAGAAGTTGTTATAAGGAAAAGTTATAGCAATGAAAAATCAGCGCTTATAAAATATGCTATAATTTTTTGTAATTAGCCGCACATTTGGCATATCTAAACCGTTATACATAATGAAAGGAGGTTTTGAGAGTGTCCGTGGACTTAGACGAACAATATAACAAAATATATCGTTATTGCTATTTCAGACTTCACAGGCGAGAAATAGCAGAAGATATTACTCAAGAAACCTTTCTTCGATTTTTGGAAAGTCATGATTATGTGAACACAGGAAAAACAATGCAATATTTATACACCATTGCGCGAAACCTTTGTATAGATGAATACCGCAAACAAAAAACAGAAATCATGGACGATGAAGTCGTTGACATTTATGCCGAGGATAATATGATAACACGAATTTCCGTCAGGACAGCTTTGGCTGAGCTGAATGAAGCAGACAGAGAGTTACTTTTACTCCGATATGTGAATGAAGTACCTGTTTCTGTTATCTGTAAACTGTATGGAATTTCGAGATTTGCTGTTTATCGCAAAATTTCACAGGCAACCAAAAATCTGAAAGAGAAACTCGGAAAGGAGGATTTTACATGAACAAGAAATTGAAAGATGCGCTGAAAGATAGCTTTGAAGCGCCTATGCCTGTCAAGAAAGAAGAATTTTTGCGCGGTATTCAAATGCCTCCAATAAGCAGCTTTGCATTTGTATGTTCACAGGCAGCATACATTCATAAATGGATTTGGGCGCTTTCTATTATGATTTTTTCTATTGCTCTAATCGGTGCGGAGTTTTTGGAAAAAAATATGCTTTGGCATATATCATCCTTTATGCCATTACTGGCGTTGACGATTATTACCGAAAGCGGACGTTCGGAAACCTTTGGCATGGCTGAATTTGAACTTTCTGCCCGCTTTTCCTTAAAAAGTGTTGTCCTTGCAAGATTAGGTATTCTTGGTATTGCAAATCTTATTTTAATATGTATGCTTGTTCCTCTTGCGATTAGAAACAGTGAAACAACTATTTTGCAAACAGGGATTTACTTGATTTGTCCATATCTTCTCACGGTATTCCTTGGATTATGGGTGGTTCGTAAAACCCGCGGTAAGGAAACGATTTATCTATGTACTGGCATTGCAGCAAGTGTAAGTTTTGGAAACATGATTCTTTACCCGTTTTTTCCCTTCATCTTTGGTGAGCATCTATTTATTTGGTGGGTTGCAGCTTCCGTAATCCTGGGAATTGGCGTAGCGAATCAATGCTATCAAGTGATAAAACAAACGGAGGAATTAGCATGGAACTTGTAATTGATAGATTGTCAAAACAGTATAAAAACAAAATTGCAGTTGACCGCATTTCAGCAAAATTTCAGAAAGGCGTTTATGGTCTGCTTGGCGCAAACGGCGCTGGAAAGACAACACTAATGAGAATGATTTGCGGCATATTAAAACCGACTAGTGGAACAATTTCTTTCGACGGGGTTGATGTAAGCGAAGAAAGCTACCGTTCTATCCTTGGATATTTACCGCAGGATTTTGGCTATTATCCAGAGTTTACAGGACAGGATTTTCTTATGTATATGGCAGCTTTAAAGGGAATTGCAAAACCACAGGCAAAACGAAAAACAAATGAACTTTTACAGTTGGTCTCTTTGCAGGATGTCGCTAAAAAGAAGATAAAAACTTATTCGGGCGGCATGAAACAAAGATTAGGCATTGCACAGGCGCTCCTGAATCAGCCGAAGCTGCTTGTTTTGGACGAACCGACGGCAGGGCTTGACCCGAAAGAGCGGGTGAGGTTTCGTAATTTAATCGAAGAATTAGGAAAGGAAAGCATCGTGCTTTTGTCAACACATATCGTATCCGATATTGAACATATTGCAGGTGTGGTATTGATTATGAAAGGCGGACAGCTTATTTATCAGGACAGGTGGAACGATGACAAGGGGGATTTGGAGGACTTTTACTTGCAGCATATCGGAGGGGAGGAATAAGGCATGAAGCAGTTTAGAACTTTATGTTGGTATGAGTATAAAAAGCTATTGAGCAGGAAAATCGTCTGGGTTTCCTTTTTCCTTTGCATTATCACTATCATCTTTTTGTGGCTTGCTCCTTTTTTGGGTGATTATTACATCGATGGGAAATGGATAGATACAAATTATAATTTGGCTCGTATGGACAGGCAGTATGCTGAGGCGTTGAGTGGGCGGGAAATCAGCCAGGAGCTTTTGGAAGAAACAATAGCTGCATATAGGAAAATTCCAGAAACACCGGGGCGGCATTATACATCGACAGACGAATATCAGCAATACGCGCGCCCTTATAGCGATATTTTTAACTTCATACGCCGGACATCGAGAATGGAAACCTCAGAAATTCTGGTATCATGGCAGCCAAGCGAAGAAGACCTCTATCAAAAAAGACAGACATGGCTCATGTCTGTGTGGGAAGAATTAGGACTGTCAGAGGGAGAGATAGATTATTGGACAGAGCGGGAAGCTCGAATAAAAACGCCGTATGTATATCAGGAACATAACGGATATCATACCATGATTTCAAATTACCAGACAGTCGGGCTTTTACTGTTGATGTTAATTGCAATATGTCTTTCCGGGACTTTTTCGGATGAACATACAAAGAAAACTGACCAAATTGTCCTCTGTGCACCCCTTGGAAAGACTTGGAGCTATTGGAGCAAGATTACTGTAGGAATTGGATTTGCCGTAATCAGTACAGCTATATTTGCTGCGACCATATTGCTTCTGACGCGGTGCTTATACGGTTCCGAGAGCTTCCAGACAACCTTTCGATTGATATATGCACAAAATTCCGACCCCATCACTTGTGGGCAGGCGGTTTTAATCGCTTATGGAAACATGATGTTTGGCGCGGTGATCATTAGCGTATTTGTTATGGTTTTGTCCGAACTGCTAAAGAACGGTATTGCTCCATTAGCGATTTCGACCGGACTACTGATGGCAGGCATGTTGGTCAATATTCCTGAACAGTACAGAGCGCTTGCACAGATTTGGGATTGGCTTCCCTGGAATTTCCTTTCGCGATGGAATGTATTCGGGCAATATACATTTTCCGTGTTCGGTCATTATCTCGCTCCGTGGCAGGCAGTTCCTATGATTTATTTTGCATGCACTCTATTGATTGCCGCTATTGGAAAACCGATATATCAGCGGTTTCAAGTTACTGGAAGATAGTTGAAAATAGAAGCGCGACTGGCAAAGGCGACACACTAAAACAAGAAATTTTGTGAGAGCTGCTGACGGGAATCAGATTCGTGACCTTTGCACTGCCAAAGTCACGATAACGCTTTATCTACGTTATCGTGACTTTACAACAAGATTCTAACAAAATGCTTACAACAAATCTATCTGACATTTTCGGAAATCTATTGGCTCAATCATCATAGTGCCCTTTGCATGATATAATTTTAATATTCTGCAATTCATCAATCTCATATACAAGCCTGTTAGCATCATCTATCCGCCGGGAATATCCTTTGCTGTTTTTTAATTTCTCAGGTTTTCCAATTCCCTGCATTGCTCCATTCCGCCTAATATCTTTCAAAAGTGTGTTAATCTTATTGACAATCTTACGATCCTGTATCTGCCAGTAAATATATTCCTCGAATCCTTTATCCGTAAAAGTAAAATCATTCATTCGACATTTTCTCCATGAAATCAATAACCTTTTGCGTTGGTTTCCAGCCTTCACTTTCCATAGCTTCTAGTTCTTCTATGGAGAAAGATATCGTTTTTCCCTGTTCCAACTGTTTCCAGCTCTCGTCTAACTTAGCTAGATATTCCGCATTCCTCTTAGCTTTTGCCATTTCGTTATACTCTTTCTCGGATACAATCACAACATTTTCATTT
>JAMPFM010000078.1 GCA_023664455.1 Blautia sp.
CCTCTGACCAATTACACATAGTCTGAATCCTCCCTTCTAACTCGGTAGTCATTATCATACCATATTCCTCAGATAATATACGTTTCTTCTGTTTAATATCGGTCTGTGCAAATAAATTCTCCAGCATGGAAATCAATACATTCTGTGAAGATTCCACATTATCCTGGCTTCGGACATGGACAATGATTCCTTTCATTAAGTCTGTACCGTATGTATTTTCCCGGTTTCCATAGATGGTTTTCCTGTCAAGACGGATTTCCTCGATGGAGTCGCCGTCCTCGTTATTGTCCAGACATATCCAGATACTTCTTACGCGTTTGAGGCTGTCGTAATCACTGTTGAAAAATTCTGTCTGTTTCTGTGCGGAAATCATTCTTGCCAAGTAGAAAATGATACGGTTTTCCAAATGATATCCTAATTTTTTAGGGTCTGCTGACCTCTGGGCTTCCAGATTCAGAAGAAATTTGATTTCTTCCTTGAAATGGTATGCCGTAAAGCGGATATCATAGAAAATTTTGCCTTCTCCCGGTACGTTATCTTCTGTATCGGTTTTCTGAATCTGCCCTAAGTTTGACAGTCCTGGATCTACCGGTCTTGAACCTATCTCAATATCATTTCCAATGCTGTCCATGATATCGGGGATTTCCATGTCATGAAATTCTGTTATGGTGTATTTCAGGATACGCGCCAGTATCTGCTTGTCGGCAAGCAAAAATTTGATATTCGTGTCATAGGCGGCTCCTGCATCGCTAGTTGCTTCGATTGCCTGTGCCAAATTTGTGTCCGGCATTCTTCCTCTCTTTCCCTGTCCTGCGGGACAGTGTAAAATCTGGTCTGCTTCAAACAGAGGAAATTTTCTAATTATATTATACACGATTTATACAAAAAATCAAATACTATAATTCGTTTAAATTTTCAGTTTAAATTCCCACATTTTTCCATCTACATAACCAGATTTTCTGCAATTAATTTCCCATGATTATAATAGATATCATCATCAGCAGTAATTTCCCGCAAAACCCTTGCCGGATTACCCACCGCAAAAACATTAGCAGGAATATCCCTTGTAACAACCGCACCTGCACCGATTACCGAATTATCGCCGATGTGGACGCCGGGTAAAACCGTTACATTAGCGGCAAGCCATACATTTTTCCCGATATAAACGGGTTCGTTACAGCCGTACCCCTCTGCCCTTAATTTAGGCGACATGGGATGCGATGCCGCAACAATCGTTACATTAGGTGCAAGTAAGGCGCCTTCTCCGATATAAATATGCGCATCGTCAACTAACGTGCAGTTATAATTGATATACACGTTTTGCCCAAATGAACATGCCGCCCGCCCCACTCCGGGATATAAGAGTGCAAAATACTTTACGCTGACTTTTTATCCAGAAATTTTATATGGTATGCATGGACTGCCGAGATATTCCCGAAACTGAAATGGATTGCTGATAACTTTTCAGAAACACCGGAATTTCGTTTGAAAACACAACATATCCTGCAGGATATCTGGACTTTGTTTGCGTTTTATCTGCCCGGACAGTCAGAACCAAATCCTGCACCACATGACAACAAGAAAATCGCCTACGCGATTATCTTGGGAAGAATGCTTTGCATTCTTCCGTGTTTGGACATATGGTTATATTACGCATTATCAGGATAAATTTTCCCTGACTGCACTGGCGGAAAGCATGTCCATGAGCCGCAATGAATGCTGCCGCTATTTTAAGCATATGATGAATATGACAATTACGGAATATCTATTGGAATACCGCTTATCCAAAGCAGCCGCATTATTGGAATCTTCTGATCTGAGTATTACAGAAATCGCTGGACAGACAGGATTTTGTGATGTCAGCTATTTTATCAAGATGTTCCGGCGTAAAACAGGGAGTACGCCGAAAGCATATGCGGTTCAACGACGTTTGCCTCAACCTTCAACCCGCATTTGAATTTTATAAAATAGGCGTTCATAAGGGGCGCTCCCCCATGTGAAGCGCCCCTTAGACAGATTTCTTATTGCTTTCTCATACTTATTTCAGAATTCTGATTTTACCAATCAACGGAACTTCTTTTTCTTCCTGATTGATTGCGGCGATTAATCCCATAATCCAGCATACTACCATAAATACCGCCCATATCCATCCGATACAAGGAATGATACTAAGCAGGGAAAACAGGAAAACAACAAGCGCCTGATTGATGTGGAACTTCGCGCCTTCCTTATCACCTGCGCATACTGCAATAATCAGTCCAATCCATGTAAGATAAGCTACAATACTAGTTGTCTTAGCATCCATGATTCACTTCTCCTCCCTTAATTTTAAATTTAAAAATCTATATTAAGATTCTTAGAATCTTAATAATCCATTGTACTGCAATGACAATCACCGCGCCGTAGAGATACGCCGGAATCGGGATTTCTTTCGCCCCGGCATTTTCTTTTGACGGAAAATGATGTCTGAAAAAATACAATCCCATAAAGTGAAAATATGCTAAGACTCCATAGAGGACTGCCGGATGATACCGCACACTCTGTACGATTTCCCCTGAGAACAAATAGTAAAAAGCTCTCGTACCGCCGCATCCGGGACAGGGAAATCCGCTTATCTTCTGCAGGATACATTCGGGCGGTGAAAAATGTCCGCCATATCCGTATCCGGCAAACCAGAACCCGACAAGCAAAAACGGAATCCAAATCCATTGTCCTATCCTATAAAACACAGTATCGCATCTCATCTTCATAAACGCTGCACACTTCTCTGCATCTGATTTCCGATACAGAGCTTCTTTTATCGGCTTATATCCTTTTGTCGAAAGGGGTCAAGTTTTGACCCTAATAAACACATTATAAAGTACACATGGCAAAATGTCTACTACAAAATTTGGAAACTGTTATGCCAGACGGATACATCCGCCCGGCATAACAGACTTTTACTAGTACGCCCGTCCCCAATAAACCATCTTCTTCGCTGGTTTCCCACAGCAAACGCAGACGTCGGACAACTGCTCCTGCCCGAAGGGAATGCAGCGGCTTGTTACTGCAAGCTCTTCCTTGATTTTCTCTTCACATTCCTGTCCGCCGCACCACATCGCTTTGACGAACCCGGATTTCTCTGCAAAAAGCTGCCTGAATTCTTCCATATTCCTTGCAACATAAGTATGGCTGTCCCGGTGTTCTCTGGCGCGCTCTAACATCTCTACCTGCATTTTATCCAATATCTCTTTTACCTTTGTTTCCAGCCCGTCTAAGGATACCTCTATTTTTTCCCTTGTATCACGGCGGCAGATAACGCATTTATTTGCCTCTATATCTTTCGGACCGATTTCTACCCGAATCGGAATCCCGCGCATCTCCTGTTCGGAAAATTTCCATCCTGGGCTCTTGTCTGCATCGTCCACTTTGACACGGAAAGCGCTTAACCTGTCTTTTAAGGCAAAGGCTTTCTCCAGTACGCCTTCTTTTTTCTGCTGAATCGGAATAATCATAACCTGCGTCGGCGCAATCTTAGGCGGAAGCACCAGCCCGGAATTATCCCCGTGCACCATGATGACCGCACCAATCAGGCGGGTCGTCATGCCCCATGACGTCTGATGGACATATTTCAGTGTATTGTCTTTATCTGTAAACTGAACGCCGAAAGCCTTGGCAAATCCGTCCCCGAAATTGTGGCTTGTGCCCGACTGTAACGCTTTTCCGTCATGCATCAGCGCCTCGATTGCGTAGGTCGCTATCGCGCCCGCAAATTTTTCCTTATCGGTTTTACGTCCTTTTACAACGGGCACCGCCAATACCTGCTCGCAGAAATCTGCATACACATTGAGCATCTGAATCGTTCTTTCTTCCGCTTCCTCCGCAGTCGCATGCGCCGTGTGTCCTTCCTGCCATAAAAACTCGCGGCTTCTGAGGAAAGGTCTCGTTTCTTTTTCCCAACGCACCACGGAGCACCACTGATTGCATAACTGCGGCAAATCCCGGTAAGACTGAATCGCATTTTTATAATAATCGCAGAAAAGCGTTTCGGAAGTCGGTCTTACGCACAGCCGCTCCTGCAAAGGCTGCTGCCCGCCGTGAGTCACCCATGCCACTTCCGGCGCAAAACCTTCCACATGATCCTTTTCCTTATTTAACAGGCTTTCGGGAATAAACATCGGTAAATAGACGTTCTGCACCCCGGTCGCTTTGAACATCGCGTCCAACTGCTGCTGAATCAGTTCCCAGATTGCATAGCCCGCCGGTTTAAACACCATGCACCCTTTCACGCTCGTATAGTCAATCAGCTCCGCTTTCTTGACAACATCCGTGTACCATTGCGCGAAATCTTCTTCCATCGAAGTAATCGCTTCGACCAGTTTTTTGTCTGCCATTTTCTTTTTTCCTTTCTACTTTTTATAGTTGTGCTTCCTACGACGAAAAAACGCCGAAACCCCAGCCCCGTAAGGGACCGAAATCTCGGCGGTACCACCCTGATTGACATACGCTTTCGTACATCCTCTTATCCTGCCGTTAACGCCGGCGCTACGCTGTATTTTCATACAGGACTCCAAGGCAGGTTCCGGACATTCCCCGTAAAGACCTCTCAGCTTCCGGTCTTCTCTCTGTAACGCTTCCAATCCGTACTAATCCTCTTCTTCGTCGCTTTTTATTTATTTAGATTTTAGAGGAGCTGCTTTTATTTGTCAACTGTTTCTTTTATTTCCGACAGCCGTAAAATCCCTTCCCCAATCCCCAGCATCATAAAAACACACGGCGCATTCAAAACCTGCTGGAAGCTGACCATATTGTGCGCCATGTAAGAGAGCGCGCTTGCGGCACACAAAAACAACATCGGCTGCGCTTTTGCACCTTTTAAAAACCGCCGGATAGCGGAAAGGAAAATTCCCGCATAACAAGCCAGCCCCAGCGCGCCCTGATTAACCAACATGGTAATCCATTCATTATGGGCGTTAGTCAGTCTGCTATTGCCAAATTGCATACGAATATATTCCGCCAGCTCCGGCACCGCATAGACATATTCCGCAAAGCAATCCGAACCCACGCCTACAAGCTTCTGTAATGGCGGCATACTCGCATACGCTTTCATACCGCTTATCCAGGTCGCTCCCCTAGAACTTGCCCAGCTTTCATCAAACACGAACGCTGACACCTCAGACAAACCGAGAATCCCGCCGGGCAGACAGGTATTTAACGCCAGTACAAGCACATATCCTGCGCAGATAAGAAAAACCAGAATCATTACCACCTGGCGCAGCTTTTTATGTATCTGAATTTCATAATGTTTCCGCCCTATCAGATAAAAACGAAAGAATAAGTAGAGCGCCCCGATTATCATACCTATGTATATTGTGATATTTGTATCTGTCAGCGCTTTTCCCAGCTCGTTTTCATAATTCATCTCACATACCGGCAGATACCGGAGTATTCTTCCTAGCTGAGAGGATAATACAAACAGAAGCCCTATTTCCAGGAAACAACACATTTTCCGGTTGTCTTCAAAAGACAGATAAAACAACAATACAAACAAAACTACCAATACCAGATAAGCGCTGCTGCTTCCCTGCGTGATACCGCACAGAAACGCCACAACAGTATAAATTCCTGCGATAAGCCGTGATAGCCGCGTCTGGCTGTTCCAGTACCAGACAATTCCCAGCGGCGCAAAAACCGACCAGAACCCGCAAAACCAGTTAATGTTTCCGAGCGTGGATATAAATCCCGGCTGCTGCCCATACATTTCTATCGGATAGATGGAATACCGGTTGAGGATTCCCAGCAAAAATATCAGCCCGGAGCTTATAAGCGCCAGATACAACATTTTTTCACTCCATCGGAAATATCTGGAAAAAAAGAAATAAATACCAAGAAACAATAACTGACTGACCAGTCCCATCTGCCAGCCATCCGCACCCCATACGGCCTCGTCCTTATAAACGGTAAACAGATAGGAAAGCAAAACCACAATCAGATAACCATAGGCAAACCAGTCTGTCACCGATAGTCTTTTATAACGCTCCAAGAGCGATATCTCTTTTCTCTGCAGAAAAAGCATCACCAGCGATATCGGAAGCATCAGACCGACTGCGATAAGACCTGCGCGCGAAAAAAAGAAACACTTCACATTTCCGATTCCGCGATAACCGTCCTGAACATAAAAGGGAAAAACCAGAACCATGACCACATAATAAGCACTCATAATAAAGCGCCCGACATTATTTATATTTTCTGACCAGTCCGTTTTTCTTTTCGCTTTAATCGTTTTTCTTTTCGCCGCCATGCATACACTCCCAGAATTGCCGTAACCTTTCTTCAACATTTCATGCTATTTATTATAAGGGGCTTGCTTTATTTCGTCAAATCCAGTACTATCCGACATGGAAATCCATTTTCAATTAACTCTTTCACACTGAACTGGCAGGGCAGATAGAAATCCCACGAAAGCGTACCTTCGCAGGATTTCTATCTGCCCTGCCCCCCCTCACCCTTTCATCAACTCATAAATCGTAATCAACGCCAACGGTCCTTTGATAATACCGCCGATGCCAAAAAGTCTGACGCCCGCATAAATGGCAAGCAGCATCAGTACCGGGGCGATGCCCAGCTTTCCCCCGATTAACTTAGGCTCCAGAAATTCCCGGATAAAAATGCACGCCACATATAATAACAGACAGACCACCGTCTGGATATAATATCCGTTAAGAAGCTGCCATAGCGCAACCGGTACCAACACCACGCCTGTCCCGATGAATGGCAGCACGTCCAGACACCCCGCCAGAATCCCGAAGAAAATGCTTCCAGAAATTCCTGCTGCCCACAGCACGGCGCTGCATAGAATACTGATAATCAGCAGGATAACGCCCTGCGCTTTTAAGAAGGTCAGCAGATAGTTTAAAATTCCTTCTAACGTTTTCCAGATGATTGCCATGTCTTCCGAGGTTTTCAGCCATTCCATGAAAGCGGCATAATCCTTTTCCAGCAAAATCGCGGCGATAAATGTGAAAAAAAGAAAGGCAACGACTTCAAACAACCCTTTAAAGCAATTATAAGATGAAGAAAGCACCCTCGGTATCACTTGCACCTGGACATTTTCCATGATGACCGTCATTTTTTCGATAAAATAATTCTCTATTTCATAGCCGTTAAAACCGAATTTACCGTCCAAGCTGTAACAAAACCGATGCAGACACATCTGTATCTGCTGCCAGATTTTTTCTATAAATTCCGTAATCCTGCCAAGCTGGCTGCTTCCACTATACCCAAGCGCCCATATCAGTATGGCAAGAAACGCCAGTACCAGCAGCAATACGCCGACGGCAAGGGATTTCTTCTTCATCGGTATTTTCCGCTGGATACGCTGCAGCAGCGGATAAAACAGGGTAATCAGGATAAACGCCAGACAAAATGGCGCTATCAGCGTGAAAATATAACGAAAAAAAAGATAAACCAGCAGGGTTATGACGCCAAACCTGACCAGCTTATTCTTTTGAAAAATAGAATAAATTTCTTTGTTCCAATCACCCATTACCATTTCCCCGTTGTTTTAAGACAATTTCTCCGCTACTCTGAAACATTGGCAAAAAAGCACATTGCAAACTTCCTATCGTCCTGAATCAAGTACCGCAAACGACTCCGATATAGAAATTAGTATGGGATATTTCTATTTATTTTATGATATTTTTTTGAAATTATTTCAGGGGAAAAATTTTTGGAAAATCTGCCCCTGGGGCATTTTTTGAAACCACATCCATTCATTCGTCGCAGGATGTTTTAGACCAATCTTATAAGCGCATAAAGCGATCTGTTTCTGCTGCAGCCGCTTGGAAATTTCCTTTCCCTGTCCATCCGCGTATTTGTAATCGCCCAGAAGCCCCATGCCCGCATGACTCATCTGCGCCCGGATTTGATGATGCCTTCCGGTAAGCAGGCGGATTTTGACTAGGGCAAGAGGAAACCCATCTACGCTCATTCGTTTCTGTATCGCATAGTGGAGATCCGCTCTTTTGGCGCCTTCTTGATCCTGTGAAACGATGGTGGATAGATTGCTCTTTCCATCTTTATACAAATAGTCTGTTAAAGTCCCTTCCTGCGCCGCATCTATCTCCTTACGGGCATCAACCACTACCGCATAATAATATTTTTCCGTCTGATTTTTGGCTATCTGGCTGCTTAGAATCTGGACAGCTTTTTGATTTTTGGCAAAAACGAGGACGCCTTCTACCGGCTGGTCCAGCCTGTGCAGAATCCCGACGTAAGGCGGCGTGCGCATATGCCCGGATGCGGCAAGATAATTCGCCACCTCACTGACCATATCCGACTGCCCGATCCTTGCAGTCTGTGTCGCCAATAGTGCCGGTTTATAACAGACAATCATATCCTTATCTTCATAAAGAATCTGTTCTTTATCCACTCTGACTCCTTATCTTGCTATTCTACGCTCTGCTTTTCTTTCATCATCTTTTGCTTTTGCTATCTTCTCTCATTTTCCTATTGCAGCACTAGATTTTAAAGCGGTAGCCTACGCCCCAGATGGTTTCGATGTACTGTGGTTTGGTTGTGTCAAATTCTATTTTTTCCCGGATTTTCTTGATATGAACCGTGACCGTCGCAATGTCGCCGATGGAATCCATATCCCAGATTTCCCGGAAAAGCTCTTCCTTGGTATAAACATGGTTTGGATTTTCTGCCAGAAACGTAAGCAAATCAAATTCTTTCGTCGTGAAATTTTTCTCTTCACCGTCTATATATACACGTCTAGCCGTTTTATCAATTTTCAGTCCCCTGATTTCGATCATATCATTTAGCTTCTGATTGCTTCCCACCAATCTGTCATAGCGCGCCATGTGCGCCTTCACCCTCGCCACCAGTTCCGACGGGCTAAATGGTTTGGTCATATAATCATCCGCGCCTAATCCCAGTCCCCTGATTTTATCAATATCATCTTTTTTCGCAGAGACCATGATAATCGGGATATTCTTCTCTTCCCGGATGCTCTTGCACACCTCAAAACCATCCATGCCGGGCAGCATCAAATCCAGAATGACTAAGTCAAATTCTTCCGACATCGCCCTTCTAAGCCCGCCGTCGCCGGTATTTTCGATAATGACCTCGAAATCGCTCAGCTCCAGATAATCTTTTTCCAAATCAGCAATCGCCTCTTCGTCTTCAATAATCAAAATCCTGCTCATTTTGTATTAACCTCCTCTTGTTCGGGTTCCTGATATTTTCTGATTACGAAGTGCATACATGTGCCTTCCTTTTCCTTGCTTGTCGCCCAGATATAACCGCCGTGGTCTTCTATGATTTTCTTAACGATGGAAAGTCCGATGCCGCTGCCGCCCTGCGCCGAGTTTCTGGAAGCGTCCGTCCGGTAAAACCGCTCGAAAATGTTTGGCAGGTCTTTGGCGGCAATCCCTCTTCCATTATCCTCTATTTCTACCCGTATCGAATCGACCTCGTCCAGAATGCGGATATCAATAACGCCTTTTTCCGTATCCAGGTATTTGACGCTGTTGCCGATAATGTTGTTGATAACCCGTTTCAACTGTTCCGGGTCTGCGATAATCTGCGTATCCGGCGATACCAAATCTTCATAATTTAATTGGATATTCTTGGATTCCAAATCCAGTCCGACCTCTTCCACGCAATCCCCGAAATATTCCGCTACGTTGATACGGTGAAAATTGTAAGGAATCCTATTGTTGTCAATCCCAGAATAAAGTGTAAGCTCATTAATCAGCCTATCCATATCGTTGGCTTTATTATAAATGGTTTTAATATACTTATCCATTTTCTCGGACGTATCGGCAACGCCGTCCATGATGCCTTCCACATACCCCTTCACCGCGGTAATCGGCGTCTTTAAGTCGTGGGAAATGTTGCTGATTAATTCCCGGTTCTGTTTTTCCTGCTCAATCTTCTCATCCGTGGACTCCTTCAGACGAAGCCTCATATCTTCATAGTTCCTGTATAATTCCCCGATTTCGCCTTTTTCATCACTGGCAAGCCGATATTCCAGATTCCCTTCCGCGATGTTCTGCATCGCTGTATTCAACTGATTTATCGGTGTAAAAACGCCTTTCTGCATCCACCGGGTCAGTACCATACTTGTAAAAATCAGAATCAGGACGAATGCCAGAACCATATCTACCAGCACAGTCCTCGGAATCATATAGCCTACCCTTGTAATAATGAAAAAACTGCCCTGCGCGCCGTCCAAAAACATAAAATCCAGTTGTTTTACCAACTTTTTCATATCATGATAATAGTATCCGGTTTCCTCTTCCGAAACGCCTTCCCTATATTCTGGAAGTTTGGCAAAAATCCTATCCGCGGCATTGGGATTTCCTGTATAGTAAATATCGTCGTTTTTCCTGACAATGATATAAGAAGACTGATTGCCCAATGCTTTATTGAGCGTTTCCAGATAGCCGATATCTTCTATACTGCCCGGTTCTTCTTTCATACGCGCCCGGACTTCTACAAGCACGTCTTCCGTCATCTGGTTGTAAGTCTCCAGCGTATAGGAAAAGGACGTATAGTTCTGGTCAGACGCGCCGTACTCCCGCTCCGAATTAACCATATAAATTCCGATTCCCATAAAAGCCGCCGCCGTCAACAAAAGCGGCACTACGATTATGAAGATGGAAATGACCAATAACCGGGTTTTAAATTTCAAGGTAAATACCTCCCTGATACTCCGCAGTGCGTATTCGGAAAACCTGCGGTTTTCCTCATTGGTATCGCGTACATTATACCACAAAACCCTCCTATAAAAATAAAACAACTCATATAATCTTATTAAAAATTTGTAAAATTTTTGGATTGGATTTTGAAAGTTGGAAAAAGTTGGAAAAATCCACGGAAAACATTACGGAACGCAGCGGATTTATTGACATGAATTTCTAAAAGATATAGAATAAATCAACGGTAAAAATGACTCTTTCACGAAGAATAGCAATGAAAAGAAAGACTAACTATTAAAAGTCAAGACCTAAAATCAATTTTTTTGAATGAA
>JAMPFM010000079.1 GCA_023664455.1 Blautia sp.
AGACAGACAGACAGACAGACAGACAGACAGACAGACAGACAGACAGACAGACAGCTAATTTCTGTTTAATTTTCTATACCCATTTTTTGAAGACAGGATAAAGAGTCATCTGACAAAAAGAAATTTTTGCCAGGTGGCTTTTTTTGCGTATTTGGTAAAAGTTGGATTGATAAAAAAGCGCAGTGATTACGGGCGGGTAAGGAGCAGGGAAAATGTTTTGTGGAAATTGTGGTAAGGAAATCAAGGAAGGCGCCGCCTTCTGCGGATATTGCGGAAAGCCGGTTCATCAGGCGGAAACTGTCGTACCAAAAGACAACGGCAGGTCAAAAAAAATGGTACTGCCAGTGGTTTTATGCTGTGTGCTGATTTCCGGAATCGCCGCGGGGCTGGGATTTTTCGTACTGCATAAGGCAGGGCAGGAAGAGCCGGGAGCGGCGTCGGACAAGGCAGCGGAAGCAGAACCTTTCAAGGAAGCGGCAAAGGAAAGCGGCTCTGGGGCGGAAACTGTCCAGGATATAAGGACGGAAGACGGCTTGGACTTAGGCTCTTTTAAGGAAACGTCAGAGGAAGACGGTCTGGAATCCGAACCGGCAAAAGAGCCGGAGGAAGATACTCCCAACCCGGAAAAGGAAAGCGGGGATGAAGCGGCGGGGCAGATAACGTTGCGGGATGACCAGGACGAAGTGGGGGTTCATACATACGAGCTTATTGTGGAAGACGTCACATGGGGCGAAGCATACGATAACTGTCTTGCAAGAGGCGGGCATCTGGTCAGGATTAATTCGGATGAAGAATATCAGGCGATTCTGCGCCAGATTGCCAGTGAGGATAAAGGCAATATCCTGTTCTGGCTGGGCGGAATTAGAAGCTCCATCGACTCGAAGGAATACCGCTGGGTATACGAAGACGGCGCATATGGGAATAAGGCGCTGAATGAGGATGAATATACTTCTTACTGGCTGGAAGGGGAACCGAGTTACTTTGATGAATCCGGTACGGCGCCGGAAATGTATATGGACATGTTCTATGTCAAAAGCCAGGACCGCTGGGTCTGGAATGACGTGCCGGAAGATATCATTGCAGTGCTGGAAAACTATGCGGGCAGGGTAGGGTATATCTGCGAATATGAGAATTAGGAGATTGTACTTGCGGATAGGATTCTGGGGCAAAATAGCCTTTTGAAGCAGGATAGAAATATAGTAAAAAAAGAAACACAGGAGCATAAAAATAAAGAAAACGGAGGAAACAAAGATGGGATTATTTGACAAAAAGGAAGTAGAAGCAGCGGCGCCGGGAGTAGCGGAGTGCGACGCAAAGATTGCGAATTTAAATCAGCAGAAGCAGAGGGCGATTTATGGTATCGGCGAGCAGTATGTATCGCTGAATACGGCAAAAAGCGCGGCAGGAACGCCTTTTGAGCAGGCAATGGCGGAATTGGAAGCCATCGAAACGGAAATCGGAGTCACCGAAAGACGCAGACTTGCGCTGCAGGGACTGCGCAAATGTGAGAAATGCGGAAATATTCTCGTGATTGACAGTGCGTTTTGTAATAAGTGCGGCGAGAAATTAGAAGCCCTGCAGGTAGAAGTCATGAAAAATATCTGTCCCAAATGCGGCAATCCTTATGAAAATGGCGCGGTATTCTGTACGTCCTGCGGCAATAAGTTAGGATAGGGAAAGACAGGGGGAAAAGTATGTTTTGCGAACAATGCGGACAAGAATTGCCGGCGAATGCCCGGTTTTGCAGTAAGTGTGGAAATGTGGTAAAGAATGACGCAGGAGAAGAAAAACCGGCGCAGAAGCACATATCCGACCGGCATTTAAACCCGGAATGGAAAGACAATATCAAGGAACCCGGAACGAAAACCCAGGGAAGAGGCGGAAAAATCTTATCTACCTATCTGCAGAAGTGGAAAAATCTCAGCAGTATGGCACAGAAAGAAAAAGGCGTCTGGATTGGCAGTCATGCGGGGGCGCTGCTCTTACTCTGTCTGCTTCTGGCAGTTATTGGTCTTAGTGGTGGTAAAAAAGCAGGGAAAGAGTGGGACGGTTATCTGGCGGATATGGAGGCTGGGAAGAAGATTAAAGAGGTACGCTATGAGGTGTATAATGGCGACAGGCTTGATGAATATAACTCCAGCAGCGCCCAATTCGATGTGGATGGACGTCTGACTTTTTATGATGCAAGCACAACTACCCCGCTTATTGAGAAGCTGGAAGGGGCAGTGCCTTGGACACCGGATATACGGGCAGATGGTACGAAGTTGTATTGGGATGCCGTTAATTATGAGATGATTTTATTTACATGGAACGACGGCTGCTTTTATCAACACAACGGAAATGGTGTGATTTGTGTTAAGGGAAAAGGAGAATCGCGTACTTACAATTATACTACCGTCAATGATAAGAAACTGGTGAGCGCTTCTAGCTATAATGGCGTAACGGATCAATATTCTTATGACGATGATGGAAAATTAGTCAGTTGGTCACATAAGGGAAAGCAAAACGAAGGAACGTATACGACATATATAACGACTTTTACCTATGACGAGGCGGGGAATCTTGTATATGTATCTCGAAAAAGTGGAAGTTTTCAAATATTTTATTATGAATATACTTATGATGAGATGGGACATCCAATCAGAGCTGCATTTTATAAACACAGAAGCGTCTTGGATGTTAACTGGGGATTATATATCGAAGATACATATCAATATGACGATGCGGGAAATTTGGTCTCTTCAGTTTATAGGACCGGTGGTGAAGAAAGGCATATCACCTATGGCGAAAACGGAAACAAGACGCAGGAAGAGGAAATCCGATATGATGATGAGGGCAAAGAAACCGGCAGGACAGTATGGACTTATGACGCAGAGGAAAATCTGACAGAAGAAGTCGAGTATGATGAGAACAAAAACATGAAAAGAAAGGTTGCATGTGCTTATGACACAGAAGGAAATCTGATAGAAGAAGTCGAGTATGATGGAAACGAAAAGATGAAAGAGAAGGTTGTATACACTTATGATAAAAAAGGAAATAAGACGCGTGAAGAAAGAGAGACCTATACTGTCTATGGAAACAAAGAATATATAACGTCCAAAGTAGACTCTCTCTATTATGACAGCGGAAGTCTTAAGTCAAGAGTAACGACGACTTATAAATATGAAGCTAACAGAGATTATTCTATAGTAAACCTGATAGATACGTCAGAGGAGCAGGAAACACGTCCACATCCTCTTGGCGAGAGTACATCAGAATCAGTAGGAAAATGGAAAGTCACCTACTATACGGAAGAAGAAATAGAAGCCGCGCAACATGCAAAAGAGTTTAAAGAACTATAAGAAAAGCGAGTGGGGGAAAATTATGGAATTACTTATCGGAATTGGAATTATTTTATTAATTTATGGCGTAGTGAAGGCGTTATTTGGTTACAAATTGTATAAGATATCGCTGTTCTTCGTAGGCTTTCTGGTGGGCGCGGTTGTCGGCGGACTGATAGGCGTAGCGGCAGGAAACGCGGTTGTGGCCATTCTGGCGGCGCTGCTTTTAGGCGTTCTGTTCGGATTCCTGAATATCGTGCTGGCGAAACTGGGTATTTTCATTCAGTGTTTCGCCTATGGGTTTATGGCGGTCATGGCTCCGGCAGTCATGAAACTGATGGATCCTTCTGCGCTGATTCAAGGCGGTTACAATTTGATTACGACAGGAAGCAGCGGACTTAGCGACCCGCGGGCTATGATACCAATCGCTTTGATTGTAGGCATCATTATCGGTATCATCGGCGTGATTTTTTCACGGATTATAATTATACTGACGACGGCTGTTTTCGGCGGTATGGCAGGGAGTGTGGGTCTCTGCCTCTTAGTGGGGAATTTTGAGATAGGGCTGCTTCTGATAGTGGCGGCTGCGATAGCAATACTTGGAATGGTCGTACAGTTCTTGACGACAGGCAGGAAAAAAGACGCACAGGCAGATACGTCCCCAAATGCCGGGAATCCGCAGGGGATAGTTACGCCAGAGCAAAGTATTCCGATGGCAGGAGCGGGGATAGTTGCGCCAGGGCAAAGTATCCCGATGACAGGAGCAGGAATGGACACACCGGCGCCGGGGATGGCAGCATCGGAACAGAGTGCGCCGCGGGTGGATTTCAGCAGACAGACCGCTGCAGCGCAGGAATATGCTTCTAAGGCATTAGACAGCCTGAAAGAAAACGGCGGCAGGGCGGTCGAAACGGTCAGACGAACCGGGGAAAACGGAATTTCGGATTTAAAGGCAAGACAGAGGAGCGCGGAAGAAGCGGTACGGGAAAGAAACAGAGGCTTTTCTATGGAAGAGCTGCTGATACAGTTGGAAAGCTGTCTGTATCAGAACCGGGTCATGGCGTGGATTTTCCCATTTCTGGAAGCTATTACGATTGCGGCGGCGGTTGTGTTTATCTTTATCGGCATACTGTATGGCAAGGGACGTAGGGGCGATTTGTTTATGCTTATGGCGTATGCATCTGGAAATAATTTTTACTCGGAAGTAAACGTTTTCGGGTTGGTTTTATACGGAATTTTTTACGGCTTGGAATTGGGTAAGATTCTTTTTATCCTGGCGGCGTTTCTTGGCATGATAAAGCGCAGACCGTGGTTTGTGTTCATCGTATGCGGCATAGAGTGTCTGACGGAGTTGGTTATGGGGATTATGACGCCGTTTTCCTTCCTTGGCAGGATATGGACGATTGCCCTATATCTTCTGCTGATGTTCTGGTGTTACCGGATATTTTTCGTACATAGCGGCAAAACGCAGATGGTATCCCCGGCAAGACGCATCGTGCCGGAATCGGGCGCAAAAGCGTCTAGTCCTACCGTAAAACCGCAGAATATCCCCATCTGCCCGCAGTGTGGCACAGCCGTATCCCCGGCAATGAAATTCTGCGCCAAATGCGGACAGGCACTATAATTTTACCCAGACATGGAGAATAATATGAATTGTAAAAATTGTGGAACAAAAATAAAAAAAGGAGCCGCATTCTGCCCACAATGCGGCGCTCCTGCAGGAGCAAAAAAAGCGCCCGGTGAAAGAGCTGCCAGACAAGGGGCTGTCGCTGCAAAAGGATTGCCCGTCAGCAAATCTTTTGCACCCGGTAAAGGTATTGCAGCCCTGCTTGCTATTCTTGCAATAGGCGCCCTGTCTCTTATGGGTTACAGGGTTTATTGCATTTTAAGCGTGGGCGCACTTGAGAAAAAGGTCGCAGAACTTTCGGAAGAACGGAAAGATTTGGCAGGACAGCTTGCAGACAGGGAGCAGGAAGTCCAGCGGATGGAGCAGTATCTTGATGCGCTTACAGATACGGACGAAGGAAATAGGGAACAGCAAATCAGGGAAGCTTATATTGCCAGACAGGAGGCGGAAAGCGCGGCAAGGAGTCTGATATTGGCGAAGCTTTCAGACGCTTCTTATATCACGCTGGATGCTGCGTCGGAAAGCGTCGGGGAAATGCTGACGGATGAAGTAATAGATTCCCTTACCGGAAACGCCCTCGTATCGGCGGGGGTCAAAGAAGGCATAGCGGCAGCGGCGCAGGAAATGTCCATAGAGAATATTTTGAGCAGCGCGGCGGCGGGCATGGCGGCCGAGCTGCCGGATTATATTGCCGGGGAGATTACCGGAGCGGCGGCGGACGCGCTGGGGGTAGATCTTTTCGGCGTAACGGACTGGATTTCCAGATTCATGAATGCGGACGATACCCCGGTGATGCTGGCAAATACGATGGTGACGGAGCAGAGAAATGATGTGACATGCGTGCTGGGATTCCTGGAAAAAGAAGAACTGACCGGGGCGGACATGCAGTACATGGCGGGCGTCATGGAGCGCATCAAAGCCAGAGGGGACGAACTGGAAGCGGCAGGAAGCAGCGCGGGCGGCGATTTTAGCGGCGCGAAGCAGTTAGAAGAGCTGGCGCAGGTATGGGAAAGGAATAATTATAAAATCCTGTATTATGGAAGGCAGGAGGAACAATAGATGAAGACGAAAATTGTGTGTGCCGTAAGCGGCGCAGTAATCTTATTATCCGGCGGAATCCTGCTTGGGCTGAACGGTTTTTCCGGCAAGCTGCAGCAAAGAGAAGAGATGATTTCACAGAAACAGACGCTGGAAACTGAAATTGCAGAGGATAAAGCCGCGCTTACGGAAATGGAAGCTTTTCTATCGGAGAATCAGGAGCAGTTTGCACTTTATGAAGAGCAGATGTCCCTGTTAGAAGCCAGAAAGGCGGAAATCAAGGAAGGCATGGAGCAGCTTTTACCACTTTATCAGATTCCCCTTGGGGGACTGCCTATTAACTATGATGTAGAGAATTTCCGTGAGGCGGAAAAGCTGGACGCCCAGAGCAATCAGTTAGTGGGCGCTTTTTTTGGAAAAATCATAGAAGGCATTCTGTCCAATAAAGAAGAGAGTAATGTAGCGTCGGCAGAAAGCCTTCGCCTGTCGTTATACGAATTTTTTTCAGATTTTCTGGAAGAGAGCTTCGGGGAAGCGGCGGCTGCAAAAATCTCTTTTGACGGCGCCTATTCTTTTTATGAGGAGCTGACTGCGGAGGACGGCGAGGGGCTTTCGGCAGGGATGGAGCTGCCCGCAGACATAGAGGCGGAAGAACTTTGCAAGGAGGAAAAGGAAGCGTTATTACAGGGGTTGGCAAAATATGTCTTTGACTTATCCTGTGTGTACGAAATGTATGAGACGACGCTGACCGAGCATGAGACCGCCTTTTTGGCGAATTTAAAATCCCAGCTGGATACTTTGGAGCAGGTGTTGGCGGTATATGATTCGGAAGGGAATCTGTACGGCTATACGGAACAGGAGCAGCTTGCGCGTTATGAGAAGATTCTATATCAGTATGTGGCAGCCGTGGAAGAGCTGGGAGTCCGCAATGCGGATAACGGCATTAAGAATGCCGGGAAATATACTGACTACGGCGTAGGAGTGAATCAGGGTTTCCTAAACAGGGGCAGAATCGTGCTGATGTATGGGAATGTCAGCGACAATGGCATGTGGGAGCCGAAAAAGTTTTTCTACAACGGGGAAGGAAGTCCGATTTATATTAAGATAGGCATAGCCGAGCTGATTATCAAGGATGGCAAGGTGTTAAAAGCGTTGCCGGAAGACGTAGAGACTTATCAGACAGAAGAGTGGCAGCAGGAGCGTCTGGAGGACGCGCAGGAAATCAAGGAACAGTTTGAAAGAAACAGGCTTGGATAAAAATGCCAGGCGGGGAGGAAAAGAAATGTTTTGTCAAAATTGTGGAAATCAGATATCGGAGAATATAGCGTTCTGCCCCAAATGCGGGACGAAAGTTATCGGAAAAGAGTCTGTCATGCAGGATAAGGCAGCGCAGCCAAAGACGCCGGACCAGGCGCAGCCGCCGAAGAAAAAAACGGGTTTTATCATTCTGGCGGCGGCGCTTGTGGCAGTCGTGGGAATGATTGCCGGAGCTGCGGCCTTTTTCTATAAAGGAAAAGACCAGACGCCCGAAGAGCTGGCGGAGACTTCCACACAGCAGACAGAAGAAATAAGCGAACCGGTGCAGGAAAGCAAACCGCAGCTGGATATGGAAGCCAAAATGCATCTAAAACATCTGATGGAAAGTATGGTATTGGCGGCATGGTGGAATAGCGACGATGATGCTGGGGGACACCGTGTCGAAACTGTAAATCATATGCAGACATGGGCGGATGAACTGTATCAGGGAAATTGGGAAAATATGGGGGATTGGCTGGGAACTACAGCCTTGGTTTATTATAGCTATCCAAAAAACGATTATAATAGCGGCAGGGAAGATATGCCCTATATAGAAAAAATCATGACCAGACCTGAGGCAGAAGAAATTCTCAACGACCCTAATTGGGGGAATGGCAGAGCTTGGCTGCTGACAAGGGAACAGTTAGAATATCTGGCATATGCGGCAAGCGGGACTGACTGGAATTTGCAAAAGGTAGAAGACATAGCGGGTGCACACCCGGTTAGTGGCAGCGAAAGCGCTACAAAACAAATTGGGGATAAGATTATATTTACTACCATTGCCGATTCAGTATCTTTAGACTGGGTCTATCTGGAAAATATGATATCAGAATATACAAAAGAGGGGAACTGGAAAGTATCAGCGGATTGTATTTACGGCACCATTGGTCCTCCGATTGAATTAAAAATAGCAGATATTACATTTACCGTAGTAGAAAATCCCAAGAGCTGCTTTAACGGCTGCAGCATTACCGGTATGAACCTGACGCCCACGGACAACTCTGCCTGGACTAAGGCATATTATGATTATCTGACAGAAAATAAGATGAAGGGAGATTCGGAGTTTTGCGAGGACTTTGAACCCGACGATAGAATCAGTATCACCTTCTGTAATATCGATGGGGACAAAATACCGGAAATGTATCTCAAGATGGATGGTCTCATGCTGGGCATGTTATATACTTATCATAACGGACAGGTAGAAATGCTGATGGACAATCCGGGCTATCGGAGCGATATCCAATGGATAGAGGAAGAAAACCGGGTTTTAGACAGCTATGGAACGATGGGAACGTCTTATACCGAAGCAATCTGGATAGAGGAAATCGTAGATGGGAAATTACATACCATAGCGGAAGGTGAAGTGGAATGGGATATGGGCTTATCGGATGAGATAATACGGGCGAAATGGAACGGAGAAGAAGTAACAGGGGAGCAGTATGATGCGTATTTAAATGCGGCATTCGATGGGAGAAAATCCAATACGGCGATGGCAATTTTTGATAATCTATCCGATGCCTTAGCTTATCTGCAGAAGATAGAATAGTGTTTCGCTTGTGTAGTTTTTAAAAGCAGTTTATTTGGAGCGGAATTTCAGAGGTTATGGGTCTGGGAAAATGCCAGGCGGGGAGGAAAAGAAATGTTTTGTAAAAATTGTGGAAATCAGATATCGGATAACGTGGCGTTCTGTCCGAAATGCGGGACGCAAGTTACCATAAAGGCATCTGCCGTGCAGGATAATGCGGTCTGGCAGCCAAAGGCGCCGGACCAGGCGCAGCCGCCGAAGAAAAAAACGGGTTTTATCATTCTGGCGGCGGCGCTTGTGGCAGTCGTGGGAATGATTGCCGGAGCTGCGACCTTTTTCTATAAAGGAAAAGACCAGACGCCCGAAGAGCTGACGGAGACTTCCACACAGCAGACAGAAGAAATAAGCGAACCAGCACAGGGAGAAGGCGGACAAGAGCCAGATATCCGGTCGGTGGAAGTGACAGAAGGAAGCAGCCCGGAAGCAGGAAACGCTGTGGCGGATGAAACGGCTCTGGAAGACGATGCTTACGCAGTTTTCGGAATCACGCAAGGGGTAGCAGAAGATTACGCGTCCAATCTGGATACCCACGCTTATCAGTACTACAATTCCGGGATTGCAGATTTTTCTTTTTTCTATCCGGCGAATCTCTATGGCGAGGTACGCTATTCTGATGAAAAAACCGAATCCATTTCTGGAACGAACATAGAGACGATTGACTTTACCGGCTCGGAAGGTTCCGAATTACGATTTTCACTGTCGCAGTATCAGGGAGCATCGATTGAAGATATGACGGAAACGGTCTACCTTGCGCAGACAGAAAGCATGGAAGATGCGGCGGATATCATCCATCATGTGTATGAGGATCATGGAAGAATTGTTGTGACCGGTTTTCGGGATAACGGCTCTAAGATGGTGTATGATTTGACGAAAGTAGATAATGAATACGTCATACAGATGCAGATTATTTTTCCGGCATACCGGGGAAATGAAGACAAATTCCAGAAGGATTATGTAACGGAATGCCTGTATCGCCTCTGCGGTTTTTCGGGAAGCACGCTCACCTGCAGGAGTTATGAGAAATATAAGGAAGAGAGCATGGACCTGGAAGCGGAAATAGAACAGATTCAGAAATACTATTATGCGACACAGGATGAGTTGGGCGGCATGGAAGTTGTGAATGAAAATGAAGTAGTTTCTTATATAGAAAATGAAAGCGTCCGCAAGGTAGTCGTGCACAAAGGAACAAACGGTATTGACTACGCAAGGGAGTATTTCTTTGCAGACGGAAAACTTTACTTTGCATTCCTATATAATGGGGGCATGGAAAAACGTCTCTACTTCGTCAACAATATGCTTGTCCGCTATATTGACGAGGAAGCGGCAGTATATGACTTAGGAGAAGCTGACGCGTATGCAGACTCCGCTTTAGAATTTCAGAAGGAAGCGTATCAGATTCTTTCAAATTTGTAAAATCAAGCAGCACGAATCAATATCCAGCTCCTTCTTTCACGTTGAATAGGCAGGGCAGATATAAATCCCACGAAGGCCCTTGAAAAACGCCGGCACTTAGCAAAAAAGCCGCTTTGCGGCTTTTGCGCTTAGTACCGCTGCGTTTTTCACGGAGCGAGAGCGCGCCTTCGTGGGATTTATATCTGCCCTGCCTACACGCGATGGGAATTATTCACAATGATGCAATAGCCCTTTTTCCAAGTGAAAATTTTTTGTGAACAAAGAGCTTCTTTGTGCTGCGTTACAAAGTATATGGCATTGTATAGGGGATTATGCTATAATTCAAAGAAATGTGTAGAAAAGGAGAATTTGACATGGCACTATTAAAAAATCAAATACCAATATTGGAATTTGATACAGAGCAAAGCGCAGTTATAATGCCAGGTCATCATTCGGATTATCATTTTCCGCCAAAAGGCGTGATGCTTTTTATGGAGCCTGAAATAGATGATTTTGTGGCTCATAAT
>JAMPFM010000007.1 GCA_023664455.1 Blautia sp.
TATTAAAAAGAAAGGAAGTTATGGTGTTTTTGCTTCTATAAACATCATACAAGAAAGTATGCCGAAATCGACAAATCAGAAACTGAAACTCTTATATATCCTGCATATTTTGTCCGAGCAGACGGACGAGGAGCATTGTATCAGTGTCAAGCAGTTGATTGAGGAGCTGGAAAAGTGCGGCGTCAAGGCGGAGCGGAAGAGCATTTATGACGATATCAACCAATTGATGGACTTTGGCTATGATATTATTTTCGTAAAATCCAGAGTCAACGGTGGTTATTATCTGGCAAGCCGAGAGTTTGAGCTGGCGGAATTGAAGCTGCTCGTGGAAATCGTACAATCTTCTAAATTTATTACGGTAAAAAAATCCAAAGAACTGATTGCGAAAATAGAAAAACTGGCTTCCAAATCGGACGCAAAACAGCTGCAGCGGCAGGTTTACGTTGCAAACCGTATCAAAACAGCGAATGAAAGTATCTATTATATCGTAGACGATATCCACCGGGCGATTCAGAATAACGAGCAGATATCCTTCCAGTATCTGGAGTGGAACTTAGAAAAACAGCTGGTTCCAAGAAAGGACGGCAAACGTTATCAGGTCAGCCCCTGGGCGCTTACCTGTAAAGACGATAACTATTATCTGATTGCCCACGATAGCGAAGAGGATAAAATCAAGCATTTCCGCGTGGATAAAATGGGCGGCATAGAGGTTCTTACGAATCAGAAACGGGAGGGCGCCTCTTTGTTTGATAGTTTTGATATTGCGGATTATGCCAATAAGACTTTTAGTATGTTCGGCGGCAAGGAAGAAACCGTCACCATACAGTTTGAAAACCATTTGATCGGCGTGGTAATGGACAGATTCGGAAGAGAAGCCGCCATCAGGAAAAGGGATGGACAGTATTTTTCCGCCCGCGTGACCGTCGCCGTCAGCGGACAGTTTTTCGGATGGCTTACGGGGATAGGCGCAGGAGCGCGCCTGATAGCGCCGGCGGGTGTGGTGGAACAATACCGGCAGTATCTTAGGACGATTATGGATAATTATGAAGCAGGGGATACAGAAAATAATTCAATAACAAATTAGAGAGGACTTAGAAAATGGAATTACAGTTAGCAGACAGAATGAAAGACTTTGAAGAAGGCATTTTTCAGGCATTGAATGAGAAGAAACTGGAACGGGAAAAACAAGGGGGAAAAGTGTATAACTTATCGGTGGGCACCCCCGATTTCAAGCCGGCGAAGCATATTATGGAAGCGGTGACACAAGCAGCTTCCCAGCCGGAAAACTATAAATATGCGCTGGCGGATTTGCCGGAATTGATTGAGGCGGTACAGACCAGATACCAGAAAAGGTATCAGGTCACATTAAAGCGGGAAGAAATCATGTCCGTCTACGGCTCCCAGGAGGGCATCGCTCATATCTGTATGTCCTTATGCAATCCGGGGGATATCGTACTTGTGCCCAATCCCGGCTATCCTATTTTTGAAATCGGACCTTCCCTTGCAGGGGCAGAAATCAGAACCTATGATTTGACAGAGCAGAACCACTACTTGCCGGATTTAGAGCATATGGATGAGGAATTATTAAAAAGAACGAAGTGCATGGTGGTTTCCTATCCGCTAAATCCCATCTGCAAAGCAGCGCCGGATGAATTTTATGAGCGGCTGATTGACTGGGCGATAGCGCATCAGATTATCATCATTCATGACAATGCCTATTCGGATATCATTTATGATAACAGAATCGGTAAATCTATTTTACGGATTCCGCGGGCAAAAGAAATTGCGGTAGAATTTTATTCCCTGTCCAAATCTTTCAACTATACCGGCGCGCGGATGAGTTTTCTTGTGGGAAATGCTAAGATTGTCGCTGCCTTTAAGAGACTGCGTTCCCAGATTGACTACGGAACGTTCTTACCGGTACAGTATGGCGCGATTGCGGCGCTGACAGGCTCCGATGAACAGGTTTATGCCCAGTGTCTGGAATACCAGCGCAGAAGGGACGCCTTGTGCGGCGGGCTGCGGGAAATCGGCTGGCAGATAGAAGACAGCGAAGGGACGATGTTTGCATGGGCAAAAATTCCGCCGAAGTTTGAGGATGATGTGGAATTTGTCATGACGCTGTTAGAGCGCACCGGCGTTTTGTGTACGCCGGGAAGCAGTTTTGGTTCTCTTGGGAAAGGACATGTCCGTTTTGCGCTGACGCTTCCGGTGGAAACGATTCAAGAAGCCGTGGCGGCAATTCGTGAGTCGGGAATTTTAACAAAATAAGGGTCTCTTTTTTGTGAAAAGTTCTTGGTATGTCTAGATTGACATACCAAGAGTATTCCTTTATACTAGTATCTGATACACAAAATATAGATGTATTGTTATGTTAACCACTATATTTTGTGCCTAAAGGATATGATATATCTGAAGGATATCTATTGGTAAAATGTATGAGGATAAGTGAGGGATACAAGGATGGGCAATCTGTTGGAAACGCCTGGCTCTACGAAGGAAGACTTCGGCAAGGAATATATGCCGGAAGGCAGGGTAAAAGTGATTAAGAAAGACGGCAGCACGGAGGATTTTAATGTCCAGAAAGTCATAGACGCCGTCGGGAAAAGCGCATACCGCGCTTTGACGAAATTTACGGAAGATGAGAAACGGCATATATGCAAAACCGTTATCAACAGGGTAAACGAATTGGAAGAAACGCAGATTCCGATTCAGATTATGCACAATATTGTGGAAAATGCCTTAGAGGAAGTCAAGCCAATCGTTGCGAAGAGTTACCGGGACTATCGTAATTATAAACAGGATTTCGTGCGCATGATGGACGATGTCTACAAAAAGAGCCAGTCCATTATGTATATCGGGGATAAGGAAAACGCTAATACGGACAGTGCCCTTGTATCCACGAAAAGAAGCCTGATTTTCAATCAGTTTAACAAAGAATTATATCAGAAATTTTTCATGACGACAGAAGAAATCCAGGCTTGCCGTGACGGTTATATTTATGTACACGACATGTCGGCAAGAAGGGACACGATGAATTGTTGTCTGTTTAACGTTGCCGAAGTGCTGCAGGGCGGCTTTGAAATGGGCAATATCTGGTACAATGAGCCGAAGACGCTAGACGTTGCGTTTGACGTTATCGGGGATATTGTATTGAGCGCTGCAAGCCAGCAGTACGGTGGTTTTACGGTCCCTGAGGTAGATAAGATTTTAGAGCCGTATGCCGAGAAAACCTATCGGAAAAGTCTGGATAAATATGCTGCGCTAGGGATTGATAAAGAGCGTGCCGAGAAGGAAGCGCTTGCCGATGTAGAGCGGGAATTTGAGCAAGGTTTTCAAGGATGGGAGTATAAGTTTAATACGGTGGCGAGCAGCCGCGGCGACTATCCGTTCATTACGGTGACAGCGGGCATCGGAATAGGCAGATTCGCCAAAATGGCGACGATTGTCATGCTGGATGTGCGCAGAAAAGGGCAGGGGAAAAAGGAGTGCAAGAAACCGGTGCTTTTCCCCAAAATCGTCTTTTTATATGATGAAAACCTGCATGGAATAGGGAAACCGTTGGAAGATGTTTTTGAAGCGGGCGTGCGCTGTTCCGCGAAGACCATGTATCCAGACTGGCTGAGTCTGACGGGGAAAGGCTACATTGCCAGTATGTATAAGCAGTATGGGAAAGTCATTTCCCCGATGGGGTGCCGTGCTTTTCTCTCTCCCTGGTATGAAAAAGGCGGTATGCACCCTGCGGATGAAAAAGATGTGCCGGTTTTTGTCGGAAGATTCAATATCGGGGTAGTATCCCTGCATCTTCCTATGATTCTGGCGAAAGCCCGCCAGGAAAGCAAGGATTTTTATGATGTGCTGGATTACTATCTGAATTTAATCAGACAGCTCCACATCAGAACCTATGCATACTTAGGGGAAATGCGCGCTTCCACCAATCCGCTTGCTTACTGTGAAGGCGGCTTTTTAGGCGGACATTTGGATCTCCATGATAAGATAAAGCCGATTCTAAAGACCGCTACGGCAAGTTTTGGCATTACGGCATTTAATGAATTACAGGAGTTATATAATGGGAAATCTCTCGTGGAAGATGGACAGTTTGCACTGGAAGTATTGGAATATATCAATCAGAAAATCAATGAATTTAAGGAAATAGACGGACATTTATATGCAATTTACGGAACGCCTGCCGAGAATCTGTGTGGGCTGCAGGTGAAGCAGTTCCGTGCCAAATACGGTATTGTGGAAGGGGTTTCCGATAGAGAGTATGTATCCAACAGTTTCCACTGTCATGTGACAGAAGAGATTACGCCGATTGAAAAACAGGACTTGGAATACCGCTTCTGGGAGCTGGCAAACGGCGGTAAAATCCAGTATGTCAAATATCCCATCGATTACAATATCGACGCGATTAAGACCTTAATCCGACGTGCGATGGATATGGGATTCTACGAGGGTGTGAATTTGTCACTGGCCTATTGTGACGACTGCGGGCATCAGGAGCTGGAAATGGATGTCTGTCCTGTCTGCGGCAGCCGTAATCTGACCAAAATCGACAGAATGAATGGATATCTCGCCTATTCGCGTGTTCACGGGGATACCCGGTTAAGCGACGCCAAAATGGCGGAAATCGCGGAACGCAAGAGTATGTAAGGACAGGCACAGATTCGCAGGCTGAGAGAAAGGCATGGTTATTAAGATGAGATATCATAATATTACAAAGGACGACATGCTCAATGGCGATGGACTCAGGGTCGTTTTATGGGTTGCCGGCTGTTCTCATTGCTGTAAAGACTGCCATAATCCGCTTACCTGGGATCCGGACGGGGGAATCCCTTTTGACCAGCAGGCAAAAGAGGAAATTTTTGAGCAGTTGGACAAACCCTATATATCCGGCATTACCTTTTCGGGCGGAGACCCGATGCATTCGGCAAATAGGGTAGATGTGCGCAATTTTATGGCGGAAATCAAAGAAAAGTATCCCCAAAAGACTATCTGGCTTTATACGGGGGATAGCTGGGAAAATATTTTGCAGGATGCATCCATGCCGTTTATAGACGTTTTGGTAGATGGTGAATTTGTTGCGGATAAAAAGGATACCACGCTGCATTGGCGGGGAAGCAGCAACCAGAGGGTCATCGACGTAAAAAGGACCTTGCGTCAGGATGATATCACCGTTCCGGCGCTGTATCAAAGATAGTGGGAAATGAGGAAACATGACGACAAAAACCATTAAAATCAAATATTTTACGGATGAAATAGAGAAACTGACCTATATTGACGGAAAATCGGACTGGATAGATTTGCGCGCCGCCAAAGACGTGAGTCTGAAGGCGGGGGAGTTTCAGTTGATTCCCCTTGGCGTGGCAATGGAGCTGCCAGAAGGGTATGAGGCGCATGTGGTGCCGAGAAGTTCCACGTTTAAGAATTTCGGCATTATCCAGACTAATCATCAAGGTGTCATCGATTCTTCCTATTGCGGAGATAACGACCAGTGGTTTATGCCGGTTTATGCCGTAAGGGATACGCAGATTCATGTAAACGACAGAATCTGCCAGTTCCGCATCATGGAAAATCAGCCGAAACTCGTATTTGACGAAGTCGAAAGTCTGGATCATGCCGACAGAGGCGGTCACGGCAGCACTGGCAAACAATAACATATGTAATTTTACGCATAAAACGTTTCTTTCCGGGGATACTAAGAAAAAATGTCTCGGAAGGAGTTTTATCTGTGCAAAAAAAGAATATAATGACTTCATCATTAGAAGAAAGCATGTGTTATTTAAAAGAACGTCTGCAGCCGGACGTCAGTTTTGACATTGTCTACAGGGTCATCGAGGTCGGTGGCAGACAGGCATGTATCTATTTTATAGACGGTTTCTGTAAAGATGAAATGATGCAGAAACTTTTACAGTATTTCCTGGATATGAAACCTGAGGATATGCCGGCAAGCGCCTATGAAATGGCGAAAAAAGCGACTCCTTATGTGGAAATCGATTTAAGGGATAAATGGGACGATATCTTTTATAGTATTTTATCGGGTGTTTTTGCCCTTTTTATCGACGGATACGACAGATGCGTCCTGATTGATTCCAGAACCTATCCGGCAAGAGGCGTGGAAGAGCCGGAAAAGGATAAGACGCTTCGGGGCTCCAAGGACGGTTTTGTAGAGACGGTTGTATTTAATACTGCGTTGATAAGACGCCGTATCAGAAGTACGGAGCTTAGGATGGAAATGATGAACGCCGGCAAAAGCTCTAAGACCGATATCGTACTCTGTTATATGGATAGCAGGGTGGATCATAAATTTTTAGAGAAAATCAAGAAGCGGATTTCGGATATTAAAGTGGACGCCCTGACGATGAATCAGGAAAGCCTTGCGGAATGTCTCTATCAGAGGAACTGGTTCAACCCTTTTCCGAAATTTAAATTTACAGAGCGCCCTGATACGGCTTCCGCGCAGATTCTAGAGGGCGATATCATTATTCTGGTGGACAATTCCCCTTCGGCGATGATTGTCCCCACCTCTATTTTTGATATTGTGGAAGAGGCGGACGACTATTATTTTCCGCCGGTTACAGGGACCTACCTGCGGCTTTCCAGGTTTCTGATTGGTCTATTGACCTACCTGATTACGCCGACGTTTCTGCTTTTGATGCAGAGACCTGAATGGATACCGGAATCGTTTCGATTTATCATGGTAAAAGAAGCGACGAATATCCCGCTGATTGCGCAATTTCTGATATTGGAACTGGCAATCGACGGTTTGAAGCTGGCGGCAATCAATACGCCGAACATGTTAAGTACGCCGCTCAGTGTCATGGCGGCGCTCGTGCTGGGGGAATTTTCTGTAAATAGTGGATGGTTTAATTCCGAGGTCATGCTATACATGGCGTTTGTTGCAATCGCCAATTACACGCAGTCAAGTTATGAACTTGGTTATGCGTTGAAATTTATGCGGATTATCAATCTGATTCTGACGGCGATTTTCGGAATATACGGTTATGTGGCGGCGATTCTTATTTTGATACTTTCCATCGTCTGCAACAAAACCTTATCGGATAAAAGCTATATCTATCCGATTCTGCCGCTCAATTTAAGGCAGCTTGGCAAACGGTTTCTACGTCTGCGTCTGCCGGAGTCCAAAGAGTAGCGCACGATAATTCATACAAAAGCGACAGTTGGAGGAAATGAAAATTTATGAACGACTCAAAACAGCCGATTTTATTTTTAAATCCTGTTTTCAAACAGATGGTATGGGGCGGCGATAGGCTGGAAACAGAATGGCATTATCAGATTCCCTCTAAAAATGTAGGGGAATGCTGGGCAGTCAGCGCCCGTCCGGGCGGCGACTGCACAATCCGGGACGGAATCTATGCCGGCTATACCTTATCCAGTCTATGGGAGCAGAAACCGGAGCTGTTCGGTAATACCGGACTGGACCGGTTTCCGCTGCTGGTAAAAATTCTGGACGCCAAAACAGATTTAAGTATCCAGGTGCATCCCGATGATGCCTATGCCGCGGTTCATGAAGACGGCTCCCTAGGAAAATCGGAGTTCTGGTATGTGCTGGATTGTCCTGAAAATGCGAAAATGGTATTCGGACATAATGCACAGGATAGGGCGGAGCTAATCGATATGGTCCGCAATGGCAGATGGAAGGAATTTATCCGGGAAATCACGGTAAAAAAAGGCGATGTGATTCAGAACGCGCCGGGAACCATCCATGCGATTACAGGAGGGCTGCTGCTTTTAGAGGTACAGCAAAACAGTAATATTACTTATCGGGTATATGATTATGATCGTCTGGTGGACGGAAAGCTTAGGCCGCTACATATCAAGGAGTGCATAGACGTTACGACAGTGCCCGCGCAGCCTATAGAAGAGTGCCTTTTTCACACCAGCCACATGCCCGTCAATACAAGGAATTTATTAATCGCCTGTGACTATTACAAGATCTGGAAACTGGACGTTACAGAGTCTCTTACGATGGAGCAGGATGAGCCTTTTATGGTGATGAGCGTGGTTGCCGGGGAAGGTTTTATCAATGGAGAAAAAATCAGCAAAGGAGAACATTTTATCCTGCCGGCAGAATTTGGCAGTATCCATATTGAGGGAAATATTCTGATCATTGCTTGTTCTTGTCCATAAAAATGACAAATAGCATTGACAGATACCGTATTTTTTTGATAAAATATACACGTTATGTAAGGAACGATGGGGTTTACATAAATAAACACTGTGGTTCTTTTCTTTTTAACGTTTCCAGGAATACGATTTTAAGTAAGGAGTTGTCAGTATGTTTAAGTATGTTGTAAAACGAATCGGTCTTGCAATTATTACAATCTGGGCAGTTGCAACCATTACTTTTTTTCTGATGAATATGGTGCCCGGCGGTCCTTTCCTTTCTGAAAAAGCAATCAGCCCGCAGGCGACGGCGGCGCTGGAAGCTAAATACGGTCTGGATAAACCATTATTCCAGCGATATCTTACCTATATCGGCGACGCCCTGCACGGTGATTTCGGCGATAGTCTCAAACAGCGCGGGCGTACCGTCATGAGCATTATCTTAAACAGATTCCCGGTTTCCGCCAAAGTAGGGGGGCTGTCCGTAATCGTTTCTCTGTTGGTCGGGATTCCCCTTGGCTGTGTTGCCGCATTGAAAAGAGGGAAGTTTCTGGATAGTCTGATTAGTGTCGTCGCTACCTGCGGTATCGCGGTGCCCAACTTTGTTATCTGTAATCTGCTATTATATTTTCTGGGCGTTCGTTTGAAATTACTCCCTACGATGGGAGTCACGTCATGGAAACATTACATAATGCCGGTATTGGCGTTGTCGTTTTATCCTACCGCTTATATTATGAGACTGATGCGTTCTTCCATGCTGGATGTGCTCGGACAGGACTATATGCGCACGGCGAAAGCAAAAGGCGTATCCGGGATTGCTACGCTGTTTAAACACGCGCTCAGAAACGCAATCCTGCCGGTTATTACCTATGTGGGGCCGATGCTTGCCTATACGGTTACAGGTAGTTTCGTAGTGGAAAAGATTTTTACGATTCCGGGACTTGGCGGCGAGTTTATCACGGCGATTAACGGGCGCGACTATACATTGATTATGGGCACGACCATTTTCCTCGCCACGTTGATTGTAATTATGAACGTTATCGTGGATATTGTATATAAGCTCGTAGACCCTAGAATCAAGTTGAAATAGTACGCAGGAATGGAGGAGGATTATGAAACAAAATCCAATTAGTTTTCAATTAAAACTTAATCCCGAAGATTTTTTGCCGGCATCCGAGGAAGAGAAGCAGAGTCAGATTATAATGCGGGAAAGCGTCAGTTTCTGGAAAGACGGTATGCGCCGGCTCGTAAAGAATAAAGTTGCCATGGTAAGTCTCGTGGTGATTATTCTGGTTATGATTTTCTCATTTATCGTTCCATCTTTTTATCCGTATACATACAAAGAGCAGACGAAAGGGGCGAATAACCTGGCGCCGATGCAGTATTCCGAGGAGGAGCTGGCAAGAATCGAGGCCGGTGAGAAAGTGTTTCCCCATATTTTCGGAACCGATAAAATGGGGCGCGACTATGCCATCCGTGTGATGATGGGAAGTCGCATTTCCCTCTTGGTAGGTCTGATTGCGACGGGCATTATTCTGATTATTGGCTCGGCGTATGGTTCCATTGCCGCATTTTTCGGCGGCTGGGTGGATTTGGTTATGATGCGTATCGTCGATATTATCTATACGGTGCCGGATATTCTTCTGATTGTATTGTTATCCTTTGCCTTAAAAGCGCCCCTGGAAAGTCTCAAAGAAATGCCGGGCTTTGGCTGGGTAAGGACTGTGGGCGAGAATCTGATTAGTATTTTCATCGTGTTTGCGCTTTTATACTGGGTTGGTATGGCAAGAATGGTCAGAAGTCAGGTGCTGATGTTAAAAGAAAGTGAATATGTGACTGCGGCAAGGGCGCTGGGCGTCGGGAATGGTAAGATTATCAGAAAACATCTTCTTACCAACTGTATCGGTACGTTGATTGTTACCACGACCCTGCAGATACCTTCTTCCATTTTCACGGAAAGTTTTTTAAGCTTTCTCGGATTGGGGGTTGCGGTGCCGCTTCCTTCACTTGGAAGTCTTGCGAGCGATGCGATTAACGGCATGAATACCTATCCGTATCTGCTGTTTATTCCGGCGATTTTAATCAGTCTGATTATTTTAAGCTTTAACTTGTTTGGCGACGGGCTTAGAGACGCCTTCGACCCAAAATTAAAAAATTAGTAAGCGGCGTGGTCGTGGTATTGATTGCGCAGAAAAGAGGAATCTATGTCAGAATATCTTGTGGATATCAAAAATGAACGACTTTCTTTTTTCACTCCGGCAGGGGAAGTAAAAGCCTTAAATGACGTATCCATTCACTTAAAAGAGGGAGAAGTGCTTGGCATCGTAGGCGAGAGCGGCTCCGGAAAATCTGTAACGGCATACAGTCTGATGGGGCTTACCGCCCATCCCGGCAAATTATTAGACGGAAGTCTCTTCTTTAACGGACATCAGATTGAACAGATGTCGGAAAAGGAAATGAGAAAAATAAGAGGAAATGAAGTTTCCATTATTTTCCAGGATCCGATGACCAGCTTAAATCCTGTTTATACAATCGGAAACCAGATTATGGAGGCTATTTTACTCCATACGGATAAAAATAAAGCACAGGCGAAGGATAGGGCGAAAGAGCTTCTGGAACTTGTAGGCATCAATGAACCGCTCAAACGTCTGAAACAATATCCCCATGAACTGTCAGGCGGTATGAGACAGCGTGTCATGATTGCGATGGCGCTGGCATGCGAACCGAAACTTCTGATTGCGGACGAACCGACGACAGCGCTTGACGTTACCATTCAGGCGCAGATATTGGAGCTGATGATGGAGTTGAAAAATAAGCTGGGCATGGCGATTATCATGATTACCCACGATTTGGGCGTGGTGGCAAGCATGTGCGAGCGGATTGCGGTCATGTACGCCGGCAAAGTCATCGAGTACGGTACGGCGGATGATATTTTCTATCACCCGAAACATCAGTATACCAAAGGGCTGATACGCTCTATTCCAAGGATTGACGCCGATTCCCATGAGAGGCTGATTCCGATTGAAGGAACGCCGGTGGATATGCTCAATCCCCCCAAAGGATGTCCTTTTGCGCCGCGCTGCGAGGCATGTATGAAGATTTGTCTTCGGGAAATGCCGCCGGTTTCTAATTTTGGAGAAACCCATTATACCCAGTGCTGGCTGAACCAGAAGGAGGAAATGGAGAAAGGAGCCGTAAATGAGTAACAGATTAATTCAAATCGAACATTTACAACAATATTTTCCGGCGGGCGGTTTCGGTAAAAATAAAAAATACATTCAGGCGGTGGATGATGTGTCCTTTACCATCGACAGAGGAGAAACGCTTGGACTTGTAGGGGAATCCGGCTGCGGGAAAACGACTACCGGGCGGACGCTTCTTCGTCTCTATGAACCTACGGGCGGAAGATTTCTTTATAACGACGAGGTTGTGTTTGATGTAGATAAGAAAATCTACGCAGATATGCTTCCATACCGCAAAAAAATGCAGATTGTGTTTCAGGATCCCTATGCCAGCTTAGACCCCCGCATGACGGTGGGGGATATCGTCGGTGAGGCAATCGACGTCCATAAGATGGCGGCAAATAAGCAGGAACGCTACGATATCATCATTGAGATGCTGCGGCGCGTAGGGTTAAACTCCGAACATGCCAACAGATATCCCCACGAATTTTCCGGCGGACAAAGACAGCGTGTAGGCATTGCAAGGGCGCTTGCGGTAAGACCGGAATTTATCGTCTGCGATGAGCCGATTTCCGCCTTGGATGTATCTATTCAGGCGCAGGTTATCAATATGTTTGAAGATTTACAGGAAGAGATGGGGCTGACTTATTTATTTATCGCCCATGACCTTTCCGCCGTGAAACATATTTCCAACCGGATTGGCGTCATGTATCTGGGAAGAATGGTGGAATTGGCAGATAATTACGAGCTGATTGCCCGTCCGCTGCACCCTTATACGAAAAGTCTGATTTCTGCAATTCCGATTGCAGACCCGAAAACGGCGAGGGAAAGTAAGCGTATCGTGTTAGAAGGCGATGTGCCAAGCCCGCTAAATCCCCCTTCGGGATGCCGTTTCCGCACAAGATGTCCCTATGCGGATGAAAGGTGCGCTAGCGAGACGCCTAAGTGGCAGGAAGTCGAAAAGGAACATTTTGCCGCATGCCACCATATTGACAAGTTGAATTAAATATGATAAACAAATATAGATGCTATTTATTAAGATGGCATCAGAAATGTTTATATAATATCCCTATTAAATTATTCACAAATTAAAAGGAGGAACATTATGAAAAAGAAAGTAATCGCCCTGATGTTGGCGGCTGCTATGGTTTTTAGCCTGACTGCCTGTGGCGGTAGTGGCAATGATGGCGGCTCTGCAACAACAGAGGGGGGGGACACTTCTGACACTTCTAATGCTTCAGATTCTGCTTCAGATTCAAATGCAACATCTGAAGGTGGAAAAATTTTATCGGTTCAGATTGGTCCTAACCCTGAAACAATTGACCCTGCATTGAATAGTGCGGTAGACGGCGGCAATATGCTGCTCCATTCCTTTGAGTGCCTTTTAACGGTGGCAGAGGACGGCACACTGGCTCCTGGTCAGGCAGAGACCTGGGAAACAAGTGAAGACGGTCTGACATGGACCTTCCATTTAAGAGACGGTCTGAAATGGTCCGACGGTTCTGACTTAACAGCGAATGATTTCGTTTATAGCTGGAAAAGAGTCTGCGACCCTATGGTAGCGGCTCCTTATGCAGAGACTGTACTTGGTATGGTAGAAGGCTTTAGCAGTGCAATTGAAGGAAACTTAGATGACCTTCAGGTAGCGGCGCCGGATGATAAGACTCTGGTTGTTACGTTAAGCGCGCCTTGTTCTTTCTTTGGCAGTCTTGCGGCATTCGCGACATTGAGCCCGGTACAGCAGGCAACGATTGAAGCAAACGGCGATAGCTGGGCAACTGCTGCTGAGACTTATATTACGAACGGACCGTTCTATGTATCTGAATGGGTTCCGAAGTCTTATATTTTGATGAGCAAGAACCCGAATTACTGGAATGCTGATGCGATTAAGTTAGACGGTATCCGTTTCAACCTGATTGAAGATTCCAACGCTGCATACAGCGCATATCAGGCAGGGGAAGTTTTATTCATCAAAGATGTGCCTACAGAAGAAATTCCTTCTTTATCGGGAAATTCAGATTTCTATGTAGACCCGATTATTGGTACTTATTATTTGAGCATTAACTTAGACAGAGAACCTTTCAATGATGAGAATGTCCGCAAAGCGTTGAGCCTTGCAATCGACCGTGAATATGTAGCGGGTACGCTGATGCAGGGTACTTATAGCCCGGCATACAATTTCATGGGTCCCGGCTGGGTGGATACGGATGGAAGTCAGTTTATGGACAATGCCAATAATGGTCAGTTATACATTTCCGAAGACTTTGATGCAAACTTAGCGGAAGCAAAGCAGCTTCTTGCAGACGCAGGCTATCCGGACGGCGAAGGTTTACCATCCATTACCTATTCTACCAATGATACCGGTTATCACAAAGTCGTTGCAGAATATTTACAGCAGGCATGGGCTGAAATCGGTGTAGATTTGAACGTAGAAATCGTTGAATGGGCAAGCTTTACCCCGATGCGTCGTAACGGCGATTATGATGCTTCCCGTAACGGCTGGGTAGGCGACTACAGCGATCCTTCCAACATGCTTGATTTGTTCTATTCTACAAACGGAAATAACGACGGTAATGTAAACTTCCCAGAGTATGACGCAGCAATGGAAGTTTCCAGAACCACGCTTGATGCTGCAGAGCGTTCCGCAGCGCTGCATGAAGCAGAAGATATCCTGATGGATAAAATGGGATGTATCCCGGTTGCTTACTACAACGACTTCTGGTTACAGAGCGATCAGATTGTTGGTTCCTGGCATTCACCTTATGGCTATTGGTACTTCATGTACGCAGATATTGCTGAATAAGATGCTGCAGAATCATCATCTGACAGCATGAAAAAGGAATAAAAGCATAAAATATCGAAGAAGCAGGTTTTCGTCTGAGAGGATGGAACTTGCTTTTTCCATATCATTTCATCATGTAGGTTTTGTTTTGTATGCCGGGAAAGCGGGCGGAAAGGCGCAGCCATGAAAAGAAAACGGTTTGCCGTACTATTTTTAACGATGTTTATGCTGATTGCGGCTGGATATACCCAAAAAGGAAAGGCGAAGGATTCTACTTATACCTGGAATGAGATGACGATATCTATTCCGGCGTCCTGGGAAGGGAAGTATCTGGTGGAAAAGAGCAAAGATGGTTTTACCCTATTCCAGTCGGCTTCTTATGAGAAAGAAAAAGGAATGGGCTTTTTGTGCGGATTTTACCGGGTGGATGGAATGGTCATCGATGTGCCCGGCGGTACGCCCCTTGCTTATACTGCTACGCAGACCTATTATATGGTAGAACCTACGGACGTAGCTTATTATTATGAAGATAAAACCATATCCGCCCAATATCATGCCATGTATGACTGTATCGAGGAAATTGTGGCTTCTTTCGATGTCCGTAAAGAAGGCGTTCAATATAACCCGGAAGAATATATTTTCCCCCTAAGCAATACGATGCCGGTGGAAGAGGAGTATCTGCTGAATTGTTCCGATGACCAGCTTTCCATTGCCAGAAATGAGATTTATGCAAGGCATGGGCGGAAATTTGATAATGTCTATCTGGCGAATTACTTTGCATCCTGCAGTTGGTATGAGGGCACATTGTCGCCGAAGGAATTTGATGAAGCGGTATTTAGCCAGATAGAAAAGGACAATCTGGAAATCATCAAAAAGGCGGAAGCAGAATATAAAGCAGAGCATCCATATCCCAAAGAGTACAAGGAAGGAATCCGGGTAAGAGAAGACTTAGACGGGGACGGTGATATGGAACAGATTCGATATTCCGTGAAAGAGCAGAATGCGAACGGACTGTATGAAGGCAGCCTTGTTATCGATGGAAAGAAATATGTGCTGGAAGATTATTGTTTCCATTCAGGAGCCTTGGTAGATACGTTTTTTTATGTGACAGATATTTCTCCTTTTTATGAAGGATTGGAAATTGCGATTCTGGATTATGGTCCAAGTGAAGATTGGGTAACGCATTTTTTTACTTATCAGGATGGACTTACTTATCTCGGTAATGTGGGAGGATTTCCTTTTAAGCGGCTGTCGGGGTATAATGGATTTGCCAATGGAGGGGCTGTCATTGGCGAAGTTCGTCTGGATTTTACCCATACGAGTCATGCTTTTGGCTCATGGTGGTATGATTATGCGAATCAGGAATTAAAATATCAAGATACATTATATTATAACTATATCCCGGATGGTGCGCATCAGCTTCACGAAGATATCACAATTTATACGACGGATAGTCTCAAATCTGCTAAAATCGTGCTTCCTGCCCAGGATGAAGTCTTCTTTTTGGGGACGGACGGTAAGGAATGGACTTATCTGAAAGGGAAAGACGGTACGAAAGGATATATGCGTATTAAAAATGGAAAAGTAACTGGAACATCCAAGGAAGCGCAGGAGTTATTTTCTGGATTATCTTTTTATGATTGACAAAAGGAGTTGTTTTTCATATGGCTGATTTTCGTGTTGCCGGAAGGCAGTTTCGCACCCAGGCGGATTACAATGCGGCGTTGCGGGACCAGGCGCAGATTGAGGCGATAAAAGCAAAAGTAAATATGCAGCAGCCGGGGGAAGTGATTGCGCTCTCAGAGCAGCTCTCGTCCGGGAAATACCGGCTGACCACTATGGTTGGAAGGGATTTTAAGGAAGAAATACAGGAGCTGGCGGATAAGTATCAGAAACAGGGGTATACGAAAGAAAGCAAAGTCAAACCTTCAAAACAGCAAAAAAAGGCGCAAAAGCAAAAAAAGAGCGGGAAAAGTGCGAGTGCGGGCAGCAAAACAGACAGGAAAGCCAAAACCGAAAAAGATACCCCCACATCTTTAGACCAATACGACGAACAGATGCAGAAGGAAATCAAAGCGGTCTTAAAGAAAAACGAGCGCAGGAGGAAACTAATTGTTATCCTCTGCGGACTGGTGGCAATCGGCTGTTTCGGATATTACGGGGTTTATTATTACTTTGCCGATAAAACACAGGCGCAATATCACAATTTGTCGGATTTAAAAGGAAGCAGGGCTCTGGCAGCGCAGCAGCAAGGCGTGACGGTTCATCTTACGGAAGATGAGGAAATCGAGCTTAATGTACTGGATGAATATGCCACGCTATATAATAAGAACAAACGGTTAATCGGATGGTTGAAAATTGAAGATACCGAAATCGATTATCCTGTCATGCAGACGACGAATAATGAATATTATCTAGATCATAACTACAATCAGGAATACGATAAAAACGGAAGCCTATTTCTGGACGCGGACTGCGATATCGTTCACCGCAACACCAATCTGATTATTTATGGTCATCATATGAAATCGGGAAAAATGTTTGGAAACCTGAATAAATACAGCAGTGAGAGTTATTATAAGGAGCATTCCAAAATCCAGTTTGACACAATTTATGAAAAAGGCTCTTATGAAGTCATGTATGTCTTCCGTTCCAGAATCTATAATGAAGACGAAATTGTTTTTAAATATTATCAGTTTTTAGATGCCGTTTCCGAACAGGAGTTTAACTCGAATATGCAGGAAATGGAAGCAATTTCCTTATATGATACAGGCGTTACGGCAAGCTATGGCGACGAGCTTCTGACATTGTCCACATGTGACAATTCCGAAGAAGACGGGCGTTTCGTCGTGGTCGCCAAAAGAATCGAATAGGATTGGAAGATAGCCAGGCAGAAAGCAGAAGAAGCTTTCTGCCTGATTTTCTTGTATAAAAATCAGAATATGGCAAAGACTAGAAGGAAATGAAATCACATCTACATCGGAAAGGCGGACAACTTTATGGGAAATAAAAAAAGCGAAAGCGGCAAAAACGACAGCAAAGAAAAAGAAGACGAGAGAAAAAAGACCAAAGCGGACGCAGAAAAACACCGGGATGAGCGAATTGAGTCCACCGGACAGCTTACGTTGGATGAAAGCGAATCCGCACACAATATTCACCTGATTACGATTATCGGTGAAATCGAGGGACATGACAATCTTGCCAGTACTTCCAAAACGACGAAATACGAGCATATTCTGCCTCAGCTTGCGGCAATAGAAGATAGTAAAAAGATAGATGGCGTATTGATTTTATTAAATACGATGGGCGGGGACGTGGAAGCAGGACTCGCGATTGCAGAAATGATTGCTTCTCTCAGTAAACCCACCGTTTCTCTTGTATTAGGCGGCAGCCACTCCATCGGCGTGCCCATCGCTGCCAGTACGGACTATTCCTACATCGTCCCGACAGGAACGATGGTTATTCATCCGGTGCGGTTAAACGGCATGGTTATCGGCGTACAGCAGACTTTCGATTATTTTAAGCAGATTCAGAACCGGATTACAGGCTTTGTATGCGAACATTGTAAAATTTCCAAATCCCGGTTAGAAGAGCTGATGATGGAAACCGGAATGCTGACGAAAGACGTAGGAACCGTCCTTGTGGGCAAAGAAGCCGTAGAAGAAGGCATTATTAATGAAGTAGGCGGAATTAAGGACGCTATCAGACAGCTTCATACTATGGTGGAACGAAAAAAGGCGGATAAAAAAGCTGATAAAAAAGCTGATACAAATAAAGGATGACAAGTAAATTTGAAAATGATATACTAATGTGAGGTTTATTGGTTACAAAATAAACTCGATAGCTAAGAGAAAGGCATGGTTATTGGTCATGGCAGCGAATCAGGGAAGAGGCGCGGGCACGAGAAAAAGACAAACCGGTGGTTCCACCGCAAAAAAGACAACGAATCGTTCAAATAGACGTAACGTGGCAGATAAAGGCAGACAAAAACGGGACGAACCGATGGACTTGGCAATCCGTAATGAAATTTTGCTGATTGCGCTGTTGGCCGTAGCCGTTATCCTGTTTTTCTGTAATTTTGGCGTAGTCGGCAAAGTCGGAAATGCAGTCAGCAGTTTTTTGTTTGGTCTATTCGGGCTTACGGCATATGTCGCTCCAATCATCATTTTTCTGGCGATTGCTTTTGGAATGTCCAATATCGGAAATCATGTCGCAACGAGAAAACTGGTGGCGGGAACCGTTCTTTTTCTGGAAATCGGAATCGTCTGCGAATTAATCAGTGCAAAATATACGCAGACGACTACTTATGAGCTTCTGGAAATTTATAAAAGATGTAGTGAAATGCGAAGCGGCGGCGGTATTATCGCCGGTTCCGCCGCCTATGCCTGCTATAAATTGCTGGGGATGGTCGGAACCATTCTTGCGCTGATTGTTATCTGTATTATCTGCGTCGTGATTATGACGGAAAAATCTTTTATTAAAGGCGTGACCACACAGGGCAGGAAAGTTTACGAGCGTTCTATGGAAGATGCCGCTTACCGGCGGGAGCGGGCAAGGGAAAGACGGGACGCGATGGAAGAGCGCCGGGCAAAAGAAGCCCAGCGCAAACAGCAGTTGGCGGAAGAAAAAGAGAATGAGAAAATTCTCAGGATGGATAAGAAAGTGTCCGGCGTCATGCTGGATACCGCCTTAAATGCCACTTCTACAAAAGAAAACGAGAATACCACGAAGATTCGTGATGATATACATGAAATAACGATAAACGATGCAGTGGAACTGGAAGAAGAACCGGAGCAAGAAATCCCTGCCATAAAAAAGCAGGATACATATCATTTTATTGAGAGCGAATCAGATGAATTGGATGAAGTAAAACTACCGGAGTCATCCTTTGAGGAAACGTATCCTCAAAACAGAGTCCGTCCTCTCGCTAGTCTTTCCAAGCCGGCTCCTTCCGTATCGACAGACAGCGCTGAAAAATATCGTGAAGAGAATCGCGAAAAAGTTGGCATCGTAGAAGAGACACCCAAAGTAGAAGGAAAGATGCCGAAACAGTATCATTTCCCGCCGCTTAGCAGGCTTGCCAAAGGAAAAGGGAAGAACAATGCCAATTCAGACAAGGAGCTGCGGGATACGGCAATCAGATTACAGCAGACGTTAAATACTTTCGGTGTTAAAGTCACGGTTACGGATATCAGTCAGGGACCCGCCGTCACGAGATATGAGTTACAGCCCGAACAAGGCGTCAAAGTCAGTAAAATCGTGGGGCTTGCCGACGATATCAAGTTAAACCTTGCCGCTACGGATATCCGAATCGAAGCGCCGATTCCGGGAAAGGCGGCGGTAGGCATTGAAGTGCCCAATAAGGAAAACTCTGCTGTTGCGTTGAGAGACTTGCTGGAATCCAAGGAATTTCGGGAATTTCCGTCCAATCTTGCTTTTGCGGTGGGGAAAGATATTGCCGGGAAAATCGTTGTAGCAGATATCGCCAAGATGCCGCATATGCTGATTGCAGGGGCGACTGGCTCTGGAAAATCGGTATGCATTAACACCATCATTATGAGTATTTTGTATAAGGCGCACCCAGACGACGTCAAATTAATTATGGTAGACCCGAAAGTCGTGGAATTGAGCGTCTATAATGGGATTCCGCATCTATTGATTCCAGTTGTCACAGACCCGAAGAAGGCGGCGGCGGCACTCCATTGGGGCGTTGCAGAGATGACGGAGCGCTACAAGAAATTTGCAGATTATAATGTTCGTGATTTGAAAGGATATAATAAGAAAGTCGAGAGTCTACAGGCGGAAGGAGCAGAGGATGCTCCGCAGAAAATGCCCCAGATTCTGATTATTGTGGACGAGCTGGCGGATTTGATGATGGTTGCGCCCGGAGAGGTAGAAGAGTCTATCTGTCGTCTGGCACAGCTTGCAAGAGCCTGCGGTATCCATTTGATTATTGCCACACAGCGTCCGTCCGTTGACGTTATCACCGGTCTGATTAAGGCGAATATGCCCAGCCGCGTTGCCTTTGCCGTTTCTAGCGGCGTAGATTCCAGGACGATTCTGGATATGGTAGGCGCGGAAAAACTTCTCGGAAAAGGCGATATGTTGTTCTATCCCCAAGGGTATCCGAAACCGGCAAGGGTTCAGGGTGCGTTTGTATCCGATAAGGAAGTGTCCGACGTTGTGGATTTTCTAAAAAATCAGGAAATCGGCAATATATATAATGAAGATATTGAAGAAAAGATTAAAAATATCGACAGCGCTTCTCCCGGCGGCGGAACGGGAGCTTCCGACAGCGGCTCAGAATATGATCAGTATTTTGTGGAAGCCGGCAGATTTATCATTGAGAAAGATAAGGCTTCGATTGGTATGTTACAGAGGATGTTTAAAATCGGCTTTAACCGGGCGGCAAGAATTATGGACCAATTATGTGACGTTGGCGTCGTAGGAGAAGAAGAAGGCACAAAGCCCCGCAAAGTATTGATGTCTATGGAAGAATTTGAACAATTGGTAGAAGAGATTATCTAAAGGGGGGATATTCCAAATGAAATCAGATATTGAGATTGCGCAGGAAGCGGTTTTAAAACCGATTACTGAAATCGCCGGATTACTTGGAATCCGGGTGGAAGATTTGGAATTGTACGGAAAATATAAGGCAAAACTTTCTGACGAATACATAGAAAGCATCAAAGACAACCCTGACGGAAAGCTGATTCTTGTAACAGCAATTAATCCGACTCCTGCAGGAGAAGGGAAGACCACTACCAGCATCGGTCTCGGAGAGGCATTCGGGAAGCTTGGGAAAAAAGCGATTCTGACGCTGCGGGAGCCTTCCCTTGGTCCTTGCTTTGGCATCAAAGGCGGCGCTGCCGGCGGCGGATATGCGCAAGTGGTTCCGATGGAGGATTTGAATCTTCATTTTACAGGCGATTTCCATGCAATTACTTCGGCAAATAACCTGCTTGCCGCTTTGTTAGACAATCATATCCAACAAGGAAACGACTTAGGCATCGATACGAGACAAGTTGTCTGGAAACGGTGTCTGGATATGAACGACAGGGTACTTAGGAATATCGTCATAGGTCTTGGCAGCAAGGCGGACGGCATGGTACGGGAAGACCATTTCGTCATAACGGTGGCCTCAGAAATTATGGCGATTCTCTGTCTTGCAGAAGATTTGCATGATTTAAAAGAACGGCTGGGTAGAATTATCGTTGCGTATACTTATAAGGGAAAACCGGTGACTGCAAAAGATTTAAATGCGGTAGGCGCAATGGCGGCTCTTTTAAAAGATGCGATGAAACCCAATCTGATTCAGACGCTGGAACATACTCCGGCGCTCGTACATGGCGGTCCCTTCGCCAATATTGCGCATGGGTGCAACTCTGTCAGGGCGACGAAAACCGCGCTGAAAATGGCGGACTATGTCATTACGGAAGCAGGTTTCGGCGCAGATTTAGGCGCGGAGAAGTTTTTTGATATCAAATGTAAGATAGCGGACTTAAAGCCGGATGCTGCCGTCTTAGTGGCGACTGTCAGAGCCTTAAAATATAACGGCGGTATCGCCAAAGAATCTTTAGGAGAACCGGATTTAGAGGCGTTACAAAGAGGTATTGTCAATTTGGAAAAACATATTGAGAATCTGCAGAAATATCAGATACCGATTATTGTTACTTTAAACGCTTTCGTGACGGATACGGAAGAAGAACTGGCGTATGTGAAGCAGTTTTGTGAAGAAAAAGGCTGCGCGTTTGCCCTTTCCGAAGTCTGGGAAAAGGGAGGGGAAGGCGGAATTGCACTTGCCAGACAGGTTTTGGACACTTTAGAACAGAAACCTTCCAATTTCCAGCTGCTCTATGAAGCTTCCCTTTCTCTCAAAGATAAGATTCAGAAAGTTGCGAAAGAAATTTACGGGGCAAGAGACGTCGTTTACATGCCATTAGCCAATACCCAGCTACAGAAGTTAGAAGAGCTTGGCTTTGGCAATCTGCCGGTCTGCATGGCAAAGACGCAGTATTCTTTATCGGATAATCCCGCGCTCCTTGGCAGACCCGAAAATTTTGATATTACGATTCGGGAAGTATATGTATCCGCAGGAGCGGGCTTTGTCGTCGTGTTAACCGGCGCGGTAATGACCATGCCAGGGCTTCCGAAGAAACCTGCGGCTTATGGAATCGACGTCAATGATAACGGAGTTATAACAGGTCTGTTTTAAGAGACGGAAAGGACAGGGGAAGAAAAATGGCTCAAATCATAGACGGAAAAGCAATTTCCGCACAGATAAAAGAAGAATTGAAAGAAAAAGTTTCGGCAATGAAAAAGGATGGAATTACCTTATGTCTTGCGGTAATCCAGGTCGGAAACGATGCTGCTTCCAGCGTATATGTGGGCAATAAGAAAAAAGCCTGCGCCTATATCGGTATCGATTCTTTAGCTTATGAACTGCCTGAGGATACGACGCAGGAAGAGCTGCTTTCGCTCATTGGGGAATTAAACGGCAGAAAAGACGTAAACGGCATTCTGGTGCAGCTTCCCCTTCCCAGCCATATCAAAGAAGAAGAAGTCATCCGCGCAATCGACCCGAAAAAGGACGTGGACGGTTTTCATCCGCAAAGCGTCGGCGCACTCTGCATTGGGCAGCCGGGATTTGTTTCCTGCACGCCCGCAGGGATTATACAGCTTTTAAAGCGTTCTGGAATTTCTATCGAAGGCAAAGAATGTGTTGTTATCGGAAGAAGCAATATCGTTGGAAAGCCAATGGCGCTTTTATTGCTTAGGGAAAACGGCACAGTAACAATCACCCATTCCAGGACCAGGGATTTAAAAGAAGTAACCAGACGTGCGGATATTTTAATCGTAGCAATCGGAAAACCCCGGATGATAACGCGGGAATATGTAAAAGAAGGCGCTGTCGTTATTGATGTGGGAATCCATAGAAACGAAAACAATAAATTATGCGGCGATGTGGACTATGACGATGTCTATCCTATCTGTAGCGCCATTACCCCCGTACCGGGCGGAGTAGGACCGATGACGATTGCCATGTTGATGCATAATTGTGTGGAGTCGGCAGTGATAAACGGCTAGAAAGGTGCAGCCTATGAAATGCCCAAGCTGTGGGAAAGAAATGAAAGAGGGAAATCTGATTTGCGAAGCCTGCGGAAATGAAATTCAGATTGTGCCCGATTTTGAACTGGAAATTGAAAACAGCATAACGGAAACGCTCTCTACGCTTGCCGCCCTACAGGATGAGGAAGAAACGGTTAACGAAGAACAGGATATCCCGGACATAGATACGAAGGAAGCAGAAAAGAAGAAAACAGGCAGACGTCGCAAAGTAAAGTATATCGTGGCGGCAGTCATCGTCATCCTGCTTATAGTTTCCGGTTATTCTCTTTATTCCTATCATATCGGAACCGTATCTTATCAGATTGACAAAGCGAAAGAATACGCGGCACAGGGACTGTATGAACAGGCGATTGCTTATCTGGATATTGCCTATGAAAAAGACGATACCCTGGCGCAGATTCTATTCTTAAAAGCCGATTACTATTATCTGATGTTTCATAACGAATCGGCGGTGCAGGCATTAAAACAGGTGATTGACAGCGGCATTTATTCTTATGAAGAAATAGAAGAAGCCTATGGTAAAATTATCGCCATTTATAAGCAGGAAGAGCGGTATGAGGATATTAACGAGCTCTTACTGGCATGCCGGGAAGATGCGATTGTCAATATGTTCCAGGGTTATTTAGCGAAAGCGCCGGAGTTTAGTTATGTAGAGGGCAATTATGCGGAAGTGATTCCACTTAAACTAAGCTCCAATACTTCCGGGACAATTTATTATACCACAGACGGCTCCACGCCGAATGAATCTTCCCAAGTTTATACGGCACCCCTGTTTCTGGAAAATGGAGATTATACGATAAAAGCCTTTTTTGTCAATGATTACGGCATCAAAAGCGAGATAGTCAGCAAAACTTACCACGTCAGCCTGGAAGTGCCGAACGCCCCGGAAGTAGCTCTCTACAGCGGGGAATATACAGAGCCCATGATGATTACCATAACCAGACAGGCAGGGTGCACCACCTATTATACGACGGATGGCTCAGATCCTACCAAGGACAGCGTCCCCTATACCGGTCCGATTCCAATGCCTCTTGGAACTACGCAATTTAAATTTATCAACATCAATCAAGAAGGCGTTGCCAGCGATGTCATGATGCGTACCTATACACTGACTTTACAGGATGCCATTTCTACACAGGAAGCGGTGGATAGGCTGATTGGCAGACTTGTGGAAATCGGTTATCTGGCAAGCGCAGACGGCAGGGCGTCCCAGCAAAACGGCGTCTACAGTTATCAGGTCAGCTCCGTCTTACAAATAGGGGAGGACGTTTATTTTACGATTTATGAATATTATGATGACGGAACCGGGATTATGAACCGGATGGATAAAGTTTTTCTCGTACAAGCATATACGGGAGAGGTTGCAAGACTTGGCTATGACGAGGACGGCGCATTTGTCGCTTCTTCCTTGTAAAAAAGTATTGCAAAATTATGCTGCTTCCTTTATCATTAAAAAGATGTAACAATTGGAGGGTATAGAAATGTATAAGATTTTAGAAGCGAAAGAGCTGACGACAAACATTTATCTCATGGTAGTTGAGGCGGCGCGTATTGCCAAATCCTGCCAGCCGGGACAGTTTGTTATCGTCAGGATGGATGAAAATAGCGAGAGGATTCCTCTTACCATTTGCGATTATGACAGGGAAAAAGGAACAATAACCATCGTATTTCAGATTGTTGGGGCAGCGACCCAGAAAATGTCTGTTTTGAAGGCTGGAGATAGTTTCCATGATTTTGTAGGACCTTTAGGTTGTCCTTCTGAATTTGTCAGCGAAGATATAGAACAGTTAAAAGCCAAAAAAATGCTTTTCGTGGCGGGCGGCGTCGGAACAGCGCCCGTATATCCACAGGTAAAATGGCTTAAAGAGCACGGCATATCAGCGGACGTCATTGTGGGAGCGAAAACGAAAGATTTGCTGATTCTGGAGCAGGAAATGCAGAGCGTGGCAGGAAATCTTTATATTACGACAGACGACGGCTCCTATGGAAGAAGCGGTATGGTAACGCAGACCATCAAAGATTTGGTAGAAAAAGAAGGAAAACAGTATGACGTCTGTGTTGCAATTGGACCGATGATTATGATGAAATTTGTCTGCAAAATGACGGAAGAGTTGCAAATTCCAACCATTGTCAGCCTGAATCCGATTATGGTGGATGGTACGGGAATGTGTGGCGCATGTCGTGTGACCGTAGGTGGCGAAGTGAAATTCGCCTGCGTTGATGGTCCCGAATTTGACGGACACAAAGTCGATTTTGACCAGGCGATGAAACGCCAGCAAATTTATAAAACAGAAGAAGGCAGAGCATTTTTAAGAGCCAAAGAGGGCGATACTCATCATGGCGGATGCGGAAACTGCGCAGACTGAGAAAGGAGCAAAGTTATTACAATGGATGTTTTAAAAAAAGTCCCTGTTCGTGAACAGGATGCAAAAGTGCGTGCTGCAAATTTTGAAGAGGTATGTCTTGGCTATAATAAAGAAGAGGCAATGTGCGAGGCAGAGCGCTGTATTAACTGCAAGAATGCACAGTGCATCAAAGGATGCCCGGTAGCCATCAATATTCCGGGATTCATCGAGAAAGTAAAAGAAGGCGATATCGAAGCGGCTTATCAGGTTATCAGCGAATCTTCGTCCCTGCCCGCGGTCTGCGGACGCGTATGCCCGCAGGAAAGCCAGTGCGAAGGGAAATGTATCCGCGGCATTAAGGGAGAGCCTATATCCATCGGGAAACTGGAACGTTTCGTAGCCGACTGGGCAAGAGAGAACCAGATTAAACCGGAAGGCGCGAAAGAAAAGAAAAATAAAAAAGTAGCTGTTATTGGTTCCGGTCCCGCCGGGTTAACTTGTGCAGGAGATCTTGCAAAAATGGGGTATGACGTAACCATTTTTGAAGCGCTTCATGAAGCGGGCGGCGTGCTTGTTTATGGAATCCCGGAATTTCGTCTGCCTAAGGAAGACGTTGTTTTTAAGGAAATTGAAAATGTAAAGTCCTTGGGCGTAAAAATAGAAACCAATGTCGTCATAGGAAAATCCGTTACTATTGACGAATTAATGGATAAAGAAGGCTTCGAGGCAGTCTTTATCGGTTCCGGTGCAGGACTGCCCAAATTCATGGGGATTCCTGGGGAACAGGCCAACGGCGTTTTTTCTGCGAATGAATATTTGACAAGAAGCAATCTGATGAAGGCTTTCCAGGAAGATTCCGAAACGCCGATTATGAGAGGAAAGAAAGTAGCCGTAGTCGGTGGCGGAAACGTGGCAATGGACGCGGCGAGGACGGCGCTTCGGCTTGGCGCAGAGGTTCATATCGTGTACCGCAGAAGTGAAGAGGAGCTGCCCGCCCGTGTGGAAGAAGTGCACCATGCCAAAGAAGAAGGCATTGTGTTTGACCTTCTGACCAATCCCACGGAAATCTTAGCGGATGAAAACGGATGGGTAAAAGGAATGAAATGTATCAGAATGGAATTGGGAGAGCCTGATGCTTCCGGCAGAAGACGTCCGGTGGAAATTCCGGGTTCTGAATTTATTATGGAAGTAGATACCGTAATCATGTCTCTTGGCACTTCACCCAATCCACTGATTTCTTCCACGACGCAGGGACTGGAAGTCAATAAATGGAAATGTATCGTGGCGGACGAAGAGCACGGAAAGACCACCAAAGAAGGCGTATATGCCGGTGGCGATGCAGTGACAGGCGCGGCTACGGTCATTCTTGCGATGGGCGCAGGGAAAGCGGCTGCAAAAGGAATTGATGAATATTTATCATAAAATACACGGAGGTATGGATCGTTTTCCATACCTCTTAAAGTATCCTAAGAAAATATTAATAAAATTCCTCATAATTCTTTAAGGAAATGCGGTTACAATAAAAAGAAAGCGCAGCTAAGGAAATGCAATGCAGTAGAAAGAAAGGGGACGTTTTCATGATACATCATATTGTTTTATGGAATTGGAAAGAAGAATTGACGGACGCGGAACGAAACGAGGCTAAAGCGCGTATCAGGAAGGAATTAGAAGCGGTGAAAGAGCAGGTAACGGGAGTGGTATCTTTGTCGGTAATTACAAAGGGGCTGCCTTCGGGCAATAAGGATATCGCTCTGATTTCTGCTTTTGAGACGCAAGAGGCGCTGGACGCCTATCAGATACATCCTGCCCATGTTGCCGCAGGCTCTTATATCAAAACAGTTACGACAGGAAGGACTTGCTTTGACTATGAAGGATAAAAATCAGTTAAAACATTTTGTTATCCTGCTTTTCGGGATTATGGCACTATTCGTCTGTATGATAGGCTTTGCAATTCTTTTTATGAGCGGAAACAGGACTGTGCAGACGGACTCTGATGAAGCGCTGCAGCAGCAGATTACGGATTATGCCAGTGCACAAAATAATAAAATGGATGAAAACCAGGTGCTTCCTTCCATTGCACAGGAAGCGATTGTTCCGGGCGGCATAGACTCTGAGGGACAGGAAGATGCTTCCTCTACAGAATCTGCCGAACCAGAAGCGATAAGCCAGTCCGCCAACGTTGTAACGCCCGAAGAAGAAAATGATGTATCCTATTCAAAAGAATATATTTTACAGGAAATGACGCCCTATTTTGCAGATAATAATCTGGAAGCAATATGGGATTTGGCACATCTGAAACGCTATATCAGGCTTTCCGCAGAGTTAAAGGGGACGGATACCTATTATTATCAGGGGGACGTTGACAGCGATGGGGCGCCGCACGGCGTCGGACTTGCCATTTATGAAGACAATACATATTATTACGGTTCATGGGCGCACGGCAAACGAAGCGGCGATGGAAGATGGTATCGTTTTTATATCAACAGCCCGGATAAGGTGACGAAAAACAAGAAATATCTGGCGCACAGTTATGCCGGAGAGTGGAAAGATGATTTGCCAAACGGCGGGGGTGCAGAACACTACGATGTAGATGTCAGCCAGTTCGATGCATGGGAACGGATTTTGCAGAACGTGGTTGGAAATTTTACGAATGGGCTTTATGATGGGGAAATGTACGCCAATACCATCGATTCCATAGGAAGAACCGAAGAGTGGAACGCTACTGTAGAAAACGGGGTTTTCACACTCTGGCGGGACATGAGCAGTATTGGGGAATGTTCCGTATGGAAAAAGAAAGACGCCGAGGATACCTACATGGACATTGATCAATCAGAAAATAAGAATCAGGGACTGCGCGAATTGTTTCAGTCGGACAAATAACCATGAAAATAACCATTATCTCAGTCGGGAAAATAAAAGAAATCTATTTACGGGAAGCAGTGAAAGAGTATGAGAAAAGACTGCACCGCTATTGTAAGCTGGATATCATCGAAGTAGAAGATGAGAAAACGCCCGATGACGCCTCTAAGGCAGAGGAATCCCTGATCCGGGAAAAAGAAGCGGGGCGCATCATGAAGCATCTTAAAGAAAACGCCTATGTGATTACACTGGAAATCGGCGGTATCATGTACGATTCGCTGGAGTTTGCGCAAAAGCTGGAATCGCTCTGCGTTCAGGGGAACAGCCATTTACAATTTGTAATCGGCGGTTCCCTTGGTCTGCATGAAACAGTATGCAAGCGTGCCAATCTGCCAGTCAGTTTCTCAAAAATGACGTTTCCCCATCAATTAATGCGCGTTATTCTGTTGGAGCAGCTTTGCCGCAGTTACCGCATCAGAAACGGGGAGCCGTATCATAAATAAAAATCTAGAAATTTCCTGTAAATAGGTAATTGCGAAACTAAGATTTTACAGCCGCCCGTTGTGCAGAATATACAATCCAACGCAGGCACGCTCTCGCTACGGTTCAAACGCAGCGGTACATAAGATGCCAGAGTACGGCATCTAAGTACCGGCGTTTTCACAGTACCTGCTTATGGAGTTGTATATTCTGTACAACTACATGTTTCTAAACTTCAGTTTCGCAAATTGCCTATTTCCTAATAAAATATGAAAGGAAGATGGACGGATGAGAATGTATGATTTGATTATCAAAAAAAGAAACGGCGGGGCGCTTACCCCGGAAGAAATCGAATTTATGATTTCCCAGTACACTGCGGGGCATATTCCCGATTACCAGATGTCCGCAATGATGATGGCTGTCTATTTTCAGAAAATGACGCCGCAGGAGACGGCGGCGCTTACCCTTTCTATGGCGCATAGCGGCGAAATGCTGGATTTATCCGGGATTGATGGTATCAAGGTGGATAAACATTCCACCGGCGGCGTAGGCGACAAGACCTCGCTTGCGCTTACCCCTATGGTTGCCGCATGCGGCGTTAAGATTGCCAAGATGAGCGGCAGGGGACTTGGGCATACTGGCGGGACCATTGATAAATTAGAGAGTTTTCCGGGATTTTCCACGGAAATTACGTCCACACATTTCATAGACCAGGTAAACCGTATCGGGATATCCATCATGGGGCAGACGCTGGATATCGCGCCCGCGGATAAAAAACTCTATGCCCTCAGAGACGTTACGGCGACGGTAGATAATATGTCCCTGATTGCAAGCTCCATCATGAGTAAGAAATTAGCTTCCGGGGCGGACGCTATCGTTTTAGACGTCAAGACGGGAAGCGGCGCTTTCATGAAAAAAGAAGAAGATGCTTTCGCGCTGGCCAGGGAAATGACACTCTTAGGACGCCATGCCGGCAAAAAGACGATAGCCGTCGTATCCGATATGGATCAGCCGCTGGGATTTGCCGTCGGCAATGCCTTAGAAGTCAAGGAAGCCATCGAAACGCTGCATGGCAAAGGCCCGGAGGATTTCGTGGAACTCTGTATGACGCTTGGCGCGCAGATGCTGATCGCCGCAAAGAGGGCGGAAACTGTAAAACAGGCGAAAAACATGCTGCAAACCGTCATAGAAGATGGATCGGCGCTTCGTAAACTGGCGGAATTTATCGAGGCGCAGGGCGGGGATAGCTCCGCCGTATATGATACGTCGCTTTTACCGCAGGCTTCCATCGTGGAAGAGATTATCTCAGAAGAAGAAGGCTATGTTACTAAAATCGTCTGCGATGAAATTGGAATCTGTTCCCTTATCCTCGGCGGCGGCAGGGAAAACAAGGAAAGCGTAATCGACTTATCGGTGGGACTCATCCTGCATAAGAAAGTCGGGGATTATGTTAAAAAAGGGGAATCCCTGGCGAGCATTCATGCAAACGACAAGGAAAAACTGGCTTTGGCGAAAGAGCGGTTTTTAGACGCCTATTCTTTTCAGGAAACACCGCCGGAGAAAACGCCGCTTATAAAAGGCGTTCTCGATTAATTTCCCAGTCATGAATCAACGTCCTTTCTCATAGTATTTAGTATGAAAAGAAATATGAGAAAACCGTTATCCAGACATAAGGAAATGATTGTAGAATCCCTGAAACTTCCCAAAGATTCCATGTTGGGCGCCTCTATTGTGACCATAACAGGGAATCGGGAAGCTTTTATTGAAAATTATAAGGGGATTCTGGAATATACCAGGGAATCGATTGTGTTACAAGGAAAAAACTGCAAAATCTGCTTCCAGGGCAAAGAATTATCCATAGACTATTATACCAATGAAGATATGAAAATAGGCGGTAACATCGACAGCATACGATATCTATAATCTATTGGGAGGGCATAAGATTTTATGCTTCATTGGATTCAATATATAAAAGGCTATGTTTCCATCAAAGTATGGGGATATTCTACGGAAAGATTTTTAAATCTATGTGGAAATCATGATATTCTAATCTGGGATATTGAGAATCATGGCGATTATTACACGATGAAAGTCAGTATCAAAGGGTTCTTTGCCCTCAAGACGCTTCTGAGAAAAACCGGCACCAGGGCATCCGTTCTACATCGATATGGACTGCCTTTTTTTGTGCCCAAAATCAAGAAAAGAAAGATTTTTGTTTTTGGGCTGCTTCTTTGTCTGCTGTTCTGGATTTATACGGCGCGCTATATCTGGGATATTGAAATCGAAGGGAATTATTCCCTGACAGAAGACGTACTGATGGATTATTTAAAAAGCCAGGGCGTCCATACGGCGATGAAGAAAGAAAACTTACAGATTGAAGAATTGGAAATGCATCTGCGGGAAGAATATGATCTGATTACCTGGGCATCCCTTAAAGTAGACGGGACGACGCTGATTATCCGAATTCGCGAAAATGAAATGCCGGAATATGACTACACTGGTCAATCGGCGAAAGAAGATACCAATCCCGGATTGGAAGCGGCGCAGGGAAAGGATATTGTCGCCGCAAAAGACGGAACCATCGTTTATATGATTACCAGAAAGGGCGTCCCCCAGGTATCCATCGGGGATAGCGTCGTAGAAGGACAGATTCTTGTAAGCGGCGCCGTACCGGTTTATAATGAAGATACGACGATACGGAAATATCAGTATTATGAAGCCGATGCAGATATTATGCTTTCTTATGAGAAAGCCCTATCCGTAGAAAGAAAAACCGGTTATCTGGAAAAAGTATACTCTGGCAGAGAGAAGAAAATACTATTATTGGGTTTTCGGGATAAGGAATGGAATTTTTCTTTTGGAAAAGTCGATTATGGGGCTTATGATGTTTCTGGGGATAAGAAGCAGGTACAGTTATTGGACCATTTATTTCTTCCCATTTTCTATGGCATGAAACATGCCAAAGAGTATGTATTAACCCCCAAAATCCACACAGAAGAAGAGATGCAGCAGCTCATGGATGAGGAATGGGATAAAATATTACGGACTTTAGATGAAAAAGGGGTACAAATTACCAGAAAAAATGTTACAATAAATAAGAACGAGGATAAATGGATTCTGAATATCAGGATGCAGCTTGTGGAAGAAGCGGTGCAGAAGGCAGCTAATACAACAGAACAAATCCCCGTTACAGAAAGTGAAAAAGAGGCAGTGACAGAATAGCAGATGGATAAATTTACATTGCAGATAGATATTCCGATGGAGCATATGCAGAATCTCTTTGGGGAATATGATACTTATCTCAAGAAAATTGAATCGGATTTTCAGGTGGCTGTCGTCAACAGGGACGGTGTCGTGAAAATACAGGGCGAGGAAGAAACCGTAAAGAAAGCGGCAAAGACGATTGAAGAACTTGTGATGCTGTCTAAGAGAGGAAATGTTTTGCAGGAACAAAATATTGATTACGCGATAGAGCTGGGAAAAGAGAATCAGGAAGATGTGCTTTTAGAAATCGACGAAGACTGTATCTGCCACACAGTAAACGGCAAACCCGTAAAACCTAAGACATTAGGGCAGAAACAATATGTGGACGCCATTAGAAACTCTATGATTGTCTTTGGACTCGGTCCTGCCGGTACGGGGAAGACTTATCTGGCAATGGCAATGGCGATTACCGCTTTTAAAAATAATGAAGTCAACCGGATTATTCTCACAAGACCTGCCATAGAAGCCGGGGAAAAGCTGGGATTTCTACCGGGGGATTTACAGAGTAAGGTAGACCCCTATTTACGTCCTTTATACGACGCGCTCTACCAGATTATGGGCGCGGAAAGTTTTGCAAGAAATATGGAAAAAGGATTGATTGAGGTCGCTCCCTTAGCCTATATGCGCGGAAGGACATTAGATAATGCCTACATTATCCTGGACGAGGCGCAGAATACCACGCCGGCGCAGATGAAAATGTTTCTCACAAGAATCGGTTTTGGCTCGAAAGTCGTCATAACCGGTGATTTATCCCAGAAAGACTTGGCGCCGGATACCAAGTCCGGTCTGGATATTGCCATGAAAGTACTGGCGAAAATAGAAGATATCGCCTTTTGCCATCTGACAAGCAAAGACGTGGTCCGCCATCCGCTTGTCCAGAAGATTGTCAAGGCGTATGAGGCTTACGAAACAAAAGAGAAGCGCTACGAAACAAAAGAGAGGAATTACGACAAAAAACGTAGAAACAGGAATTTGGAATATGGAAGAAAATAAAAAAAAGAAAACGATAAAACAGAAAGTGCTGCAGGGATTGGCGTTTTTGCTCCTGTTTCTTTTATCCGGGGTGATTGCCGGCGGCGGCAGTTTTCTCTATGGGCAGAAAAATGGGGACATTATCTGTAATACAGTAATGGTTCTGCTTGGGACAGGCATTGTCATCTTTGCACTGATTTCCAGCGAAGTTTATGATTTGTATTATTATGAGAACGGCGGCAGTTATAAAAGATTCTGTATCTTTTATCTGCTGGGGCTTTGCGTATCCCTGTTGTTTCCGCTGCTTCCGGTTGCCGGATGGCCGTTTCTCGTGATTTTCGTCATTTTAAGCCTGTTCAGCAACAGTATATCCGGGCTTGTGGCAGGAAGCGTCTGTCTGATGCTGTCGGTGATGTTAGCGGATGGAATCGGTTATCGGGAATTTTGCCTATACTTTTTCAGCGGTCTGGTAGGGATTATGGTATTTAATCGGTTAAATGAATCCTTCAAGGTGGGGATTCCCATTTTTATTTCCCTGCTATGCCTTATGGTCTGTCTCTCGACCAATCTGATTTTGTTTGAAAAGGAACGCCTTTCTATCTCGCAGTTTGTCATGGTGGCAATCAATTTAATGATAAATTTTATCCTGCTTCTGATTATTTTGAAAATTTTCAGCAATACCGTCATTCATAAAGATCAGGATATCTATATGGATTTAAACGATCCGGAATGCCCGCTGCTTGTACAACTGAAAGAACTGTCCAAGCAGGAATATTACCATGCGGTGCATACGGCGTATCTGGGCGATAGGATTGCTAGACGTTTAGGCTTGGATGAGAAGGTAGTCAAGGCATGTGGCTATTACCATAGAATCGGTCAGCTAAAAGGAGAAAATACCTGGGAAAATGTAGAAGGTATCTGTAAAGAATACCATATCCCGGCGGAAACAGCAGCCATATTAAAAGAATATATCGAATCGAAGAAACGGCTTTCTTCCAAAGAAGCGACGGTCATCTTATTTGCGGATACCATCGTAGAATCCATCAGCAGTTTGTTTGCCCAAAATCCCAAAGCGGAATTGAATTATGAGCAGATTATCGATACCATTTTTAAAGAGAAACTAAAATCCGGCGAATTGTGGCAGAGTCAGATATCCATTGTGCAGATAAGGCAGATGAAAAAGATATTTAGTGAGGAAAAACTATACTATGACTTTTTACGTTGAGAACGAAACCGGGAAAGAATTTCCTTTTTCCGTACAGGAGCTTGTGGAAAAAGTGGCAAACGCCGTTCTGGATATGGAAAACTGTCCTTATGAAGTATGCGTCAATGTCCTTCTGACGGACAAGGAAGGCATCCGAAACTGCAATAAAGAGTATCGCCAAATCGATAAGGAAACGGACGTGCTTTCCTTTCCTGCCATGACCTTTGAAGAGGCAGGGGATTTTTCCATAGCCGAAGAAGCAGAAGCGGATTGTTTTGATTTGACCACAGGGGAATTGATATTAGGGGACATCATGATATCGGCGGATCGGGTAGTGAGCCAGGCCAGGGAGTACGGACACAGTCAGTTGCGGGAGTTTGCCTTTCTTGTGGCGCACAGTATGTTCCATCTCTGCGGCTATGACCATATGACTGAGGAAGAAGCCGCGCTGATGAATCAGAAACAGGAAGCTGTTTTGCAGCAGCTGAATATTACAAGAGCATCATCGTAAAACCATGTGCGAACAAATTTTATCTATGGGTTTTCACTGATGCAGAACCGAAAGATCAACTAAATTGAGGGATTGATTATGAAAATACAAAAGAAGGCGGGAAGCCTGGGGGCGGGAAGAAACCAGAAACCTTATAAAAGCAATATGGCGGTATCTACAGGCATCCTTACCTATATCTTATATCTGATTCTACGGATTGTGCTTGCAAGGGTAATCGGGGATGCCGGCGTGGGGCTGTCCGCTCCGGCATTTGAATGTATCGCATTAGTCACGCTGTTATTTTCCTACGGCATATCAAGAACGATGGCGGGACTGATTCGTTACCGTGTAAAAAGGGATCAATTTAAAAGCGCGGACAGGGTTTTTCAGACGGCGTTTAAGCTTTCTATTCTGATTAGCCTGATAGCTGCCCTGGCCTTGATGGCGTCTGCGGGCTTTTTTGCAGACGTCCTGATTCTGGATACAATGAGTAAAAAGGCGATTTTTGCTGCGGCTCCCGTTTTGGTTTTGACCGCATTGATCAATCTGTTTCGGGGCTATTTTAACGGCAATGGATTCGGTGTTCTGGTGGCGCACTCCCAATATCTGGAAAAGATATCCATGCTGTTTGCAGTCGTTGCATGCAGCCGGATTGTATACGACTATGGACTGAAAGCTGCCGCTTTACTGCAAAATGATATTGTAGCCTACTCCTACGGCGCACTGGGCGCCGTGTTAGGCTTCATGCTTGCCGAAATCATTACATTGATTTATCTTCTAGTGGTTTTCGTGATGTATTCCGGGACGAGAAAACGGCAGCTCATGCAGGATAGTGGAAAAAGAGTGGAAAGTAATAGCGAGATGACGGGCATCCTGCTTGGCGGCAGCGTCCCCGTAGCGTGTATTGCCGTTTTGACCAATGCTTTTATGCTGATAGACCAGAGGTTTTTCAACTATTGTATGAACCGCATGGAGCTTAGCATGGAAAAATCCGGGCTATGGGGTTCTTATTATGGTAAGTTTGCCGGTCTGATAGGAATAGGTGCGGCGCTTGTCTGTCTCTCCGTGGGCGGCTATATCACTAAGATTGCCTTTTCTTATGAGAGGGAAGAATACCACATAATGCATGACAGCATCAACCTTGCGGTGAAAAAACTATGTACGATAGCCTTTCCGGTTGCTATCAATCTGGCAGTTTTGGCAGAGGCTTTTGTCAATGGGCTTTTTCCCGGCGAAAATGCGCAGGCGGTCAGTCTGATCAGACAGGGGTGCGTTATCATTTTTCTTTACGGAGTCGCCTATTTATTCGGACAGATGCTGTTAAAAATGCGTATGATGAAAGAATTGCTGGCGGCGGCCGGTATCGCCTTTGTACTCCATATCGCGGCGGCGTATGTGCTGCTTAGGAAGCTGCTATTAGGGGCGGAGGGCGTCGTATATTCCCAGATTTTATTTGTAGGGATATTTGCGCTTTTATGCTTCCTTCTTGGCATAAGGAAACTGAAACACCGTCAGGAATGGCTATACAGCGTTGCTTTTCCTGCCGCGGCCGCATGTGTCGCCGGTCTGGTAGCGCTGTTGATTAATAAACTGCTTTTATCTGTCGCAGGAAATCTTCTGACGATTCTAGCCGCCTGTCTGCTTAGCACGATTCTATATATTTTGCTTTTGATTATTCTGCGCGTCATGAATGAAGAAGAGTTGTCCAGAATGCCCTTCGGAAGTATATGGATTGCGCTGGGACGGATGATTGGCGTATTATAGCGTTTGTCATTGAATAAAATCAAAAATTTGACTGATACTGATTATAACAAGATTTTTGGAAAGGACGGACTTACCGGAAATGAGAGTTGTAAAACGTATCAGTCTTTTTATAATCACCGCGGGCGTCATGTTTAGCGCTGGCAGCTATGCCACCCTGAAAGCGGAACAATACTTTTATCCCAATAAATACGGACAACACAAAGAATCCACTACAGGTACGCCCAAAGCTTCCTCTACACAGACGGTAAAGGACAATGCTGCCAGCCGCACCATAGAAGCAGAAGACGTAAAAACGGAGGAAGAGAGCGTTATTGAGGCCGTCATGGAAGAAGCCCCGGTTATTTCCGCTGACACCGTCTATCTAGTGGAAGAAGTCAATCTGTCTGCGGGCACAATCGAGGAAAAAGAAGAACCTGTTCCGGTGAAATACATTGGTCTGGACAGGACAAGCCTGATAGAAGAGCTAAACGCCTATGATAGCAATCCCGCCCTTACGGACTTAAAACTTGGGTTTGAGACCATAGAGCTGGCGTCCTTTTCCAAAGACAGGGTTGTCGTCTGCAAATATTATAGGCCAGAAGAGGAAGAAAAAGGCTTTTATCTCATGGTGGCGGACCATTATGTCATCGTATACGAAGAAGACAAGAAGACTTTGCACACGAATACGGATATTCTGTTAGAAAGCCTAAGCATCGAGCTCCAGGAAGAGATTATGCAGGGAAAGTATGTGGAAAACGAACAGGAGCTGTATAATTTTCTTGAGTCTTATTCCAGTTAATGCTATGATAGGCATTGATGAGAGCAATTTAGGATAAGGTTTTATAGAATGAAAAAGAAAATCGCAGTAATCGGCGGCGGCGCTTCCGGTATGATGGCGGCAATCCAGGCTGCAAAATCCGGCGCCTCGGTGGAATTGTATGAAAGAAACGACAGGGTTGGGAAGAAACTGCTTGTAACAGGCAACGGCAAATGTAATTTCTCCAACACGGATATAAACAGCGATGCTTATTATGGCAGCGCCGTTTCCTTATGCCAGAAATTATATGCGAAATTCGGTGTATCCGAAACGATTGACTGCTTTGGTCAAATGGGAATGTTGATAAAAGACAAAAACGGCTATCTCTATCCCTTATCCGAACAGGCTTCCACTGTCCTTGACGTCCTGCGCTTTTCTTTAGAAGAATCTGGCGTCGTCGTACATACCGGAATACAGATAGACGCCATTATCCCGCAGCCAGATACCGGAAAACTCCGCTTAAAACCTATATCCGGGAAAGCAGCGGCGTCCCAGAAGTTCTTCTATGATGCGGTGATTCTTGCCTGTGGCGGCATGGCGGCTCCCAAGACAGGCTCGGATGGAAACGGTTTTCAGATTGCAAAGAAGCTGGGGCATCATATCGTCGAACCCGTGCCCGCCCTGGTACAGCTAAGATGTAGGGAAACTTTCTTGAAAAGCGTGGCGGGCGTCCGCACTGGCGCAGCCCTGACGCTTCTGATTGACGGGCGGGAAAGGAAAACCGTACAAGGGGAACTGCAGCTGACGGATTACGGAATTTCCGGCATTCCAGTCTTTCAATTCAGCAGAGAAGCCGCCTATGCGCTTTCCCATAAAAAGAAGGTGTCCGTGGAAATCGACTTCCTGCCGGTCTATGAACAAGCCGCCTACGAAGCATTCTGGTCCAAACGCTGGGCAGCTTTTCAAAAACGGACGCTGGAGCAATGCCTGATGGGTATTTCCCATAAAAAAATAAACCAGCTTATCATCCGGCTTGCAGACGCAAAGCCCCTTACCGTCGTAGACGACCTGCCGGAAAAGACGAGAAATCTCATAGCCTTGCTCTACCGCAAACTGACGGTAACTGTCTATGCTGCGAATGGCTTTGAACAGGCGCAGGTCAGCGCCGGCGGAATCCCCGCAGGGGAGCTGACAGAACAGTTAGAATCTAAATTGGTTCCACATGTATACTTTGCCGGAGAGATAGTCGATATCGACGGTATCTGCGGCGGTTATAATCTCCAGTGGGCATGGACAAGCGGCACGATTGCAGGACGCGCCGCCGCTAGGAACGAAAACGATATCCAGAAGGAATGACATCATCTATGATTAGAATCAGCCAGATAAAAATGCCGCTTTCCCATACGAAAGAGGAGCTTTTAAAAGAAGCTGCCGGCATGTTACATATCAGATTGGAAAAGATACTTTCTTATAAAATTATCAAAAAATCGATTGACGCCAGAAAGAAACCGGATATTTACTTCGTTTATACATTAGACGTCAGCGTTTTAGGGGAACAACAGATTCTGCAGCGGGGAAACCGGAACCTTTGTAAAACGCCGGAAAATCCTTATCGGTTCCCAGAACCCGGCAATCTTTCTCTGCCAGAGCGTCCCGTCATCATCGGAACAGGCCCCGCAGGTCTTTTTTGCGGCTATCTGCTTGCCCTTCACGGCTACAGACCGATTTTATTAGAACGCGGAAAGGCAGTTACAGAGCGGAAGCGGGATGTGGACGCCTTCTGGGAGCAGGGCATCTTAAAGGAAGATTCCAACGTCCAGTTTGGGGAAGGCGGCGCGGGCGCTTTCTCTGATGGGAAACTAAACACGCTGGTAAAAGATAAGCAGGGCAGAAACCGGGAAGTGCTACGGATTCTGGCAAAACACGGCGCCCCGGAAGAGATTCTTTACGACGCCAGACCCCATATCGGCACGGATATCCTGATAAACGTGGTGCAGAACATGCGTGAGGAAATCCTCGCCTGTGGCGGCGAAGTGCGCTTTGAAAGCAAAGTGACCGGGCTTGTCATAGAAGGCGGCGAAATGCGGGCAGTTCTCATCAATCATGAAGAACGGCTTCCCGCGCATATCGTGGTACTTGCAATCGGGCATAGCGCCAGGGATACCTTCTGGATGCTCTATGAAGAGCATGTGCCTATGGATGCGAAAGCTTTCGCAGTCGGTCTGCGGGTGGAACATCCCAGACAAATGATAAATATGCTGCAATACGCAGTTGCAGAGCATCCCCTGTTACCGGCAGCTTCCTATAAAGTAACGGCGCAGACAGGCGATAAAAGAGGGGTTTATTCTTTCTGCATGTGTCCGGGCGGCTACGTGGTCAACGCTTCCTCTGAGTCTGATCAACTTGCCATAAACGGAATGAGTTACAGTGGCAGGAATGGCGCAAACAGCAACAGCGCCGTGATTGTAACAGTCACGCCAGAAGATTTTGCAGGAAGCCACCCGTTAGCGGGCATAGCCTTCCAGCGGGAATTAGAAGAGCGGGCATATCGTATCGGACAGGGACAGGTGCCCGTAGAGTCTTATGGGGCGTTTAGGGAAGCGCTCACCGGGCAGCCGCAGACTCCTTCAAGGCTTCTAAAAGATTATCCAGATTTTATGCCGGCAATAAAGGGCGGCTGGCAGTTTGCGCCTGTCCATGAAATTTTACCGGCGCATCTGGGGCGGGCATTTGTTGAGGGCATGGATTACTTTGACAGAACCTTACCCGGCTTTGCAGATAGCGGCGTCTATATCGAAGGCGTGGAAAGCCGGACCTCTTCCCCGGTCAAAATCCACCGGGATGAGACAGGACAGTCGTCCATAAAAGGGCTTTACCCCTGCGGCGAGGGCGCCGGCTATGCAGGCGGCATTACCTCTGCGGCGATGGACGGAATGCTGATTGCAGAAAAAATCGCCGGAAATTACAAACCGGCAGACGATAGATAAAAAACAGGAAGGATTAAAAAACATGGCAGATATCAGAGAGATGATGCGGGATAAAAAGAGGATTGTGGTCAAAATCGGTTCCTCTTCCCTACAGCATATGGAAACAGGCGATCTGGACTATACCAAATTGGACGTTCTGGTCCGGGAGCTATGCGATCTGAGAAACCGGGGAAAAGACGTGGTACTTGTGACTTCCGGCGCAATCTCAGTCGGAAAAAAAGCGGTTGTATCCAAGGAAACGAAAGAAGATAACCCCATCGCGGTAAAACAGGCATACGCCGCCGTGGGACAGGCGAGGCTGATGATGACCTATCAGAAAATTTTTGCGGAATATAATCAGGTGGCGGCCCAGATTCTGATGACGAAAAATACGATTGTGGACAATCTCAATCGTTTTAACGCCCAGAATACTTTTGCAGAACTATTTAAGCTGGGCGTGATTCCCATTGTCAATGAAAATGATACCGTTGCCACCTATGAAATCGAAATCGGCGATAACGATACATTATCCGCCATCGTAGCCTCCCTTGTGAAGGCGGATTTGCTGCTTCTCCTTTCCGATATCGATGGGCTCTATACAGACGACCCCCGCCAGAATCCGCAGGCGAAATATATCGAAGTGGTGGATACGCTGACCGAGGAATTGTGGGAAATGGGCAAATCCTCTACCGGCAGCGATTCAGGCACCGGCGGCATGAATACCAAACTACAGGCGGCAAAAATCGCAAGCAGTACCGGCATCGACATGGTTATCGCCAACAGCAAAGATATCAAAGTGATTCACCGGATTCTGGACGGACAGAATATCGGGACGCTTTTCCGGGCGCATGTGGACGAAGGGTTTGATTTGCCTTTGTATGTGCAGCAGATGCATGGGCATTGATTTGAGAAAGGAGCTTCCCAAATGAGTCGGCAATCCTACACAATATCTGAATTGACCGCAAGAGTCAATCAACTTTACCACAAATCCCAGACCGAAGGTCTGACGGAAGAAGAGAAAAAAGAGCAGGCCGAACTTAGGCGCGCCTACGTTGCCAATATCCGAAACAATTTAAAAGGACAGCTTAACAATATATCCATTGTGGAACAGGACGGCTCTATTAGCAACGTCGGCGAACGCTATGCCAGAGAGAAGAAAAAGAAACTGCGCAGTCAGGCATTGTCCGCAAGAGACGCCATGACAGCGGATGACTTGAAAAACAAGAGCGATAAAATCATCCAGACGCTTCTTGCAATGGACATTTACCGGGAAGCAGAAGCCGTTCTTTCCTATGTAAATTACAAGAGCGAAGTCATTACCGAATCTTTGCTGACACAGGCGCTTATGGATGGAAAACAGGTTTTCGTGCCCAGAGTGTCCGGGCAGGAAATGGAGTTTTATAAGATTACGGATATGCAAGAACTCTCGCCGGGCTATCAGGGCATCCGGGAGCCTTTATCCGGGCTGTCTTTTTTCGCTGGGAAAGACAACTTATGCGGGCAGGGCAAAACGCCGCCGCTTATGATTCTTCCTGGCGCCGCTTTTGATGAAGAGAGACATCGAATCGGCTATGGGCGGGGATATTATGATAAATATTTAACAAAGGCAAAAGAGCTTCAAATCCCGTTTCGCACGGTAGCGCTGTGTTTTGCTTCTCAGATGGTTCCTGAGATTCCCTGCGAAGCGCATGATATCAGACCGGATGTGCTGCTGACGGAAAATGGGGTGTATGAAGAGAAGAATGCATAAGAACAGAATCTTAGGTTATTGCAGACGTCCGTTGCGCAGAAGATATAATCCAACGCAGGTCCGCTCTCGCTACGGTTCAAACGCAGCGGTACATAAGATGCCAAAATACGGCATCTAAGTACCGGCGTTTTCACAGTACCTGCTTATGGATTGTATCTTCTGCACAACTACACATTTCTAAACGTAAATAATAGGAATAGAAAGGAAATATAAAGACATGTACAATTTAACAGAAATCGGACAAAAAGCTGTTGCAGCAAAATACTGTTTACAGACTTTGACTACCAAGCAGAAAGATGATGCGCTGCAGGCAGCGGCGCGTGCGCTGTCTGCAAGGGCGCGGGAAATCTTAGAGGCAAATGAGAAAGATATCGAAATCGCAACAGAAAACGGTATGCATCCTGGAATGCTAGACAGGCTGCGTCTGACTGTGGAACGTGTCGATGCGATGGCGCAGGGATTGATGCAGATTCGGGCATTGCAGGATCCCATTGGCGAGACGTTGGATACTTTTCAGAGACCCAACGGGCTTCAGATTACGAAACGCCGCGTTCCGATTGGCGTTATCGGCATTATTTACGAGTCCAGACCGAACGTAACGGCGGACGCTTTCGGACTTTGTTTCAAAACCAGCAATGCGGTGATTTTAAAGGGCGGAAAAGATGCGATTTATTCTAATATCGCCATTTCTAATATTATCCGGGAAAGTCTGGCAGACGAGGGCATTTCGGAGGGCGCCGTCCAGCTCATTACCGATACGGACAGGGAAGTTACCAATGCGTTTATGAAGCTGAAACAATATGTGGACATCCTGATCCCCAGAGGCGGGGCGGGACTCATCCGTGCCGTTGTGGAAAACAGCACGATTCCGGTCATTGAGACAGGCACCGGGAACTGCCACATCTATATCGACGAAGATGCCGATACCGCCAAGGCAATTCCCATTATTATCAATGCCAAAACCCAGCGCATCGGCGTCTGCAATGCCTGTGAATCCTTGGTCGTCCATGAAAAAATCGCGGATAGCTTTCTGCCCGCTTTAGGGGAGGCGCTTCGCAGTAGACATGTAGAAATGCGCGGCGATAGAACGGTGCAGACGATCCTTCCAGACTGTCTGGCGGCGTCAGAAGAGGATTATGGAACCGAATACTTAGACTATATAATATCCATCAAGACCGTGGCTGCACTACAGGAAGCAATCGAACATATCAACCGATATACGACAGGACATTCGGACGCCATCATCACCGAAAACAAAGAACATGCACGGATGTTTTTACAGGGAATCGACTCCGCCTGCGTTTATGTCAATGCCTCTACAAGATTCACCGATGGATTTGAGTTTGGCTTCGGCGCGGAAATCGGCATCAGTACCCAGAAACTTCATGCAAGGGGACCAATGGGATTAAAAGAACTGACCAGCTATAAATATGAAATCATCGGAGATGGTCAAGTCAGGGCATAAAATATTGATGCTGCAAAAGTTGCGAAACTTAATGAATCCGTTTTGTAACTTTTGTGCAGTTGTCTTTTTAAACCCAATTATATAATTATACAAATTACCTACAAATTTTACATTTTCTCTTTCTTTTTTGTAAAATTTATGATATCCTAAATAAGATAGTTTTTCTAAAAATCCTGAGAGTTTATTCATTTTATTTATGCATTAGAGCAACATTTTCTAAACTACACTATAATTAGCAGCAAAAGAGAGGAGTTATCCAATGCACGAAAAGAAAAAAGGTATCAGTGTTCTTACGAAAATTATTTTAATGTGTTCCCTGCCCATGATTATTTTGGGAACCGTTATTGCATTCTATTCCATCAGTGTACTGATGCATGGAATGCAGGATGAGGCTTTATCCGCATTAAGTTATTTATGTCAGAGCGTTTCCGCATCGTATGATGCAATCGATTCAGGTGATTATCGCATGGATGGTGAGAAATTCTACAAAGGGGAGTATTGTATATCCGATAACGAAGGTGTCATAGACAGTTATACGGAAGGATCGAAAGCCGATATTACTTTATTTTTTGGCGATACGAGACGTGCCACATCTTTACTTGATGTAAATACCGGGGAACGGATTATCGGAACACAGGCGTCCGATGCAGTTATCGATGCCGTATTAAAAAACGGAAATGATTATTCTGCCACCAGTATTACAATTAATAATCAAAATTATTACGCTTATTATAAACCGTTGACAAACAGCGATGGGCAGATTGTCGGTATGATTTTTGCCGGGGAACCCAGTGCAGACGTGGATAAGGTAATCTCGCAGAGAAGAATCAACATTATCGGACTTGCCGTTCTGATTCTTGTCATTTCCCTTGTGATTTGTTTCATTCTTGTGAAAGGTATCGTATCTGTTATTTCTCATGCGGAAGAGCTGCTGGGCAGGATTTCTAATGGAGAACTGAAAATACAGCTGAGCGAAAAAGCGGCAAAAATCAGTGAGAAAGCTAAAAATCGGGACGATGAGATTGGCATGATGGTTGCTTCCATGTATGGACTGATTGAAAAGCTGCGCGGTACAGTTGGCAGAATCCGGGAAACTATGGAAAATTTAATCAAGACTTCCGAGTCTCTGGAATATATGGCGGCACAGACCAGCGCTACCACCACGGAAATCAGCCGTGCCATAGAAGAAGTGTCCAAAGGCGCGGTAATCCAGGCTGAGGAAATCGAGTCGGCGACGATGCAGGTATCCGATATCGGCTCCATGATTGAGAATATTGTCGGCAGTGTGAAAGAACTGGATGAAATATCTATGGGCATCAAGAAAGCCGACGACGAATCCGAGCAGATTATCCGGGAATTGAGTAAATCCAACGACAGAACCATCGAGGCAATCAAAAAGATAGACGCTTCCGTAAGAACGACCAATGAATCCGTCGGGAAAATCCAGGAAGCGATTAACCTGATTACCGATATTGCCAGCGAAACAAGTTTACTGGCGCTCAATGCAAGTATTGAAGCTGCAAGAGCCGGCGAAGCTGGCCGCGGATTTGCGGTAGTGGCATCCCAGATATCTAAATTATCCGAGGATTCCAACAGCTCCGCACAGACCATCGAAGATATCATCCTGCAATTGTCCTCAGATTCCGAAGCTTCTGTTAAAATTATGGCAGAGGTCAGTGAGATTATTGCAGAACAGCAGAGTAAGCTGAACGAGACAAAAGACAAATTTGGCGCCGTCAGCACCGGTATTGAGACTTCCATGTCCGAAACGCAGAATATTTATGGTCAGACGACAGAATGCGATACAGCAAGAGTCAGAGTCACCGATGTCATTGAAAACCTGTCTGCGGTTTCCGAAGAGAATGCCGCTTCCACAGAAGAAACCAATTCTTCCATGCAGGAACTCAATACGACGATTACCCAGCTTGCGGAGGCTGCAAAAGACTTAAAAACAATCGCCGATGAATTGGAAAAAGAACTGGCGTTCTTCCATGTATAAATTCACTAATAAAATTAATAAAGTTGTCATAAACGGGAAATGTGTCATACGCATTTCCCGTTTCTAGGATTTCTGTGAGGGATTGAAATGCCAATTTCCGTGGGATTCCACGCATATCCTTGATTTACATCGCGGTTTATGGTACATTCTTAGATAGACTATACATAATGGAGGTTATATCATTGAAAAAAATAAAGGGATTCTGTCTCTTATTCTTTTTTAGTTTCCTGGTTACCGGTTGCGGGGAGGATGAAGAGCTTACCAGTTATCAGAGCGATATGGAAACTTTTTTTGAACATATTGCAGAATATAACGATAACATGAACGCCATCGACGTTACCGAAGAAGATTATCTGTCGCAGATGCTCACCTATCTGGATGCATTGGACGCTGAAGTGGCATGGATGGCAGAGTTGGAAGTCCCCGAACAATTTTCAGCAGTGGAAAGTCTGGCAGACGAGGCAAGTGAAAACATGTCGATGGCGGTATCCTATTATCATATGGCCTATGAAGGGGAAACCTATGATGCAGCAACGCAAGAGGCGGCAAGAGAATATTATGAGAGGGCAAATACGAGAATCCAGTACATCATTACCATTTTCCACGGGGAAATCCCCGAAGGGGAAGGCGTCACTTATACGGAAGAGGATAAGATTTTCGGAAGCGGTTATATGAATAAAGAAGAGGAGGATGGCGAAAGCCAGGAAGATTGATGAATACGCAGGAATTTCAGGCATTACTAAATGAATACCCCATTTTCCTTGACGGCGCGACAGGTTCTAATCTCCTAAAAAGAGGAATGCCCGCCGGCGTCTGCCCGGAACAATGGATATTGGAGCATAAAGAGATACTGATTGCATTGCAAAGAGAATTTATAGAAGTGGGAAGCAATATCTTATATGCCCCGACGTTTTCGGCAAACCGGATTAAGTTAAAAGAATACGGTTTAGAAGAGAAAATTCAGGATATGAACCATGCGCTTGTCGCCATATCCAAAGAAGCGGCAGAGGGCAGAGCCTATATCGCAGGAGACCTCACCATGACCGGGGAACAGCTTGCCCCCATAGGGAAGATGGATTTTGAGGAACTGATTGACATTTATAAAGAGCAGATACGCTATCTTGTGGAGGCGGGCGTGGATTTGCTTGTCGTGGAAACCATGATGAGTTTACAGGAAACGCGGGCGGCCGTCATTGCCGCAAAAGAGACCTGCAAGCTGCCAGTTATGGCAACCATGACCTTCGAGTCGGATAAAAGAACCCTATATGGGACCGACGCAAAAACAGCTGCAGTTGTGCTGGAAAGTCTGGGTGTTGCAGCAATTGGTGCAAATTGCTCTACGGGACCCGATAAAATGAAGGAAATTATTCATGATATGGCGGAAGTTACCACCATTCCGATTATTGCCAAGCCCAATGCAGGACTTCCTTCTTTGGATGAAAATGGACAGACCGTCTATGATATGGAAGAAGCGGAATTTGCAGAAGGAATGAAAGAACTTGTCGAGGCGGGCGCTTCTATCATCGGTGGCTGCTGCGGCACGACGCCTTCCTATATCGCTGCAGCAAAAGAAGCGGTTGGCGGTATGCGGATTCGACACCGTAAAGCAGGGACATGCCGCTATCTGACGAGCGAACGCAAGACGGTTGCCTTTGACTTGAACGATAATTTTATGATTGTCGGGGAACGGATTAACCCTACTGGAAAGAAGAAATTACAGGCACAGTTAAAAGAAGGCTCCCTGGAAATGGTGTTGGCCTTTGCAGAAGAGCAGGAAGCATGTGGCGCTTCCATATTGGATATCAATATGGGAATGAGCGGGATTGATGAAAAGGCAATGATGTTACAGACGCTGGAAACGATAAGCGGCGTCACCAACCTTCCCTTATCCATCGATTCCAGCCATGTTGAAGTAATCGAGGCGGCGCTGCGGCGCTATCCAGGACGCGCCCTGATTAATTCCATTTCCTATGAGAAGAGTAAATTTGATGCCTTGCTGCCCATCACCAGGAAATACGGCGCTATGTTTATCCTGCTTCCTTTATCGGACGCCGGGCTGCCGAAGAATCTGCGGGAAAAAATAGATATCATTGAAAAAATCGAAACAAAAGCTTATGCCCTTGGTATGCGCAAGGAGGATATTATAGTAGATGGTTTAGTCGCTACGGTGGGCGCCAACAAATCCGCTGCCCTGGAAACTCTTGAGACAATCCGCTATTGTAAGGAAAAGGGGCTTGCCACGATTTGCGGGCTCTCTAATATTTCTTTCGGGCTGCCAGAGCGCAGCTATATCAATACGGCGTTTCTGACTATGGCAATCCAGGCGGGACTGACAATGGCGATTGCCAACCCTTCCCAGGAGCTGCTTGTCAGCTTAGCGTTTGCTTCTGATTTACTATTAAATAAGAAAGACGCCGATATCCGTTACATTCAACTGATGGACGCGGTGAAAGAAAAACGGGAACTATTAGGCGAACCTGCAAAGATGCCATCCGGGATACACATTGCCGGAAACAAGGCTGCCACACAGGAACAGACGCTTTCCATTCTCGATAAATTGCGCACAGACGTCTTAAAAGGAAATATAAATGGTATCGTAGGCGATACGAAACAGGCCTTAGAAGAAGGAAATGAACCAAAAAAACTATTGGACGACGTATTGCTTCCCGGTATCAACGAAGTGGGAGAACTTTTTGATAAGGGAAAATATTTCCTACCGCAACTGATTGCCAGTGCGGAAGCCATGAAAGCGTCCATTGAATATTTGGAGCCACTGTTATTAGAAGAAAACACCAATCAGGAAATGCCCACGGTAGTCATCGCCACGGTAGAGGGCGATATCCATGATATTGGTAAAAATCTAGTGGCGTTGATGTTAAAAAACTACGGTTTTAAGGTCATCGACTTAGGAAAGGACGTCCCCAAAGAAAAAATCATCGAAGCTGCCAAAGAGCACCATGCGCAGGTCATCGCCCTTTCTGCGCTGATGACGACGACGATGCAGCAGATGCGAAACGTCATTAACTATGCCAAAGAAAAAAAAGTCGATGCCAAAATCATCGTCGGCGGCGCGGTCATTACGCAGGAATATGCGGATGAAATAGGCGCAGACGGATATTCTAAAGATGCTGCAGATGCCGTAAAACTCACACAGCGGATTCTAAAATGAGAGGAGAACATATTATGTTAGGTGCGGATGCAATGGTAAAATGTCTGGAAGCGGAAGGCGTAGAATATGTATTCGGCTATCCGGGCGTTGCGATTTGCCCATTTTATAATAGTATTTTACAGTCTGATATCAAGACGATTTTAATTCGGACGGAACAAAACGCGGCACATGCCGCAAGCGGTCTCACCAGAGTAAGCAGGAAAGTCGGCGTCTGTGCAGTCACTTCCGGCCCCGGCGCTACGAATCTGATTACCGGTATCGCTACGGCTTTTGCCGACAGTATCCCGCTTGTCTGTATTACGGGACAGGTAAACAGTGAATTGATTGGTTCTGATGTCTTTCAAGAAGCCGATATTACAGGGGCGGTAGAATCTTTCGTAAAATACAGTTATCTTGTAAAAAATGTAAAAGATATTCCCCGGATTTTCAAGGAAGCGTTTTATATCGCCGATTCCGGCAGAAGAGGACCGGTACTTATCGATGTCCCTATCGATATCCAGAATGCGCCACTAGCGGAGTTTGATTATCCAGAAACCGTGAATTTACGTACTTATAAACCCACCGTCAAAGGACATGCAGTGCAGATTAAGAAAGTTATTGGAGAACTTGCCAAAGCCAGACGTCCCATTATCTGTACCGGCGGCGGCGTGCTTTTGAGCGGCGCCGAAGAGGAATTTAGGGCTTTTGTGGAAAAACACCGCATTCCTGTCGTATCGACCATGATGGGAATTGGCGTCATGCCGACCCAACACCCCATGTATTACGGTATGGTGGGAAACAACGGAAAACCCTATGCCAACCGAGCTATGAACGAATCGGATTTGCTGATTATGGTGGGGGCAAGGGTTGCCGACCGGGCGGTCAATCAGCCGGATTTGATTACGGAGAATAAAATTCTCGTCCACATCGACGTGGACCCGGCGGAAATCGGCAAAAATGTGGGTGCAGCGATTCCGCTTGTAGGAGATGCGAAACATATTTTTGAGGATTTCCTCAAAGAAGACTTCGTCTGCGAACATGAAGAATGGATTCAGACCTTAAATGATTATCGGGAAACGATGGAAAAAAAGAGGACGCCCAACCCAGATTATGTGGACCCGGCGATGTTTATCAAGCTCTTATCCGAGGAAATGAAGGAAGACGCCGTCTATGTGGCGGACGTAGGACAGAATCAGATATGGTCCTGTGGTTATCATATTGTAAAAAATGGTAAATTCCTGACAACCGGCGGCATGGGAACGATGGGCTATTCGATTCCAGCGGCAATGGGCGCAAAGCTTGCCGCACCTAAAAGGCAGGTCGTAGCCGTCTGCGGCGATGGTTCGTTTCAGATGTCCATGATGGAGCTTGCCACAATGCGTCAGTTTGATGTCCCTGTTAAAATAATTGTCTTGAAGAACAATTACCTCGGTATGGTGAGACAATATCAGCATTTTACTTACGAAGACCATTACTCTGTCGTGGATTTATCGGGCAGCCCGGATTTGGAAAAACTGGCGATGGCATACGATATGAAATTCATGCGCCTTTTTACAATGGAAGGCGTAGAAGACGCTATCCGGGAATTTTTAAAAGATGATGAATCCGTATTGATGGAATGTATTATCGACCCGATGGATCTTGTTTAAAAGTAGATGCTGTCATGGGTAAACAGGGTCAAAGATTGAGAAAGGGGTATCATGATCCATGAAAAAAATATATTCGGTATTGGTAGAGAACAGATCCGGCGTCCTTTGTAAAGTATCCGGTCTGTTTTCCAGGAGAAGTTTTAATATTGATTCTTTAGCGGTAGGAGAGACGGATGATCCGGCGGTATCCTGCATGACCATCGTCAGCAGCGGCGACGAGCGGACGATTGAACAAATCGAAAAGCAGCTCAACAAAAAGCTGGACGTCATCAAAGTAAAAACCTTCGATGAACCGGCAAGCGTCAGCAGGGAACTGATGCTGATTAAAGTAAAATATAATCGGGACAACCGGCGGGATATCATGGAAATCTGTGAAATTATGAAAGCGGATATCGTTGATATGTCCAAAAACCTGATGATTATCCAGATTTGCGACGCCCCAGAGAAAATTAACCTATTAATCGATATGTTACAGACCATTAGTATCGTAGAAGTTGCCAGAACAGGCACCTTAGCGCTGCCAAAATGCATGGATGCCGATTCCTGATATAGAATTTCATTCGTCAGAAAAAACTACAGGAATAGCGTGGAAATATTGACTTTTCACAGGATAATTGCTAAAATGATTGACAGTGTTTACAGTTTCTTAGAAAGGCAGGATTTGCTTATGCATAGAAAAGTATTTCAGCTTCTGGTAGACAATACATCGGGTGTGCTGAGCCGTATCTCAGGGCTGTTTTCAAGGCGTGGCTATAATATTGAGAGTATCACGGCAGGCGTAACCGCAGACCCCCGTTATACGCGCATCACGATTGTGACGTCTGGGGACGACGAGATTCTTGACCAGATTGAAAAACAGGTTGCCAAGTTAGTGGACGTCCGGGATATTAAAGAGCTTAAACCAAACGAAAGCGTTTATCGCGAGCTTGCGATGATTAAAGTAAAAGCATCCGCCGAAAAACGGCAGAGCATTATTGCGGTAGCCGATATCTTCCGCGCCAAAATCGTCGATGTGTCCAAGGACAGTCTGATTATCGAGCTGACGGGAAATCAGGATAAAATTGAGGCGTTCCTCAACTTACTGGACGGCTATGAAATCCTGGAGCTTGCCAGAACTGGTATTGCCGGGTTAGGACGCGGCATCGAGAACGTTACTTATCTGTAAGCAGCAACATAAAATAAAAAATGGAGGAAAAAGGAAATGGCTAATATTTATTATCAAGAGGATTGTAACTTATCTTTACTGGAAGGCAAGACCATTGCTGTCATCGGTTATGGAAGCCAGGGACATGCCCATGCGTTGAATGCGAAGGAGTCCGGCTGCCATGTGATTATCGGTCTTTATGAGGGTTCTAAATCATGGGCGAGGGCAGAGGCTCAGGGCTTTGAAGTATATACGGCTGCAGAAGCTGCTAAAAAAGCGGACATTATCATGATTCTAATCAATGATGAATTACAGGCTGCTATGTACAAAAAGGATATCGAGCCCAACTTAGAGGCTGGAAATATGCTGATGTTTGCGCATGGTTTCAATATCCATTTCGGTTGTATCGTACCGCCTAAGGATGTAGATGTTACGATGATTGCGCCTAAGGGACCCGGACATACGGTAAGAAGCGAATATCAGGCAGGAAAGGGCGTTCCGTGTCTGGTAGCTGTTCATCAAGATGCAACGGGAAAAGCGCAGGATATCGCGTTAGCTTATGCCCTTGCAATCGGCGGCGCAAGAGCGGGTGTGCTTGAGACCACGTTCAGAACAGAGACAGAAACAGACCTTTTCGGCGAGCAGGCAGTATTGTGCGGCGGTGTCTGTGCTTTGATGCAGGCAGGCTTTGAGACATTGGTAGAAGCAGGGTATGATGCAAGAAACGCTTATTTTGAGTGTATTCATGAAATGAAACTGATTGTAGATTTGATTTATCAGTCTGGTTTCGCAGGAATGCGTTATTCCATTTCCAACACAGCAGAATACGGCGATTATATTACGGGTCCTAAGATTATTACAGAAGATACCAAAAAAGCGATGAAACAAATATTAGCCAATATTCAGGATGGTACGTTTGCCAAAGACTTCCTGTTAGATATGTCTTCCGCGGGCGGACAGGTACATTTCAAAGCCATGAGAAAACTGGCTTCTGAGCATCCCTCAGAAATTGTCGGGGAAGAAATCAGAAAGCTTTATAGCTGGAACGGCGAGGATAAACTGATTAACAACTAGTCCTACGGAGGCATTATGCAGCGCAGAACAAACGTGGATCGGGCACTGGCGGATAGTTTTAAAGAGCTTGCCAGAAAATCGTCTATCGATAAAATCACAATTAAAGAAATTACGGATAAGGCCGGAGTCATCCGGCCTACCTTTTATAATCATTTTCAGGATAAATATGTCTTACTGGAATGGATTATACGGACGGACATCTTAGACCCGACGATTCCGCTAATCCAGGAAGGGGCTTTGAAGGATGGGTTACTGCTGATTTTTACCAATCTGCAGCGGGATAAAGAGTTTTATACGAAAGTCGTCCGGCTGGAAGGTCAAAATTCCTGTGAAACGATTACGAAAAAATTCATAAAAGAAATTCTGTTTTCTGCCATTCATGAGAAAGCCGGAAGCAAGAAAGCAGCTAAGAAAGGACTGACCGTGGATTTGATTGCAGAATACTATGCACAGTCCATGACTTTTGTCGTGATTAGCTGGATTAAGATGAACATGAGCCTGTCTCCTGCGCAGATGACGGATATTTTTCAGTATATCACAAGCCATTCCATAGAAGACGTTATTTCGGAAATGCAATGAAAAAATAAATAAAGGAGGGTTCTTAGGATGGGAATGACAATGACCCAGAAAATACTGGCGGCGCACGCAGGACTTGATAAAGCGGAAGCCGGTCAGTTAATTGAAGCAAATCTGGATTTGGTGCTTGGAAACGATATTACAAGCCCGGTTGCCATAAAAGAAATGGAAAAAATGAAGGTGGACGGCGTTTTTGATAAAGATAAAATCGCGCTTGTACCAGACCATTTTGTTCCGAATAAAGATATCAAATCTGCCGAACATTGCAAGTGCGTAAGGGAATTTGCATACCGCAATGAGATTACTAACTACTTTGAAGTAGGCGAAATGGGGATTGAACATGCGCTGCTCCCGGAAAAAGGCTTAACGGTTGCAGGGGATGTCATTATCGGCGCAGACTCCCATACTTGTACTTATGGCGCCTTGGGCGCGTTTTCTACTGGCGTCGGCAGTACCGACATGGCTGCCGGCATGGCGACTGGAAAAGCATGGTTTAAAGTGCCTTCCGCCATCAAATTTAACTTAACCGGCAAACCCGGCAAATGGGTAAGCGGAAAAGACGTCATCTTACATATTATCGGCAAAATCGGCGTAGACGGCGCTTTATACAAATCTATGGAGTTTGTAGGAGAAGGCGTAGCGCATCTGACGATGGACGACCGTTTCACGATTGCGAATATGGCGATTGAAGCTGGCGGCAAGAATGGGATTTTCCCGGTAGATGATTTGGCAGTTTCCTATATGAAAGAACATTCCACCAAACCCTATACCATTTATGAAGCGGACGAAGACGCTGTATATGACGAAGAATATACCATTGATTTGAGTGCTCTACGTCCTACCGTTGCCTTCCCGCATCTGCCAGAAAATACGAAAACAATCGAGGAAATCAAAGAAGAGATTCCCATCGACCAGGTAGTCATCGGCTCCTGTACCAACGGCAGACTGGGCGACTTGCGGATTGTCGCAGAAGTATTAAAGGGAAGGCATGTGGCAAAAGGAATGCGCTGCATCGTGATTCCCGCCACCCAGACCATCTATATGCAGGCGATGGAAGAAGGGCTGTTAAAAACCTTTATTGAGGCAGGTGCAATTGTCAGCACACCTACCTGTGGTCCCTGCCTTGGCGGTTATATGGGCATCCTCGCTGCTGGGGAGCGCTGCGTATCCACGACGAACCGTAATTTCGTGGGAAGAATGGGGCACGTCGATTCGGAAATCTATCTGGCAAGTCCTGCGGTAGCGGCAGCCAGCGCAGTTACAGGCACCCTTTCTTGCCCCGGCAGTCTTTGATATCACTTATTAGGAGGTGTAGACATGAAAGCAGCAAAAGGAACTGTTTTTAAATATGGCGATAATGTGGATACGGATGTTATCATTCCGGCGCGTTATCTTAATTCTTCCGACCCGGCGGAGCTTGCTGCGCACTGTATGGAAGATATTGACAAAGAATTTATCAAAAAGGTGCAAAAGGGCGATATTATGGTGGCAACTAAAAATTTCGGCTGTGGTTCTTCCAGGGAACATGCGCCAATCGCCATCAAGGCGGCAGGAGTAAGCTGTGTCATTGCAGAAACCTTTGCAAGAATTTTTTACCGCAATGCTATCAATATCGGTCTTCCGATTATCGAATGCCCGGAAGCGGCAGAGGCTATCGAGGCCGGCGATACCGTGGAAGTAAACTTTGATACGGGCGTTATTACAGATGTGACCAAAGGCACTACCTATCAGGGGCAGGCGTTCCCGGAATTTATGCAGAAGATTATCGCTGCAGAGGGTCTTGTTAACTATATCAACCAGAAATAAGAAATTGAGCTTTACTTGATTATGATAGGAAAGTGATGACTAATATGGTCAATAAAATTGATGGAAACAATTATTACCGTTACACGCAATCAAAGAATGTCGATGCTTCGGATTCCGATGAGCAATTTAGTCTGCACTACGGTCAGGATAAGCTGTCCTCGGAGCCAAAAGACAAAAAAGAGAAGACAAATGAGCCAAAAAAACCCCAGACAGTCGAACAAAGCGGCGTTAAATTAGAGTTATCGGACGCCGCCCAGACTGCCCGCATGGCGGCAGGAGCGCGGACGGATGCTGCGGGGAAACCCTCATCCGCCGCGAAATCGCCGTCTATCTTAGAATCCATACAGGATTTTCTGACGACAGCGCTTGCGGCTATCAAAGATTTTTTCTACAAATTGTGGAACGACGAGCCTTCTGAAGCGGCGGAAACCCTAGAAGCGGAAGAAAACCTGCAAGCGGAAAAGATTGACCGGATAGAAGAAGCCATACAGACAGACGAAACGAATCAGACCTCTGATATGGCTGCGTCTGCCTTTTCTGCATCCGAAATTACCATGCCCAGAGATGCAGCAGAGTCTGTTCAGACCCCGGCAGCCGCGAAAGCTTCCTATTTACAAAGCGAAGAGCAGCTGCATCATGAAATCCAGCCATATCTTCGCAAAGGAGACTTGTCGCAGGTTTTGAATTTATTGACGGATAATGGGAAAAAGACGATTGCCAAAAATTCGACGCTTCTGACCTATTATGACAGAAATGGAAGAATGGTGGAACCGAACGCTTCCGACAGGGAAAGAATCCTGCACGGCGATAGGAATACAAGGAAATTATAAACCAATCTGCGTAATTTGTGAAAAGTTTAATATTACGCCTTATCGTAGGGGGATACTACGCGGTTTTTACCGTTTTGCTTTCCATAGTAGAGTCTTTCGTCCGCATGGGTAATCGTAGCTTCCGCAGTCCTGTCTTTTTTATGGGTGGCAATGCCCAGCGTAAGCGTACAGTGAATAGATTGTCCCTGCCAGGTAAAAACATGTTTTTCCACATTGCTGCGGATAGTTTCTGCAATTTTACATGTCATATCCAGATTTTCAATACATAAAAGCAGAATTTCTTCGCCGCCCCAGCGGCATACCTGACCATGTTCTTTGACTGCCTGCTGTATAATATTGGCGATATCTTTGATGACCACGTCCCCGAAATCATGTCCATATGTATCGTTTACCCGTTTAAAATTATCAATATCACACATAACCAGACAAAACGGCTCTTCCGCCATTACGGCATGATCCAGGAAAACTTGCATACTGCGTCTGTTATATAATCCGGTCATGGGGTCTGTGCTTGCCATATTATCTAAGATGGCGTTCTGGCTGTGCAGTTTATTGGTGGCAATCTGCATATCAATTACAAAAATCAGCGTCACCATCAATAAGAATCCAAAATTACAGATAGAATTGAAAATATAAATCCCAAGTTCTACGATTGGCGGCGTCTGCAAGTCATAAATCGAACCTGCAAATAAAGAAATCATCCTACAGCCGACAAAGGAAAAGAAGGCGATAAAACCAAGCATGGTCGCCCTGAAATATCTTTTATTATCTTCCATCAATGTTACACTCATATAATAACCGAAGGGTACGAGTCCGAGAATGTATTGCGGAAATCCGAAACGCCATCCGATACAGATAGTTGCTACAAAAGAATGTACAATAATTTCCACATAGACTGCGTAAAAGGTCTTAATAAAATTCTTTTCATAACCATATTTAATGACGTCAATACATTTGAGATAAAGAAGGACGCTGCCCACATTAAAAATAACAAGCGGCCATATGCGCAGGATACTGAATAATACAAGCAGGACGGCATGTACGGCAACAATCGCATATAGTACGACCATATATTTAAATTTGAATCGTTCTGATAAAATATAACGGCTAAAAAGCTCCTTTATCTTTGAAAATGCTTTCATTTCTTGTTCCCATATCTTTCTCTTAGTCTTGTATTTTTCTCTTAATTTATGAACTGACACCATAAGGCGCAGATCCCTTTTCTGGGAATCCATTAAGATTATATAGCAAAATATCTCTAAAGTAAATCGAAATTATAGAATCCCTTGTCTATCCCCAGACATTCGATTATAATAATACCCGGAAGCTTTAAAGCGGTTAGAAAGAGATTTTCTGGAAATGAAAACCTATCATGACGGCGGAAAGGGACATCGGATACGAAATGGATAAAGAAGCGTTTGAACAGGCAAAGCTGAAAGTATTATTAAAACAGCACGATCCGCACGGCTTTGGCACATTACAGGAAAAAACTGTGCACGCAGTCATGAAACTCTATTATGAACCCAACATGGATTATCATGAAGTCCCGATAGAAGGATACATCGCCGATATTTATACAGGCAGCCGCATCATCGAAATTCAGAACGGAAATTTTAACCGCCTGCGGGATAAATTGGGTGCTTTTCTTCCTCTGTATCCGGTTTTAGTGGTTTTGCCGATTCCCCATTATAAATGGGTGGTCTATCTGGATGAAAAAAGCGGGGAGCTTTCCGGCAGACGGAAATCCCCGGTGACGGGAAGCATCTATAGCGCCTTTGCGGAGCTTTATAAAATCAAGGATTATCTGATGCACCCAAATCTTTCTTTTGCGTTCCCTCTCATCGATATGGACGAATATCGTCTGTTAAAGAGTGCAGGAAAAGGCAGGCGCAAGAGAAGCAGCCGCTACGACAGAATGCCTCTTTCTTTATACGATGAAATCTTAATAGAACGGTATGAAGATTTCGTGCAGGTCATTCCCTATGAACTGGAAGAGCCTTTTACTGTCAAGGAATTTGCAGCCGCTGCCCATATCCAGAAAGACCTTGCGCAGGTAACGCTTTATATCCTTTATCATATGCGGCTGGTGGAGCGCCCTGGAAAGCGGGGAAGGGAATATTTATACAGCGTTCCAGGATAATCACCTTTGCAATTTTTCAGATTTATGTTAAAATATTCACAAATGTCTGTTTTTTTCACAGATAGAAACGCCGAGATTTAATAAGGAAGGCATGGGACACATGGCAAAAGAAAATAAATACGATGCCTCTAGTATTACCGTATTGGAAGGTTTAGAGGCGGTCAGGGTCAGACCGGGGATGTATATTGGCAGCGTTTCCACCAAAGGTCTGAATCATTTAATCTATGAAATTGTCGATAACGCAGTAGACGAGCATCTGGCGGGATACTGCAATACAATATCCGTTACGTTGGAAGCGGACGGTTCCGCCACCATCGAAGATAATGGACGCGGCATTCCCGTAGGGATGCATGAGAAGGGAATCAGCGCGGAGCGTCTGGTTTTTACAACCCTTCATGCCGGCGGTAAATTCGATAACGAAGCTTATAAAACAAGCGGCGGTCTGCACGGCGTAGGTTCATCCGTCGTGAACGCGCTTTCCGAATGGCTGCATGTACAGGTCAAAACGGAAGGCTATATCTATGAAGATAAATATGAGCGCGGTATCCCCGTTCTGGAATTGAAAAACGGACTTTTACCTGTTATCGGAAAGACCAAAGAGACCGGTACGAAGATTACCTTTTTGCCGGATGATACGATTTTTGATAAAACCAGATTCAAAGAAGACGATGTGAAAAGTCGTCTGCACGAAACCGCCTATCTGAATCCGAATCTGACGATTGTATTCGAGGATAAAAGAGGCGAGGAAACAGAACATATCGAATACCATGAACCGGAAGGTATCGTAGGCTTTATCAAGGACATGAATAAGTCCAAAGAGGCCATCCATGATGTGATTTACTTTCAGGGAGAGTCTGAGGGCATTGCCGTCGAAGTCGCCTTACAGTATGTCAATGAATTTCACGAAAATGTGTTGGGATTCTGTAACAATATCTACAATGCAGAAGGCGGTACGCATCTGACCGGCTTTAAGACGATGTTTACCAATGTCATCAATACCTATGCGCGGGGCTTAAATATCTTAAAGGAAAAGGATATCAACTTCACGGGCGCAGATGTGCGAAACGGCATGACCGCAGTCATATCCATCAAGCATCCAGACCCCAGGTTTGAAGGACAGACCAAAACGAAGCTGGATAATCAGGACGCCTCGAAAGTAGTCGCCAAAGTGACCGGGGATGAGATTGTCCGGTATTTTGATAGAAATCTTGACACCCTCAAAAGCATCATCGGCTGCGCGGAAAAAGCGGCAAAAATAAGAAAAGCGGAAGAGAAGGCAAAAACGAATATGCTGACCAAGCAGAAGTTTTCCTTTGATTCCAATGGGAAACTGGCAAACTGCGAGTCGAAAGACGCTTCTAAATGCGAGATTTTCATCGTGGAAGGGGATTCTGCGGGCGGCAGCGCCAAAACAGCCAGAAACCGGATGTTTCAGGCAATCCTGCCCATCCGCGGTAAGATTCTGAATGTGGAAAAAGCAAGCATTGACAAGATTCTCGCCAACGCGGAAATCAAAACCATGATTAACGCTTTTGGCTGCGGTTTTTCGGAAGGCTACGGCAACGATTTTGATATTTCCAAACTGCGCTATGATAAAATCATTATTATGGCGGATGCGGACGTGGACGGCGCGCATATATCCACTTTGCTTCTGACGCTGTTTTACCGGTTTATGCCGGAGCTGATTTATGAAGGACATGTTTATATCGCCATGCCGCCCCTCTATAAAGCGATGCCTGCTAAGGGAAAAGAAGAATATCTTTATGACGATAAAGCGTTAGAAAAATATCGTAAGAGACACAAAGGACCATTTACCTTACAGCGGTATAAAGGTCTGGGCGAAATGGATGCACAGCAGCTTTGGGAAACGACCCTCAACCCGGAAAGCAGACTGTTGAAGCTGGTGGAAATCGAAGATGCGAGAATGGCTTCCGAAGTGACGGAGATGCTGATGGGGACGGAGGTCCCGCCCCGGAAGGAATTTATTTACCACCATGCGAAAGAAGCGGAACTGGATATTTAAAATACGATGAAATAAAAGCAGAGGTATGATTAGTTTATGAACGACAGAATCATAAAAACCGAATATTCCGAAGTGATGCAGAAATCTTATATCGACTATGCGATGAGCGTCATTATCGCCAGAGCGCTTCCCGACGCCCGCGACGGATTAAAGCCCGTGCAGCGGCGGACGCTTTACGATATGTATGAGCTTGGAATCCGCTATGACAGACCTTACCGTAAATCTGCGCGTATCGTCGGGGATACGATGGGTAAATACCATCCCCACGGCGACAGCTCCATCTATGACGCGCTCGTCGTAATGACTCAGGATTTCAAAAAAGGGCTGCCCCTGATTGACGGGCACGGCAATTTCGGCAATATCGAAGGCGACGGTGCAGCGGCAATGCGTTATACGGAGGCAAGGCTTGAGAAGATTACGCAGGAAGCTTTTCTGGCGGATTTGGATAAAGACGTCGTAGATTTTATGCCCAATTTTGATGAAACGGAAAAGGAACCCAGCGTTTTGCCGGTCAAGATACCGAATCTGCTCATCAACGGTTCGGAAGGAATCGCCGTCGGCATGGCGACCAATATCCCCCCGCACAACTTAGGAGAAGTCATCAATGCAGTCAAAGCCTATATGCAGGATGAGAATATTACCACAAGAGAATTGATGCGCTATGTGAAAGGTCCCGACTTCCCGACCGGCGGCATTGTCATCAATCAGGATGAGCTTCTGGATATTTACGAAACCGGAACGGGGAAAATCAAAATCCGCGGGAAGGTAGAGGTGGAAAAGGCGAAGGGCGGCAGGATAAACCTTGTCATTACAGAAATTCCCTATACCATGATTGGTTCCAACATCGGTAAATTCTTAATGGATGTGGCGGCGCTTGCAGAAACGAAGAAGACGCAGGATATCGTAGATATTACGAACCAGTCTTCCAAAGAAGGCATCCGCATTGTGATTGAACTGCGTAGAGACGCCGATATCGAGAATTTTAAGAATATGCTCTATAAAAAGACGAGACTGGAAGATACTTTCGGCGTCAATATGCTCGCCATTGCAAACGGCAGACCGGAAACGATGGGTCTGAAACAGATTATCAAGGCAAATGTAGATTTCCAATATGAAGTCGCTACCCGGAAATATAAAAATCTTCTGGCAAAGGAGTTAGATAAAAAAGAAATCCAGGAGGGTCTGATTAAGGCTTGTAACGTCATCGACTTAATCATCGAGATTCTCAGGGGCTCTAAAGATAGGAATATGGCAAAGGCATGTCTGGTGGACGGCATAACCGACGGCATTAAATTCAAATCCAAAGAATCCAAAATCATGGCGGCGCAGCTGATGTTTTCCGAGAAACAGGCAAACGCGATTCTGGAAATGCGTCTGTATAAGCTGATAGGACTGGAAATCGAAGCGTTAATCAACGACCATGAAGAAACGATGGCAAATATTTACCGCTATGAAGATATTCTGGCAAGACGGGATTCTATGGCGCAGGTAATCATGAACGAGTTAGATGAGCTTAAAGACGCTTATGCGAGGAAGAGAAGAACCGAAATTACGAATGCCGTCGAAGCGGTTTATGTCGAGAAAAAAGCGGAAGAAATGGATATCCTCTTCTTAATGGATAGATTCGGCTATGCCAGAACCATCGACTTACCGACCTATGAACGGAATAAAGATACTGTGTTGACGGAAAACAAGTATGTTTTTCAATGCAAAAATACCGGAAAAGTCTGCCTGTTTACCAATACGGGACAATTACATACGATCAAAGCCGCCGACCTTCCTTTCGGGAAACTGCGGGACAAAGGAATCCCTGTCGATAATATCAGCAATTACGATTCTACGAAGGAAAGCATCGTTTTTGCGGCAAGCCAGACGGATTTGAATTTATACCGGGTTATTTTTGCTACGAAACAGGCGATGTTAAAAGTCGTGGACGGCGGAGAATTCGACGTTACCAAGAGAACCGTAGCGGCGACGAAACTTTTAGACGACGATGAGGTTCTAAGCGTCACCACTTACACGGAACAACACCATATCATTTTACAATCGAAGGACGGTTATTTCTTACGCTTTAACATCGAGGAAATCCCGGAAAAGAAAAAAGGCGCCATCGGCGTGCGGGGCATGAAGCTGGGAAAAGACGATTTCTTAGAAGCCGTCTATTATACGAAGGGCATCGACGATAAAAGCATTGAATACAAAGAAAAAAAGATAGAATTAAATAAACTGAAACTTGGCAGCAGAGACAGTAAGGGCGTTAAAGTGCGCGTTTAGTTTTCTGACAGAGGTGTCAGAAATACCTGCCTTTTGCTGAAATTGTCAGGAATTTTGACAAGGAGAACAATATGCGCGTCATAGCAGGCAAAGCCAGAAGTTTACATTTAAAAACCCCCACAGGGGAACATACGAGACCTACCACCGACCGTATCAAGGAAACGCTGTTTAATATGTTACAGCCCTATCTGCCAGACTGTATTTTTCTGGATTTATTCAGCGGCAGCGGCGGCATCGGCATCGAAGCGTTAAGCAGGGGGGCAAGACATGCCTACTTTGTGGAAAATCAGAAAGACGCCATAGCCTGTATCCAGCAGAATCTTCAATTCACAAGGCTAAACGAAGATGCGACTATCTTAAAACAGGATGTTCTCAGCGCACTTTCCTGTATTCATGAAAAAGAAGCGGATATTATTTTCATGGATCCGCCTTATGAACAAGGGTTTGAGAAACAGGCGCTGGCGCTTTTAGGCGGGCTGCCCTATGTGACGCCAGATACGGTTATCATAGTGGAAGCGTTACGCCAGAGTGACTTTTCTTATGTAGAACCGCTCGGTTTTTCTGTGACAAAAGAAAAAGTCTATAAGACAAATAAGCATGTATTTTTAAAAAAACAGGAAAAATTTGAAAATTTTTAAAGACATTTTATCAAAATTGATTTATGATAACAAAGAAAGAATATTTTAGAGGGACAAGCTTATGAAAGCAGCCATTTATCCGGGTAGTTTTGATCCAGTAACCTTCGGACATTTAGACATCGTCAAACGGGCTTCGGAAATTTTTGATGAATTAACGGTAAGCGTGTTAAATAATAGCGCAAAGACTCCATTGTTTTCTGTGGAAGAACGTGTTAGAATATTAGAAGATGCAACAAAAGACCTTCCGAATGTCAAAATAGATTCTTTCAGCGGTCTTTTGATTGATTATGCAAGGCGCAAGGGCGTCCATGTGGCGATTCGGGGGCTCCGTGCAATCACCGATTTTGAATATGAATTGCAGATAGCCCAGACCAATAAGAAACTATCGAATGGCGAGCTGGACACCGTATTTTTAACGACAAGTCTGGAATATGCCTATTTGAGTTCTTCCAGTGTGAAAGAAATTGCCAGTTTCAACGGGGATATTTCCCAATGCGTTCCCGATTTTGTAGGGAAATTGGTCTATGAAAAATATGGTCATATAAGATAGGAGTAGAGATGAGCAGCAGAATCGAACAACTAATCGATGAGATTGAAGATTATATCGACGGATGTAAATATCAGCCTCTTTCTAAGACAAACATTATCGTAAATAAGGAAGAAATCGACGAACTTCTGCGGGAACTCCGCATGAAAACGCCCGATGAAATCAAACGCTATCAGAAGATTATCACCAATAAAGAAGCGATTTTAAACGATGCGCGTTCTAAGGCGGAAGCTTTAATCAATGAAGCGACCATACATACCAACGAATTAATCAATGAGCACGAGATTATGCAGCAGGCATATGCCCAGGCAAATGAGGTGGTTACGCTTGCGACGCATCAGGCGCAGGAAATCCTCGATAATGCCACAATAGAAGCGAACGGCGTCAGAGGTGCGGCAATGCAGTATTTGGACGAAATGCTGGCCAATCTGGACGAAATGATGACGACCACGTTAAATGCCGCCGCGACGCATTATGAAAACTTTTATAATACCATCAGCGGCTATCATGAAGTCGTCAAGGCAAACCGTGCCGAACTGAAACCGCGGGAAGTAGAGGAGTTATTAAAAGAAGTGGACTATGACGACCGCGCCGAGGAATCCCTCAACTTAGATTTATTATAAGGAAAGCTGCCCGATATGATGCAAAAGTTCATAATAAGCCGGTTCCACAAGGAAGCCGGCTTATTATTTTTCACAATCAATTTCATACTGATACTTGTCCTGACAGACCTGCTTGGGTTTGGTGAGAACGCGCGTTCGATTGTCTATGCGAGCGAAGAAGCAGAGCCTATCGTCGTAGTCATTGACCCCGGTCATGGCGGCAAGAATCTGGGCGCAGAATACGAGGATATTACGGAAAAAGAACTGACCCTGACTGTCGCCCAAGCCATGAAAGCGGAGTTAGAACAATACGAGGGCATTAGCGTCTATCTGACAAGAACGGATGACACAGGGCTTTCTCTGGAAGAGCGATGTGAATATGCTGCGAAACTCCATGCAGATTTTTTATTCTGTCTTCACTTTAATATGTCGGAATATCACACCTTGTTTGGGGCGGAAACCTGGGTCTCGGCTTTTGGTGATATGTATGCGAGAGGCTATGCGTTTGCCGAAATTGAAATGGAGCTGCTTGAAAATATGGGACTCTATTCCCGCGGCATCAAGACCCGGTTAAACGATGACGGGGAAGATTATTACGGCATCATACGCCATGCAACGGAACGGAATCTGCCCTGCGTCTTAATCGAACACTGTCATTTAGACCAGGACAACGATAAGCCCTTTTATGACCGTCAGGAAAAACTGGAAGCCTTCGGCAGGCTGGACGCCGAGGCAGTCGCCAGATATTATGGACTGCGCTCCGAGAGCCTTGGAAACGATTTTAGCGACTATCCACGCCATGAAATCGAGGCTCCCATGCATGTCGTGCGCCCGGATTTCACGAAACCGGACGTCTGTCTGATAGAAGAGGTTGGGAAAAATGAGAAGCGGGGGGAAGTGACGCTGCGCCTATCCGCTGCGGATTATGATAGCGGTATGCTCTATTACGCCTACAGCTATGACGGCGGCATGACGTTTTCTGAGCTGCAAAAATGGCCGGATAAATCCGTGGATACCTTTGAACTGACGCTGACGATACCTTCCGGCATCATTCCCCAGATTGTCATAAATGCCTATAACGGCTATGATTTATACACTACAAGCAATCTACTTAGCTTACCGTCCATGAACGCTCCGGCGAATCAGGAAAAAGCTGGCAATTCAGATACTGATCCTGCTTTAGAAAAGGAAACTGCAGATACCGTCATAAAATCCGGCAATTCGACAGGTTTCATGCGGACGCATGACGAAGAAGAAGCGGAAACGCCCCTTGGCGTCATTGAATTTCTCAAGTTATGCCTCTTATGCGCTTTTCTCGTTTTTATTCTGGTCTTTTCTGTTTATCTGGCGCTTAGAAGCTATAAACGGAAGCGGAGGCGTAGAAGAAAACATAAATAAGGGCGGTTATTGCCGTCTGGATACATTTGTGCATGAAATAACGGGATAGGGACAAATTGGTATCTTTAATCATGCTGTAAGTCTGCGCCATGCAGGATAAACCGCCGAAGGGAAGCAGCGTCAGGATTAAGAACATTCCTTTTTGCCCGATGTAATTGATGCCGCTTGTAATTTCCAGCATACAGTTACACAATGCCAGAAACATCTGGGGCAGGGAAGAAAAGGGCAGAAGCATCACATTTAACAGATTAAAGAAAACCATGTAACCGCCCAGTTTACCAATACCGATTAACCCAGAAACAATTGACTCGTCAACGGCTTCCAGCAAAGAAGGAACACGCGTAGAGTCCCCAGAAGTTATAGGGGAATAGAAAAACGTCGCAGGGTTTCTATAAAACAACATACGGTAAATCCATCCATAGAAAAGCGGTACGCCGTACATAATCAGAAGCGGCGCCCAATGTCCCGACAAGGACAAGGTTCCCATGACAAAACTGGTAAAATAAATCGGTCCGATATTGTTACAAAAGGAAAGCAGAAATTCCCCTTCCCGCTCGGATAACCTGCCCACGTGACATAGCTCGCCGATTACCCTTGCGCCCATCGGGAAGCCGCAGAGCATTCCGATTAAGATGACATAGGAGCCGTTTAAGGAAGTCCCCCATATTGCATGAAACAGGGGATGAAACCACTTGGCAAAGCGTTCCGTCAGATTCCTGCGTACCATAATGCCGGATAGAATCATAAAGGGCAGGAGCGTCGGAATCATTTTCTGGAACCATAAAAGCAGTCCGGTATTCGCATAAGTAAGGGACTGGGCAGGATAGCGCAGAAGCAGATATGTCAGATAGAGGGCAAGCAGCGTAAATAAAAGCTGCACAAAAGAATCCGATATTTTTTTTAACATAAACCTTCCATGTCAGGGCAGCCGCTTTCATTACACCGCGCCCGGACGCCGAAATCAACTCTTACTTTTAATATATGTCAACAGGAGGAGCGGATATGCAATCCGATAAACTATCATTGGACAAAATAGAGGCGGTCATTTTCGACTTAGACGGCTCCTTGGTGGACTCTATGTGGCTATGGCATGCTATTGATATCGAATACTTAGGCAGATTCGGCTTAACACCGCCCGCAGATTTGCAGGCCCGCATCGGCGGAAGGAGTTTTAGCGAGACTGCGGTTTACTTTAAGGAAACCTTCCAGATTCCCGATACGTTAGAGCAGATTAAGGCGGACTGGAACCGGATGGCATGGGATAAATACAGCCATGAAGTCCCCCTAAAGGCGGGCGCAGAGCTTTTCATAGAGCGTTGTGTCCGGCAGAATATCCGTCTGGGGATTGCTACGAGTAATTCCAGGGAGTTAGTAGAAAACGTTATCGCTGTCCATCGTCTGACCTCTTATTTTAACTGTATTATGACAGGCTGCGATGTGGAAAGGGGAAAGCCGGCGCCGGATATTTATCTTGCCGCGGCGAAAGCGCTTGTGGCAAAACCCGAACGCTGCCTTGTATTTGAAGACATCATTCCCGGCATTCTGGCTGGAAAAGCGGCGGGCATGAAAGTATGCGCCGTCTATGATGATGCATCTGCGCCGGAAGATAGCAGGAAGAAAGAACTTGCCGACTATTATATTCATGATTTTAGGGATATCGTAGAGTAAGAATGGGGGATTACTACAAAATATGGGATTTTTACCGATATCAAAAGAGGATATGGAACGCGAAGGAATCCGCCAGCTGGATTTCGTCTATGTAATCGGGGACGCCTATGTGGATCATCCCTCTTTTGGTCATGCGATTATCAGCCGGGTACTGGAAGCCCGCGGTTATCGTGTGGGCATCATATCGCAGCCGGACTGGCGGGATGATGGGAGTATCACGGTGCTTGGGAAACCCCGGCTGGGGTTTCTTGTATCCGCCGGCAACATGGATTCTATGGTAAATCATTATTATGTTTCAAAGAAACACCGGCAGCATGACGCCTATACCCCCGGCGGCGTCCCTTATATGCGCCCCGATTATGCCTCTATCGTATATGGAAACCTGATACGGAAAACTTATAAGGACGTCCCCATTATTCTTGGCGGCATCGAAGCCAGCCTGCGCCGGATGGCGCATTATGATTACTGGTCCGATAGGCTGAAACATTCCGTATTGCTGGATAGCCAGGCGGATTTGATTTCTTATGGGATGGGGGAAAAATCCATTGTGGAAATTGCCGATGCGCTTGCGGCCGGCATTGCGGTAAAAGATATTACCTTCCTTCCCGGCACGGTTTATAAGACAAGGGACTTATCCGGCATTTATCAGCCCATCATGCTGCCTTCCTATGAGGCTATGGAAGCTGACCCTATGCGGTACGCGGATAGTTTTGCCATCCAATATCAGAATACGGACGCTTTTACCGGACAGGTTCTGGTAGAAGAATATCCGCATCAGATTTATATCGTGCAAAATCCGCCCCCGAAGCCGCTTACGACACCAGAAATGGATTCCATCTACGAACTTCCCTATATGCGCGCTTATCACCCCTCTTATGAGGCAAAAGGCGGCGTCCCGGCAATTTCGGAAGTCAAATTTTCCCTGATTAGTAACCGGGGCTGTTTTGGCGGCTGCAGCTTTTGTGCGCTCACATTCCATCAGGGAAGGACACTACAGACAAGAAGTCATGAATCCCTTTTAAAAGAAGCCGAAGAGATGATAAAAGACCCCGATTTTAAAGGCTATATCCATGACGTGGGCGGCCCTACCGCCAATTTCAGGCGCCCGTCCTGCCAGAAACAGCTTAAAGAAGGTGTCTGTAACCATAGGCAGTGCCTTTTTCCCAAGCCCTGTCCGAATCTGGTTGTGGACCATACGGATTATCTTGCACTGCTTCGGAAGCTGCGCTCCCTGCCGGGCGTAAAAAAGGTGTTTATCCGTTCCGGGATTCGTTTTGACTATCTGCTTGCGGATAAAGACGAAACTTTTTTTAGGGAACTGGCAGCGCATCATGTCAGCGGACAGTTAAAAGTCGCGCCAGAACATATCTCAGACGCCGTTTTAACCAAAATGGGGAAGCCGGGGCGGGATATTTACGAGCAATTTGTCCGAAAGTATGATAAAATCAATGAGAGACTTGGGAAAAAGCAGTTTCTGGTGCCTTATCTGATGTCTTCCCATCCGGGCTCTACCCTAAAAGAAGCGGTAGAACTTGCGGAGTATTCCAGGGATATCGGATATATGCCGGAGCAGGTACAGGATTTTTACCCGACGCCGTCCACCGTCTCTACCGTCATGTACTATACCGGAATCGACCCGCGCACCAAAGAGCCTGTTTATGTCTGTAAAAATCCCCATGAGAAGGCAATGCAGCGGGCGCTCATTCAATACCGTAATCCAGACAATTACGAGCTTGTGTACGAAGCCCTCATCAAAGCGGGCAGGAAGGACTTAATCGGGTTTGATAAGAAGTGCCTGATTCGTCCCAGAAAATCCCGGATGGATACACAAAAAAACCAGAGCGCTTCGCCAAAAATACGGAAAACTGGTCAAAAAGCGCCAGATAAGACAAACGGCAATGCAGATAAGACACATTCCAGAAAGAAAAAGAAGAAAACCATACGGAATATACATAAGCGGAAAGGTTGAAAAACCGTATCTTGAAACCAGAAAACGCCAAAGCATCCGGGCAGACCCGGAAAGAAGGAGGACTATGAACATAGCGGTTATTACGGGAGCCTCTTCCGGCATGGGCAGAGAGTTTGCAAGACAACTTGCCCCCACACTATCTAAAACAAAAGAACTCTGGCTGGTTGCCAGAAGAAAAGAAGCCTTAGAGGAAACGGCGGCATTTTTAGAAAGCTCATTCCTAAAAGAGAAGGGCGATCGGACGCCTAAAATCCGCATCCTGCCGATGGACATCACGGAAGATGCGCAGTTATCCCAATTTGCAGAAATTCTCATGATACGAAACGCCCATATATCGGTGCTCATAAACTGTGCGGGCGTCGGCACTTATGGAGCATTTGAGAAGCAATCCAGGGACGAGGTGGCAGAAACGGTGCGGCTGAATGTCCTGGCGCTGACGCAGATTACCAAATTCTGTCTTCCCTATATGAAAAAGGGCAGTAAAATCATCCAGCTATCTTCGGGAAGCGCCTTCCTGCCGCAGCCGGATTTCGCGGTATATGCTGCTTCTAAAGCTTATGTTTACTCTTTTGGGAAGGCATTGGCAAAGGAGTTAAAAAAAGAAGGCATTCTGGTCACCGTAGTCTGTCCGGGGCCTGTGGATACGCCGTTTCTTGCGCATGCCTATGGAAGATACGGCAAGATGAATTTCTTTAAGAAACTGACAATGGCAAAGCCTGAGAAAGTGGTTAAAAAAGCGCTGGCGGACAGTAAACGAAAGAAGGCATTGTCCATCTATGGAATGCCGATGAATGCATTATACAAACTGACGAGAGGACTCATTCGATGAAAAAAATAATTGCAAAAGGTCAATACGGCTATCTTAAAAACCGGAAACTCCTATCTACTCTTAGGACTATCCTTTTTTTCGGAATATCCCTTGCGATCTATGGCATCGGCATTTATTCTACCGGCAGCAATAAAAACCTTCTGACCATCGTTGCCGTATTGGGCTGCCTTCCATCCTGCAAGAGCGCCGTCAACGCGGTCATGTTCTGGAGGGCGAAAGGCTGCAGCGAGATGGTACGGGATAAGGTTGCGCCCTTTGATGGAAAGTTACTTTCTTTTTACGATATGTATTTTACTTCCTACCGGGAAAATTTTCCAATCAGCCATATGGTGTTAAAAGGCAATGTCCTCTGCGGCTACACGGAAAGTGCGAAATGCAATGTAAACGCAGGAGAAAAACATCTGGAGCAGATGCTTCTACAGGATGGTTATAAAAACATGACGATAAAAATCTTCCAGAATATAGATAAATATGTTGACCGTCTTGGTCAATTACAAGCAGCGGATATTGAGCCGCATAAGCATACGGACGACATCGTGAAAACGCTTTACTCCATATCCTTATAATATTTTATGTAATTAGGAAATAAAGCATTCTTCCCAAGATAATCGGAGTTGACAGCCATGTATCAGAGAATCATCACCCCAAGGGAAGCCGGGCAGCGGCTTGATAAATATCTTCATAAATTACTGCCAGGGGCCGGAAGCAGTTTTTTGTATAAGATGCTTCGCAAAAAGAACATCGTTTTAAATGATAAGAAAGCACAGGGCAGTGAAAAAATCGTTTCCGGCGACGTGATATCCGTCTATTTTTCGGAAGAGACCTTACAGAAATTCATGGGCGTACAGCAGACAAGTCCCCGGATTTCTGAAACAGCGGTTCCGGTTTTATACGAAAATGAACATATTCTGATTGCTGATAAACCTGCGGGGCTCCTGACCCAGAAGGCAGATATATCCGATGTTTCCTTAAATGAATGGCTTGTCCGGTATCTGCTTGCCACCCATCAGATAACAGAGGCAGAGTTACAGACCTACAGACCTTCCGCCTGTAACCGCTTAGACAGAAATACGAGCGGCATCGTTTTGTGCGGCAAAACCGTAGCCGGCGCGCAGATGCTTTCAGAGGTTTTAAAATCCCGCCGGCTTCACAAATTTTATATGCTCTATGCAAAAGGAAGTCTGTCCAAAGAGCAGACCATCGAGGGCTATTTGATAAAAGATACACAACACAATAAAGTACGGATTGATTCCAAGCCCCATGCCGCCCAAAGCGGCGGGCGCACACCAGTCAGGGAATCTTATATCCAGACAAGATATGTCCCCATTCGTGAAGAAAGCGATAAAACCTTGTTGGAAGTGGAGCTGATTACCGGCAAATCCCATCAGATACGCGCCCATCTTGCCAGTATCGGGCATCCATTGCTGGGAGACTATAAATACGGTGATAAACGCTGGAATGATAGCTATAAAAGAGACTTTCAGATTTCCCACCAGCTTTTATGCGCCCATAAAGTCGTTTTTCCGTCGTTAGATACACCTTTTATGGAACTAAGTGAAAAGACGTTTTATGCGCCGCTGCCGGATATTTTTGATACCATTGCGGATGCATCCCCTTCCAGATAAAAGGAACTGACTATCAGATACAGGAAACTTTTGTTTTCCAGGCAATTGCGAAACTAAAGTATAGAAACGTGTAGTTGTACAGAATATACAATTCCAAAAGCAGGTACTGTGAAAACGCCGGTACTTAGATGCCGTATTCTGGCATCTTATGTACCGCTGCGTTTGAACCGTAGCGAGAGCGTGCCTGCGTTGGATTGTATATTCTGTACAACGGACGGCTGCAAAGTCTTAGTTTCGCAAACGACTAACTTTTGTTTTCAAATTGAAAGGAAACCGGATACTAAAGGAAGCAAACATTATGGCTACTTGGAATTCCAGAGGGTTACGAGGCTCTACGCTAGAAGACCTGATTAACCGCACAAACGAAAAATATGCAGAAAACGGACTGGCGCTGATTCAGAAAATCCCAACGCCGATTACGCCGATTACGATTGACAAACAGAGCCGGCACATTACGCTCGCCTATTTTGAGCAGAAGAGTACCGTAGACTATATCGGCGCAGTGCAGGGGATCCCCGTCTGTTTTGACGCCAAAGAATGCGCCACAGACACCTTTGCCCTGCAGAATATCCATGAACACCAGCTCCTTTTCATGGAACAATTTGAGAAACAAAAGGGCGTCGCCTTTTTTCTCATCTACTATACGCACAAAGATATTTTCTATTACCTACCCTGCGAAATGCTCCGCTATTTCTGGGACAGGGCAGCCGCGGGCGGCAGGAAAAGCTTTCGCTTTGAAGAATTGAATCCCGCCTATGTGCTTCCGAAAAAACACGGGATTCTTGTCCCTTATCTGGATATGATACAAAAAGATTTGGACGACAGGATAGAATAAATTGACAAACCATTCTTTTTCCGCTATACTACATTTGTTTCATACAGTAATATGGTATCGAATTAACGCTTTACCTTGTTAAAGCAAGTGAATTGAATTACCACTGAAAGGGGTCTGATATTATCATGAATGAGCATATGGTACATACACCGGAAGGCGTCCGTGATATTTACGGTGATGAAAAAGAAAAGAAAATGAAAGTGGAGCAGCTTCTTCTAGACTGCATTCATTCCTATGGATATCGGGATATTCAGACGCCTACGTTTGAATTTTTCGACGTTTTTTCTAAGGAAGTAGGCACCACGCCTTCCAAGGAACTGTATAAATTTTTTGACAAAGAAGGAAATACGCTGGCGCTGCGCCCCGATTTTACCCCCTCTATCGCAAGAAGCGCCGCGAAATATTTCGGGGAAGAACAGGCGCCCATCCGTTTCTGTTATCAGGGCAATACCTTTACGAATACTTCCAATTTACAGGGGAAATTAAAAGAAGTCACGCAGATGGGGGCGGAACTTATCGGAGATATTTCTGTCTATGCCGATGCAGAAATGATTGCACTGACCATCGAGGCCCTTCATGGCGCGGGATTGCGGGATTTCCAGGTAAGCGTCGGGAATCTGGAATATTTCAAAGGAATCTGCGCCGAGGCAGGACTGGATGAAGATACCGAACTGACGCTCAGGGAGCTGATATCCGGCAAAAATTATTTCGGGGCGGAAGAGCTGCTTGCCCATAAGAATGTCCGGCAGAAAGACAGGGAAATCCTCTTAAAGACGAGCGATTTATTCGGCTCGATAGAAGCGCTAAAAGAAGCCGGGGCTGCAGTGGACAACAAACGTTCCCGCCAGGCAATCGAACGGCTTAGACAAGTCTATCAGGTACTCTGTCATTATGGTGTGGAAAAATATGTTTCTTTTGACCTTACGATGTTAAGCAAGTACCATTATTATACCGGTATCATCTTCAAAGGCTATACTTACGGCGTAGGAGACGCCATTGTCAAAGGCGGGCGCTACGATACTTTGCTTGGGCGTTTTGGGAAAAATGCGCCGGCGATTGGCTTTGTGATTGCAATCGACGATTTGCTCTGGGCGATGAACCGTCAGAATATCGGCATCGATTGTGCTACGAAGCGTCAAAAAATATATTACAAACCGGATACATTTGCAGAACAGTTAAAACTCGCAAAAACCTTGCGCTCAGAGGGCGCATGCGTGGAATTTCTCCCTGAGGGATCCTGTTAATTAGACAACTTTATTGCACATAGTTTTAGGAAAGGTGTTATAATAAAATGAGTGAAGAAAGATATCTGACCTTTGCGCTTACCAAAGGCAGACTTGCGAAAAAAACGATGGAACTATTAGAAAAAATCGGCATTACCTGCGAGGAAATGAAAGAGAAAGATTCCCGGAAGCTTATTTTTGTCAACGAAGCCCTGAAACTGAAATTTTTTCTCGCCAAAGGACCCGACGTGCCTACTTATGTAGAATACGGCGCAGCGGATATCGGCGTGGTGGGAAAAGATACCATCTTAGAAGAAAACAGACGGGTCTATGAGGTACTCGATTTGGGATACGGCAAATGCCGTATGTGCGTCTGCGGTCCAGGGAGCGCCGAAGAACTTTTAAAACACCGGGAAATGATTCGTGTCGCAAGCAAATATCCGAATATTGCCAAAGACTATTTTTATAATAAAAAACATCAGACCGTAGATATTATTAAATTAAACGGCTCCGTAGAGTTAGGACCGATTGTGCAGCTTTCCGACGTCATCGTGGATATCGTGGAAACTGGCTCTACCCTTAGGGAAAACGGTCTGGAAGTGTTGGAAGAAATCTGCCCTTTATCCGCCCGCATGATTGTCAATCAGGTCAGTATGCAGATGGAACCCGAACGCATTCGGAAACTGATTACGGATTTAAAAGCAGAAACAGGAGGGACACAATAGATGAAATGCATTAAATTAACTGCCAAGACACAGCAAAGCCTGTTAGACACCCTGTTAAAAAGAAGTCCCAATCACTATGGGCAATATGAATCCGTTGTTGCTGAGATTATCGCCAATGTCAGGGCAAATGGGGATTCTGCAGTCTTTGAATATACGAAAAAATTCGATGGCTGGGACGCTTCCCCCGATACGATACGGGTAACGGAAGCAGAAATCGAAGAAGCCTTCGCACAGGCGGAACCTGCGTTTATAGAGGTCATGAAACATTCTGCCGCCAATATCATCGCTTTTCATGAGAAACAATTACAAAAAAGCTGGATTGATACAAAACCGGACGGTTCCATTCTCGGTCAGAAAATCCAGCCCATCGCCATTTCCGGCGTCTACGTTCCCGGCGGCAAGGCGGCATATCCCAGCAGCGTACTGATGAACGTATTGCCGGCGAAAGTTGCGGGCATAAAAAAGATCATTATGACGACTCCTGCGGGCGCAGACGGCAAAGTAAACGCCGGAACCCTTACCGCAGCCAAAATCGCGGGCGTCGATGAAATTTACAAAGTCGGGGGCGCACAGGCAATCGCCGCTATGGCATTCGGCACAGAACGGATTCCGAAAGTCGATAAAATCACGGGACCCGGAAATATTTTCGTCGCCCTTGCCAAGAAAGCCTGTTTCGGCTATGTCAGCATTGATTCCATCGCCGGTCCCAGTGAAATCCTTGTGCTTGCGGACGAAAGCGCCAATCCCCGTTATGTGGCGGCGGATTTGTTATCCCAGGCGGAGCATGACGAGCTGGCAAGCGCCATTTTAATTACCACAAGCGAAACACTGGCAGAAGAGGTATCCCGCCAGATAGAAGGATTTTTAAAAGAATTGCCGAGAGCGGATATTATCCAGAAATCCTTAGAACAATACGGTTATATCCTGCTTGCCAACTCTATGGAAGACGCCATTTCCGCCGCCAATGCGATTGCTTCTGAACATCTTGAAATTTTGACGAAAGACCCTTATGAGGTCATGACCAAAATCGAGAATGCCGGCGCAATTTTCCTCGGCGAGTATTCCTCGGAACCATTAGGCGATTATTATGCGGGTCCCAACCACATCCTGCCCACAAACGGCACCGCAAGATTTTTCTCGCCCCTGAATGTGGATGATTTTATGAAAAAGACCAGCATTATTTCTTATTCCAAAGAAGCGCTTTTTAAAGCGCATGAAGACATTGAACTGTTTGCTGTCAAAGAAGGGCTTACGGCGCATGCCAATTCCATTAAAGTGCGGTTTGAATAAGCAGCGTATCCTGCATAAGCAAGAGTATTGAAACAATAGAAAGGTAGAGGATGGATTTCATGAAAAGAACAAGCTTTATCCAAAGAAAGACAAAGGAAACCGATATAACCTTATCCCTGACGCTGGATGGCATGGGCGTAAGCACTGTGGATACCGGTATCGGCTTTTTCAATCATATGCTGGAAGGCTTTGCCAAACATGGTTTTTTTGATTTGACTCTATCGGTCAATGGAGACCTGGAAGTGGACGCCCACCATACGGTAGAAGATACCGGTATCGTATTGGGACAGGCCATCAAAGAAGCCCTCGGCGATAAGATGGGAATCCGGCGTTATGGTTCTTTCTTATTACCGATGGACGACGCTTTATGCCTCTGCGCCGTCGATTTATGCGGACGCCCTTATCTTGGCTTTTCCTGTACATTTCCGACAGAACATGCCGGTACGTTGGATACGGAGCTTGTAAAAGAATTTTTCTATGCAGTTTCCTACAGCGCCGGTATGAATATCCATTTGAAAATGCTTGCAGGAGAAAATACCCATCATATGATAGAGGCCATGTTTAAGGCATTTGCAAAAGCGTTAGATGAAGCGGTAGGGCAGGATGCAAGAATCAAAGACGTCCTGAGTACGAAAGGCTCTCTTGCCTAAATACAGCCAGGCTTTGCCTGATTACGATACAATTCAGATAAACAGAGAGGACAGATTATGTACAAGAAATTAATACCCTGTATTTATTTGTATAAAGGAAACGCCGTAAAAGGCTTTCTGGATAACACGATTATCGCGACCAATCCGGCAGCGCTTGGCAAATTTTATAGTGACAATCATGCCGACGAACTGATTGTCTACGATTTATCCAAAGGAGACACCGAGCACGAAGAATCCTTAGATATGATTAAGGAAATCTGTGCCGCCGTGGATATTCCGGTTATCGGCGCAGGAAATGTGCACCGCATGGAAGATATTAAAAAACTGCTTTATGCTGGCTGTAAAAAGGCGGCGCTCAATTATTCCAAACCGGAAAACATCGAAATTACTGAAGAAGTTTCCCAGAAATTCGGCAAAAGCAAAATTGTCGCCTGTATCTCAGAGGCTCCTGAAATCACACAGAACGAGACGCTTATCGAAACCTATGTGGAGGAACTGATTCTGGTAAAAGAACGCAGTATCAAAGAAGCGGCATCCGTTTCCCGCTTTCCCCTGATTGTGTCTGTTCCAGAAGTTTCGCTGGATAAAATACTGGAAATGCTTTCCAAGGAAATCATCTGCGGTATTTCCGGCAATGCCATCAACGAAAATGCCAAAGAACTTCTGGCAGTCAAGACGCTCTGTCAGGCAAATGGGATTCCAGTGAATACCTTTGAGGCAAAACTATCCTGGGATGAATTTCAATTAAATTCCGACGGGCATGTCCCCGTCATCGTACAGGACTATAAAACTGACGAAGTGCTGATGCTTGCCTATATGAACGAGGAAGCCTATCAGATGACGATTAAGAGCGGCCGAATGACTTATTATAGCAGGAGCCGGCAGGAATTATGGATAAAAGGCGAGACCAGCGGTCATTACCAATATGTGAAATCCCTGACCGCCGACTGCGACAAAGATACGATTCTCGCCAAAGTATCCCAGATTGGCGCCGCCTGTCATACGGGCGCACACTCTTGTTTCTTCCAGGAAATTATGCGCAAGGACTATGAAGAAAACAATCCGCTCAGAGTGTTTGAGCAGGTATTTGGCGTGATTCAGGATCGCAAACTGCACCCAAAAGAAGGCTCCTACACCAATTATCTGTTTGATAAGGGACTGGATAAGATTCTCAAAAAATTAGGAGAAGAAGCAACGGAAATCGTGATTGCCGCTAAAAATCCCAATCCCAACGAAATCAAATACGAAATTTCTGATTTTCTCTATCATATGATGGTCTTAATGGCGCAAAAGGGCATTACATGGGAAGAAATCACCTCAGAGCTGGCAAGAAGATAGCTTCCCCAAAGGCGGGTTGTTCTTTTTTCTATCCGATTTTCATAAAATGCTGTAAGAGTATGGATGATGGAACATAAAAATGCAGATAAAAAGAACACTCACAACCCAGCCTGAAAAGAAACAACCGCCCAAAAAGCAGGTTCCCATTGATAAGAAACTGAGAATGGCGCAGTATATCCGGGAAGAAAACCTGGATAACCGCATGAAAATCAGACAACGGGAAAGACTCCTCTACGGAATGGACAATTCCTTACCGCTATGGGATAAAGGAAACGCCCTGCACAGGGAAGAAGCCTTCTATACCGGCGCAGAAGAGGGCAATATGCAGGGAGCAGAGCCAGAACAGCCCTTTTCCTCTACGTTCAAACTCCGTATGGCAATAGCAATCGCTTTATTTATCGGCTTCTTACTATGTGACGCCGGACAATATGACGTCTTCGGATATTCCATGAACGATGTCTATGGTATGATATCCGAGGATTACTTTCAAATAAATGATTCTGAAAACGAACAGAACCGCATCCAACTGACGGAGCTGTTTAAATTTTAAAAAGGAACTTCCGAAAAATGGCAAGACGACTGGCATTATCAGATGAAATTCTAATGCAGGTGGACAAACCTGCACGCTATATCGGCAATGAAGTAAATTCTATCACAAAAGATTCTGCGAAGGTGGATATCCGGTTTTGCATGTGCTTTCCAGACGTCTATGAAATCGGTATGTCCCATCTTGGCATACAGGTTTTATACGGCATGTTCAATTCCTGGGAAGACGTCTGGTGCGAGCGGGTATATTCGCCCTGGGTGGATTTGGATAAGATTCTGCGGGAAAAACAGATCCCTTTATTTGCCTTGGAATCCCAGCAGCCGGTGAAAGAGATGGATTTTCTCGGCATTACGTTGCAATATGAAATGTGCTACACCAATATTTTACAGATATTGGATTTATCCCAGATTCCCCTGCTTGCAAGTAAGAGGGGGGAAACGGATCCGCTTGTCATAGGCGGCGGTCCCTGCAGCTACAATCCAGAGCCGATTGCGGATTTTTTTGACTTATTCTATATCGGGGAAGGGGAAACCCAATACCGGAAATTACTTAACCTTTATAAGGAAAATAAAAAGGCGGGAGGCAGCCGCAGGGACTTCTTACAACGCGCTGCGCTCATTCCCGGTATTTACGTTCCTGCCTTCTATGAAGAAGAATACCATGTAGACGGCACCATCAAGGGCAGGAAAAAACTTTATGCTCCTGCGCCGGATACGATTACGAAGGAGCTTGTTACCCAGTTATCGGATACTTATTATCCACTGAAACCCATCGTTCCGTTTATCCAGGTGACGCAGGACAGAGTCGTCTTAGAAATCCAGCGGGGCTGCATCCGTGGCTGCCGGTTCTGTCAGGCGGGACAGATTTATCGCCCTCTTAGAGAGCGAGATGTGGAAGTCTTAAAAGGGTATGCCCTGGAGATGCTTCGTAACACCGGCTATGAAGAAATTTCTTTAAGCTCTCTAAGTTCCAGCGACTATTCCGAATTGGACAACCTGCTTCAGTTTCTGATACAGGAATGCAGCCAGAAACATGTCAATATATCGTTACCTTCTCTGCGTATCGACGCCTTTTCCCTCGACGTCATGAGTAAAGTGCAGGATGTGAAGAAGAGCAGTCTTACTTTTGCGCCGGAAGCGGGCAGTCAGCGGCTTAGGGACGTCATCAATAAAGGATTGACCGAAGAAGTCATTTTGCATGGGGCGACGCTCGCCTTTCAGGGGGGATGGACCCGCGTCAAACTCTATTTCATGCTCGGACTTCCTACAGAGACAGAAGAGGATATTTGGGGCATCGGAGAATTGTCCAACAAAATCGCGGCGGCTTTCTTTGAAACAGTGCCTAAAAGTGAACGGAAAAACGGTAAGGTACAGATTGTCACGAGTACCTCATTCTTCATTCCTAAGCCATTTACGCCTTTTCAATGGGCAAAAATGTGTACGAAAGAAGAATTTCTTGAAAAAGCGTACCAGACCCGGAAGGGAATTATGGCGCAGCTAAATCAGAAGAGCATCAAGTATAATTGGCACGAAGCTGACGTCAGCGTGCTAGAAGGAATTCTTGCAAGGGGTGACAGAAAACTTGCAAACGTGATTTTAACAGCCTATCAGAAAGGCTGCATGTTCGATTCCTGGAGCGAACATTTTCATAACGATTTCTGGATGTCCAGTTTTGAAGAATGCGGCGTCAATCCGGATTTTTATACGGTTCGTGAGAGAAAAGAAGACGAAATTTTCCCTTGGGACTTCTTAGACTGCGGCGTAACCAAAGAATTTTTACTGCGGGAATGGAAAAAAGCAATGGCAGGGACTACATCGGAAAATTGCCGGACAAGATGTCAGGGCTGCGGCGCAAAAAAATTCGGCTGCAATATTGATACCAATCTTGATACAACTGATACAAATGTCGCAGGTTCAGGGAAAGGCACGGTACTTGTATGAAACTAAGAATAAAATTTGCCAAATATGGATCGATGAAATTCATTGGGCATCTGGATATCATGCGTTTTTTCCAAAAAGCAATCCGCCGCGCCAATCTTGCGATCCGATATACGGAAGGTTTTAGCCCCCATCCCGTCATGTCCTTTGCCGCGCCGCTTGGCGTCGGTATCGAAAGCATCGGGGAATATATGGATATCGAAATGCAGTCCTTTTCTTCTACGGAAGAAATCAGACAGCGTTTAAACGAAGTCATGGTGGAAGGTATTGAAATCCTATCCGTCAGGGCGCTTCCCGATACTGCCCCAAACGCTATGGCAAGCGTCGCCGCGGCAAAATACCGGATTGCTTTCCTGAAAGAGCCATTTTTGCAGGAGGATTCGGTCCCCGAAGATGCTGTTTTAAAAGACTCCTCGGTAACGAATTTTCCAAAAGAAATCGCTTCCGATTTTTTCGACCAGAAGGCTATGGAACGAAGCTTAGAATCTTTTTATGCTATGAACCATATCTGGGTGACAAAGAAGACGAAAAAACAGATACTGGACGTCGATTTAAAACCTTGTATTTACGAATTGAAAGCAGAATCCAGCGACAAAATCGACGCCGACGCCGAGAAAAAACTGCTTTCTGACTATAAACTGCCATACCCGACCCTTTCCATGCTGGTGAATGCCAGCAGCAGCGGAAATATCAAGCCCCAGATGGTGGTGGACGCTTTCTGCGCCTATTCCCATGTGATGCTGCCGCCTTATGCCTACCGGATTTTCAGGATAGAGACCTATACAATAGATGCCTCTATAGACTCTTCAAAACAGGAAGAAACAGGCAGATTTATTCCCTTAGAAGCAGTCGGGGAAAGCGTGATAAATTAGGAAACAAGCTTACAAGCCCCGCTATGGAGGAATCAGGGAATGCCAGAGAAACCAAAGGGAAAAATCCTTTATTTAGAATTATATCATAAACTTTTTTCCATTCTGATTCGCGAGCGTCAAATCCTGGCGATTCAGGCGGATACGCTCTTACCGGAACAGGCGGAATGCCAGATAGGCAGTCTCTATGTGGGCAGGGTACAAAACATCGCAGCCAATATCGGCGCAGCCTTTGTGGAAATCCAAAAAGGCGTCCTGACTTTTTTGTCACTTGCAGAAGCCAAAAACGCCATTCTGACAAATAGAGAATCAGACCAAACCTTAAAAATCGGGGATGAACTGCTGGTACAAGTCACCAAAAAGCCGGTCAAAACCAAACTTGCCACGGTATCCGCCAGACTTTCCCTCGCAGGTTCCTATGTCGTCATCGAACATCGAAACCCAGGGACAGACAAGGGGATAAGCGATTCTTCTTTACAAGGAAAGGGCATTAAAATTTCTTCCCGGCTCGGAGCCAGATATCACCATCTCTATCAGAATTTAGCGCCGCTTCAGGAAATTGCGCAGCATTTTGACGTCACTGTCCGCACCAATGTAGAAAATATCGAGGATACCTCTATCGTTACGAAAGAGGCCCAGACGCTTGCCACAAAGCTTACGCATATTCTGGAAATTGGCAGGACGCGGATACGCTTTAGCTGTCTATATGAAAGCGAACCGCCTTATCTTGCCTTCCTGAAAAACTGCTATCAGTCGGAATATGACGAAATCATTACGGACAAAAAAGACCTCTATGAGCAACTGACTTCCGGGCAGCTTTCCCCTGTCCCGATACGCTATTATGAAGACAGCAGACTGCCTTTATATAAGCTGTACTCCATCGAGACGCGGATACAGGAGCTTTTAGGGAAAAAAGTCTGGTTAAAATCCGGCGCTTATCTGATTATCGAGCAGACGGAAGCCCTGATTGCGATAGACGTCAATACTGGAAAATATGAATCCCATAAAAATCAGGAAGAAACCTATTTTAAAATTAATTTAGAAGCTGCAGAAGCAATCGCCATTTCCCTGCGGGCAAGAAATCTTTCCGGCATGATTCTGGTAGATTTTATCAATATGAAGACGCCGGATCACACCGCCCGGCTTACGGAATATATGAAGAGCTTATTAAAAAAAGATTCCGTATCCGCCTATGTGGTGGATATCACGGGACTTGGACTGATGGAAATCACACGACAGAAGAAAAATAAATCCTTTGCAGAACAGATGCGGCAAGGAGTAGATACTGCATCGGAAAGGAAGGCGGAAAAACCTTGAAACTGTTAAAACTGACAAAAGTAAAAGACGGCAGATATTTAAAGAATTATGAACTGACCTATCTGAACAAAAAAGGCAAAGAAAAGGTCTATGAGATTGTCAGCCGACATGAAATCCCGGATGAAACTGCGCTGGGGACTCTTATCAGCGGCGTTTCCATTGTGGCATATTGTGAAGACAGGCTTTTACTCCTGCGGGAATTTCGTATGGGCGTCAACCACTACGTCTATAACCTCTGCGCCGGCATGATAGAAGAGGGGGAGTCCATAGAAGAATGTATCCAGCGGGAATTATATGAAGAAACCGGGCTGCAGGTCAGAAAAATCCTACAGATTCTGAAGCCTTCCTATGCCGCAGTCGCTTTTTCCGATGTTAAAACCCAGATTGCCTTCGTGGAAGCGGAAGGCAGTTTCGAGGATCACACTTCTGATAATGAAATGATAGAGGCGAAATTTTATACGAGGGAAGAAGTGCGGGAGCTGTTAGAAACCGAAGAATTTAGCTCAAGGGCGCAGGTTGCGGCGTATTTTTTTGCGATAAAACATTAGCAAGAGAAAAAGAAGGATAAAATTGTGAGTGATAACAAAGGAAAACACCTATCGGCGATTGACATAATAAAAGGAATTGCTATCTGGATGATTATTCTTGTCCATTCAAGACAAAAAATCCCGGATTTAAGCCCGTGGTTAAAATTCTTTGACCTTGGACAGATGGGATGCCAGATGTTTTTTGTAATATCCGGTTTTTCTTCCATGCTATCCTATGAACGGATATCCCGGCAGCCTAAACCGGCATGGGCTTTTTACCGGAAAAGACTATCCACGATTATACCGGGATGGTATGCCATGATAGGAATCGTTTATCTTCTCAATACACTATCACTTGCCGTATCGGGCGAAACCATTGGATTTGCCAATAACAGAAATCCTATTGCTATTTTGTGCAACCTCTTGTTATTACAAGGCTTACTGCCTTTTTGTAACAATAATGTTTCCGGGGGGGGTGGTACGTTGGCACTCTTATGATTTTTTACCTTGCCGTTCCGTTTCTTTACCAGTTTATGAATAAGAAAAAAATCTTACTTGTCAAATGTATCCCCTGGATTACGGAAACCGTTTCCTGTATGCTAATCATTTTCCTTTACTTGATATCACGGCATAAATATGGGTATGCCGTACTAGAAAACAATCGTTTCATCTATTTTAGTTTTGTAAACCAGGCAGGATGTTTTGCACTTGGCGCCTCCTTATACTTTGAACAAAAAAGCAATTCTGTCAGGGAACATACTGTTATCCATACAATTTTATGTATATTCTATGCAATTTTACTTCCCATTGTATTTTTTTCAAAATGGAAGATTGCCTTTGTCACCGCTCCCTATATTATGGGGCTGTTTACATATTACCTGCTAAAATGTATGCTGGTGGCAGAATATCAGAATACGGCAGTTTTTGAAAATAAAAAAATTTTTCACCTGCTAAAGACTTTTGGAAAACATTCCTACTATATTTATCTTGTCCATGTGCTGTTTGTATGGAGTATGCCTTTGAAATTGCAAAAACTGCTGACGTCATCAGGAATGCCTGTCAACAGCAATTTTCTGTATATGATTTTAATTGTGCCTATTTTTATAGGATCCTATTATACAGCAGTTCTTTTTCAAAAAATATTGGATAAGATATCGGAAAAAATTAGAAACAATATTGACAAATCCGCCCAAAAAGGATAAAATATTCGAGTATGCCGCACAGTGAGGTATAAGTATGCCCGGATTCTTTGCATAGAAAGGAATTGGACGTCACCGAAACTGGCGAGTAAGATGGATGAAAGTCCATATAAAGGAGGTGCCTTATGTACGCAATTATTGCAACAGGCGGAAAACAGTACAAAGTATCCGAAGGCGACGTTATCAAGGTAGAGAAACTTGACGTTGAAGTAGGAGCAACTGTTACATTTGACCAGGTGGTAGCAATCAGCGATAAAGAGCTGAAAGTTGCAGGCGATGTTGCCAGCGCAACCGTATCCGGGACTGTTATGGAACAGGGACGCGGACGCAAAATCATCGTTTACAAGTATAAAAGAAAAACCGGCTATCATAAGAAAAACGGTCATAGACAAGCATACACACAGGTAAAAATCGATAAGATTAACGCATAGTAATGCGATGCTTAAAGGTGTGCAATGACAACGGTAACATTTCATAAAACAAAGTCAGGAGACTATAAAGACTTTATCTGCAGCGGACATGCGGGATTTGATAATTACGGCAAAGATATCGTCTGCGCATCCATTTCCATACTGGTTATCAACACCATTAATTCCTTAGAGGAAATCACAAAGGAAAAAATCGTCGTTGAGACAGATGAAGAGAAAGGGTTAATTGTCTGCAGGTTTGAGAGTACTTTACAGGATACTTCAAAAGCCTTGGTAGATTCTCTTGTACTTGGACTTTCCGGGATTGTAAAACAATACGGGAAAAAATACTGTAAATTGAAATTTGAGGAGGTGTAAGACCATGTTAAATATGAACCTTCAATTTTTTGCACATAAG
>JAMPFM010000080.1 GCA_023664455.1 Blautia sp.
AATCGACTTTTGCCTTGTTGGAAGCAAGATTATAAACAGTTTCGCAATTACCTACTGATTGATTGGATAGGTAATTGTGAACCTAAAATTTTGCAGCCGTCCGTTGTACAGAAGATACAATCCAACGCAGACCCGCTCTCGCTACGGTTCAAACGCAGCGGTACTAAGTTCAAAAGCCGCAAGCGTCTTTTTCACTAAGTGCCGGCGTTTTCACAGTGTCTGCTTACGGATTGTATCTTCTGTGCAACTACGCGTTCCTAAATTTTAGGTTTGCAATTACTTACTGATCGGACTGTTTGTTGCGCTCTAGGTGTATTATCATTATTAATACACTTAGTATATGTGGATAGATGGGGATTGTCAAGAGGTTTTTTGAAAAAAGAAAGACTTCTATACGGTAAAACTTCCCATATCCGAAGCCTTTGTGATAAATCAGCTTTCCCTATAATCTGCTTCTGGCAATTTTCCTGCTTGCGCAGCCATTTTCTTTTCCTGCGATTTTACACGTCGTTCCAGTTTTTTAATATCCTCAGAAGGCGGCAGATTTTCAGGCTTAATTCCACGCTGCCCCAGCATATCACGCACAGAACGGTTGTTTTGAATATGTTCCCCGGTAATCGTGGTTTCGCCCTGTAAGTCTTTTTCCTCCACATTATAATTAGTCATCTCAGTTGCAAGGTTCTTTGCCGCAATCGTGAGGGTAGGTAAAAAATCAGCTAACGGACGATTGCTTTTTACACCAAGGCGGTTTTTCATTTCCTGTGTCGTATATCCGCCAAATAACGCCTGGTCACCTTTGGAACGGATACGACCAAATCCGGCGTCATCAACACCGCGCTCATATATATTTTGAGAAAGGCGTTTTTCTGACTCGCGCAATCTGCCACGGGCTTCTGTACGTTCAATCAATGCAATGCGTTCCTCAATCAATTCTTGCTTTCTTGTCTGTATGGCGAAGTAACTTTGTGCAAATGCAATTTCCTCTTTCTGGGGGTCACCATTTTGCGCAATCAGATAACAAGCATAACGGGTAAGCATATAATCTTTTATCTTCCTTTTTGCCTTGCTGCCCAACTCAACCATTTTCGTGACCTCACGAAAATGGTCCGATACCATTACCCCAGAAGTTTCACAGGACTCCATCGCACGACAGATAGTCTTGTCAAAATTTTCCCAACGTCCATAACCTAGCAATGGCATTAATTCGCGGGCATACCAAAATTCTATGTCAACATTTTCAACCTTGTGAATAATCAAATCATATTGTTGGCGAATCTGTTCCATTTTCCTTTTATCCATTATCAATTTCCTCCTCTGGGATATTCAGTCAATTTACCGCAGAGTACCCTTTTGCTCTTAGAAATTCTTTCTACAGCTCTTTTGATACTCCTTTCACCATAAAAACATTTTACCATAAAAAAGTAAAAAATAAAATGTAATAATGTACAAAAAATTTTTGAATTGTTAGAAAGCAATATTTAATAAAAATAACATAGAAAGACACCTACAACTCTCGCCATAGATGTCTCTTCATCAATATCTTATTATCAGGCAATCCCCTACTTCACCAACAACGACTTTCCTGTCATCTCTACCGGCTGTTCCTGGCCCATCAGCTCAATCAACGTAGGCACAATATCTGCCAGGCAGCCGCCTTCGCGGAGTTTGTAGGAAGGGTCTGCATTTACCAGAATAAACGGCACCGGATTGGTCGTATGCGCGGTAAAAGGCGCTCCCGTCTCATAGTCTACAAGCTGTTCTGCATTGCCGTGGTCTGCGCAGATGAACATAACGCCATCCATTTCTTTCAACGCTTCCACCGCCTTGCCAACACATTCATCCACGGCTTCCACCGCCTTGATTGCCGCCGCTTCCACGCCGGTGTGTCCGACCATATCCGGGTTGGCGAAATTGATGATAACCACGTCATATTCGCCGGACTTAATGGCGCCCACAAGCTTATCGCATACCTCATAGGCGCTCATCTGCGGCTTCAAATCATAAGTCGCTACGTCTTTCGGGGAATTTACGAGGATTCTGTCTTCCCCTTCGTTCGGCTCTTCCACGCCGCCATTGAAGAAAAACGTCACATGCGCGTATTTCTCTGTTTCCGCGATTCTTGCCTGTTTCATGTGGTTAGCGGCAAGCCATTCGCCGAACGTATTGGTCACGGAAATCTTATGGAACGCCACTTCTTTATTGGGAATGGTCGGGTCATAATCCGAGAAACATACATAAGTAATATCCAGCCGCTTTCCTCTGTCAAAACCTTTAAAATCATCATCGCAGAAACTTCTTGTAATCTCTCTTGCCCTGTCCGGCCGGAAATTAAAGAAGATAATGGAGTCGCCGTCTTTTATCGTCGCTACCGGTTTTCCGTCTTTCATAATCACCGTAGGTTTCACAAACTCATCGGTCTCGTCCCGCTCATAAGACGCCTGGATTCCCGCGGGCGCGCTGTCCGCTTGAAGCCCTTCGCCTTTTGTCAGCGCCGCGTAAGCTTTTTCCACTCTGTCATAGTTATTATCCCTGTCCATCGCATAGTAACGTCCGGTTACTGTAGCCACTTCACCGACGCCTATTTTCTTCATTTCGGCTTCCAAATCTTCTACGAAACCTTTGCCGCTTGCCGGGGGCGTATCCCGTCCGTCCAGAAATGCATGTACATAGACTTTGGATAAACCGTTTCTTTTCGCAAGCTCCAGCAGTCCGTACAAATGGGTATTATGGCTGTGCACGCCGCCATCAGATACCAGACCATACATATGCAGGGAAGAATCCTTTGCCTTACAATTATTTACGGCGTCCATCAATGCAGGATTTTCAAAAAAAGTGCCATCCTGAATCTCTTTGGTGATTCTGGTCAGTTCCTGATAGACGATACGTCCTGCTCCCATATTCAGGTGTCCTACTTCCGAATTGCCCATCTGCCCATCGGGAAGTCCGACTGCCATACCGCTGGCATTTCCTTTTACAAACGGACACTCTTGCATGAGTTTGTCCATGACCGGCGTTTTCGCCTGCGCTACTGCGTTACCCTGTGTCTTTTCATTCAGACCATAGCCATCTAAAATCATTAATACTGTTGGTTTCTTTCCCATCTTTTCTCTTTCTCCTTTTCTTATTCTTATTATTCTTACTTCTTGTTGTTCTTACTTCCTATTTTTCCTACTTCTTATCTTCTTCATCGGCTTGCTGCTAATTTTCTTATCGCTTTATTTCCTAGCTTTCAACTCTTATTAATAAAGCTTCCACATCTTCGGCGTCTGGGCTTTCCTATTAAAAACTGGTTTCCCATTCATACTCCCCGCCCCAGTCGCAGATTGCGTTCGTTTCTGTGCCTTCTTCTGTCGTCACCTTCGTAACAAGACGGTAATTCATCCGCACGTCCATGCCGTTTTCCAGGACATTACTGTATTCATAAGTCACGACATATTCCGTATGGGGATAGTATGCCCCGTTTTCATTGGCTGGCTCATAAGAAATGCTGGTTCTTTGCACTCCATCGTCCAACTGCCGGTTTCCCCACACCGTAATCACGCCCTGCGGATTCTCATATTCGTCGTATCCTAAGAAAGAAAAACGGAAACCATCTTTAGTCCTATGAATTATCATCTGCTCCTGATTAATGGGTACAGCAGAAATCCCTTCCCAATAACCGCTCTGCTGGTTAATGAAAGCATCCCTAAGCTGAACATAAGTATCTGTTACCATAAATTCTCTTGCGCTTTCATAATGACCGGCTTTCAATTCCTTGAAAATATCTGCAAAGTCTTTTTCCCTTTCGATTGCCGCCAAAAGACACTGCGTCAAATCCGATAAGGCTTCATTTGGAAGCGCCGTCTCGATTTCTTTCAACAGTCCATGATAATCTTCCAGATGAGGAACGCTCAGATATACATATTCCACATCAATGATAGCATATTTCGTCAACAGGGCGCCGATTTTTTCCGACTGCTGCTCCTGATAGAGCGCCAGCAGTTCCCGAAGCTGTCTCTCATACGCTGCAAAGGAGCAGGTCTCGGCTGCAGCATCTTCATCCAGGAACATCTTACAGCTATTTTCCTCTTCATCCCCGGTAAAAAGCCTGTCATAGCAGGTGTCAAGCAAAGACAGCGCATCTTCGTTATCGGGCTCTATTTTCAACACCTGTATACATTTATCAACCGTTTCTAAGCTGCATTTCTTTTCATTAATCTGCGCCACCGCCTCGTTCAAAATAACGGTACAGTAATAATGTCTAAGCCCCTCATCCTGCGTCGTTTCCCATCCGGTATACAGAATTTCCTTGGCAGCGACACTGTCGTTTAAATCCAGATTATTCTGCGCAAGACACCGATATGCTTCCACCGTGGTCGGGTCAATTTTCAGCGCTTCCTGATAGGAAGCCTGTGCCATCTCATATTCCCCGTTTTCTGTATATTTATCCCCTGCGGAAAGTTTTCTGGACAATCTGAAAGAAGATAAATTCCAGAGAATCCCGCCCACGCCTCCGCAGATGATAATCACCACTATCACTACCATAGCGATTTTTTCCATCTTAACCTGCATCTCGCGCTTCTTGCGCCTTTTTGCGCGCTCTTCTTCTCTTCTTTCTATACGCTTAGCCCTGAGTTCTTTTGCTTCTTCACTATCCTCTTCCCACTCATCTTTCGTCTCGTTGCGCTCTTCCACCTCTTGACTCTCTTGGTCAATTTTGCTCTCTTTGCTTTCTTTTTCCAACTCCTGCATCCTTCTTACTCCCTACTTCCTACCTAATGCTTCCAAACATATCCATTCACCATACTACCACATCTCCTATTGATTTACAAATAAATTATGTTAAAATAAGGCTAAAATACGCCTGTACATAATGGCAACACAAAGTCAGATAAATGCCTTGAGGTGATTGCGAAACTAGGATTTTGCAGTGGTCCGTTGTACAGAAGATATAATCCAACGCAGACCCGCTCTCGCTACGGTTCAAACGCAGCGGTACTAAGTTCAAAAGCCGCGAGCGTCTTTTTCACTAAGTACCGGCGTTTTCACAGTGTCTGCTTATGGATTATATCTTCTGTACAACTACGCATTTTAAAACTTTAGGTTCGTAATTACCTGAAATGTCCTCTAAGAAAGGAGCTGCCACACATGCCCCCTACACTCACAATCACCTATCAGGGAAAGGAATACAGCCTTCCCTACACTGTCCTGAGAAGTAAGCGGAAAACTTATGCGATTTCCATCAAAGAAGACGGCTCTATTATTTTCCGTGTGCCGCTTCGGGCGGATGATAGGAAAATCGCGCAGATGGCGGAAGAAAAAAGCCGCTGGATTATTACCCACTATCTGGATATCTGTGCAAAGAAAAACAGCAGACCCTCTTCTGATTTATCTGCCGTACAAAGAACCGCTTTAGAAAACCGCTACAAAGAAGCGGCGCGTTCCTATATTCCCCAGAGGGTCGCCTATTATCATGCCAAAACAGGCGGTTCCTACCAGCGCATCACCATCCGGGACCAGAAAACAAGATGGGGAAGCTGCAGCAGCAAGGGAACGCTTTCTTTTAACTGGCGGCTGATGCTTGCGCCGCCCTCCATCCTGGATTATGTCGTCGTACACGAGCTCTGCCATCTTACCCATATGAATCATTCCGCCGCATTCTGGCAAGCCGTGGAAGCAATCTATCCCGACTACCGCATTGCGAGGAAATGGCTGAAAGAGCATGGAAACGAACTGACTCTCTAATCTGCAAAATCCCTTGTCATATCGAAAATGTCATCCCCGCCACAGGGCTGCCACACGCTGTCGCGGTATGGGCTGGAACCGTATAAAATATCATAGTCCACAACCTTAAAATGGCGTATCGCCTCAATCTGTTCATCGTTATAGGATTCTATCGGTTGACCATTGCAGTCAACCGCAATCTTACCTGAATTTGTCCTCAAAATCTTTCTCTGATACTTGAGGATCTGGGTCATAGGCGAGTCAGGAAGTCCTGCATATTCAAGCGCTATCTGCGGAAGATAATTGATATTTTCGCCGTTCAATTCCATTTCTTCCGTCTCGAAATTACTCCACATCAAAACGGGAACCGCATACTGGCGGCGCAGACTTTCTAAATCCGTACCGTCTAACTGAAATAATGAGAGCGCTTCCTTGGAAAAACCGGGCATATGGTCGCCATACATTATAAGCGCTGTCGGCTCCGGTCTCTGTTCAAAATAAGATGCAAGCTGGGCAAAGGCTTCATTTGCCAGGTAGATTCCGTTGACGTAATTTACCAAATCCGTGTAAGCTTCCTCATCCAACTCCCCATTTAGCGTCACGGAAATGGGATACGGATAATTTTCGATAAAATCATGGTCAGAATCAAGCCCTCTTATATGGTTTCCAATAGATACGGCATAGATAAACTTCCTATCATTTTTATTTTCCTCATATTCCTTTATAATCTGCCTGATGAGGCTCTCATCGGAAATATAGGACGAATAAATATCCGTATAGTCCATATCTTCCTCAAATACCGTCTTGTCAAACCCCATCGACGCATAGATTTCTTTTCTTCCATAAAAATTGCCATCGTAAGGGTGGATTGCAATCGTATCATAATCAAGGGCGTGAAAATAATCAACGAGGGACGGAACCTTCCGTTTTCTCATCTCCGTACTGATTCCGGTAAAAGAGGTGAAATATTTGATGTTAAGCCCGGTCAGAAATTCCGTTTCGGAACCGATTGTGCCACCGCAGAACAGATTGGTGGTAAGTTCACCGAATGAACAATTCCGGGAAAGTCTGCGGTATGTTTCCATCGGGTCTGATGAAAAAGTGACACTCGTGTCGGGAATGTTGTCCGTATTCCACCACGATTCGTTCATGATAACGATAACATTAGGAAACTGCATATCTTCGGACGCTTCCCCATCCGCAGCCTGATTATCCAGAAAAAAGCGGTAACTGTCCCCGACATGCGCCATATCAATATGGGACATCCCGTCACTTTTCAAAAAATAATAAAGGACATATCTATCGTTTCCAACGTCCGATACAAGGGCGTTATCCACGGCTTCCATGCTATATTCGCTTCCGATAAAAGAGGTTCCATAGAAAACCGCAGCCACCAGACAAACGCAGCCTAAGAAAATCCGCAATCCATAAAAAATTTTTCTGTGCCCTTTTTCATACCTTTTAGCAAGCGGATATTTTCTGCATAACAGGTCGGCCACAAAGCCACCGGCGCAGAGAAACAGTATGGCAGTCACGACCATAAGCTGCTTCGGAGCGTAATTCAGACGAAGATAACGCGTTGCGATGCCCGCCGCCTCCGTCAGCCTCAAATCGCTGAGACAAAAAGCTCACCCAATGCGGCGTACTTGATGCTGCCGGCATAAGATAACAGTAAAAACGCCATCGACAAAACAAGCATAGCCACTCCCAGCCGTCCGCTGATACACCATAAAGCGGCAACTGCCAAAATGACAATGCTTATTTCAAAACTATAATATCTGTCAACGGAATTTTGTGCAAAATAGTCAAGCAGCGTGGATTGCGGCTGTAAAAGATAGTAATCCGCCAAATAAGGCAAAAAGACGACAAAGATTGCCAACAGTTCCGCCACAAAAACACGACAGTACACGGCATAACGCATTTTTAGATTATCTGTCTGACCCATTTCAAAGATTCCTTCGTATTTTGCTGTTGCATTTTTAATTATTCTAACGGTTTTAATTATTTCGATTTTTTATCCTGCTTCTTCGTCCTGATGCGGAAAGCCGCGTACATATTGTTTCTGTTTGCTTCCTTCCTGTCATAGGGCTTCTCAAACCTGTCCCTGTCAGACCTGCTCCTTTCCGTTCTTCCCCTGTCAGATTTCTCTTTGTCGAATCTGTCCCTGCCAGATTTATCCCTATCAGACCATCCTCTATCGGACTTATCCCTGCCGGATTTGTCCCTGTCAGATTTTCCTCTGCCAGACCTGTCTCTATCAGATTTTCCTCTGCCGAATCTTTCACCTTCGGCTTTGTCCTTACTGCCGCTGCGTCCTTTTCTGCCGCGGGAGCCTCCATCCAGACGGAAATGCTCCTGTTTGATATCCTGAATATCGTCGCCTAATTTCATTTTCATAAAAGCGGCGGCATATTGCAACATGCTGTATTCCCCGGACGCACCGCGCTCTTCCAGATACAGTATCGCCCTTCCGATATCCTGGGCGTCAATCACTGCTTCCGCCTCTTTTAAAATCTTATCCGCCTTCCTTGCCATAATATCCGCAGCGGAAGGAATTTTTCTCTCTTTGATTTTCGTGTGGCAGATTCGCTCGATATCCCGCAGTTTATAGACTTCCCTGCCGGCCGCCAGCGTGAAAGAACGCCCTGTTTTTCCGGCGCGCCCCGTCCTGCCGATACGATGGACATAATATTCGATGTCTTCCGGCACGTCATAGTTGAAAACGGCTTCCACGTTGTCGATATCAATTCCTCTCGCCGCAACGTCCGTCGCAATCAACACCGCAGCGTGACCGCTTTTAAACAGATTCATGACCGTATCCCGCTGATGCTGGGACAAATCGCCATGAAGCCCCTCTACCGAGTATCCCCTCTGTTTCAAATGCTCCGTCAGTTCGTCCACCATTCGCTTCGTATTACAGAAAATCAGAGCGCGCGCGGGGTCATAATAGTCCATCAGACGGCACATGACTTCCTCTTTATCCTTGCGCTGCACCTGGTAATACGCCTGCTTAATAAGAGGTATCGTCACTTCCTTGGGCGTCATTTTTAAAAAGACAGCGTCTTTCTGATATTTTTTCGTAATATCCAGAATCGGTTTCGGCATGGTCGCAGAAAAAAGACCTACCTGTCTTTCCTCTGGCAGCTCTTTCAAAATGGTTTCGATATCTTCCCGAAATCCCATATTCAGCATTTCGTCCGCTTCGTCGAGTACGATCGTATGTACCTGCTCCATCTTTAACGTATGTCTGCGCATATGATCCATCACACGCCCCGGCGTGCCAACAACGATCTGTACCCCGCCTTTTAGTCCTTTAATCTGTCTGAGAATATCCTGTCCGCCATAAATTGGCAGTACCTTAATTCCATGCATGTATTTGGAAAATTTACGCAGCTCTTCCGCCGCCTGCATGGCAAGCTCCCTCGTCGGGCATAAAATAACCGCCTGTAGATTCCGGTTATCCGGATCGATTTTCTCAAGAATCGGTATCCCGAATGCCGCGGTCTTCCCTGTTCCGGTCTGTGCCTGACCGATAACATCCCTGCCGGATAAGAAAACCGGAATCGCCTCCTCCTGAATCGGCGTCATCTGCTCAAAACCCATTTCCTCCACGGCGCGGATAATTCTCTGGTCAATGCCGGAATCCTGATATTTCTGTCTCTCCGGCTCCTCATCATGCTCCTGTCCTACCGTCGTCTTTACTTCTTGTTCTTCTTTCAATGTCCTATACTCCTGTCCGTATTCTCTAGCGTGGCTGCCATACTTTCCGAAGCCCGCTTACCGCCTTATTTTTAACCAGGCATTCTCCGTGCTCCTCCAGATATATCAGTTTTTCTTTCGATGGCATGACAATCATTGCAAATTCAACTGCCTGTGCGCTGATTTTGTTAAAATTCTTCTTGGAAAGCCTCTGTTTTTCCACCACAAGATAATAGAACCCGCCGACCTTATATAAATGGCTCCTGACCGTCAAGGCTGCCGGGATTGCCGCGCAATACCGCATGGCATGATTCATGGAAGAAAATGCAAAAATCCTATAGGATTCTTCCATCGTATTCTGCTCAGACGCCTCTTTATCCGATAGCGCCTTCGCCGCCTCCCGTATACTTTCCGGGTTCATCCCGGACAGCACTTCCTTGATATGTTCCAGCATATTCTGAAAACCTGCCAGTCCTGCATCGGAAAATGTAATCACCAGACCCTCGTCCTGAATCGGCGTAATCTGCATCGCAATATTATCGCCGTTTAACCGGTATCCTACCTCTTCATGGGCTCTTTCCACCACGTCGCGCAAAAAGCCTTCTCCTTTTTCATTCCGCTCAAAAATATCTGCCAGCGTTAAACCATATTCTTCCATATCCTCCTCGGATATAATGCATTGAACGGTGGCTTCATTAATTTTCTTATATTTCATTTATCCAACTACTTTCTATCCGTGTTTTCGTTATGGCGTACTGCCTTTGCTGCAAAGACAACTTCTCTGGAAGTTATCACGGCTATTATAACACACAAATTTGAATTGGGAAAGGGGCTATTGCATCATTGTGAATAATTCCCATCGCGTGTGGCAGGGTGTATGTAGACAAAAAGCGTGTAGGCAGGGCAGATCCGTTGACTATGTATCAACATTTTTATAATCTATTTTTTGGGTAATTGATGTACATATTCCAAAAAATCCTGGGCTGCTTTTCCCTCGTTTTCATTATATTCCCATCCTAATTTCTCCCCGACAAACT
>JAMPFM010000081.1 GCA_023664455.1 Blautia sp.
TTTTCTGAATCCGCGGTATTCTATGGCATATACGCCAACAACCGCATAGAATTGTGTATATGATAAGGAAAAATCCTTTTGGAATACAGGGTGCGTTCCGATTCCGCCACAGCGGGTCGCCCCGGTGGGGTGGTATGGTACACTCTGTATGTAGAAAATATGCTTTGACTGGATTGTATCACAATTTCATATGGTTTTCAACCAATTTTTGTTTATTTTTCAAATAACAGTTTTCTAATAAAAACCAAGGTGTAAAGCCCTAACCCTTTAACAGACCTTACACCTTCCTTGTATGCTATCAATTTACTTCTTTGTTGTTTGCAAGAATGTTTTTTTCCCTTATCGGTACAAATCCATCAGATAATCGACTACCGCCTGCCGCATTTCGCTCTGCGCCAGGAAGCCTTCGCCGTAGGTGTCTTTCTGGTTCTGGGCATATTCTTCGCCGCTGGTCTCGGCGAGCACCTGGAAATAAGCGTCCATGTCTATCGCCAGTCCCGCTTTCTCGAAAATTGCCTGATATACGAGGGCTTCCTTGACCGTTTCCTGCGCGGTCTCGGTCAGTTCTTTTTCATAGGCGATTTCATCCTCGATATCGTCGGTATTGTCGTAGCCCTTCGTGATGGATTTTACTGCTTTCAGGTATTTCTTCGGGTAGGCATTCACGGTGGAATTTTCTACGATGTAGTTTGTCAGATAATCCTCCAGGTGATCCTCGCGGAAGTCGTCTTCTATCTTGGCGCGGTACTCTGCGGCGGTGGATACGCCGTCCGTTTCAGAGAGATTTTCCGCTACAAGCTCGTCCGTCAGTTCGGGGGCGGTCATGATTCCGTGGATTTCCACTGCGAAGCTGGCGTCTTTGCCGCCCATCTCATCACTATAGCCTTCCGGGAAAGTAACCTCGACCGTCACGTTTTCGCCCGGTTTATGTCCAATCAGCTGCTCTTCAAAATCGTCGATGAAGGAGCCGGATCCGATTTCCAGATCATAGCCCATGCCCTGGCTGTTGCCGCCGTCAAATTCAACGCCGTCAACGGTGCCGACATAATCGATATTCACCGTGTCCCCATCGGCAATGACGAGGTTTGTATCGGTGCTGAGTTCTTTGTATTCGTCGAGGAAAGAATTGATTTTTTCTTCCACTTCCTCGTCTGTCGCAGCTACCTCTTCTTCGGGTATGGATATATTTTCATAATCCACCAGTGTGAGGGCTGTGGACAGGTCTGCACCTTCGATTTTGCCGTCGGCGGTCAGTCCTGCGCTGTAGTCTTCGCTCGGCGTGGTGCGAATCGCCCATATGTAGAGCTGCCTTCCTACGGCTGCTGCAATCAGCAGTATAATAACGGTCGTTATCGTAATACTTGCTATTCTGCCGATAAGCCGCTGGCGGCGCATTTTTTCCGCCTGTTTCCGGCTGGCTTCGCGTTTCGCCTTGCTCTTGCTTATGTTGGTCGTTTTGGTTTTCTCGTTGGTTTTTGTCTTGTCGCTCGCTTTATTTTTCTTATTGTCTGCCATGTCAGTATCCTTCTCTTTCCATATTAATTTCGGTTTCACTGAAAATTAATTTAGCACACTTCTTTCATAAAATAAAGGGGTAGGGGCGAAATTGTTGCAAATTTCACAAAGAAGACACGATTGCAGGCGTCCGTTGTACAGAGCAGAAAGGGGGCGGAAGAAATCTTCCGTCCCCTTTCCTGGTGGTTGGAGTTATTTAATAACAAATGTTTTTACTACTTGACCGGAATAATTTCCAATTCCGACAATCGTAGCTGTTGCCTTTCCATTTCGCCTGGTATTATCTTTATAAGTGATAAGATAATCTGTACCCGCTTTCAGTTTCCTACCGTTTACTTTAATGGTAACTGCCGGACGCACAGGTTTGCCACTGTAGGTCTGCACCTTAATATCGCTTACACTTGCCGCTGTAATCGTTGCTGTCGTAATTGTGAAATTGATATTTACCGACTGCTTATCAGCGGCTTTCGTAGCCACCCATCTTCCTTCGTTTTCTTTGTATGCCCGTAGTCCTTTTTCCTTAATCGTCACATACGGCGCTACGCTTTCTTCTGCTTCCGTAGTCTGCGTTGTGCTTACTGCGCTGGCTGCGTTTGTATTTCTTTTATAGCTTACGCTATACGCTGTGCCAGACTTGACATTCAGCATCGAACCAGTTGCTTTGTATACAAAGGTAACTGCCGGTTTGATTGCCTTTCCACTATAAACAACCGGATTGACTGTAATTACAAAATCATCCAGTGTGACGTCTTTCACTTTAAATACGTCAGTAAACGTCACTTTACCGCTATAGCTGCCCTTTCCGCTAATCGTGATAGAAGCATATTTTCCTGCTTCCAGCTTATCATTGGGCTTCTGATTATTCTTATAACTAATCGTATAGTCAACCCCTTTGGTCAGGGCTTTCTTAGTGCCATTGTTCGTAGAATAAACCTTAAATTCCGGCGTCCAGTTGTATCCGGTGTAAGGATAGCAATATTCATTACCATTCTTGTATATCACATCTTCCTCCGGAAATTCATATGAAATCACGCCAATGCTTGCTTTTGCATCCTCCGTCATTGAGGTCAGGTCAGCCTCTTTCTTAATAGCACGTTTTACAATCTTAAAGGTTGCGGACTTCGTGCCGGCATAGTTCGTATTCTTTGCCTTAATCGTAACCGTAGCCGTTCCCGCTTTAATATTGTTCGTGTAGGTCGCCGTATAATCGTCATCATATTCTAACGAATTTCCATCTTTGTCTTTTACCTCGAGGATTCCTTTCAGTTCAATCTTACTTCCTGTATAGGTCTGGTTAGGAATCTTGGTAATCTTAGCATTGGAAAGCATAGCCGGAGCATCCACTACCTTAAAGGTGACTGTCTTTTCACCAATATAACTGCCGAGACCTTCAAGGGTCACCGTATAAGTGTCTTTCTCACTTACCTTCGTGGATTTCTTCGGAGAAGCCTCCGTCGCTTTCTTGGTCTCCTTATCATATTCATAAACAAGGTTTCCTTCGCTGCCTACGATTTTAGCAATTCTGTACTGTTTGTTTGCAGACAATGCCTTCGTGCCATTCTTAACAGAAAGTTTAACCGCCAAGTCTCTTCCCTTATTATAGGTCAGATCAGTCGCAACTGCAGTAATACTATAATCGTTAAGACTCTTTTCTCCAATTGCAAAAGTGATTTTATCCTCTGTGCCATTATACTTATCTGTGGAACCTGTGTAGTTTCCTATACCGGTGATTTTCAGATAAGGCAGCTTTTTCGGATCTGTCACGGTTGTGCTAACATTCGTATTATTGTAATAAGCAATCTTGTAATCCTTGCCCTTCTGTAATACAGTATTACCGTATTTTACAGTAACATTCGGGGTAATCTTACTTCCCGTATAAGTACCGCTTAAAGGTTTGGAAATCGTTATATTACTGTCAGTAATCGGACGTTTTGCAATAGTAAATGTCTGGGATATGGAACCCTTAATTTTGCTACTTGTATCCTTTGCAATGAAGAGAACCGTCGCTTTTCCGACTTTAATATTATTCTGGTATTTTACCGTGTAGTCGTCGTCTGTCGTTAAAGTCAGCGCATTGTCAGATTTATCTTTCAGCGGTTCCCCACTTTTATCCGTTAAAGACAACTGTCCTAACTCAATTTCGCTTCCTGTATAATAATATGACTTTTTCGCCGTATTATCATACTCTTTGGTCCACACGATTTTGGCTTTGGATATATCTGTCTTCGTATCATCGATGGTAAAATACAAGTCCCTCTTGCCTGTAAACTTAGAGCCTTTTGCCTGCAGTGTAATTTTCGCCTCGCCAACGTTCTTGTTATTGGAATACTTTGCAGTATAGTCAGCTGTGGTCAACTGATAACCCTGATAGCTGATATTGAGGTCAAGCTCAATATTCTTACCTGCATACTCCTGCACCGCGGTATACACATATTTTGTCTGATCCGCATTCGCCGTAAAGCCGTCCACTGTCACATTCACATCAGCTATATCTATCTTGGTTCCGCCAAAAATAGATGCAAATTCTGCGCTGACGGTTGCAACGCCATTTGGCATCTTAAAGGATGCCATCTTTGTTCCATCCGATCGTGCCGCCGCATCCGTAGGGTAATTGAGAACCGCTGTACCCGCTGCCGAAGTATCAAGTGTGCCTAAGGTTCCCTTTAAGTCAATGCCGCTTACATCCGCTCCGCTGACTGTCAGTTTAGATAAATAATATCCGTTCTCCGGCGTCGCCGTTATGGTAATAACCTCGCCGCTGACTGCTTCTAAGTTGCTTGCAGTTATTTTACCATGGGACGCAGTATTCAGCTTAACGCCATAGGAACCGTATAAATACAAATCATCGATTGTTCCCCATGCTTTTGCTTCACTCGATGTAATCTCCATCCCGACTACCAGATAGTCACCCTGGGAAACTTTGATGCCCGTAATTTCCGGATTCATCCAGTTCAAATATCCGCCCAGGGAACAGGATGCCTTATAGGTTGCTATCAGATTATTATCCTTATCATATGCCCTTACATAAGCATATTGAAGATCAGTATCAGCCGCTCCGCCGCCCTGAATGTAACCGCCAAATGTATACACCCCTGCTTCCATACCGCTCACAGTCTGCTCTACAGTAAAGTGGAATGAATCCGTATCATAGAAACACAGTCCATATGTGCCTCTCACGCCATTATTCGTGCCATTCTTTGTTCCTACCTCTGTATCACTTGACGAAATCTTGTTTATATTCCATGGAGTTACTGTATTTTTTTCAAAATCTGGATTAACCAGAATATTACCGGTAGGCTGCACCTCTATTATCAGGCGAACATCAAAGCTTTCCGTCTTTGTGTCGGCAGAATCATCTTTTAACTTATAAGTGCATGTCACAATACCCTGAACTACATATTGTCCAGCTTTGTCTGTACTTACCTGCGCTTTCTGCTCTTCATCCCACTCTACTGACAATGCCTGGATAGGATTCACCCTATTATTCTTATCCTGAGGGGTTGCAGAATTAGTATCAAAGAATTCTCCTCCGTGATTAAAGGTTATGCCAACAATGTTATTCCAACTAGCCCACGGAATCTCATCTCCTGCTTTAAGTTCTTTCGTTATATCCTCGTCTACATTGACAATTGAATATTCAAAGTTCTTGGCAGTCGCCGAAGCTCTGATATATTTATAAATTTTGGTTGTTTCCAGCGCCTTTCCTTCAAAATCGAACCATGACTGATTATCCACTGCACTGCCGCCGTACCATAGTCCTGCATCGGAGGGGTCGTATTCAATCGAATAACTGGATGCCCAGCCGGAACCATATTTTTCCCATAACTCTTGATTCTTCTTGTATAAACTCTGGTCAACGGAACCGTCTGCATCATAAACGTAGTATGGGGAAATCCATGCCGGCTCCCAGTAAAACATACCAATCGCCGCGCCGTCCTTTGTCTCGTTTACCTTATTAACTGCATCTACAACATCCCTGATTTCATCCGCCTGCCCCTGAAGAGAAACCGGATAATCCAAATCCTGCGTTTTCTTAGGCGCTGAATTTCCGTGTCCGTCACCGTCTTTCCAGGACGTTACCCACGAAGTTTCTGCAACCATGACCTCTTTGCCATAAATCTGCGCAATGGCTGTCAGTTTCGTTGTCAAATTATCGGTCGTACCATGCCAGAAAGGATAATAAGAGCTGGCAAATACATCATAATCAACACTATTATTCGCCAAAGATGCTGCAAGACCGTCAAATGCCTCACTCTGCGGCTCGGCAAAATGGATTGCCACACGACAGTCTGCATCAAACTCTCTTACTGCCCTGCTGCCCGCATTGAAAATTCTCGCCATATTACTCCAGCTATACTCGCCGCAGATACCATTGTTGGTCTCATTTCCGACCTGTACCATGCAGACGTTAACTCCCGCATTGCGCAGCTGTGCCAGACTGTCCTTCGTATATTCATAGACAGCAGCTTCCTTTTGGTCTATCGTATAATTGCTCCAGGCTTTCGGTGCATCCTGTTTTGCCGGATCTGCCCAGAAATCGGAGTAGTGGAAGTCAATCAAGACTTTCATACCCGCATTTGTCGCCAGTTTACCAATGATTTTTGCTTTTTCCAAATCGGAATTGCCGCCGCCGTATCCATTGCCGTTTGTGCTATTATAAGGGTCGTTCCAGATACGGACACGCACCCAGTTCGTGCCGCCGTCATACAACAGCTTAAAGAATCCTGCGTCTGAAAGCGCGTTACCATTTTCATCTTTAAAGACAACTCCGCTGTCTCTCAGGGATATATAAGAAGAAACGTCCGCTCCCATAATAAAATCATCATCTACTGCCACGCGCTCTACACTGATAGCTTCCGACTCCAGCGGAACCGGAACCAGTGCCTTCATCGCGTCATTTAAGTCGTTATATGCTGTCAGGATTTCTTCATCCGTCGGTTCCTGTTCACTGCCATCCTTCGCCACTACCTCTTTTGCTGCAGTAATCTTATCCTTAAAAGTCTTCCATTTTCCATTTTCTACATCATCATGTATATATTTCTGCGTTCCATCCCCTGCTGCTTCTGCCGCTTCTTCACTTTCCTTCAGTGCTTCCGCTTCCTCAACAAGTTTTTTCAAATCGTCTACGGTCGCCGGTCTGGAAGTATAAAACTTACCATTCTTGTAATATGCAATTTCATTATAAACCGGACCGTTAAAGACTTCTGTAAAATCAATTCCGTCACCAGAAGGCGTTCCTTCCACAAACGTCTTAACCAGCGTATATACGGATTCTGATTCTACCTCTGTAAAACTGTATAATCCACAGATTTCTTTGGTTGTTTCATCTGCTACAGGCGCGGAAAATGTCAAATAATACCAATTTGTATTGTTTTCATCCGCTGTCAGCTTATAATATCTGACGTTATCTTTTGTTTCAGAACCCTCCAGCTTCTTTATGGCTTTTGCCTGCTCATCTACATAAGAAATCTCACTCTTTGCCCCGATTGCAGGTGCACCTGCACTATCGTATACATGCAAAGTGATACTCCGCTCAAGGGCACCGAGCAACTCCTGCCCTTCATAGCATTGACCTCTTTTTACTGTATAAATAGCATCCGTACCGGAAACTAATTGTGCATAGATATCTGTGCCATTATTTCTTTTGTCACACAAAAAAATCTGAGAACTGGTTGTTCCGTCATATTTATGAATGCCAATTCCTGCATCTTTCCCACCGCCGTCGGTGAATTTGATAGGAATGCTGTACCATCCTGGATAATCCTCAACCTTCGTCATCTGGTAAGTTGTATTATCCTTATTATTCCATGCATACCAGCCCGTCACTGTTCCTGCTGTCGTAGAAATGGGCGCGCCATCATTACTCCAATAAGTGAATCCTGCATCTTGTGCATCGCCAACATAATAATAGAGTGTAATTTCTACTGCCAGATTATTCAACGCCTCATTCAATGCATTATATTGAGCCACAACGTCATCGCCAGTATAAGAGTCCTCTTTTGATGCTTCTACTAAAGAGGTTATCAGTGCAGCAGCCGCATCTTTTGCCGCTATAAGCGCATTCCAGGTAGTTTCTGAATAGCCGCCTCGTCCAGCTTCGATTTTCGCTTCCACCTCGGTAACCAAAGTTTTTAATACTCCCAATGTGATTGTCAATTCCAGACCATCCACTGCTGCTTCCAAGGTCTCATATGCGATTGCTATTTCCAAGCTTGCGTAAGTATCTTTCTCTTCTGACAAGGAAGCTATCAACGTATCCGCAGCGGTTTTTGCGGTTGCAAGCACATTCCAAGAATCATCTGAATAGTCGCCTTGTCCCGCATCAATTTTTTCCTTTACGGATGCAACTAAAGTCTTTAAGTTCTCAAGAGACTGAAAAGGTATGAGTGCCCCATCTTTATAGTAAAAGCTGTTTGTGAAGACGGGGGTAAAGTCGATGCTCCAATCGTCTGTTTTTCCTGAACCATTCATCAGGTTTTTTGCCCACTTATAATTCCCTTCACTCCCTGCATATATATTACATATTTTGTTATTGTCCAAAGTTCTTGAACCCGGAACAACGAATGTCAGGCTATACCAACCATCTTTTTCATCTAGCGGCTGCATTTTATAACCCTTGCCACCATCCAGACTTTCATTATCTAGCGGCTCTGATTCACCGGTGGTTTCATTTATAAAAGATATCTCAGCGCTATTCTGAATATAGGGCGCCGCTGTTGTATCATACGCATAGAACGTTACATTCCTCATGATGGCTGTTACCATATTTCCGCCTTCATAACACATGTTATTCGTTCCGTTGTTCTTAACTGCGTATTCTGCTTCGGTGCCTGTAGCAAGTTTAGTATAGTTCGCCGCATCTTTTTCTCCACTACATTCATATAATGCTCCCGCACCGGAATCCGCACTCGTATAAATTGAAAAACCAGAATCTTCACCGTTATTCAAGAATTGAAGCGGAATGCTGTACCATCCTGAATAACCATCCACTGCCGTCATAAGGTAAGCAGTATCAGAACCCTTTCCCTTCCAATCTGCTACTGTTGCGGTCGTGGATATATTATCACCCGAATAACATAATCCTACCGTTGCATCATCTGCTATATCCCCAACATAATAATAGAATGTGATATTCCTACCCGTTAATGTCTGAAGCGTTAACTCAACATTATCCAAATCAATATAATTGCCAGCCGCCAATGCACCCGCAATCGTAATATCGATACTAACCTCTGTCTCATCAGCCGGAACTTCTATTGTAAAAGCAGGAACAGTAACATCTTTCCATGTATTCCAGCCAGCGCCTTCACCTAGACTCCGTTCTGCTAAAGGCGTTGCGTCAACATCAGTATATTTTGTATCGTCAGAAGAATCCTTCTTAACCCTCTTTACTGTAACTGTAATAGGATTCTCTGCATCTTCCGCCCATTCGCCAATCGCCTCTAAAGATAATGTATAGGTTCCAGGCTGTATATTCTCGATGATCTGGCTTAATGTCATGGTGCCAGCTTCCCCATCTGCCCACCAATGCGCCGTTTTACCATGACCTGCAAAAGCGTCTTTTTGCCCATCTTGATTATCCCAGCCGTAACCAGCTCCGCTTCCTGTCCAAGCCGCGAGGTCTCCCGACTCGCCATCATCACCAGTTACGCCCTCAAAACCCCCATTCTGCAGCGTGTTATACGTCCTGGCCTCCGGTGTCTTTACAGGGTCTTTCTCTTCTACCGGATTCAGTTTTACGTCTTCCTCCGGCTCCTCAGTTTCTAAGTCCCCATCTTCGTCCGGTGTTTCTTCATCCGGGATATTCTCGTCTTCCGGCGGATTTTCCTCATCCGTATCCGGATTTGTATCCGTATCGTCCGCCGGCGGGATATTGTCGTCTTCCTCAGGGTTCTGTAGATTATCCCCCGAAGAAGCCCCCCCCTCGTCGTCAGAACCCGGCTCGTTTATCCCTGATTCTTCCGTATCTTCGCCCGGTGTTTCAGGCGTCGTTTCATCTTGTGTCGTTTCGCCAGTCGTATCCGCTGTTATGCCCGGTTCCGCTGCGTGAACTGTCATCTCCGGTATGGATAGACTTGTCAGTATCATCGCCGCGCAAAGAACGCTGCACAACCCCTGACGGAATAACTGCTTCATTACCTTCTTCATACACATCCTCCAATCCTTTATTTTTTGTCATACCCTTGCGCAACAGTTGTTCGATTCTTAGCGCAACTGTTGCGCAATCGGTTGCGCTAAGTATAGTTTTATTATAAAGAATTGTCAGACTTTTCGCAAGGTTCTTCTTGTTGTTTTATTTAACAATTTTTGGCTGGGATTTTTATGGAAAAAGCACAAAGAGATGTCTCAATTGTTCTGTGACTTCTTCAGATATTGTTTTGCTTCTTTCTCAGATAAGAAAAACATCTTCTGGAGCTTCTGTGCGGTTGCGTCATCTGATAGGTTAAATTCCCTGCACATTAAAATAACGCCTTCTATCTTTCCTTCTCTTTTTCCTTCTTTTCTTCCTTTTTTTACGCCTTTCAGCATTCCTTTTTTTACGCCTTCTGCCCTTCCTTCTTCCAGCCCTTCTGCTCTTCCTTCCGCTCTTTCTTCCT
>JAMPFM010000082.1 GCA_023664455.1 Blautia sp.
GACTTTTGCCTTGTTGGAAGCAAGATTATAAACAGTTTCGCAATTACCTAATATATTTTGCACAACTACACACTTTTAAGCTTTAGTATATGCCATTTACCAAAAAAATAAAACATTCCCCCAAAAATTTACGGGTGCTTTCGCACCCGTTTCAAATTCTATCATACAAACAACTGCCGATACCACTGTAAGGACCTCGTATAAGCGTCGTACACATGGTCGATATCGATATTTTTCAGTACCATCTGACGGGATACTTCCTGCCAGGAAGCGGTTTCATAGTGAAGAATGAAATCCAGCACTGGCGCGAGCTCGCCTTTCTGCTCTGTCAATGCGTCTTTGACGCTCTTAGAAACCTTAACCATTTCCAACGCTTCTGACATGGGCTTATTCAGAATCAGATCCAGCACAGAAAACAGACCCATCAAAAATAACTCGGATGAATGGATTGCCAGTTCAAAAACCGGTGCAAGGTTTTCCGCAAACTTGGCGCGTAGTAAAGATAATCTCGTAATTTCATTGGGCTTATCCGCACACAGCTCGCTCGTGACTACCGTATTAATCCATTTTTTCAACTCTTTCTGTCCAAGCATTGCCGCCGCATGGCGGATGGACGTAATTTCCGAATTAACTGTCATTCTGTTTACTATCTTTAATAAAGAAATAACAAGCGCCGTGTCTCTTCCGACTACATCTGCGACTTTGGTTAAATCGAAGTCACTGTCGTTTACCATATTCAGCAGTTCGATATAGTTCGCTTTCAGCGGCGCAACCTCCGACTCCCCTTTCGTAACGGGCACACGGAAAAATCCGCCTTCATAGAGTTCAAATCCGCCGCTTTTGAGTCTGTCGAAATCTTCCTGGGTGTCAATGCTGACAGCACATAATTTAAGTTTCGGATAGAGTTTGGAAAAATACTGTTTCGCCTGGTCAATATCCAGCTTCTTGTGGTCTAGCAGAATATAATCCATGAGAAGGAGCACTTCCCGGTATTCTTCCACCCTGTCAAAAGGCAGTTTCCTGATTGCCAGCCTGTATCCCATTCTTTTAAGTTCTTTGAGACGGTTGATGTACATTTCCTCCGGCGTAATCGTCTTATCCGCCAATAAAACCAGTCTATCATGGGGCGTCTGGCATTGTTTATCAATCTCGGAAAATATGGAAATATGATTGATTTCCACAAAAATTTCTTTATCCGCAGATAATGTTTCGATTCCCATCGCCTCAATAATATCCAGCCCCACAATATTTCCGGCGCCGTCATTACTGCCTGTTCCAAGAAAACTTGGATTCAGAAGGAAGTTCTGCTTCTGGGCAAATAAGGAATAAGCCTTGACCGTCATGGTTTCATCAAATAATGGTATTAGTGTTGAAAGCATATGATTTCTCCTATCAAAGATGTGATAACTTGGTCTACTATTTAATAATACTATATTTTTTTCAATATGAACATATTTTTTGTGTAAATTTATCAAAAAATTTTATAGACACAAGCTTTCAATCTTATCCGCTGCTCCTTTTGCCCCGGAACATGCCCTGAATCCGGCGGAAATGGCGGCTGCGTTTTCCCGGTAAGAAGGCGTGAGCATCACCTGACAGACCGCCTGGCGAATCACATCAGGCGTTATTTTATGCAGACGAAGTCCGGCGCCCAGCTCTTCCACCCTTACCGCCACGCCTTCCTCCTCCTGCGTCTGCGGATATGTCACAAGCGGAACCTGATAATATAAGCTTTCGTTGACGCTGTTCATACCGCAGTGGGATAAAAATACATCGGCTTTTTCCAACACGGCAATCTGATCCACGAAACTCCTGACGGAAATATTTTCCGCGATATCGCCCAAATCTTCTATCGCAACCAGATTACCCACAGACATTATCACCTGATATTTTGTGCCTGCAAATGCCGCAATACACTGTTTATAAAACTTTAAAGAATCATTTATCACGGTTCCCATCGAAATATAGACTAATTTTTCCCTGTCCTTCGTTATCTCTTCCGTCACCGGTCTGATAGAGGGACCTACGAAAGCATATTTATCCGAAAAAGTTTCCGCGCAGGGCTGAAATTGCGGCGACGTGTAGACAATCGTATTGGTCTCATTATCATTCTGGATAATGTCCAGGATGTTTTTCACCGGATAGCCTTTATCCTGCAGTCTTTTCAGGTTCTTATTGATTTTGGGCATGGAAAACATCATCCCGAACAACTGCCCGATACTCTGCTTCATAATCTTGGCGGAATACTGATTAAAGGCAAACGTGGTAGTCGAAGAAATAAAAGGGATTCCCAGCTTCCTAGCGATTGCCTTCCCCCAGACCGCCATAGAATCGGCAACGATACAGTCCGGCTCCAGCGCCTGCATATCCCGGCATACCATATCATCCAGCGCCAGCGTCGTATCCACCAATATCTGCGTCGAAAATGCCAGATCTTTCCCTATGCGCGTCGCCTCTTCCGGTTTCAGTTTCTGCTCCATATCATAATCGTCGCAGCCGACAAACACCGCGCCGCAGCTTTCTATTTTTTCCCGGAATGGGGCATAAGAATAGTACCTTACCTCATGTCCGCGCTTTACCAGTTCCCTTACCACTCCCAGCGTCGGATTGACATGTCCATGCGCCGGGATGCAAAAAAATACGATTTTACTCATCTTAACAGCCTTGCTCCTTCCTTAGATGTCATTCTTTAGTTTTCTGTAGACAGTTCCCCAAATATCATGGATATATACTTATCCATCATGGATTTAGGCGGGATTGCGATGCCTCTTTCCACATCGCCCAGCACCAGAATCGTATCGCCGGGATGAATCCCCAGCATATCCCTGGCTTCCTTGGGTATTACGAACTGTCCTTTCTCACCGATTTTCACGGTCCATGCATTTTTCCCCTGCGGTTTTTCACCCATGAAATTCCTCCTTTTTTCCAACAAAAATAAAAAGTATGATTGGTTATACTAATCATACTTTTTATCCGTTAAAAAGTCAAGTAAAAACAAAATATGCAGTTTTAACCCTCTATCATATCTGCAAAATACTTATGTACCCTCAAATCATCGGTGAGTTCCGGGTGAAACGCTGTAACCAGATGATTTCCCTGCCTTGCCGCAACCATGCGTTCATTGACAACGGCGAGTATCTGTACATCGTTACCGGCCTTGGTGATATAAGGCGCCCTGATAAAAACCATAGGGATTTTCCCGATGCCGCCAAAATCTGCATCCGCCCGGAAGCTCCCTAACTGCCTTCCATAAGCATTTCTTTTCGCCGTAATATCCATCGTCCTGATTCCATAGGATTCTTCCGCCTCTATATGCGAAGCAAGAAGAATCAGACCGGCACAGGTTCCAAACACAGGCATTCCGTTTTCTATTTCCGTTTTTACCATTTCATGCAGCCCCGTATCATGTAGCAATTTTGCCATAACAGTGCTTTCACCGCCCGGAATAATGATACCGTCATGTTCCTTTTCCATGTCCTTCTTCCCGCGTATCTGAAAGTGTTCTATTCCCAGCCTGTCCAAACAACTTCCATGTTCCGCAAAGGCTCCCTGTAATGCCAATACTCCTATTTTCAATCTATTTCCCTCTTTCCGCCATCAGCAGGGCAATTTCGGATTCATTGATGCCGACCATTGCCTCTCCTAAATCTTCCGATAATTCAGCAATCAGTTTTGCATCCTGATAATTCGTTACCGCCTGGACAATGGACGCCGCCCTTTTTTCCGGATTGCCTGATTTGAAGATTCCAGAACCGACGAAAACGCCTTCCGCCCCAAGCTGCATCATAAGCGCCGCATCCGCAGGAGTCGCCACCCCTCCGGCAGCAAAATTCACAACCGGCAGTTTCCCGTTTTCACGTACATAACGAAGCAGTTCCACGGATACCTGAAGCTGTTTTGCCGCCTCATACAGTTCTTCCTCTGATAGATTCTGTATGCGCCTTATTTCCGCATTCATGGCCCGCATATGGCGGACCGCCTGAATGACGTCCCCTGTCCCCGGCTCGCCTTTCGTCCGAATCATGGAAGCTCCCTCGCTGATTCTGCGCAATGCCTCTCCTAAGTCCTTTGCCCCGCAGACAAATGGGACTTTAAAGTTATGCTTATCAATATGGTACACATCATCCGCCGGGGAAAGCACTTCGCTTTCATCAATATAGTCAATCTCTATCGCTTCCAGAATCTGCGCTTCCACAAAATGTCCGATTCTACACTTTGCCATCACAGGGATGGAAACCGCTTCCTGGATTCCTTTTATCATTTTGGGGTCGCTCATTCTGGAAACGCCACCCGCCGCCCGGATATCCGCCGGGATTCTCTCAAGCGCCATGACTGCGCACGCACCGGCTTTTTGCGCGATTTGTGCCTGTTCGGGCGTCGTCACGTCCATGATAACCCCTCCTTTTAACATCTGGGCAAGATTTTTGTTTAATTCATATCTGTCTTCTGACATTACAATGACCTCCGTTTATTTTTCTGCTGCGCCGGGTCTTACTTTTTATTGATTCTATCCAACGCAATCTTCTCTTTCCTCTATGTCATCCACCGGGGCTTTTAAACCTTCTATCTGTAAATTATTTTTCCTGGCATAATCCCACAATGCCGCATGAACTGCTTCTTCTGCTAAAAGGGAACAATGCACTTTTACGGTGGGAAGTCCGCCAAGCGCTTCCTGCACCGCCTTATTGGTAAGCTTTAGGGCCTCTTCTACCGTTCTGCCCTTAATCAGCTCCGTCGCCATACTGCTGGTTGCCACTGCCGCACCACAGCCAAAGGTCTTAAACTTACAGTCCCGAATCATCTGGTTTTCGTCGATGTCAAGATAAATCCTCATAATATCGCCGCATTTCGCGTTTCCTACTGTTCCGACGCCGCTGGCATTCTCGATCTCTCCCACATTTCTTGGATTATTAAAGTGGTCCATGACCTTTTCACTGTATTCTATAATCTGACTCATCTATAACCATGCTCCTTTCTCAACCTTCGCCCCGTTCTTTTTTCATAAAATCTTCATAGAGCGGCGACATACTGCGGAGTCTCTCTACGATTTTTTTCAGTTCCTCAATCACATAGTCCAGTTCCTCTTTCGTGGTCTCATCAGAAAGCGTCAAACGAAGGGAACCATGCGCTATTTCATGGGGAAGTCCGATTGCAAGCAGCACATGGGACGGGTCAAGGGAACCGGAAGTGCAGGCGGAACCGCTGGATGCGGCTATCTCTTTCTGGTCAAGCAATATCAGCAGCGATTCGCCTTCGATAAACTGGAAAGAAAAGTTCGCATTATTGGAAAGACGCCTGTCCCTATGCCCGTTCAGTCTCGTATAAGGTATCTCTGCAAGCGCCCTGTCTATCAGATAGTCCCGTAATTCGCTTTCATAGGCGCGCCGTTTCTCAAGTTCCCTATCTGCTATCTCCGTCGCCTTTCCAAAACCGATAATTCCGGGCGTATTATGGGTTCCTGCCCTCCTGCCCCGTTCCTGCGCTCCGCCGTGGATAAAAGAACCGATTTTTACTAAATTACGGATATATAAAATGCCTATGCCCTTAGGACCATTGATTTTATGGGCGCTTGCACTTAATAAATCAATGTTTAATTCCTCGACGTCAATCCGTTCATGCCCGTATGCCTGCACCGCATCTGTGTGAAACAGGATTCCGTTTTTGCGCGCAATTTCCCCGATTTCCTGAATCGGCTGAATCGTTCCTATCTCATTGTTTGCAAACATCACCGTAATGAGGATTGTGTCTTCTCTGACTGCCGCCTTTAATTCCTCCAGCCTTATGACCCCGTTTTCATCCACTCCCACATAAGCAATCTCAAAACCAAGTTTTTCCAGATACCCGCAGGTATGCAGGATTGCATGATGTTCTATCGTAGAGGTTATAATATGTTTTCCCTTTTCACGGTTCGCAAATGCAGCCGCTTGTAACGCCCAGTTGTCTGACTCGCTGCCGCCCCCCGTAAAATAGATTTCTTCCGGTTTCGCATTCAGGAAATCCGCAATTACGGCTCTTGACTCATCAATCGCTTTCCTGCTTTTTCCTGCGAAACGATAAATGCTAGACGGGTTTCCATACTGCTCTTTAAAATAGGGCAGCATTGCCTCATACACTTCGTCCCTTACCTTGGTTGTTGCTGCGTTATCCAGATAAATCAACCTACTCACCCTGCCTTTCTCCTGACACCATCATCCTATAATAGAAAGGATTCCCTTTCTACTTACTATTCATATAATTCCTATGGTTTTACTATGATATTGTAGCAGACAAATTGTCATTTGCATAATAAGAAATTCTTATAGCTGCATTTTACCCGCTAATGGAATCTCTTATTTGCAACGCCTTATGATATTCTGAGACTCATTCATAATCGAATGTCTTTAAAAATATCTGTGCCCGTTCGGTAGAAGGATGTGTGAAAAATTCTTTTGGCTGGCTGCTTTCTTCCACAATCTTCCCATTTTCCAAAAACAGGATACGGTCTGCAATCGCTTTTGCAAATGCCATCTCATGTGTCACGATTAACATTGTACTGCCAGTTTTCGCAAGGGAAAGCACGACTTCCAGCACTTCTCTTACCATTTCCGGGTCCAGGGCTGCTGTAATCTCATCCAATAGCAGAATCTCAGGCTGCATAATCAAGGCGCGGACAATCGCAACCCGCTGCTTCTGTCCCCCCGAAAGCTGCCGGGGATAGGCGTCCCTCCGGTCCGCCAGCCCTACCCTTTCTAAAAGCTCCATCGCCTGCTTTTCCGCCTCGTCACGTTTCCTTTTCTGGACTTTTAACGGCGCCAGCAGAATATTTTCCAATATCGTCTTATGGGGAAATAAATCATAGCTTTGGAAAACCATGCCGATTTTCTGACGCATTTTGGAAATATTTTTTGCCTCTTTCTTTACGGGTTCCCCATTTAAAAGAATTTCTCCGCCCTGAATATCCTCTAATGCATTCACACAGCGCAGAAGCGTACTTTTCCCACAACCGGAAGGTCCGATAATCACCACTACTTCGCCTTTGTTGACTGTAAGGCTGAAATCATCAATAATCACTTGATTATCATACACTTTCCGTATATGCTTCATTTCTAAGAGCGCCTGTTCCATCCTTATGCCCACCTCTTCTCAAGATATCCTGCCAGTCTGCTGATTGGCCAGCAGATGAAAAAATATAACAAAAAAACGACCGCAAACATACCAAATGCCGCATTGGGCGATGTTCTCCGGTTTGCCTCGATAATCTGCTGCGCAACTTTTAACACCTCCACGATTCCAATCATCATGACAAGACTTGTCGTCTTAATCATCCTCGTAATCAGATTGATAGAAAGCGGAATCAGCCGCCGTATCGTCTGTGGTAAAATGATATACAGATAAACTTCCGGTTCCCTAAATCCCAATGCCTGTGCGCTTTCATACTGTATCTTAGGAATACTGATAAGCGCGCCGCGTACCAGATCCCCCATTTCCGCCACACCCCAGAAACTGAACACGATAATCGCAGAGTGCTCTGCGGACAAATCCCATCCAAATACTCTTGTCGTTCCGAAATAAACGATAAACAACAATACCATCTGCGGCATAATTCTGACAATTTCCAGATAGACACGGAAAAAGGCTTTTACCATCTTCTTTTTCGACGTCATCAGCATTCCCATCACAAGCCCTAACGCGATACTGATTCCAACCGAAATCAGACTGATACGGATTGCAACCCAAAGACCGCCTAACAGCCGCAAAAAGTTCGTCCCTTTCCATAAAACATCAATCCCCAAATTCTGCATGGCGCAGTCTCCTTTCACCGAAGCTGCCCAATATGGACACCGGCAACAGCATAATCAGATAAAAAATAACCAACAGTGTCAGACATTCGATGGTTTTCGCATACATACCAATGAGATCCTTTGCGGTAAACATCAAATCCATCAGGCTGATGGTAGAAAACACGCTTGTTTCTTTTAACAAAAAGATGACATTGGCAAGAAGTCCAGGGACACTGGAAGCGATTGCCTGTGGCAAAATGACATAGCAAAATGTCTGTCCTCTATTCATTCCAAGGCTCTGCGCACTTTCCGACTGAATCGGCGCTATATTTTCTAACCCGCTGCGAAAAGTTTCCGCCATGTAGGCGCCGCCTAAAAGTCCGAGTCCCAGACTCCCGCAGAGCTGCGGGGATATGCGGATTCCGATTTTGGGGAGCGCAAAATAGAGAAAAAATAACTGCACCAAAAGAGGCGTGTTTCTAAACAGTTCAATATAAAATCCCATAATCCGGCGCACCACCGGTATCTTCAGATGAATTGCCACTGCACAGAGCACGCCTATGATAAACGCCAGAAAAACGCCCTGCCATCCGATTTTGAGCGTAAGCAGCAATGCATCTTTATACCGCGGCAAATAGGATATCATCACTTCCCAATCCATGCTTCGCCTCCTTATTCTATAAGAGGCAGGGACTATGCCGTCCACTGCCTCTTAGTATTTATTTGTTTTTCACTTACACCTTTTATTCTGTATCTGCTACTACACCGCCTTCAACGACCAGCGTATCCTCATAGTCAGCCCCGTAAGTATCAAGCAGGGTTGCCTCATAGTCGGCATGGAAGAATTTTTCCTCGCCAAGATTCTGAATCTCATCATTCAGCCAGTTCAACAGGCTTTCATTTCCTTTCGTTACAGCCGGCGCAATCGTATCTGCACTGCCAAGGGAGGGAATCCCAACCTCATATCCTGGATTCTCAATGGCAAATGCAATAACTTCCGTATTGTCATTTGCCCATGCCACGCCATTGCGATTCTCAAATGCTGTTTTCGCTTCCGCATAGGCGTCATATTTCTGCAGCTTGATGTCGGAATAGTTTTTCTCAAGATAAGTTTCCGCCGTCGTTCCTGAAATGACAATCACTTCATCGCCGTCGCCAATCTCATCTAAGCTGGTGATCACCGCATCATCATGCGAGACAACGCCTAGCGCCACATTCATATAGGGCAGCGCAAAATCAACTTCCTGCGCACGCTCCTCTGTCACGGTAAAGTTTGCCAGAATGATATCGACCTTACCGGTCTGCAGGTATTCAATCCGGTTTGCGGCTTCTGTGGACACATAATTGATTTCCACGCCAAGGTCTTCCCCGATACGATTGCCAAGATAGACGTCATAGCCTTGATACTCCCCATTCTCGTCTACATAACCGAACGGACTTTTGTCAGAAAATACGCCGATGTTAACCGTTCCGCTTTCCTTAATTTCATCAACCGTTCTGTAAACCGTATCATCGCTTGCCGCTTCCGCAGAATCACTTGCCGGATTTGTCAATACCACAGTTGTTCCTGCATCGTTTCCAGAGCCACATCCTGTCAGCGCAGATGCCAAAAAGCTAAGTGCAAGAATACCGGCTCCCAGTCGTCTGGATACAAATTTTTTCATAATAGTTCTTTCCTCCTCGTATATCCTATATTATCTTAGGCGTTTGCGAAACGCCAGAACCCGCTTAAATACGGGATTCTTTTTGCTAC
>JAMPFM010000083.1 GCA_023664455.1 Blautia sp.
CGCTGTCCTTTTTAGAGAAGGTATTTCTTTCTTATGGGGTATAGCAAAAAACTATATAATGTATTGGGGGTTACAAGTGTATATTAGCACAGCCTTAGAAATGTCACAATACCAAGGATTCACAAATATTACAAATTTGCATGTCCGTTTTTGTGCAAAATATACAAATTTGTTTTCTAACCCTACTCAAATAACGCTTCAAACTCTGCCCTGTTGATTCTTTCTTTTTCCAAGAGCAACTCGGCGCAGCGGTGAAGGACGTTTTCATGCGCCAGAATGATTTCTTTTGCTTTCTGGTAACACTCGTCGATAATTGCCTTGACTTCTTTGTCGATTTCACCGGATATAATTTCGCTATGATTCTTAGCGTGCGCTAAATCTCTTCCGATAAATACTTCATCATCATCGTCGTCATAATTGATAACGCCAATGTTATCGGACATGCCGTATCTTGTCACCATCCTACGCGCAACCTTCGTCGCCTTTTTGATATCGCTGGAGGCGCCGGTTGTAATGTCGTCAAAAATAATTTCTTCCGCGATACGCCCGCCTAAAGATACCATGATATCTTCTTTCATCTTACCTTTTGTCAAAAACATCTCATCTTTTTCCGGCAGCGGCATCGTATATCCTGCTGCCCCGATTCCCGTAGGAATGATGGAAACGGTATAGACAGGACCTACATGGGGAAGCACATGGAATAAAATCGCATGTCCCGCCTCATGGTAGGCGGTAATTTTTTTCTCTTCATCGGAAATGATACGGCTCTTTTTCTCTGCGCCTATCCCGACTTTGATAAATGCCTTCTTGATATCTTCCTGTTTCACGAACACTCTTTTATCCATCGCCGCATTAATCGCCGCTTCGTTCAGAAGATTTTCCAAATCCGCGCCCGTAAAGCCCGCTGTCGTCTGTGCTATCTGCTCTAAATCCACGTCATCTGCAAGAGGTTTGTTTTTGGCATGGACTTTTAAAATATCCTGCCTTCCGCCTACGTCCGGGGACGAAACGCTTATTTTCCTATCGAAACGCCCCGGTCTCAAAATCGCGGGATCCAGGATATCCACACGGTTCGTCGCCGCCATGACGATAATGCCCTCATTGACGCCGAAACCGTCCATTTCTACCAGCAATTGGTTCAAGGTCTGCTCTCTCTCGTCGTGTCCGCCGCCCATACCAGTGCCCCGGCGTCTTGCCACCGCATCGATTTCATCGATGAAAATAATACAGGGAGCATGCCGTTTCGCCTCTGCAAACATATCACGGACACGGGACGCGCCGACGCCTACGAACATCTCTACGAAATCCGAACCGGAAATGCTGAAAAACGGTACATTGGCTTCGCCGGCAATCGCCTTGGCAAGCAGGGTCTTACCGGTACCCGGCGCGCCTTCTAACAGGACGCCCTTGGGGATTCTTGCGCCCACCTTCGTAAACTTTCCAGGTTCCTTTAAAAATTCCACAATTTCAACCAGCTCTTCTTTTTCTTCTTTCAGACCGGCGACTTCATCTAAGACAATCCTATGATCTCCCATAGAAAGCTTCGCTCTGCTCTTTCCAAAATTCATCATCTTGCCGCCGTTTCCGCCCGCAGAGTTTTGCGCGTTGAACATGACAAAAAAGAAGACGCACACAATGATGACAAGTAAAACCGGGAATACGCTATTTAAAAACCAGCTCTCTTCCGGTACTGCTTCTATGGTCGGATCCAGACCGTAAGAGCGGATTTGTTTCTCTATTTCCGTCACGTCCGTTACATAAAGGATTCTTTCCTCGCCGCTTTTTAGCGTAATCTCTACAGATCCGGTCGGTGTTTCCCTGCTCGGACAGATATTGACAAGCGCCACGTTCTTATTCTCTAACTGACTTTCTAATTCGCCCCATGTATATCCGTTTCCCTGCGTCCTTAGCGTCCCAATCCAGACAGTCATGAAAAGTAGTCCGATGATAATAATAAAATATAGATAAAAACTTCTGTTATTTTTATTCAAAGCAAACCTCTTTCTTTATTCCACACTATTTTTTCCTTTGTTAATCACTGAATTTTACAACGCCCACATACGGCAGATTCCGATACCGCTGGGCGTAATCCATACCATATCCTACGACAAACTCGTCGGGAATCTTAAAACCGGTATAATCTGCTTCTATATCCACCACTCTCCTATCCGGTTTGTCCAACAGCGCACAGAGTTTTACATCGGCGGCATTTCTGTCTTTTAACAGATTTACCAGATAGCTCAGGGATCTCCCGGTGTCTACGATATCCTCCACCACCAGGACATGTTTACCTTCTATCGGCTCTTCCAAGTCTTTGACTACTTTCACCACGCCGGCAGACTCCGTGCTTTCACCATAACTGGAAAGCGACATAAAATCGACGAATACGGGAACCGTAATTCTTTTGGCAAGCTCGCACATGAAAAAGCTGCCTCCTTTTAACACGCATACCAGATGAAGGCTTTTTCCCGCATAATCCTTGCTAATCTGCTCCCCCATTTCCCGGATTCTTTTATTTACCTCTTCCTCTGACAATAAAACTTCAATTCGTTCAGCCATCGTCATCCTCCTCTTAGCCGTACCTGTAAAATACGCTTCGTACTTTCATCCACCTTATAATACTGACTGATGCGATATCCCGGTATCCAGAGGACATGCGCTCCATCCGCAAGCAGATACATACCGTCTCTCTGCAATCTGGAAATCTTCTCATTTATCATGTATTCTTTGACGGATTTTTTATGCAGGGCTTTATCTATCGTAAGATAATCCCCTGTTTGTCTTGTCCTTACTAATAAAACCGTAGTTATTTTATCATAATCAAACCATTTCGTATACGTTTTTCCCGGAATAATTTGACCTTTTTCCTCAAAAAAAGACTGCTGCGGGAAATCTTCTTTCCTCAGATACTGAAATTCCAACACGCCCAGACCCGGAATCAGGACATCCCCCGGAACGGATACCGGATAGGATATCTGCCGCGGCTTTTCGCCGGATACTGCCTTATCCGTCTCTTCCTCTCTCCGGTAAATCGTCAGCTTTTCATATTCTTTATGGGCGATAAGATGATAGGGAAGGTTTACTTCTTTACTCCCGCCCCCGCCGGTTATCTGCAGCAGCGCCCGGATATGTTCCTTCGTAATGTCTTTGCGATATGGCGTCAGTTCTTCCATGCATTGCAGCAGAATCCTTTTTTGTAAAAAGGAATCCTCTTTCTGGAATTTACTAAGGTCTAATACGACGCCATCTCTATTTTCCCCTCGTAAAACTACACACCTTTCATATGCCAGCGCTGTCTGCGTCTGTACGAAATCTTCCGTCTCAGCAAGGATCTGCGCCGCGTCCCCTATGTGCCATGCGGCATTCTGGCAAATCTGCGTCTCTGCAAAAGGAAGGATATGACGCCTTATCTTATTTCTTGTATAAGCATCCTCATCATTGGTGCTATCTATACAATACGCGATGTTTTTTTCCGACAGATAGGCTTCTATTTCCGCCCTGTCCAGACATAGCAGGGGCCGGATGACCTGTCCTCTCACGGGGCGGATACTGCCAAGCCCTCTTAGCCCGCTGCCCCTGAACAAATGAAAAAGCAGCGTTTCCGCTCTGTCGTTATTATGATGGGCAACCGCTATTTTATGAAAACCCTTGTCTGGAATTTCCGCAAATGCCTGATACCGCAGCCGTCTTCCCGCTTCTTCCGGGGAAAGTCCCTTTTCTTTGGCATAGCCCATCATATCGACTTTTCGCAGATAAAATGGGACTCCAAGCTCCTTACAGAGCTTTTCCACATATGCCGCATCGGCGTCCGCCTCTTCACGTACACCATGATGCACATGCACGGCGGATAATTGAAATTCTAACTCTTCTGATAATCTCTGCAGCAGATACAGCATACAGACAGAATCCGCCCCACCGGATACGCCCGCTACGATACAATCGCCCTGGGCAATCATCTGATGTTCGGCAATATACTTTTTCACTTTCTCATAAATTTTTTCCATAGCGTACCTGTTTTACGTTTGCTCGTTAACGCCGCAGGAAACTCAAATGCCGCCGCGCGTCGTTTGTTTTTCCTTTACGGCTATTACATTGTAGCACATTTTTAGGCGTACTGCCAGATTCCTGTCACAAGCACGGTCATGTCGTCGCGTATCTGTCCTCTGCTCTGGCGGAGGCAGTAGCTGAGAATCTGGTTGGCGATTTCTCCCGGATTGGTATGGGATATTTTGCCGATAAGCTCCGGCAGGATTTCTTCCCCGACTCCCTGCGAAAGCGCGTCCAAAATGCCGTCAGAGAGCATAATCACATAATCGCCGTCCTGTAACTGCCTTTTGATGATTTCCGGCTCTATCTGCTGGAAAACGCCGAGGGGAAGGTTTCTTGCGGAAAGCCTGTCCACCAGATGGTCTCGTTTAATAAAAGTACATGCTGCGCCGACTTTGATAAAATCGCAGGCTCCTGTATAGAGGTTTGTCTCGCAGATATCCAGCGTGGACATATTCTGCTCCTGTTCCCCTGCTGCCAGTGCGCCGTTGATAATCTGAATCGCCGCCTCTTTCCGAAATCCCGCTTCTAAAAGCCGCTCTGTCATCTCGATAACCTTTTCGGACTCTTTACAGGCATTCTCTCCCGAACCCATGCCGTCTGAAAGAATCGTGATCATTCTGCCCTGCTCTATCTCACAAAAAGAATAATTATCCCCTGAAATTTTTTCCGTCTCCTTCACCGCCTTGGCAAATCCCGTCAGAATATGATATGCCGGCTCTTCCATGAAATGATAGGTACTCCATTCCTTAGACATAAATAAGGGATTTCTTTTGGAAGCCTGGATACGGATATTCATCACTACGGATATCAAATCCGCCACATCATCTATGATTACATTTTCATTCTGCTGCGTCTTCATTGTCAGATTTAATTCCAGATGCCCGTCCTCATTTTCCAGAATCAGGAAATTTTTCAATAAGACTCCCGATTCTCTCAGGCAATGTGCGGTCTGCCGGTACTTGCGCTCGCTCACCGGACGATATCTGTAGGTTTCCCGTGCGACGTCAGACATGATATGCGCCATCTCTTTTAAATGATCCGCCAGCAACCCTTTACTCTCACATAATTTTTTCTGCCAGAGATACTCCTGCCTGCTTTTATCCTCCTGGCAGATTTCTTCTTCCTCTTCCGTAAAAAGCTCCGCCAGTTCCCGGAATGATTCGGCATAACCAAGAAGCTTCTTCCTTCCATATTCCGGTATTACAGCAATTACATTTTCATCCCGCATTTCCGTCTGCCTTCTCATATTCTAATACGCCTCCTATCTAGTGACCATGCCTTTCTTTCAGTCTGCGGCAAATCTGCCGCCTATTTAATCAATATATGTGGAGGTTGTCCGTATTATTCCATGAATCCGTGCAAAAAGAATCGGTTTAAACAAAACAGATTTCGGATATCATTGAAATACTCCGAAATCTGCTTAATTTTCATCTTTAAAAATAATTTCCCCTTCATACACCAGACCAAGTTTATCTTTTGCTATCTCTTCGACATACTTTTTCGTCTGCGTATATTTTCCGTATTCTTCTATCTCCTCAGTACGGGCTTCCTCTGCGGCTATTTCTTCCTGCAGGGCTGCTTCCCTTAACTGATATGCTTCTCTTTTATCCCGAAGTTCCACGCTTTTGATTGTTACCACAACTAACATCATCAATACAACAGTTGTTACCAAAATCATTCCTGTCTTATTCTGGCGCTTCTTACGGTATGCTGCCTTTTTTGCCATGATGCTTATTACTCCAATCGGATATTTTACTGTTTACATAAAACCATTTTAAGCATTTTTATGAAAACCGTCAACCTATTTTTTATGAAAATTTGACATTTTTTTAATTTCTTTTTCAAATATATTATCCATTTTTTCAGTTTTGAAATCAGCCATTTTATCGGTTTTACTACAATTTGTACAATCCGCAGAATTAGCCACACTATCTTGTATATACATGTTGACATAATATGTACGAAAAAATTGCTAATCAGCAATTTATAACATGCCATACCGACCAGGGCGCCTATTACGGTAAACCACCTGAGTATGCCGTTGTTTTCCCGATACAGCATATAGAAGACTCCCAGCCCGCAGGCAATCCAAAAAAGGAAATCTTCCAGGGATACCAGCAGATTTCCATGCTTTATCAATTTGCGCAGAATCAGAAACCAATCGTAAACGAAAGTAATGACAACGCCCATAATGATGGAATGTAGAAAAAAAGTGACTTCCTGTATGATGTCCTGACTCATATCATAACCATGCCCTTCCACAGCCTGCTAACATCTACTTAAATAATCTGGATAAGAAAGATTCTCCCTTGGCGCCGTATCCTGCCGTTTCCGAATAGGTAAGACTGTCTATTCTGCCGTCTACGTCTACTTCGCCTTTATCCAACGACAACCTGCTGACATGAAGTTCATTTCCTTTTATCATCAACATTCCCTGCTCTGTCTCTAATAGAATTTCGTTGACGTCAAAAGAAAGCACATCATTTACGCCGCTGATAGTACATGTCCTTCTATTAGTGAGCATCAGTTTATGGGGTCTCTTATTAATGCTGTTCAAATCCTCCATGCATACCTCCCTGATTAGAAACATCCTAAAATATATTTCAGTTAAAATATATGCACGGGATTTTCAAAATATGCGGAGACGTCTGCAATCCGGTTTTATGTCAGATATCTAAACAGCTCTTTCGCCTCTTCCTTGCGCACAGTTTCCTGTACGTTTAAAACTTCTACTTTTACTTCCTTATTTCCAAATTGTATCGTTATGATATCCCCTTCTTTCACGTTAGCGGACGCCTTCGCCGGTCTTTCATTGATAAAAACCCTGCCCGCATCACATGCCTCGTTCGCTATCGTGCGCCGCTTAATCAGACGGGAAACTTTTAAATATTTATCGAGTCTCATATTTATAACCATGCTCCTTTCTCAACGTGCGAATTTATGTGCCCAAGACATCTATAATATCAGCACAAATTTGCAATCATCGTACCTTTTTTCAACCTGTTCCCAAATTTCCTATAAAATGAAAAAAGACCCATATGATAAAAATACATACAGGTCTTGCTTCTCTCTTTCGCTTCTGCGACTTCCGCATTAGTTAATAGAATCTTTCAAAGCCTTGCCAGCTTTAAACTTAGGAGCTTTGGATGCCGGGATTTTCATAACTGCACCACTCTGAGGATTTCTACCCTCTCTTGCTGCTCTCTGGGAAACTTCAAAAGTACCAAAACCTACTAACTGTACTTTCTCACCTTTCTTTAATTCTTCAGCAACAACATCTGTAAATGCCTTTAATGCTTTTTCTGTATCCTTCTTGGATAATCCTGACTGATCAGCCATAGCTGCTACTAATTCTGCTTTGTTCATTTTGAACTCCTCCTCTTAAATGAGTTTACATTGTTATATTTAGAAGTTTCTCTTTTGAAACGTCTATATCTATTTATAAAGGTTCTGCAAGGTCTTGTCAAGGCGAAATTACCATTTTATCGGAATTTGCAGGATTTTTTGCCAAATTTGCAATATTTCCTTGTTATGTTAACGTATAAACTTTCCCGATTTGTCAATAATTTCACAAACATACCCTCTATTCATTTCCGCTGACCGTGCTTCCTGAGGAAGAAGACGTGGTTTTTGAGGAAGTCGTATGCGACGTCACGATGGAAGTACTGCTGCTGCCTTCATTATGGGTAGACGTCGTGGACTTTGAGGAAGTATTTTTACTGCTTCCGCTTTGGGAACCGTCCTTTTCCAAATCCGTAAAGGAATAAGTAATATCCTGTCCGTCGTCATAAAGATAAATTGTATAGCTCTTCGATACATAACCGGGCTTTCTTAACACAATCGTATGGCTTCCCGTTACCTTCGTAAAGTTGACCGGTGAAACTCCCATATAACTACCATCCATATAAACTTCAACATCAACGGGCGCGTCAATATAAACTTTATTCCCCGTTACCGCATCTTCCACATCTTTATCCGTATTATTATCCTGCTGATTATCGTCCGTATCTTCTTCTGTCTCTTCCGTTTTCTCTTCCATAGTAAAGCTTAACCGGGCATATTCAGAGCCAACCTGAATGTATTTCGTCAATGTCTGATATCCTTCCGCTTCCAGACGGATGCTGTGAATACCGTAGGTAAGCTCTATTTCCTGACTGATATCCGCAGGTTTGCCATCGATGCTGACTGTCGCCGAATCAGGTTCTACAGACAGCAGGATGATTCCCGTCTTATCCTGGACAATTTCCAGGTCTCCTATGTTTAATATCACTTCTTTATCCCGCTCAATGATAACGTCTTTCGTACAGCTTGTACCGCCGTTAGAAAGCACTACCTGATAACTTCCTTCCGGCACGGTCAAAAGCATATTTTCCGTAATCTGCTGGATTACCACGTTTCCAATCTCAATCCAGCCGCCGACTAACGCCTGTTCATTTGAAAGACGGATATATCCATGCCCTTTTTCTATATTGATACTGCAAATCTGATGGTCGATGCCGCTGATTGTCAGGACGTCTTTTTTCACGATATCCATGACTTCCGTCCGCTCACCCTCCGACAGAACCACTACATCGTCTGGCAGGGAATAGGTATTAGAACCAATCTGGGCAGTCTTATTAATGCCGCCTAAATCGTAGTTTTCCACATTATCGTAAGTCCATGCCCTGGGGGATAACTGTACGCTCGCCAGTTTCTTCTTACTTTTTAAGAAAGTGACGTCTACGATGTCGCCCGCCTTCAACTGGGACATTGACATAGGCGATTCATATTTATCCTTTACATAGGTTGTCCCATCATAGGATAACGTATATTGTCTGCCCGTGGCGATATTCATAAAAGTTGCATAGGAAATATCCGCGTCTACGGAAAGCACGACCGCCGTATCCGCCGAATCATAACTTCCAACCTGGGCAACGACAAAATCAGAACCTACGCTTTCCCGGTTGTTTTCCCTTGCAAGACCGATATTGCTTGCCTGGGAAGTACAACCGGCAATCATAAACGACAAAGTAATCATAACAACAAAAATTCCCGCTAATCTCTTGTACATTCTAATCGTTTTACTCCTTTTTCATTACTTCTTATAATTATTACCTCTTAATCTACTACTTTTTAGATAATTACGAAACGAAAGTTTAAAATGTGTAGTTGTACAGAATATACAACTCCAAAAGCAGGTACTGTGAAAACGC
>JAMPFM010000084.1 GCA_023664455.1 Blautia sp.
TCAGAAAATACCGTGCGGAGGTGTTGGGAATGCTATTGGAAAAATTCGATGTGAAAAAATATGAGCGGAGCCTTCGGGCGGAAGGGTTTGAGGAAGGTATAGAACGCATTAATCAATTAAATATCATCCTATCCGAACAAAACCGCACTAATGATATTATCCGGGCGGCGCAGGATCCGGAATATCAGGAACAGTTGTTTCGGGAGTTTGGTTTGCTGTAATTCCGTCAGAGAAGGGAAAAACCTGCAGGAAGCCTTAAACGAAGCCGTGGACTATTGCATAGACCACGGTATCCTTGCAGATTTCCTCAGAAAATACCGCGCGGAGGTGTTGGGAATGCTATTGGAAAAATTCGATGTGAAGAAATATGAGCGGAGCCTTCGGGCGGAAGGGTTTGAGGAAGGCGTTGAGAAAGGTATTGAAGAAGGTATTGAAAAAGGATTTAAAGACGGCGTTGAAAGAGGATTTGAAGATGGCATGAAAAAAGGTATCCAGCAGGGACAGAAACAAGAAGCCGAACGCATCAACAAATTAAATCTTATCCTATCTGAACAAAACCGCACTGATGATATCATCCGGGCGGCGCAGGACTCGGAATATCAAGAGCAGTTGTTTCGGGAGTTTGGTTTGCTTTAAATTTGTTAACGTAGAAAAATAATAGTCTCTGGAATAACTCGATTGTTAAAAAAATATCAGACAAATCAAAGAAAAGAATCATGATAAAGGGCGTCCTCTAAACCTTCCGGTTTGGAAAACGCCCTCTTTTCAGCAAAACTTTACTTTCATGGGATAACAGAAATCTCTTTTATATCAGAGTTTAGTTTGTATAGTTCTGATAATTCGGATAGACTCTCGGAAGAGAAGAATCTTCTTCCAATTGCTGCATCATCTCTTCGACGGTCATTCCAATCTGAATGACTGCCACCTGGTTATCATAGGATAATAATTTTCCACCAATCTGTTTGGCAATTTTCTTTGCCTCCCGCTTGGATTCTGCAACAGCGACTACCTGATTTTCGATATAATCCTGATTATCCAGCATTTCTTCGGTCTCTCCAATCTTATTCTTATCATCATCTGCTGCTATGCTGATTGGCATTCTGTCCAGTCCAACTTCTTCCTTGGTAATCGGCTCCGCCTTGCTGTTAATAAAAACAACCAACCCTATCACCACCACAATAACCACTATAAGCACTATCAGTATGATTCTATTCATCCGTTTTTCCTTTTCCATAAAATCCCTCTTTATTGTGAATGCTTGCCATTAAAACACTTATCTAAAGCAAAATAATAAGAATGATTTCTTTACTTTACTGTGATATTTAATTTCGCGCTCTTCCCAGAACCATCCAACGCCTTAAAGGTAATTGTCGCCTTTCCCTTATTGACAGGTACTATCATATCATACAAATTACCATTAATCTTAGCAGTTTCTATTTGAATAACATTACTGTTCGAGCAAGTACAGGTAATGCTCGCCCAATCCCAATAATCATATCCATCTTCATCCAGCCTACTAGCACCATTCGCACATGATGTATCAAAATACCAAGGTAAATATTTATTTAAGTAATCGTAATTATGATAATTGATTTCGCTTCCAACATTCCCCTCATCATCAGTAACTATATCTATCGTCCGGGAATATGTCAGCCCAAGCGTCCTTGAAGTTTTACAAGTAGTACCTATTGGCTTTCCGAACATATTGAGTATATTATATTTATACGCCAATTTCGTAATCGCAGGCTGTACGCACACTTCAAAAGTATTCGACACCCCACTTCCGTCTTCCGCTGTCGCAGTAATGGTTACTGTTGATTTTTTAGTTGTCGGGTCATATTTGACTCCTTTTACCTTTCCGTTTTTATCAACCGTTGCAATATTTGTGTTAGAAGACGCCCATTTTACTTTCTTATTACTTGGATTACCACCTACCGATGCACCCAATGCCAATGTTTTACCATTTCCAACAACATTCCTTCCCGTCTTGGAATATATGGACAACGATGTTACCGGTTTCACAACCTTGATGGTATAAGACGCACTCTTACCGCTTCCATCCCTTGCCGTAACCTTGATTTTGGCGCTTCCTGTCTTTCCTTCCTTGTTAACCTCTACAAGACCTGTCCCACTTACAGTTGCAATCTTTTTATTGGAAGATGTGTAAATAAAGTTATCAAGACCTAGCTCTCCACTGTCCTTTGCTCTTCCAAAATATGTTGACGTATGGTTTTCCGTATATGGGTGCAGTTGTATCGTCTTACGCAGTTCCCCCATCTCAGTTGTGCCTAAGTTTCTGGAAGTTCCCTCTTCAAACAAAATCTTGCCGGTGATGGACGGATAGACAGTAATTGTCATTGTGTCGGATTTACCGCTGCCATCTGCTGCTTCCGCCTTTACTGTAACTGTAGACACTGCAGTGACTTCATTGTTGGATTTTGCCGTCAATTTACCGCTTGCATTGATTGTCGCAGCGGCGCCTTCACCTTCCACTATGGACCATGTTACCTTTTTGTTGGTTGCATCACTGGTAACTTCTGCTACCATTTGCAGGGTCTTTCCTGCTGCCAGCTGGGATTCGCCAGTTTTGGATTTTACCATAATGGACTGCACTTTTTTGGTTACCTGTACCTGCAGGGTGACTTTCTTGTTGCTTCCATCGGTAGTCTTTGCCGTAATCGTTGCTTTTCCGTTTCCTACCGCCTTAATTAATCCGCTTTCAGTTACAGCCGCTACCTTTACATTGGACGAAGTATAAGAAATCCCTGTATTAGCATCTTCCGGTGTTACTGTTACTTCCATCTGCACCTGATTGAGCTGCGCCGGCTTTCCATCTTGTTCTGGTATTGGGTCAAAAGCCATCAGGTATGTTTTGCCTTCAAATACCGGGGCTTTCAGTTCCAGTTTAGTTACTTTCGGCAATAACGTAATCTGCAGCGTCGCCGTTGCGCCCCCGCCGTCTTTTGCTGTTGCCTTTACTGTAACGGTTCCTTTCGCAGTAAGCGCTGCCGTTGCCTTCAATTGTCCGCTGCTTGAATTAATCGAAACATTGTCCTTCGTCGCGCCGCCGTCATACTGGCTGATTTCCCAGGTTACTTTCTTATTCGTTGCATAGGCAGGCGTGATGCTTTTGGTATCTACCGTCAAAGTCATGTTCTTCCCTGCACCAAGACAAGTAGAGTTTGTCTTGGAAACAATTTTAAAGCTGCTCATATTTGCATTGACTTTTACTTTTATGGTTGTAACTTTACTCTTTTTGCCATAATAAACGGCTATCGCCTTAATCGTCTTATTACCGGACGCTTCTATGGAAAATGGCGCTGTATAAAGCGTGCTCTTTTCTGTCGGCGCTTTTCCGTCCAACGTATAGTAAATTTTTATCTCACTGTTTGTTGTGCCATCTACTGTCGCGGAAAGCGCAATCATATCTGTGCGTTGGATAGTTGCATTGTTTGCAACATCGGTTCCGCCGATTTGTACTGTGGGAGCCGTCAGTTCGCCTGTTCCGCCTTTGTCCGCTGCTGTAGGCGCTGCCATTCTTACAGCTGCTTCCACGTTTAAAAGCCCTGCACCAAATTTGGCGCTGTCCGTATAACCTGTTTTCGTTGCAGAATCCTGCAAGATTTTCTTTACGGTATCAACTGCCGCTTTTGTCTTATTGTTCTTCAAATCCGGGCTGACAGAAAAAATATAAGCCGCTGCCGCCGCTACCATTGGCGTTGCCTGGGAAGTGCCATCCATACCCACATATGGTATTAACTCTATATGGGTAAGGGCTTTGGGAAAGGTGGAAAAAATTCCCGTCCCAGGAGCAGTAATATCAACGATACCCTCACCATAGTTAGAAAAATATGCTAAAGTAGATTCTCCTTTCGTCTTTGCAGATACTGTAATAACATTTTTAAAACATGCTGGCGAACGATAATTTACACTGTTTATATCCGTAGACAACAATATACTATCATTACCTGCTGCAGCAACTACTACGACACCTTTATTTACAGCAACATCTATTGTCGCTTCATATAATGCATCATAACCTTTTCCGCCAAGACTCATATTGATAACCTTGACCCCGCTCTTAACCGCGGAATTAACTGCTTTAATAATATCAGCGGTATCACCGCCTGCACCTCCCATAAGGGGACTTTCCTCTAATGCTTTAATAGATACAATGGTTGCATTATAAGCAATCCCTGCGCCACCAATCCCATTATCCTTATTAGCCGCTATAATACCGGATACATGCGTTCCATGTCCGTCGTTATCTTCCGCCTTATTATATGCATAACTGCTAGTTGACGATGCAGACGCCACTCGTTTTTTCAAATCCTCATGAGTCTTCTCTATACCGCTATCAATTACCGCAACCTTAATGCCACTTCCCGCAGCATTATTGTATTCCCATGCAGCAGGTGAATGAATCTCATCATGATGATACTGATATGTATAATATTTATCATTACTTGTCGCCGTATTCACATCTCCTGCGGGCGTTGCGTCCGAATACACCGCAACATCACTGCAGGTCGTATAATAAAAGTTCGGGTATACTGCCGGAAGTTTTACCTTTTCATCTTCCGCCATTGCGATAATGTCTGTTACTTCATCCGAAAAGACCATGACTGCCACGCCGTCTTCGTAGGATTCCAAAGACGCGCCATAGCCTTCCGCTACCGTTTCTGCATATTTCTTGGAAGAGGCTAGGTAAACCGCCTCATTTGGCGCATATTCCCTGCCTTTTTCCAATTTTTGCAGACGTTCGGAAGTTCCGCGTAATTCTATCTTTTCCGAAACCATTGCAGACGTTAACTGCATTTCCAGTTCGGGAGCTTTATGCCCTGTTCCCTGCCAATTATCCGGATCTTCTTCCTCTTCTTTTTCTTTATCGGCATCTTCCAGCTCCTCGTCCTCAAGACCTTCCTCGTCCTCTTCGTCAAGGTCGCCTTCTTCTGGATCTTCTTCGGAACCGTCTTCACCGTTTTCGTCCTGTCCGTCCCCAGTTTCGCCGGAGCCATCTTCGCCGCTTCCAGTCTCACCGGAATCGCCTTCTCCTGCGCCGTCCCCGCCGCTTCCGGTCTCACCGGAACCGCCTTCTCCTGTGCCGTCTTCGCCGCTTCCAGTCTCACCGGAACCGCCTTCTCCTGTGCCGTCTTCGCCGCTTCCAATCTCACTGGAACCGCCTTCTCCTGTACCGTCCTCGCCGCTTCCGGTTTCACCGGAGCCGCCTTCATCTGTACCGTCCTCACCGTTTCCAGTCTCACCAGAAATGTTTTCTTCTTTTCCTTCTTCTGTTCCTGAAGGTGTACCCAGACCATCTTCGCCAGAGATACCTTCTACCATGTCTGCTGTCTGTCCGCTGACAGGTTCCGCCGCGTAAGTAACCGCTGCGCTTACTGCAGGTTCTGCAAACAAAACCGCTGACAACAGTAAGGACAGAAACGCTCTGCTTACTTTCTTTACTCTTTTGCCTTTCATTTTCTTACTCCCTTCCCATAGATTTTCTCCAACCCCATGCTATGTAAGACAACTAACCTCCCCTTGTCCTCAATTCGTCATGCAATATAGATACTGCCTATATTCTAGCACACCTTCCAATCAAAGCCAAGTACCCCCCCCCGAAAAAAATTGCTAAAAATCCACAATACTTTTTATCGAATTTTACACTATTTGACGGATACCGGAATTTGCGCACCAAAAAACCCCTGCATTCCTATCAACATGCCGGGGTTTTCCATGATTCTTATTTTAGATGTTTCTATGCCGGATTTGCTCCCTGCTATTTCCGAAACCCTTTCTTTTTCTTAGGTTCCTCGCCGCCGGAAGCCGCCTGTTTTGCCTGATTCAGGGTGTTGCCGCTGTGTTCGTCAAACTGGCGTAAGAGGTCTTTCGCTTCACGGGACAGCTTGTCGGGCACCTGAACGACGAGGGTAACGTAATGGTCGCCTCTGACGTCTTTGTTTCGCAGGGACGGCACGCCTTTTCCTTTCAGGCGGACTTTGGTATCCGTCTGCGTACCGGGTTTTACATCATAGATGACTTTTCCGTCTACGGTATCAATCATAATCTCGCCGCCGAGTACGGCTACCGGGAAGGACATGGGAACCGTAGAGTAGATATTGGTATCCTGTCTCTGGAAAATCGGATGACGTCCTACGATAACCTCTACCAGCAGGTCGCCTCTTGGGCCTCCGTTTGTGCCCGGCTCGCCTTTATCCCGGATTCGCACGCTCTGTCCGTTGTCGATACCTGCCGGAATGGATACCTGTATTTTCTTCTTATTTGCGATGTATCCCGTTCCGCGGCAATCCGGGCATTTTTCTTTAATGACTTTACCTGTTCCATGACAGTCCGGGCAAGTCTGTACATTTCTGACCGTACCGAAGAAAGAATTGCTGGTAAATACTACCTGCCCTTTTCCGCCGCATTTCGGGCAGGTTTCCGGGCTGGTTCCAGGCTTCGCGCCGCTGCCGTGACAGGTCTTACATTCGTCTTTCAAGGTAAGCTCTATCTCTTTCTCGACGCCGAAGATTGCTTCTTCAAAAGTAATTCTTACGCTGGTCCGGAGATTCGCTCCCTTCATGGGACCGTTATTCCTGCCTCTGCGTCCGCCGCCGAAGAAGTCGCCAAAAAGGTCGCCAAAAATATCGCCGAAATCCATGCTGTTAAAGTCAAAGCCGCCGAAGCCGCCTCCCGCACCCGGTTCAAAGGCGGCATGACCGTACTGGTCGTACTGCCGTCTTTTCTCAGGGTCACTAAGTACCGCATATGCTTCCGACGCTTCTTTAAATTTCTTCTCCGCTTCCGCATCTCCGGGATTCATATCGGGATGATATTTCTTAGCCAGAACTCTATATGCTTTTTTCAGCGCTGCATCGTCCGCATTTTTCTCTACGCCGAGCACTTCATAATAATCTCTTTTCTGTTCTGCCATCTATCTAATCCTCTTTTTCATCTAATAACCTTGCTATTCTCTCAACCTGCGACATTTGAGTCTGTGACTCAAATTCGCGATTGAAAAATCTCTGATTTTTCAATCTATACTTCCCTATAATCTCCGTCCACTACATCATCCGCTGCGTCTGCCGCGCCCATATCGGGTGCGCCCTGTGCCGCGTCTGCGGCTCCCATGTCGGGGCCTGCCTGAGTCTGCTGCATGTTCTCATACATCTTGGTGAACAGGGACTGTGCGGAATTGGTCAGTTTCTCTTTTGCCGCTTTCAGCTCGTCAAGCTGGCTGTCTGTCATTTCCTGGTCTTTGGTCTTTTCCAGAATATCTTTTACAGCCTGTAAGTCAGCTTCAACGCCGGCTTTCTCGGAAGCGTCGATTTTGTCCCCGACTTCACTCAAGGCCTTCTCTGTCTGGAATACGAAAGAGTCCGCGTCATTTCTTGTATCAATCGCTTCTTTTCTCTTCTTATCCTGCGCTTCATATTCCGCCGCTTCTTTTACAGCTCTGTCAATTTCATCATCGGACATATTGGAGCCGGCGGTAATCGTGATATGCTGCTCTTTGCCTGTTCCTAAATCCTTAGCGGATACGTTTACGATGCCGTTTGCATCGATATCAAAAGTAACCTCTATCTGCGGTACGCCGCGCATTGCCGGCGGGATACCGTCGAGTCTGAACTGACCGAGGGATTTGTTGTCTTTGGCAAACTGTCTCTCGCCCTGTACGACGTTGATGTCAACCGCTGTCTGGTTATCCGCCGCCGTTGAGAAAATCTGGCTCTTCTTCGTCGGGATAGTGGTATTTCTTTCAATCAGTCTGGTCGCTACGCCGCCCATCGTTTCGATGGAAAGGGAAAGGGGTGTTACATCTAGTAAGAGGATTTCCCCTGCGCCCGCATCGCCGGCAAGCTTACCGCCCTGGATAGACGCGCCAAGCGCAACGCACTCATCAGGATTCAGGCTCTTATTCGGTTCATGTCCAGTCAGCTGTTTTACTTTTTCCTGTACTGCCGGAATACGCGTAGAACCGCCGACTAACAGGACTTTTCCTAAATCCGCATTGGTAAGACCCGCATCTTTCATTGCATTCTGAACGGGTACTGCGGTTTTTTCTACTAAATCATGGGTTAATTCATCAAATTTCGCCCTTGTTAAATTCATGTCAAAGTGTTTCGGACCTTCCGCTGTCGCTGTAATGAAAGGAAGGTTGATATTGGTCGTCGTTGCGGAAGACAATTCTTTCTTTGCTTTCTCCGCAGCTTCTTTTAATCTCTGCAGCGCCATCTTGTCGCCGGACAAATCAACGCCTTCCTGCGCTTTAAACTCCGCCAGCATCCAGTCGATAATCTTCTGGTCAAAATCATCGCCGCCTAAGTGGGTATCACCATTAGTTGCAAGCACTTCGATAACACCGTCGCCAATTTCAATCAGGGAAACGTCGAATGTACCGCCGCCCAGGTCATATACCATAATCTTCTGCTCTTTTTCATTATCCAGACCATATGCCAGCGCCGCTGCCGTAGGCTCGTTGATAATACGTTTTACATCCAGACCTGCGATTTTACCTGCGTCTTTGGTTGCCTGTCTCTGCGCATCATTGAAGTAAGCCGGTACAGTAATAACAGCTTCGGTTACTTTTTCGCCCAGATAATTCTCTGCGTCCGCTTTCAATTTCTGCAGAATCATTGCAGAAATCTGCTGGGGTGAATATTTCTTATCATCGATTGTACGTCCTCTGTCCGTACCCATGTCACGCTTAATGGAAGCGATGGTTTTGTCTGCATTCGTTACTGCCTGACGCTTTGCCGGCTCGCCGACAAGTCTTTCCCCTGTCTTCGTAAACGCAACAACAGACGGCGTCGTCCTGGCGCCTTCCGTATTGGCGATAACAGCGGGCTTGCCGCCTTCCATAACCGCTACGCAGCTATTTGTTGTTCCTAAATCAATACCGATAATTTTACTCATATCTGATTCCTCCTATTCAAAATACCTTGTATTATATAGTAGTAGTGTTTATAGACCCTCTCCAAGGTCTTGATGCT
>JAMPFM010000085.1 GCA_023664455.1 Blautia sp.
CTCTAATGTGCGGACAGGTATCCCCGTATGATGCGAAAATTCTTTTCTATTCTCGTCCGCTTCCTCACGAAGTTCCGTTATCCTTTTTGCTATATCCATATCGTTCTTCCTCCACGCATTGCGATATATATATCATAGCACATTATCCGTTTCTTCGCAATGCGCTTCTCGCATTTCTTTCTGCTCTATCTTTTCCAGCATATCCGGTCCGTATTTCAGTATCAATCTGCTCATAACATCAATACAGCGTTCGAAGGCGGTATTATCCTTTGAATCATCATAATATGTATTTTTCTTATGCTCCACATAGTTCCTCTCCCTCCTGCACTTTCGCTGTAAATTCCGGTGTATTTTTGCATGCCACCGGTGAGCATAATCTCCATGCCGATTGCGACTGTATAACAATCCCTGAATGATTCTTAAAATACCCTTATTGGCTCATTACCGGCTGCTTCTTCAACATGTTTTTTTGAACTTTCCAGAGTTTCTCCATCTCCCCTTTTATCTCATCCATATCCGTCTGATAGATGCTCCTCGTTTCGTTAATTCTCTTTGCAATCTGGTTGAGATTTGCACCGATTTTTCCAAGTAAGTAGTTGTATTCCCTTAGATAAGAATAATCAACATCATACACAAAACCCGCTATAATCAACTGTCGCAAAAAAGACGCCTTGCTCCGCATTCCGGAGACCTCAAATTTAGCGCATAAAATCCTGTGTTCATCATCGCTGAGATACAGGGTAAATTTGTGTTTCCTTGATCTGTTTTTACCCATGAAATTTGCCTCCTTTCTTCATTGTTCTGTACGAAAAGCGTAGCTGCATATTAAGGGGGTTAGGGGACATTTCCCCTGCAAGCAAAATTTAAGATTTTGCGCCTGTGTACGGACACAGGCAGTGCTTGCCGATACGTACTTCGTATTATTTTCTCATAATATTACGCATTTGGTATTTTGTCAATATTAATTTTGCTTTTTTATGCAAAATTTACTCATTGCGTATTCATTCGTATGATGTTATAATGAGTGAAAAGAAGAAGGGGGATATGGTTATGGGATATGGAAAAAACCTGAAAGATATACTTGATAGTAAAGGAATGACTGTAAAAGAATTGGCAAGGAAAACCGGAATTGCGCCCACTACTCTTTATTCTATTATCCAGCGGGATGCTGCGATACGTTTTGATACAGCGTTGCGTATTTCTAATATCCTTGACATACCAATCAACTCAATTTGTAAAGACAATCCTTATGATGATATGGAGACTCTGCCAAAGCTTCCTCCAGACAGGGAACGTCTTATGGTCGGCATGGAAAAGAAAGCTTATTTTTCTGACCGCACCATGAAAATTATTAAAAATTTTGACTATACTGAATTGCCGATGGTCGATCAGTTGATTGCTGACTTCTTTGTATTGGATGATGTGACAAGACGCGACTTGTTTGAATATATGGCAGTACTGAAAAGGAATCACAGCAATCCAGAAAGACAAAAGGATTTGAAGAAAATAAAATAGCTACAATTTTCCGTCAGTTCGTCAGCTATTCTTCAATTTGAAACAATCTCTATATTTGTACTTATTTAATCATGCTATACCCATTTTATTTAATTCATCTAACAAGCTTCTATATCTCTCTTTATTATTATCACAATACAGCTATTTCATCTATTGTAACCTACAATATCCCGAAATGCTTAAACGCCGCCCTAATAGCCTCTTCTTTTCCCAACGGACACTGTGGCATCTTAGCATTTTCTTTCTTCGACAGATTATAATTCTGTCCAACATCCAATCCACATTTCCTCTTAATCTGTGAGATATACAAAGAAGATACCGACAGCCCCGTCTGTTCTTTCACATAATCCTTTATCTCCTGATACGTTGCGCCTTTCCAGAAACCGGACATATCCATATCCTCCAGTGAGAACTCTACCCTCACCTTCTTCGAGTCGATTTCTCCCTTGGAAAGCAAAACAACCGTCTCTACATTCCCCGTCCCCGGAAACATATCCACCGCCACCGCGCGCTCTACCCGGTATCCTCTTGCCAGCAGCACCTCCAAGTCCCGCGCCAGGCTGGTCGGCTTGCAGGATATGTATAAAATATGCTCTGCGCCGTATTGGATGATTTTGGGAAGCGCCTTCGGGTGGATGCCGTCGCGGGGCGGATCTAAGATAATGATATCCGGCTTTTCTTCTATGTCATCTATGACTTTTAGGACATCCCCGGCAAGAAATTCACAGTTATGTAAACCATTCAGCGCTGCATTGCTCCTGGCGGCGTCTACCGCTTCTTCCACAATTTCCACGCCGATGACTTTTCGGGCTACAGACGCCATCAACTGGGCAATCGTGCCGGTTCCGCTGTACAAATCGAACACCACGTTATCTTTCTTTCCCAGAGCCGCAACGGCGTCCAGCAGATACTCCCTTGCCGTCTGATATAAGACTTCCGCGCCCAGACTGTTGGTCTGGAAAAAAGAAAACTGCGATATCCGAAATTTCAGTCCCAGCAATTCTTCATAAAAGTAATCCTGTCCGTATAAAATATCCGTCGCATCGCTGCGCACTACGTCGGCAAGCGCATCATTTTTTGTATGCAAAATCCCGGCAATCGTTCCCTCTAGCGGCAGACGCAGCAGTGCTTCCTTTAAGCCTTCCAGGATTTGCGCTTCCAGGTTATCTATCTGCGCTGCAGCATGTTCTTCCGTCCGCGTCCTGGATAGGCTATCCTCTTCCGGGGCAGTTTTTCCAGCCGGTTTCTGCGTCGTCGTCACAAGGGCAATCAGAATTTCCCCGGTTTTTGCCGCCTTGCGGACGAGAAGATGGCGTAAGTATCCTGTATGGCGCAGTCTATGGTAGAAACTGATATCATATCCCTGCTCCTGCAGCATGGTAAAATAGTTCCTGACACATTTCAAAATGCGCCGGTAGTCCTCATCCACAATCTGACAGCCATCCACGGATACAATATCGTAAAAACTCCCCCGTTTGTGCATTCCAAGGGACAGGGGACCATCTTTGACCTCATCGCCAAAAGAAAACTCCATCTTATTGCGGTAGCCGCTCCAATAGGGGCTTGGCTTGATGCCTTCAAAGCGATAACCATCCTGTTTTTTCAAGACAGAATCCAGCAGTTTTTTTACCTGCGTTTCTTTGATTTTTAGCTGTTCTTCATAAGGCAGGGAAAGGTAAACGCAGCCTCCGCAGAGTCCGAAATGGGGACAGGGGCTTTCCTGTTCCAGGGGCGATGCCTCTAACACTTCCAAAAGCCGGCCTTCCGCTTTTCCTTTTCGCACTTTATTGACGCTGCATCTTACCTTCTGTCCCGGTAATACATTCTTAACGATGCAAATCCCGTCTTCTGTTTCCACAATTCCCTTGCATGGGAAATCCACTTCCCGCACAATTCCTTCGATTATCTGTCCTTTTTTCACCATTATCCCCCTGCCTGGCTTTCCATGCAATCTTCAATGCGCTCTGCATTTCATGTAAATCGCTTTCCTGCCATATAAAATCCCAAACGGTAAAAGCGGGATGCACCTGCGATACACCCCGCCTCAATCTTGCCATTTCCAATTCGCTATCCAGATTCCCATCATAGCGCATTTCCGGGATTCCCCGGTCTTCTTTGGCGCCTTATTTTTCGGAAGATTCCTCGTCGTCGTCCTCATCCTCAAACAGATCGTCGTCAAAGTCATCGTCGAAATCATCATCAAAGTCGTCTAAATAATCCGGCTCCATATAGCGGTATACCGCATAAGCAATCGCCGCTACGGCTGCAATCGCTCCGATGATTGCGAAAACCCATAACATGGTGTTTTTCTTTTTCTCTTCTTCTTTCTTCTTGCCTAACAATTCATTCACCCCCGTATTATCTAATACTTCATCCAATTTATTTAAAACTTCCTCTTTCATTTCTTTAATATCTGTTCTGCTCATACTTACGCCCTCTCTTTCCTAAATTATCTACGGTGCCGATTTTATCCGCCGTTGTACGTTATATTATATAATATACCACTAAATGATGCATTTTACTACTATTTTTTATATTCTCTTTGCAAAAAAATCTCTAATTTTTAATCTAATAACCATGCCTTTTTCTCAGCCTGCGACATTTGTAGCCGCAAGGCACAAATTCGCGATTGAAAAATCTCTGATTTTTCAATCTATACTTTCTGCAGCTTGGCGAATCCGGCGTACATGACTTTCTGCCCCGCCTCGTCGAATACGACTGTCACCTGATAATCCCTGGGGCCATCTTCTATTTTCATGACGGTTCCTTCCCCATATTTCAGATGTCTGACCCTGTCGCCTTTTCCATAGCCCAGCGCACTCTGGGAACGCCCGGCGGTATTTGCCGTCTGTTCTGCGATTTGCGACGTAGTTCTGGTAATATAGGGCTGGTCTTCGTATGCGGTTCTCTTAGGTCTGACAGATGCCTTCGGTTTGGCAAAAGCTTTGGGCTTATCAAAGGCTTTGGGCTTGGCGAAAACCTGGGGCTTGTCAAAAACCGTATCCGCGGGAATGCCAAACTGTCTCTGATAAGTGCCCGCGCCGCTTCTGGTATCCTCGGCGTCTTTCCTTTTTCCCTCGTCATAAAAATCCAGGCGTCTTGGCTGGGGAAGTTTATGATCCAGCAGCAGCGGCGGAATTTCTTTCACGAAACGGCTGACCGCATTGTACTGCGTTTCCCCGCGAATCATGCGCTGTCTGGCGCAGGTAATGGTCAAATCGTCTTTCGCTCTCGTGATACCCACATAGGCAAGCCGTCTCTCTTCTTCCACTTCCAGCGGGTCGTCTGACGTAATCGTCATATAACTTGGAAAAACGCCGTCCTCTAATCCCGCCAGATAGACCTGCGGAAATTCGAGGCCTTTGGCGCTATGCAGCGTCATCAGCAGCACTTTGTTCCTATCCCCGTCCACCTGGTCGATATCGGCTACCAACGCCACCTCTTCCAGAAACTCGCTCAGATTCGCTTCTTCATGGGTTTCATCATAGGCAACCACCTTGCTCAGAAGTTCATCAATATTTGCAATCCTGTCTTCCGCGTCTTCATCATTGGAAGCTTCCAAATCCTTCACATATCCGGTCGTTTCCAGAATATCTTTCAGTAAATCTTCCAGATTGTAAAATTCCAGCTTACTTCTAAACGCCTGTATCATGGTCACGAATGCGGAAAGTTTAGATATGCTTTTGCCAACTGCCACAATCTGGTCGGCTTCCCGCAGGGCGTCGTAGAAACTGATATTTCTGCCATCCGCATATTCCTGTACCCGCTGGATGGTCGTCGCGCCGATGCCTCTTCTGGGCACATTGATGATTCTTTTGACCGCCACATCGTCCCTGCCGTTGTCGATGGTCTTTAAATACGCCAGGACATCCTTGATTTCTTTTCTGGAATAGAAGTTCACGCCGCCCACGACCTGATAGGGGATTCCCTTCATGATAAAACGTTCTTCCAGCATACGGGACTGGGCGTTTGTACGGTAGAGCACTGCGCATTCCCTGTACTCGGCTTTTCCCTCGTTCTGCTTTTTCCTGATGCTTTCCGCGATATACTCCGCCTCGTCCAGTGCCGTGTCAAACTGGTGAAAATGAATGAGGGAGCCGTCCTGTTTATCCGTCCAGAGCCGTTTGTCTTTCCTTCTTGTATTATGTTTAATCACTGCATTGGCGGCGTCTAATACGTTCTGGGTGGAACGGTAATTCTGTTCCAGCTTAATCACACAGCTTTCCGGGTAGACTTTTTCAAAATCCAGAATATTTCGGATATTCGCGCCCCTGAATTTGTAGATTGACTGGTCATCATCCCCGACGACACACAGATTTCTATGTTTTGCCGCCAACAATCTGATAAATTCAAACTGCGCCGTATTGGTATCCTGGTATTCGTCTACCATGATATAGCGGAATCTGTCCTGATAAGAGGCAAGCACTTCCGGATTATTCTGAAAAAGCTCCACGGTCTTCACGATTAAGTCATCAAAATCCAGCGCGTTATTTTTGCGCAATGCCGCCTGATATTCCTGATATGCCTTGGCAATCCTGCTGCCGTTATAATCGCCGCTATTCTGCATTTCATATTCTACCGGCGAAATCAATTCGTCTTTTGCCGAAGAGATGGCGCCAAGAATGGTTCTTTCTTTTAACATCTTGGTATCTATTGACAATTTCTTGCAGACTTCCTTGATAATGCCCTTCTGGTCGTCCGTATCATATATGGCAAAATGATTGTCGAATCCAAGCCTGTCGATATATCGCCGTAAAATTCTTACACAGGAAGAGTGGAACGTAGAAACCCAGACTGCTTCAGCGCCATATCCAATTAAATTATTGACACGCTCCCGCATTTCCCCCACCGCCTTATTGGTAAAGGTAATCGCCATAATATGATAGGGATTTACGCCTTCCTCTTCCATTAAGTAAGCAATCCTATGGGTCAGGGCGCGCGTCTTACCGCTGCCCGCTCCCGCCAAGATAAGAACCGGCCCTGTGGTCGTAAAAACCGCCTTTTTCTGCTGCTCGTTTAAGGTATCATAAATACTCATTCCACTTTCCTCTATCTCACTATGCCAGCTTATTGCCGCAATTTCCGCAGAATTTCATCCCATTTGTAGGTGTGCCGCAATTCGGGCAGAATTTCGGTATGCCCGCCCCCTGCGCTGCGCCCGCGCCCATGCCTGCGTTTTGTCCCTGGTTCATCTGCTGCACGACCTGCTGTCCAAGCGCCATGCCCATCTGCAGATTTACCATATCCGCCGCAAGTCCGCTGCCTGCGCGTCCGCTGCTCATGCCATCCGACGCCGCCATCTGCGTATATTTGTTCATATCGCCTACCATAGACTGTGCCGCGGCTTTTTCCTGCATTTTCTTGATTTCTTCGGGATAGGAGAAACTTTCTATCGTAAAATCGGTAATTGCAATACCAATTTTACGCATATCCATATCCAGATCGGACTCGATGCCCTTGGCAATGCTCCTTGCATCCGCCTGTAAATTGAACATGTCCCTGCCCTCTTTGGAAATCCAGCTCATCAATAGCTGGTCGAGGCTGGCAACAATCCGCTCTTTTACATCTTCTACCGTATAAGTCTGGCGGATTCCGGCAAGTTTATCAATGACAACCCCGTGGTCTGCAATTTTACAGTTAAACGTTCCGAAAGCCCGTATCGGCATTCCCCCAGGCAGACCTTCCGCACGCAGATTAATCGCGTTTTTGGTGCCCCATTTTACTAACAGCTCTTTGGTATTGATGAAAAGCACTTCCGCACGCAGCGGCGTATTGAAGCCGAATTTAAAGCTTTTTAACGTCGTCAGAAAAGGAATGATATCCGATTCGATATCATAACTTCCCTCATCCTCGAAAATCCCCTCGACTATGCCGTTATACAGAAAAATTGCATCCTGTCCCGGACGGATTATCAGTCTGGAACCTTTCTTGATTTCCTGATTCTGCCATTTATAAAACAGGACGCCCTCTCTCGTCTCATTCCATTCTACTACATTAGAAAATTGATTTGAAAATAAACCCATCTATAGTAACCCATACCTTTCTGTCTTCTAGAGACGCCTACATACCCATCTCCGCCTTCAATGCCGCCAGTTCGTCGTCCACTGCCGTATTCTGGCTTCCGGCGTCGTATTTTCTGGTCAGTGCGTCGATATCATCCGCGGCCGACTGTGCATTCAGCTCATTCATTGCGTCCGCTTCATCCAGCATTTTATTAACTTTCTCTTCCATTCTGTCAAAAGCTGCCAGATTGCCGCCGGCGCTCTCTAAACCGGAACCCATCTGGCTCATCTTCTTCTGGGTTTCCGCAACTTTTACTTTTGCCTTCAACATCTCTCTTCTGCTCTTCAAAGAGGAAATGTCCCCTTCCAGTTTATCGTGCATCTGCCGCATTTTCGCAGAATTTTCACGGGCAAGCTCATAATTTTTCGATAACACGGTCTGCTTCTGTGCCAGTTCCGCCTTCTTCTCGAGAAACTGCCGCGCTTCCCCATCATTGCCCGCTGCTACCGCTTTCTTCGCATATTCTCCCATACGGGCGATTTCCGCCTCACAGTCGTCTAACTTTCTTCTGGCGTTCTTCTCTTCCGCCATGATAGACGCCGTTTCAGCTTTTACCTTTGCAAAATCCTGCTCCAGATTTCTCAGATATTGGTCAATCATCTTCTCCGGATCCTCACACCGGTCCAGCAAAGCGTTGAAATTCGCCGCCATAATATCCTTAAATCTTGTCATTACCCCCATTTTGTTTCCGTCGAGTAGACAGTCTCGACACTCCTTTCATTTTATTTCTAGCGTGAAA
>JAMPFM010000086.1 GCA_023664455.1 Blautia sp.
GCTTCTGCGTTGTAAGTAATGCGCTGCGGTTGAATCTTTTTAAAATGTATGATGCAAAGAAGGATAAAAATAGGGCTATAAAGAATGGCGCAAATGTGGATAAACAGTATGGTAAAAATAATAGTACAATGAACGATATAAAGAATGATGCAAATAAGAAAAAGCAGAATGATAAAAAGAATAGTGCAATGAACGATATAAAGAATGATGCAAATAAGAAAAAGCAGAATGATAAAAAGGATAGTACAAAGAATGATATAAAGAATGATGCAAATATGTCAAAACAGAATGATAATAGTATTGACCAAAATGGTCAAAAGAATAAAAAGAATGAAAAGGAGATTATGACAATGGAAAAAACAATGGAAATCAAAGGTATGATGTGTGGACACTGTGAGGCAACTGTTAAAAAAGCACTGGAAGAATTGACTGGTGTGCTCGAAGCGATAGTAAGTCATGAAAAGGGTACTGCATTGGTCAAAGTGGACAGTGAGGTTGCAGATGATGTTTTGAAAAAGGCTGTTGAAGATAAGGACTATGAGGTGGTTTCTATTAGCTAAATAAGCAGAAATAGTTTTGTATATGGTTAATTTGAAGGGAGTATTCAAATGGAAATCAGGGTTCTTCGCTATTTTTTGACCGTTGTAAGAGAAGAAAGTATAACAAAGGCTGCGGAAGCTTTACATATTACGCAGCCGACGCTTTCTCGCCAGCTTACACAGATGGAGGAAGAAATTGGTGTCAAACTGTTTGAACGCGGTTCCCGTAAGATTACTTTGACAAACGAAGGGATTTTACTGCGTAGGCGTGCGGAAGAAATTATACAGCTTGTAGAGAAAACGGAAGAAGAGCTTATTGAGCAAGATGAACAGGTGGAAGGCAGGATTACGGTAGGCTGCGGTGAGATGGCTTCCGTACAATTGCTGGCAGAATTATTTCAGACATTTCATGAAAAGTATCCACGTGTTAGTTTTGATATTTTTACGGCAACGGCAGATTTGGTAAAGGAACAGATGGATAAGGGGCTGATTGACATTGGCCTGCTGCTTGAACCGGTGGATATGAATAAGTATGATTTTATCCGTCTAAATGTGAAAGAGAACTGGGTGGTTCTGATGCGTCCTGATGATCCCCTGGCACAAAAAGAGGCAGTAACTGCGGCGGACCTCTCAGAGCGGCCGTTAATTCTCCCACGCCGGATAAATGTGCAAAGCGAGCTGGCAAGCTGGTTTGGGGATTATTATGAAAATCTTAATGTTGTATTTACCAGTAATTTAAGCACAAATGGCGCTGTCATGGTAAGCAATGGCCTTGCCTGTTCCCTAGTTATTGAAGGCGTTGCTTATTGGGATCATTCCCAAATAACATACAGACCGTTATCGCCGGCGCTTACGGCAACGAGCGTACTGGCATGGAAACGCGGACAGCCGTTTGGCCTGGCAGTGACAAAATTTATCAGCCACATAAAATGCCTTTTAGGTATGGGTGGGACATAAAAATTAGGTATTTGATATATATTATAGAGCATTGGTATAATGTAAGTATGGTGAGTGAATAGGAATATTCCACAGGCTGTACTTACATTTTTGCTTTTTATTAGAAGGATTAGAAGGCTGAAGCAGTTTCCCGATGCTGTGATGTGGCAGAATAGTTGGAAATGAATGGAGTTGTGGAAAACGAAAATTAATATTTGGAAAGGGGCTTAATTATGATGATAAAAAAGAAAATGAAACAGATGATGGCATTGCTGCTGTCAGTAGCGTTGCTGTCAACGTATCCGCAGATGGACGGAGTGGCAGTGGAAAGCAGTGCTATTGAAACAAAAAATGAGGCGGAAACGAAAATAATGTCTGAACCAGAGGAGAATACAGGGGCAGAAACAGAAACCAAAGAATCCATGTCACAGATAGGAATAGCTGAAACGGAGACAGCGGGAACGGAATTGCCAGAGGAAGAAATAACCGAGCCTGTAACACCGGAAGAAATGCAGCCGGAAGAAACCGAAGCTGTGATACAGAAAGAAATGCAGTCGGAAGAAACCGAAGCTGTGATACAGAAAGAAATGCAGTCGGAAGAAAGCGAATCCGCAGTTCAGGAGGAAACGCAGCCGGAAGAAACAGAATTCACGCTTCAGGAGGAAACGCAGCCGGAAGAAAGCGAATCCGCGGTTCAGGGGGAAACGCAGCCAGAAGAAACAGAATCTGTGATACAGGGGGAAATGCAGCCAGAAGAAACAGAATCCGCGGTTCAGGGGGAAACACAGCCGGAAGAAACAGAATCCGCAGTACAGGAAGAAACACAGGCGGAAGAAGCGGAGTCTGTAGTACAAAAAGAGGCAGAAACCGAAGAATTAGCAGAAATAACAGAGATAGAATGTAAAACAGAATTGCAGGAAGAAACCAATATTGAAACTGCCTATAATATACAGTCAGACAATGGGGAACTACCTCTTGATGACATCGCAGACAGTGAATTTGAACTCCAAAACGGTAGCATGGATATCACAAGCGGCAGATCCGGAGCGCTCCTTGCGCATGTCGTACTTCCGGATAAGTTAAACAGTACGGAAAATGGGAATTATATTAATATATTAAAGCCGAGGATTGTTGGCGCGGACGGTGCAGCAGACGTGTATTTCAAAAATCTTAGGCTTGTCTTAGAAAGCGAAAATAATGCAGCACAGTACAAGCTGGAAGGGGATGTCAGGGCGGAAACGCCGGTAGGTACTTACACTATCATGATGACTTATGGAAAGCAGAATGACACTGCTACATTCACCGTTACGGAAAAAGGAATTGAGAGCCTGAAAATCAAGGGTATTCCGGAAGTTATATCGAGCGAAAAAAAAGTGAGCATAAAACCGTCGCTGGAAATAAACGGGGATACGTCAGGAAACAACAAGACAACGGCGCCGAAGAACAAAAAAATGATATGGGAAACTGTAAATGTAGAGGGTATGGCAGCGCCCGCCAGCCTGAAAATTAACCGCAATAATGGGGCGGTAACAGTAAACGCAGGTGACAGCGGTGTATTTTGCATAAAGGCGACGACGGCGGAGAGTCGCTATACAGACTCTGACGGAAATCCGATAAGCGTTACGTCTGAAATTATAGAAGTTGTATCAGCAGGTGATAAACGCCTTGAAAGCCTTGCAGGCTGTTCAATTGTTTTGACGGATGATCCCGATCCCGCTAAGGCGAGCCTGCTTAATCAGGACGGGAAAACGGCGGACATGGGAAGCTTGGACGGAACAAAGGCATACATAAAAATCCAGAAAGCAGACGGAAGCTTTGTGGATGCGTCAAATTATGTGTTAAAGGCAAACAACAAGGCATTCCGGATTGGGGCGGATACAGGAGTCTCATGCGTTCTCACAAAACCGATTGCGTCAGGAAGAACGCTGACCGTAAAACTCACTGCGTCTTTGGTAAACGGGAAAAAAGAGAAGGCGTTGAAAGGTCAAATTGTCATACGCAGCGCCGCATCAGGAGAGCAGGACTTAAGCCTTGCATTAAGCGCGTCCGGCGTGGGAAGGTCAGAATTAAAAGACGATGGAAGAACGCTCGAATATAACGGAAGTGCATCAACACTGATAAAAATGGAGCTTATGAAGAACGGCAGCCCTGTGGGAAGTCCGGCAAGCTATAACATAAAGTTTAAGAATCTAAAGAAAGTGTCAGAGATAGTTTCAAAAGACGGCATTGTTGTGTATGCGACACTTAACAAAGCATCAGGAACCGTCACGCTGACAGACTGCGCCACAGGAAAGCAGACAACATATGAAGTCAGGAATACGGAAAAGGCAGCAGTTTCGGGGAAAAGCCCCACAATAAAACAAAGAACGAACCCCTCGCCCGATGCCGGTCCGGACTACGTGATTACGGCAAAGGGAAAGGCAGTGACGGATTACACACATGTACGCGTGGAATTGCTACCCGCAGATTATATTAAAAGCTGTCGGAACAGGAAAACGGAGGCGAAATACCGGGCATTTGCAGGCGCGCTGGGGTTAGACCCGTATGGAAACGAAACGGCGTTTAAGGTATATGAGGTTGAGCCGGAAGACGGCACATTCCGCATACCGTTTGTAAAAGCAGAACAGCCCGCAAAAGGCTCTTATAAGTTGCAGATGACCGTAGGAAAGATGGCGGGTAACAGGTTTGAAGCAACAGCAGCGCCTGTCACTGTTGCGACGAAAGTAAGCGGGAAGAGGACAGTGCCGGAAAGAGCGCCGCAGGAAGAACAGCGCCTGTCAAGAATCGAGGGAATTTCGGCAGTAGCGGACAAAGAAGAGTATGATAGGGTTCTTTCGTCCGGCGTATGGACAGGAAAGCCGGAAAACTTTACAGACGTTTCCCCGACATACACGCTGGTTTCAAGCAGTAACAGGGTTACAGTGGGCGGAAGCCTTAAAAAATCGGAAGGCTTTATTGGTTACAGTACAGAGGAAAAAGACCAGAGCGGCTATTATATGCTTGCAAGGGTAAAATTGCCGGCAGCGGATACAGAATCTACATACAGCACAATGACGGGAACAGTTAAAGCCATCGGTGAAAGGACTTTTACAGGCGCAGACCTGACAGCGGAAGAGAATAACATTTATCTTGACATTATCATAAAAGTAGCGGAATCAGATGCGGCAAAGGCGGAAAATATAACGCTGACAGTTGATTTCGACGGCGCAGGATGGACATACAGGGAAAGCACTTATACATTTGATTTAAGCGGCGTGGAATTAGAGAAAGATAAAGACGGCGTGAAAGTCCTTGTAGCATATTTTTCTGCAACTAACACCACAGAAGGCGTGGCAAAGAGGCTTGCTAAGGGAATGGACGCCGACCTTTATGAGATTGTACCGAAGGTTCCTTACACGAGTGCGGACTTAAATTATGGTAATTCAAACAGCCGTACCAGTATTGAAATGAACGATCCAAATTGCCGCCCGGAGATTTCAGGTTCTGTGGAAAACATGGATCAGTACGATATTGTATTTATCGGATATCCGATATGGTGGGGACAGGCGCCGAAAATTATGTATACCTTTATGGAAAGCTATGATTTTACAGGCAAAACAATCGTGCCGTTCTGCACCTCAGGGAGCAGCCCTATTGGTTCAAGTGCAACAAATCTGGAAAAGGTTACAAGTGGCGCAACATGGCTTGCGGGACGGCGTTTTGCCGGAAATGCCTCACAGAGCACGCTTATGGATTGGGTAAACAGCCTTGATTTGCCTAAGTGACCAAAGAAAGGCGGGAGGTCTTGCGATGAAAGAAAAAGAACTATTTTCCAATAAGCAGTTAAGGGATATGATTATCCCGCTGTTTTTGGAACAGCTCTTGGTGATGTGCGTAGGGATTGCGGACACACTGGTTATCAGCTATGCTGGTGAGGCTGCTGTGTCCGGAGTTTCGCTGGTCAACCAGTTCAATACGATTTTCATTTATTTATTTACAGCGCTTGCCTCCGGCGGTGCGGTTGTGATAAGTCAGTATATCGGCGGGCAGAAAAAAGACAATGCGGGGGAGGCTTCGAGTCAACTGCTGATGTTTTCTACAATCTTTTCAATTGTAGTTGTAGCGGCGGTGCTTATAGGGAATGAATCCATGCTGCGCCTGCTCTTTGGAAAGGTTGAGGAGCCGGTCATGGACGCCTGCATTACATATCTGAGGATTTCCGCATATTCTTACCCAGCGCTTGCCGTTTACAATGCGGGAGCCGCTGTTTATCGCAGCCTTGGGAAGACCAACACGACCATGTACATATCAGTGGCGTCCAATGCGGTCAATGTTGTTGGGAATGTGATTGGCGTTTTCGTGTTGCACGCAGGGGTTGCCGGTGTCGCGTGGCCTTCTTTTATTGCCCGCGTGTTCTCGGCAGTGGTCATCACTGTGCTCTGTTTCAGGAAAGGGAATGAAGTAGTATATAATGCAAAATGGATTTTTTCATGGAACGGCCGCCTTATGAAAAGTATTTTAAATGTTGCAGTTCCAAATGGCATTGAAAACGGCATTTTTCAGTTGGTGAAGGTGGCGCTTAGCAGTATTGTGGCGATGTTTGGAACATACCAGATTGCAGCAAATGGAGTGGCGCAGAGCATATGGTCGCTTGCCGCGCTTGCAGGGGTTGCAATGGGACCTGTATTTATCACCGTTATTGGACAGTGCATGGGAAATGGGAATACGCAGATGGCGGAATATTATTTTAAGAAACTTACAAAAGCGACGCTGCTAATTTCTTCCGTATGGAATCTTCTGATTTTTGTGCTGACGCCGCTGTTCCTGCGCTTCTATTCCCTGTCGGCGGAAACAAAGCAGCTTATTATCTGGCTAGTGCTGATTCACAATGTGTTTAACGCTGTGGCTTTTCCGTTCTCTGGTGCACTGAGCAACGGGCTGCGTGCGGCAGGTGATGTGAAATTCACAATGTATGTTTCCGTAATATCGACAATTGCTGTGCGACTGTTTCTGTCATATTTTTTAGGAATTGTCCTTCAAATGGGCGTAATTGGAATCGCGCTTGCGATGGTATTTGACTGGATACTGCGGGCAGTGCTCTTTGTGTGGAGGGAAAAAACGGGGAAGTGGAAAACGTGTCGGGTTATTATCCAGAGTATATAATGACTTGAAAAGTAGTCAGAAATAATCCATATATGCGAATAGCGTAAAAATTATGCTCATATAGTATATTAATTATATTAGCAATAGACCAATTCGGTCAATAAGGAGCATGATATGCCGTCACAGAAGTTTGAAAATCTACTGAATCTGGCGTTAGAGACATCTATGGAGGAGCGGGATAAATCGCTTGAATTAAATATTGGATATGAGAGAGAGGACAATACATGGGAGCTGATAGTAAAATATCATGGCGGCCTTAGAATGGGGTTGTCCTCTTTTTTTGCGCTTCCGCAGGGAAATTTATTGCAGATAGAGGAATTGATTGCGGGTTATGCCATTATAACGGCGCCGGAGTCTTTTGTCGATGCGTTGGCGCAGGTGGAAGAAATTGAATATATTGAGAAGCCCAAGAGATTGTTTTTTGGAACTTTGCAGGGAAAACTGGCTTCATGTATAATTCCGGGCAGTCAGCTTGGCTCTACGCTGCGCGGGCGGGGGGTTTTGGTGGCGGTAATAGATTCAGGGATTGCGTGGAGAAATCAGGATTTTCGTAAGGAAGACGGAACAAGCAGGATATTGTATCTGTGGGATCAGACGCTTGCGGCGGGGCAGATAAGGGAGCGGGCTATGGAAAGCGATTTTTTTACGGAAGAAAATAGTATGGACTATGCGCCGCCTGATGGGTTTTATAGTGGGGTGGAATTTAATCAGGCACAGATTAACGCTGCATTAAGCGCACCTTCTGAAATAGAGGGGAATTTGCTTGTGCCGAGTTTGGATACGTCAGGGCATGGAACGGCAGTTGCAGGGATTGCGGCGGGTAACGGCGGTTCACTTGGAGAAGCATATGCGGGAGTTGCGCCGGAAAGCGAGCTTATAATTGTGAAACTTGGAACGCCGAGGGCAGACTCTT
>JAMPFM010000087.1 GCA_023664455.1 Blautia sp.
AACGTGAATTGGAGCGGCAGCGTATGGACTTCTTTTCTGCGGCATCTCATGAGTTGAAGACGCCAGTTACCATTATCAAGGGACAGCTTCAAGGTATGCTCTATCAAGTGGGACGCTATAAGGACAGAGAAACGTATCTTGCAGAATCCTTGGCAGTTACGGATACTCTGGAAAAAATGGTGCAGGAGCTGTTGACAATTTCCCGTTTGGATACGCCGGGCTATGTTTGTGATAAGGAGGAGCTTGATTTAAGCAGCCTCATAAAGGAATGCCTTTTGGCACATGAAGATTTGTTTATGCAGAGAGAATTAGCTGTAGAGATATTGATATCTCCAGCAGTTTTGGTTTTGGGTGATGTGCGGCTTCTCCAAAAAGCGCTGGATAACCTTTTGGGAAATGCCGCTGCTTACTCTCCGGCAGGAAACCATATATTTGTAAAGCTATGGCAAAATGACAATAAAGCTGAATTAACGATTGAGAATACAGGCGTATATATCCCGGATGAAGACATTCCGAAACTGTTTGAAGCATTCTATCGTGTAGACCAGTCACGAAACCGGCAAACCGGCGGTACGGGTCTGGGTTTATATATTGTAAAGACAATCCTTGATTTGCATGGAGCGGAAATAAAGATAGAAAATACCAGTCAAGGGGTTATCGTTTCTGTACAGTTCTAAGAATCATGTCAGGCGGCGAGCTAATATCTTGCCGCCCTTTTCATATAGGAAATTGCTCAATAACGCGGAAGAATGCAAAGCATTCTTCCCAAGATAATTGCGTAAGCAATTTTCTTGCAGCGAAAACTTACATTTCTCCACATAAAAAACATATTAGGTACAATTTCAATTCAAACGGAACCGCTATGATAAAACTGTGCCCAGAAGGGGAAAGAATGATAAACCGTTGGGAGCAGAAAGGAGCATTTTGCAATGAAAAAATACTTAACACTCGTTATCGCAGTTTTGCTTATCATGGAGGCGCTGGCAGGTTGTGCGGAACAGACCAACACACCAGGGCAGACCAACACATCAGAACAGACCAACACACCGGGACAGACCAATACGTCGGAGCAGAGCATGGCATCAAACGCCAGCGCTTCTGCAGATACGTCAGATTCAGCAGATGTGTCGGATGATTCCTTCAACGAAGAGGGCTATGACGAAGAGGACTATGAAAAGTTATTGACCTTACAGTTTGATGATTACCAGCATATGACAGTTTCGGAATTTCAAAACAAGGTTTGGGAGATGATAGACACGCTAGAGTACATGAAGCTTTTGGAAAGGCTTTCCAAGAGCGAAACACTGTACCGGATGAAAGACAGTGATGAAACAGCATCGTTTCTGTTTTATGTATTGTATCCACTTACTGCAGCAAAGTGGCGGACGTGGACTTACAGTGGATATGCCGAAAGCGATTTGCACGCCCCCGCTGAAAACGCATGGTTGGAATATACCTATACGCTTACTATCCTGGCGGCTGATAAAGTTATGGTTAAGGATTATAACGATATACGGCTGGGTGTACTCGACATGATGCAGGATATTCTGAGAAACAGGACAAAAGAAGAGCTGCAAAATGAAACGTTCATGCTGACAGAACTCAAAACCTATGTAGACGAAATGCTGTCCTATATGCAGACGCCGGAAGTCAGCATTGCCATTGAATATAGGTACTTCCCTTTATCCGCAGAAAATGATAACAATTCAAGCATAAATTTTGATGATAATGCGGAGCAGCGCAGATCCCCCGCTGGAACAAAGGAAGATTACCGCACTTTACTTTCTTTGAAAACACCCAATTATTGGGATATGATGCTTGCAGATTTTAACAGTGCTTTATTGGGATGGACAAATGAAAATCCTGAAAGAATGGAAAGAATCAGTGAGGATACCGGCTGGAATGATTTTCAAGTTGCCTTAACAGATGAGGAACTTTCTTTTGTAAAGTTGACGGTATTTCTATCCGGCATGGAAAATGGGAAAGCAATTCAAAGCAGTTATGCCGGAGAGTCTCTTGCCCCCTATTATGAAGAAGAACTTCCACAAAAGATTACTAAGGAAAATGGGGTAGCATGGTGCAGCTTGTATTACTGTTTTTCTTACAATATTTTGGACGCAGAAACCATTACAGTCGGTGAACGTGACAGCCAAATTGAGAATACCATAAATGCCATCCGCGCATTTTGGAACAATACAGATATTGAGAGTATCTTGAAAATGAGTGAAAACGATATGCTACAGGAACTGAAAAAAATTGTGGAAAGATACACTACCGGGCGTATAACAATTACAATCAAGGAAGAGCAGGTGCATTTTGAGTGTATGGATGAAAGAGGGATATAGGAATTGATATATTTTAAAATGAAAAAATAAAAATCTTTATAAAATCTTCAAAATCCCCTGTTATCCTTTCTTTAAAAGACGCGGGCGCTGCATTTTCCCCGAATCTTTTCAATCAAAAAGAAAGGACATTACAACATGGATACGATTTTAAAAACAACAGATTTATGCAAAGATTTTAAAGAACAGAAAGCAGTTGATAAGGTATCGTTACACATTGAAAGAAATGCTATCTATGGTCTATTGGGCGCTAACGGAGCCGGCAAGTCTACCATTTTAAAAATGATTACCGGCATCTATCGCCCCACTTCTGGCGAAATCGAATTTGACAATCACCCCTGGAATCGAAACGATTTACACAGCATAGGCGCCCTGATTGAAACGCCGCCGCTTTATGAAAACCTGAGCGCCTATGAAAACCTAAAAGCCCGGACGTTGGCGCTTGGCCTGCCCGAAGAGCGTATCCGGGAAGTCCTGGATATAGTAAGGCTTTCTGATACAGGCAGGAAGAAAGCAGGGCATTTTTCCCTGGGAATGAAACAGCGGCTTGGAATTGCCCTGGCGCTGTTATCAAAGCCTGCCTTACTAATCCTCGATGAGCCGACGAATGGTTTAGACCCTATCGGCATCAGTGAGCTTAGGGAGTTAATCTGCTCGTTTCCGGCGCAGGGCATTACCGTGATTTTATCCAGCCATATTTTATCCGAGGTAGAACAAATGGTTGACCATATAGGGATTCTTGCGGATGGAAAATTAGGGTATGAAGGCGAAATTCCAAGAGGCGCGGATTTGGAAGAGCTGTTTATGAATGTCATTAAGGAAACGGCGGGGAGGTGATAAAGGATGGCTGGAATCGTTCAATCTGAATTGTTAAAAATGAAATATACTTTTTGCGGGAAACTGATTTTTTTGGCGCCGTTTTTCACGCTGTTATTAGGGTATTTTCTGGGTGGAAGTTCTATCCAATATGCGGCGTATAATTGGTGGCAGGTCATCCTTTTTCCGATGGCAATTTCCCTATGGTGCGCGGATATGATGAAGAAAGAAAAGAACACCGGGTTTTACAACATTCTATGTCTGCCGGTTTCTTTTAGAAAAATATGGATAGGTAAAAATCTGGCGGTTATTTTGTTTTTATTTGTGACAGATTTTCTGATGTGGATGGGCTGTACGGTATTCGGTTATTTTACAGTCATGAATATTACGCCACTTCATGGGATGGTGGGGTGTATCTTTCTTTTTCTGGCGTCTATCTGGCAGGTTCCGTTTATCATGACTCTTTCTGCGAAAATTGGTTATTTGCCCGCTATCTTGCTATCACTTGCCGGCAATATACTCTTATCCGGTGCAGCTGTGGGGAAAAAGTGGTTTTTTCTTAATCCTTATGCCATCCCCGCCCGTATCGTGTGCCCGTTTTTTGGGACTTATTACAATGGGCTGCTGCTGGAAAAAGATAGTCCTTTCTGGGAAACAGAATGGGTTCTTCCCGCGCTCATCATCAGTCTGGTTTTGGCAGGTCTTCTTCTGGCTGGCAGTACAATCTGGTTTTCTAAAAGGAGTCATGAATATGAATGAATGGTTTCGATATATCAGAAGTGATTTTTACAAACTATGGCGCTCGCCGTTTATGATACTTCATATCGGGTTTCCTGTATGCGGAGTCGGGAGTGTGGCGTTTTTTGCTTTGGTTTCAAAAAGTGGTGAAGTAAGTAAATTGGCGGCATTTTTTCAGATATTAGCGATTGTCTTTCCATTTGCCATTGGAATTGCCTGTCAGATTGTGGCAGAGCAGGAAGCGAAGGCAGGAAATTTTCAGAATGTCTTGACGCTTCCGCACAGGATACAAAGCATATTGTCAAAATTGTTTATCTTGCTGCTCTTTGGCTGGCTGTCCGCGATAATTGCAGCCGCTTTATTTGCCGGATTGATTTCCCTGACAGGTGTAACGCATGGGCGGTCTTTTGAAGTCATCGTATGGATACCAACGGTAATATGGGGGAGCAACCTATGGGTTTACGGGTTCCAGTATCTGGCAGCTTTGCGCTTCGGCGGAAATTTCTGTATCGCTGCCGGGGCGGTGGGCAGCCTGTTGTCCGCGCTTTTACAGACAGGATTAGGAACGGGCATATGGTTTCTGATTCCCTATGGTTTCGGAGTCCGTTTTTCGGAATTTGCGTTAAAAAGGGCGCTCGGCTTCACGACGGTTATGGATTCGGAAATAAAAATGGGAGTTTTGTTTTGCAGTTTGGTGACAAGTGTTATAATGGGAGTGGTGGTTTTCTGGTTTTCAAGATATGGCGGAAACTGCATGGCAGAGTAAAGGTAGCATCTAATAGGCGGTGATTGCGAAACCACGGGAATCCCAAATGAAAACAGGATAGAAAGGCGATAAAATGGCGCACATACTGGCGATAGATGATGAAATGGCAATGTTACAGTTAATCAGGCGGGTTTTGGAAAAAGATTCCCACCTTGTTACCATCCATTCCAATCCGCAGACCGTGCTGACAATGAATTTTTCTAAATACGATTTGATCTTGCTGGATATTATGATGCCGGGACTGGACGGTTATGAGGTATGCAATCAAATCCGCAGCAGAGTGGACTGCCCGATTATCTTTTTAACCGCCAAAACGCAGGAAGCCGATATTATCCGCGGGCTGGGATTGGGCGCGGACGACTATCTTACGAAACCGTTTGGGACGGGGGAGCTTCGTGCACGGGTAACGGCGCATTTGCGCAGGGATTTACGGGAAAGAAAAAATTCCTTTTCCATTTCCGGTGTGATTTTCCATCTCAATGCAAAGGAAGCCGAGGGAGCGATGGGGAAAATTCCTTTGACTAAAAGCGAATATGAAATATGCGAATATCTTGCGCTGCATCATGGGCAGACATTCACGAGGGAGCAGATCTATGAGGCTGTTTTCGGATTTGAGGGAGAAAGTGACAGTTCTGTCATTTCTACGCATGTTAAAAACATACGGAATAAATTATCAGAGTTTCAGATCACGCCGATTCAGACAATCTGGGGAGTGGGGTATAAATGGGTATGAAAAAAATCCGATTCGTTTTCATGCGCTATGTGCTTGTCCTTGCAGTTAGCCTGATATGCACGGTTTTCGGGAATGTAAGCATCTACCTGCTGGGGGTAGCCAAGGAAGTTATTTATCCATTAAACTATGTCAGCGCAGAAATGGAAAAGACGAAAGAATTTTTACAAACAGCGCACACCATTACCGAGGATGAAATACCGCTTTTTTGTGAGTACGCCCTGTTTACCAATGCGGGCGGGTATCAAAGCGGCTCCCTGGATAGAGAAACGGCGCAGGCAATATGGATAGACTGTATGGAAAACCAGATCATGAGCGCAACCCCCTATCGTTATACAGTCGTGCAGAGGGCAGATGAGGTGTTGATTCTGCGCTATCGGATAGCGGCGCAGTTTTCCAATGCGCTGCTTAGGAAATTATTTCCGGCGGCAGACTGGGTTTTCGTCGGAGTCATTGTTTTTGAGATGCTGCTATGGCTGTTTGTCATTTCTTATTGGTTTGGAAAATATGTGGACAAGAAGATGGATACGTTATTGACGGCTACCCAAAAGATAGAGCAGCAGGATTTAGACTTTACGGTGGAGGGCAGCGATATCTTTGAGATTGACAAGGCGCTTAATGGGTTAGAACATATGAAACAGGCGCTGAAACAATCGCTTAGTAAGCAATGGGAAGCGGAAAAAATGCGGCAGGAGCAAATCGCAGCGTTGGCGCATGATTTAAAAACGCCCTTGACGATTGTAAGAGGGAATGTAGAATTACTTTATGATACAGCGCTTAGTGATGTGCAAAAAGAGTGTGCCGATTATATAAAAAACAGTTCCTTTCAAATGCAGGATTATATTCAGACACTGATTGACATTACGAAATCAACAGATAATTTCCGCCCGCAGATACAGAAAGTTACGCTGTCCGATTTTTTACAGGAGCTGCAAAAGCAGACGAAAGGATTATGCGCTGCAAAAGGAATACAGTTGCAGCTTGTTTATGAATATCAGACACAGCATGTCCATATAGATTATGATTTATTGATGAGGGCGCTTTTGAATGTGATTTCTAATGCAATAGAGCATACGCCGACAAACGGTATCGTCTCTCTGACCGTAAAAGAAAGCGACGGATATTTTGTCTTTATCATCCGGGATACAGGAAGCGGTTTCTCTGCGGAAGCATTGAAACATGCTGCGGAACAATTTTATATGGGCGATAAGAGCCGTAATTCGGATACCCACTTCGGCATGGGACTGTATATAACCGATTTGGTGATAAAACAGCATCATGGGCAGCTTACTTTTACCAATTCAGAGAAGACGGGCGGCGCAGAAGTCACGATAGCAATTCCGTATTAAGTCATGAGTGAATCATAACAAGAACAGATAATAGCAAAAGTAGATATCAACAAAAGCCGGTAACAATACGAGCGAATTAAATCACATCTCGGAGGAATAGAAATGCACCTAACAGCGAAAAAGTTTGACGAATTAACCACAACCGAATTGTACGAAATCCTGAAAGCGAGAGCAGAGATTTTTATTATGGAACAACAGATTACTTATCAGGATATGGATGATATTGATTATGAATGTCTGCACTGCTTTTTTATGGAGGGAAAAAAGGTAACTGCCTATTTACGGGCATTTTATAAGGACGAAGCCCATAGAATCGTAAAAATTGGAAGGGTATTGACTTTGCAGCATGGAAACGGCACGGGGAAAGCGCTAGTAGAGCAGAGTCTGAAAGTCATCAAAGAGAAACTGCCATGTGAGAAAATCAGTATAGACGCCCAGAAATATGCGGTGGGTTTTTATGAAAAATTGGGATTTAGGGTGACATCGGATGATTTTCTGGAAGAGGGTATCGTACATGTGGCGATGGAGCTTATGTTATAACCACGGAAATCAATTTTCAGTCAGCATGTAGATATTGAGGCGGCAGGGCAGATAGAAATCCCGCGAAGGCACGCTCTCGCTCCGTGAAAAACG
>JAMPFM010000088.1 GCA_023664455.1 Blautia sp.
TTGATTTGCTTTTTATCGAGGGGGATAAGATATATCCTGTAGAGATTAAAAAAGCAAAATCTCCTAATCATGCGGATAAGAACTTTTCCGTCCTTTCCAAATTGAAAATGGACATTCAGCCGGGGGTGATATTGTGCATGGCGGACGAAATATTACCATATAACCGCGATGTCTGGTATTTTCCCGTGGCGGGGATATAGGGAATGCCAGATACTCCAAACCATCTCTTAGAATATAAAAAGTATTCAGAGATGGTTTTATTATTGTTTTTCAAGATTGCCAAAATAACCAAGAGTTATTATAATATACAGTAAAGGATGGTAGAAATGGGGGGATTAGTATGAGCGACGTTTTTAATAATGAACTGTTTGAAGCATTTGCATCGTCATCTGATAATGTTTACATTTATGTGTGCGATATGAAAACTGATATTTCCCGCTGGTCCAAAGCCGCTGTGGATTATTTTGGTCTGGAGGGAGAGTATATAAAGAATGCAGGGGGTGCATGGGCGCAGTATATCCATCCGGACGATTTGAGTATTTATACGGATGACATTGATGGTGTTTTTTCCGGCAGAAAGAAATATCATGACTGCCAATACAGGGCGCGGAATGCGTCAGGGGAATATATATGGGTGGAATGTAAGGGCAGCGTTATTCGGGATGCGGAAGGAAATCCTATCATTTTTGCGGGGCTTATGACAAGAATAGACGGACAGAGCAAATATGATTCCCTGACCGGACTTTTGACGACACATGAGATGCACCATTTTGATTTTGCCACGCAGTCCGGCATTGCGCTTCTGATTGGTATGGATGGGTTCCGAAAAATTATAAGCAATTACGGATATAACATTGGCGACGAGATTTTAATCAAATTTTCAAGGATGATAGGCGATTTGTGCAATCCCGGATGGAAAGTGTTCCGGTTTAGCGGGGATGAGTTTCTTGTGATTGCGTTTGCATCCAATCAACAGGAAGTGACGGACTTTTATAATAAATTACGCCGGGAAACGGATATTGTGAAACTGGAGGATGGGCGGAAAGTTGGAATTTCCATATCGGCTGGCGGGGTGCTTTTCCCTCAGGATGCAGATAATAGGGAAAACCTTATCAATAAACTGGAGCATTCGTTGGAGTATGCCAAAAATAACCGCAGAGGAAACCTTGTCTTTTTCTCGGAAGAGATTGCTGCAAAACATGAGAGAGGACTGGTTCTGCGGGAAGATTTAAAACAGTGCATTAAAAATGATTTTAAAGGGTTTGAATTGTTCTTTCAGCCATTTATTAATCCGGATACCGGTAAAATTGCGGGCTGCGAATCTCTGTTGCGCTGGAAAGGCGAAAGAATCAAGGACTCTTATCCGATGGAATTTATTAAGGTGTTAGAAGATTACGGCGATATTCATGAAGTCGGATTCTGGGTTATGGAGCAGGCAATCAAACAGCAGGCGGCGTGGCGCGATACATACGGAGAATTGCAGATAAGTTTTAACGTATCTTATCAGCAGTTTTTAGACGATACCTTTGAGGAAAAAGCAATTTCTTATGTGGAAAAGTACGGCGTAAACCCCCAATATATGATTATAGAGCTGACGGAAAGCTGTCAGGTGGAAGCGCCCAAAGAGCTTGCGGCTATGTTTGCCAGACTGCGGGAGCGCGGCTTTAAAATTGCATTGGATGATTTTGGAACGGCGTATGCTTCTATGGAGATGTTAAAATGGCTGCCCGTAGACTATATTAAGGTGGAGCATTCTTTTATCAGAGAACTTGCGCAGCCGGGACACGACGTAGATTATGTGATTGTTGACAGCCTGTTGGAGATGTGCAGGCGTTTAGGCTACAATTCCATTATAGAAGGTGTGGAGAACGGCAAAGTGGCGGATATCGTGGGAGAACTGCACGCCACGCTGCTACAGGGATACCATTATTCACGCCCTGTCTGCCGGCAGGATTTTGAAAAACTGTTGGATGGAGATAGAAAATAGCATAAGGAACGCGAGTAAAGAGTCATAACCCCTCGGAATACTTCATACAATGTAAAAAAGTATTTCTGAGGGGATTTTTTTGAAAGATTATATTGAGGAAAGGGCAATTAATATTGCTAATTATATTATTGAGAACAATGCTACCGTCAGGCAGACTGCAAGGCAGTTCGGGATTAGCAAGAGTACGGTACATAAAGACGTAACGGACCGATTATCTCAGATAAATCCTACTTTAGCTTCAGAGGCAAGAAAAGTGCTTGATATTAATAAGTCCGAACGCCACATCCGCGGCGGGCTTGCAACGAGAGAAAAATATCTGCACAGACACGCGCAGTAAACGATTGTGAAAAAACTGATAAGTAAAGACTGATATAATATGTTTTGACAAGGTTTTCCGTTCTCTTTATAATAGATAATATAATGGGAACTTGAGACAAAAGGGAAATGTTTCACCGCAGGCAGCGCGGTCTTAATCTGCTTACGGGAAAATTGGCTAAAGAGGGAGGAACCATGGAAAAGGAAATGGTTATTGTGCTGGATTTTGGCGGGCAGTATAATCAGTTGATTGCCAGAAGAGTCAGGGAATGCAACGTATATTGTGAAGTCCATCCATATCATATCAGTCTTGAAAAAATCAGGCAGATGCAGCCGAAAGGCATTATTTTTACGGGAGGTCCTAACAGCGTATATGCAGAAGGTTCCGCTTTGTGTGGAAAAGAAATTTTTGAATTAGGGATTCCGATTTTAGGTATCTGCTATGGCTCGCAGTTAATGGCGCATCTGCTTGGCGGTAAGGTCGCGACGGCGCCTGTAAGCGAATATGGAAAGACAGAGGTTGAGATTACTTCAAAAACCTCTATTTTTCATGGGGTATCAGATACAACAATCTGTTGGATGAGCCATACCGATTATATTGAAAAAGCGCCGGAGGGATTTCAGATTACGGCACATACGCCTGTTTGTCCGGTTGCGGCAATGGAATGTCCAGAGAAAAAATTATATGCAGTACAATTTCACCCGGAAGTTATGCACACAGTAGAGGGTATGAAAATGCTGCGTAATTTCGTCATGGATATCTGCGGCTGCCTGGGCGACTGGAAAATGGATTCTTTTGTGGAGACAACCATCCGCGCTATCCGTGAAAAAGTAGGAAACGGCAAGGTGCTGTGCGCGCTTTCCGGCGGCGTGGACTCTTCTGTGGCGGCGGTTCTTCTTGCTAAGGCGGTCGGAAAACAACTGACCTGCGTCTTTGTAGACCATGGTCTGTTGCGTAAAAATGAGGGGGACGAGGTAGAAGCCGTATTCGGTCCGAATGGTCCGTACGACTTGAATTTTATCCGCGTCAACGCGCAGAAACGATTTTACCAAAAGCTTGCGGGCGTCACGGAACCGGAGCAGAAACGTAAAATTATCGGCGAAGAGTTTATACGGGTTTTTGAAGAGGAAGCCAAAAAAATCGGCGCTGTGGATTTTCTGGTTCAGGGTACGATATATCCCGATGTGATAGAGAGCGGGCTTGGCAAAAGCGCGACAATCAAGTCGCATCACAACGTAGGCGGTCTGCCTGATTATGTGGATTTTAAAGAGATTATCGAGCCGCTTAGAATGCTTTTTAAGGATGAAGTGCGAAAAGCCGGTCTGGAACTTGGCATTCCGGAATATCTGGTATACCGCCAGCCGTTTCCGGGACCGGGGCTTGGCATCCGCATCATAGGAGAAGTCACGGAAGAAAAAGTGCATATCGTCCAGGATGCAGATTACATCTATCGTGAAGAAATTGCCAAAGCGGGGATTGATAAGACGCTTGGACAATATTTTGCGGCGCTTACCAATATGCGTTCCGTCGGCGTCATGGGGGATGAGAGAACGTATGATTACGCTATCGCGCTTCGGGCGGTCTGCACAACCGATTTTATGACGGCGGACTGTGCGGAGATTCCGTGGGAAGTTCTGTCGAAAGTGGCAAACCGGATTGTGAATGAGGTCAAGGGGGTAAACAGGGTGCTGTATGACTGCACGAGCAAGCCGCCGGGGACGATTGAATTTGAATAGTAAACATGTTGTTTTTGCGAAAATATTTTTTGCAGAAAGCAGATTATAATTTATCCTGAGTTTAGAAGAAAAACTGAATAAAAAGTCAAATCGAGGACCTTGTAGGAATCACTCTTACAAGGTCCTCTTCCTTTCTTTCCACTCCCCCAATCCTCTTCAATCCCTATCACCATAAAATCGCCAAAATAAGGTAAAATCGAATAAAAGAAGCCTATATCATCAAAGAAACCTCTTTCCACTCCCCCTATCCTTCCCCAATCTCCCAAAAGTGCCGAAAACCCAAGCATTTTCGACATATCTGAAAATATGAGTCCTGTTGCCGAAAACCATTTTTATCAGAAGAATCTCTTCCTTTCCTTCTATCTCCCCACCCTTCCTTAATCTCTGAAAGTACCGAAAAACCTAGCATTCATGGCATACCTGAAAAGAAAAAAGCCTGCTGCTAACTGTCATTTTAAATGTAATAATCTTCTTCCTTTCCTTCCACTTCCCATACCCTTTCTAAAGCAGAAAAAGCCTTGATTCGCTGGTGCGATATTGAATCAACCTGAAGGAATCTCTTCTCTTTCTTTTTACTTCCGATATCCTTCCTAAAGTTCTGAAACTGGCGAAAACACTGGCATTTTCGGTATATCAGACCTCTTCACTTTCCTTTTTCTTCCATTAGATTTTCGGTTTTCGGAAAACCTTCATATCTCCCATAATAATTCGTTGCCTGTAAGGTTGTTTTTTTCAATGGAAAGGGTAATGGAGATAGAAGGAAAGGAAGAGGAGAAAGATACCTTTAAGCCTTGAAAATAGGGAGTTTTACTATATCTGAGTCCTCTTCCTTTCTTTTCTTTTTCGGTGCTTTTTCTGGTGGAAAAGGGGGATTGGCTTAGATGGGGAGAGTGGGGGAAGGGGAAGGGAAAGAAGAGGATTGTTGATGTGTCTGTATACTGTCTGAGATGGTTTAGTGGCTCTGTTTAGGCGATATAAGGGGTTATTTAGCTATTTATAATGATTCTCCTATATATGCTAATATAAGGGGATTATGGGGCGAAATAGAAGGTTATACGATGTAATGGTATAGGGGTTAGGTAGATACCTTTATAGAGTGGATATGTAGGTGGATACTGATTAAAGGGGTATATGGATGTATATAGTATTAACTTATATATAGCGGTTATATAGGTATTTAGCATAGAGAGTGTTATATCAAAGGAATTAGGGGAGTAAGGGGTGTTAGATGGTCGTAGGTGTGGGAATGTCGCTGTTTATGGGCAGTGTGGGATGTAGGGAGAGATGGGGAAGGTGAGGTGTCTGAAGGTGGTATGATGGGAGAAGCTCTGATGTTGGCATGGGTGGAGAGAAGAGGAGGTATGGAGAAGTAGGGAGATATGGGGTGAGGGGAAGGAAAGAGAAGAGGGTTTGCGGGGATAATGGGAGCGAACTTTATGGGATTTCCTGTTGGGTTTCAGCAAAAAATATTTTTTGTAAATCGGACAAAAAAGTTTTTGCATAGACAAAACAGTTGTTTTTGCAAAAAATATTTTTGTTGAATGCAGATTATAATTTATCCTAAGTTCAGAAGAAAAATCGAATAAAAAGATGATTAGAGGACCTTGTAGGAATCGCATCTTGCAAGGTCCTCTTCCTTTCTTTCCACTCCCCCAATCCTCTTCAATCCCTATCACCATAAAATCGGCATAAGCAAGGTTAAATCGAATAAGAAAGCCTATATCATCAAAGAAACCTCTTCCTTTCCATCTATCCCCCTCATCCTCACTAATCCCTTAAAAGTACCGAAAACCCAAGCATTCTCGGCATACCTGAAAAGAAAGAATCCTGCTGCCGATAGCCATTTTAATCATAAGAACCTCTTCCTTTCCTTCTATCTCCCCCACCCTTCCTTAATCTCTGAAAGTACCGAAAAACCTAGCATTCATGGCATACCTGAAAAGAAAAAAGCCTGCTGCTAACTGTCATTTTAAATGTAATAATCTTCTTCCTTTCCTTCCACTTTCCATACCCTTTCTAAAGCAGAAAAAGCCTTGATTCAGTGGTGCGATATCGGATCAGCCTGAAGAAATCTCTTCTCTTTCTGTCCACTTCCTTTATCTTTCCTAAAGTCCTGAAAGTGGCGAAAACACTGGCATTTTCGATAGGTTTCTTAGTATCAGGAATCTTCTTTTTCCTTCTTCTTCCGTTAGATTTTTGTTTTTTAGAAAGTTCTCATATCTCCCATAATAATTCGTTGTCTGTAAGGTGGTTTTTTTCAATGGAAAGGGTAATGGAGATGGAAGGAAAGGAAGAGGAGAGAGATACCTTTAAAGGCTTGAAAACAGGGAGTTTTACTATATCGTTGTCCTCTTCCTTTCTTTTCTTCTTCGGTACTTTTTCTGGGGGAAAAGGGGGATTGCTTTAGATGGGGAGAGGTGGGGAAGGGGAAGGAAAAGAAGAGGCTGATATATATGGCTGTATACTATCTGAGATGGTTTAATGGCTCTGTATAGGCGATATAAGGGGTTAT
>JAMPFM010000089.1 GCA_023664455.1 Blautia sp.
GCCTTTTTCACTAAGGACCGGCGTTTTTCAAGGACCTTCGCGGGATTTCTATCTGCCCTGCCGGTTCCATGTAAAAGAGCTGACTGAAAATTGATTTCCGTGTGTTGTGATTTACTTCTATTTATTTTAGATATAAAAAGTAGATTTATCGGAAAAAGCATGATAGAATGGTTGCGTTACCGCCCCTAGACAGTGACAATAAATAAGTCGGTAACTAGCCTACGGATTATGCCACCGTACCAAAACGGAATAGAAAATCCCCAGAGGTGACGCTCTGGGGATTTTCGTTGTCGTCCTGCATGGACTATTCATAGCTTTTTGCCTATTGGCATTATAGCATATGCAAAATTGGTTTGCAATATTTTCAACGATGAAAATTTATAGTCAACATAAGCGAAAAAGTTTATTATTGTGTGCTGAAAATTATAAAAATGGCGTCATATAGGGTGAGCGGAAAAGGAGGGAGGAAAGGCAATGAATGATAACGACATTGTACAATTATTTTTGGAACGTTCACAGCAGGCAATTACCGAATTGTCACAAAAATATGGAAGGCTTTGTTTTCATATTGCATTCAATATTCTGCAATGCAAGGAAGATGCCGAGGAATGTGAAAATGATACTTATTTAAAGACATGGAATAGCATTCCGCCAGATAATCCTATATGTCTGAGAGCCTATGTCAGTCGGATTGTGCGCAATTTAGCGCTGTCTAAATATCGATATAATCACAGGCAAATGAGGGATAGCCATCTTCAAGTCTATTTGTCAGAACTGCAGGATTGCATTCCAACGTCCCAAGATGTCGAGACTTCGGCGGACGATACAGTGAATAGCGCTATCCGGGCTTTTTTATTAACACAGGATTTGACTGTCAGAGCCTTGTTTATCCAAAGGTATTTTTATATGGAAAGCATTTCTGACCTTTCAAAGAAATCTGGACTGAAAGAAAGTGCTGTTTCTACAAAACTAAATCGGACAAGATTGAAGTTGAAGCAATATTTAGAAAGAGAAGGAGTTGTGCTATGAAAATAGAAGAAGGGAATTTCAGGGAAGAAAGATTGTTAGAGCTGATAGGAAATATTCCGGAAGAAATGCTGGATGAGGCTTTGAATGTGAAAAAGATATGCAGGTTTTGGAAAAAAGGAGTGTTTTATGGTATTGCCGCAGCCTGTGTGATTGTGCTGTTTATGCGATTTGTTCCCGCCGGACAGGTGATGGCGTCACAGATTAGGGAGTATGCAGAGCGTTTGTTGGAAGAACTATTCCCGCCAAAGGATATCTCATTGACATTAGAGGGGATGGAAGAGAACATTCCCCATGAGGTCTATGGAAAGCTGCCGGAAGAAATGGAAGAAGTTCCTGGGGAAAGTGCAAATAAGGCGGGTTTTGCCATTTACGTTGATACGAATTTATTTGAGTTGATAGAAGAGGAAGATTACTATCTTATCCGTGAAAAGCGCATTATTTATACAAGACAGGATGCCATTAGGGATAACGCGATGCTGCTTGCGGATTTACCGGAGGAAGAGGTGGAGCAAAAAATCCAGGAAATTGTGAAAAAGACACAAGAGTTTTATGACAATTTTCCTACAGGAGAAATTCGGGTTATGCAGACACAGGAAATTTCCGTGGAAGATGCTGCTGGGGAAATGAAAGAAGAGCTGATAGAACATTATGCTGATATATCTGATATCATGGTTTCAGAGCTTCCCGAAGGACTGTATCTTCGCACGGATGAGGGATTGGAAAGTGATTGCGAAGTCAAGGAGGTTTATTTTGTAGACAATGGTCTTGGCGGCGTATTTATTATCACTGCAAGTTATATTATGGAGGCAACAGAGGGAACGGGGAGCAGATTTCGTTCCATGATTGAAACTTTTAGGGTATTGGAGTCTTCTGATTCGATACAGATTCTTACATCGAAAGAGGCAGGATGACAGCAGGGCTATAAATGCTCCGAATTTAAGCGAGAAACTCTTGCAGTTTTTGATTTTGAGGATATAATCTAAAGTGGACAGGTTAAAATAATAGCACGATGGCGGGAGACAGAAGAAGTATGGCAGTTTTGAAATCGATTAGAATCATAGCGTTTTGGATGGTAGTTTTGATAGTCCAGTATTTATTGCTGATTATGCCGCGTATTTTTGGAAAGCCTAAGAAATATCCTTATCTGGGCGTTTACTATGCGCACCGGGGACTGCATGATAATCAGAGGGCGATTCCCGAAAATTCCATGAAAGCCTTCCGGGGGGCGGTAGAGGACGGATACGGGATAGAATTGGACGTGCAGTTGACCAAAGACGGTATTCCGGTTATTTTCCATGATTTTACGCTGGATAGGATGTGCGGCGTATCAGGCAGAATCGATATGATGACCTACCAGCAGCTGATGAAACTATCCCTGCTGGATACGGATGAAAAGATACCGACGTTAAGAGAGTTTCTGGCGATGGTAGACGGGCGGGTTCCCTTGATTGTCGAGTTGAAAGTGGAGTGGACGAATCTGGCGCTGTGCCCAATCGTCCAGAAAATGCTATCAGAATATAAAGGCGTTTATTGCATCGAATCTTTTAACCCGCTTGTATTGTTATGGTATCGCAGACATCATCGGGAAGTGATGAGAGGGCAGTTATCGACCGATTTCAAAAGAGAGGGTGTGAGGAGAAATCTTTTTCACATTATCCTGACCCATCTTCTGACCAATTGTGTGACGAGCCCGGATTTCATCGCCTATAACTGTCGTTTTAAAGAAGAACCGGGGAGAAAAATCTGTCGGGGACTCTATAAAAATCTTGCTGTGGCATGGACGGTAAAAAGCCAGAAACAGTTGGAAAGTCTGGAAAAAGATTTCGATTTGTTCATCTTTGACAGTTTTATTCCCGAAGATACAAAAAAATCTGTTTAAAATTAGGAAAAAATTGGTGCGTGATTGGACAAGATATGTTATGATAGTAAAAGAGAGTTTCTATCGAAATGATGTAGAAAGAAGAGAGGGAAAACGCTATGGCAAAATGGGTGTACTTATTTGAAGAAGGTAACGCAGATATGCGGAATCTTTTGGGCGGCAAAGGCGCGAATCTTGCAGAAATGACAAATCTTGGACTGCCGATTCCGCAAGGTTTTACAGTTACAACAGAGGCGTGCACGGATTATTACAACAATGGGAAACAGATTTCCGATGAAATTCAGAAACAGATTTTTGATGCGCTTGAGAATCTGGAACAGAAACAGGGCAAGAAATTCGGCGATACAGAGAATCCGCTCTTAGTTTCCGTCCGTTCCGGGGCCAGGGCGTCCATGCCGGGTATGATGGATACGATTTTAAATCTGGGTCTGACAGACGTAGCGGTGGAAGGTTTTGCAAAGAAAACCGGCAATCCGCGGTTTGCATATGATTCCTACAGAAGATTTATCCAGATGTTTTCTGATGTTGTTATGGAAATTCCGAAATCTTACTTTGAAAGGATTCTGGATGAGATAAAAGCCGCTAAGGGCGTTTCTTACGATACCGAGCTGACGGCGGACGATATGAAAGAGATTATCGTCAGGTTTAAAGGCATTTATAAGGAAAATAAAGGGGAAGAATTTCCGCAGGAGCCGAAAGTACAGTTGATGGAAGCTGTGAAAGCTGTTTTCCGTTCCTGGGATAATGAAAGAGCGATTGTATACAGAAGAATGAATGACATTCCGGGTGATTGGGGGACTGCTGTAAACGTACAGGCAATGGTATTCGGTAATATGGGCGATACGTCCGGCACCGGCGTTGCATTTACGAGAAATCCGTCTACCGGTGCGAAAGGCATCTATGGCGAATATCTGATTAATGCGCAGGGCGAGGACGTAGTGGCAGGTATCCGCACTCCCCAGCCGATTACGAAACTGGAAGAAGATTTACCGGAGTGCTATAAACAATTTATGGAAATCGCCAATAAACTGGAAAATCACTACCGCGACATGCAGGATATGGAGTTTACGATTGAAGACGGCAAATTGTTCTTCTTACAGACCCGTAACGGGAAGAGAACCGCGCCGGCGGCAATCCAGATTGCCTGTGACCTTGTGGATGAAGGAAAAATCACACCGGAAGAAGCGGTACTTAGAATTGAAGCGAAATCTTTAGACCAACTGCTGCATCCTACTTTTGATATGGACGCTTTAAAGGCAGGGCAGGTTATCGGACAGGCGCTTCCGGCGTCACCGGGCGCAGCCGCAGGAAAAGTTTATTTTACCGCAGAAGATGCCAAGGCAGCGCATGAAAAAGGCGAGAGAGTTGTCCTGGTTCGTCTGGAAACATCACCGGAAGATATTGAAGGAATGCACGCGGCAGAAGGCATTTTGACAGTGCGCGGCGGTATGACAAGCCATGCAGCCGTAGTAGCGCGCGGTATGGGTACGGCATGCGTATCGGGGTGCGGTGAAATTGCGATTAACGAGCAGGATAAGGTATTCGAGCTGGGCGGGGAAGTCTTCCATGAAGGGGATTATATTTCCTTAGATGGCTCTACCGGCAAGATTTATAAAGGCGACATTAAGACAGTGGAAGCTTCTGTAAGCGGCAATTTCGGACGGATTATGGGATGGGCTGACCAATACCGTAAGTTACAGGTCCGCACCAATGCAGATACGCCCGCAGATGCGGCGAATGCGGTTAAATATGGCGCAGAGGGCATCGGTTTATGCCGTACAGAGCATATGTTCTTCGACCCTGACAGAATCCCGAAGATTCGTCAGATGATTCTGGCAAGAACCGTGGAACAGAGAGAAAAAGCATTGAATGCGCTGATTCCTTTCCAGAAAGGCGACTTCAAGGCATTGTATGAAGTGATGGAAGGCAGACCGGTTACGATTCGTTTCTTAGACCCGCCGCTGCATGAGTTCGTACCGACAGAAAAAGACGATATCGACGATTTGGCGATAGAAATGATGATGACCGCGGAAGAAGTACAGGAAATCTGCGATTCCCTGCATGAGTTTAACCCGATGATGGGACACCGTGGCTGCCGTCTTGCCGTTACCTATCCGGAAATCGCCAAGATGCAGACGAGAGCCGTTATGGAAGCAGCGATTGAGGTCAAAGAAGAAAAGGGCTTTGATATCGTTCCAGAAATTATGATTCCGCTTGTCGGCGAAAAGAAAGAATTAAAATTTGTGAAAAATGTGGTTGTTGAAGTAGCGGAACAGGTAAAGAAAGAGAAAAATTCGGATATTCAATACCATGTTGGCACGATGATTGAGATTCCAAGAGCAGCGCTTCTTGCCAATGAGATTGCAGAAGAAGCAGAGTTCTTCTCATTCGGAACCAATGATTTAACACAGATGACCTTTGGCTTCTCACGCGACGACGCCGGCAAATTCTTAGGGGATTACTATAAGAACAAGATTTATGAGTCTGACCCGTTCGCAAGACTGGATCAGAGCGGTGTAGGTCAGTTGGTGCAGATGGCGTCAGAAAAAGGTCGCGCAACCCGCCCGGATATCAAACTCGGTATCTGCGGCGAACACGGCGGAGATCCTTCTTCCGTGGAGTTCTGTCACAAAGTTGGTCTGACCTATGTGTCCTGTTCACCGTTCAGAGTACCGATTGCAAGGCTGGCGGCGGCACAGGCGGCGATCAATGATAAATAATCATGGGATGAAAATTGTTTTTGCAAAAAATTTTTTGCTGAAAGCAGAGTATAATCTATCCTGAGTTCATAAGAAGAAACTGTATAAAAAGTTAAATCGAGGACCTTGTAAGAATCGCTTCTTGCAAGGTCCTCTTCCTTTCTTTCCACTCCCCTATCCCTTCAATCCCTATCATCATAAAATCGCCAAAACAGGGTAAAATCAAATAAAAAGA
>JAMPFM010000008.1 GCA_023664455.1 Blautia sp.
TCAGGGGAAAGGGATATGGTAAACAATTAGTTGATTTTTGGGAAAGGGAAATGCAAAGCAGACAATACAAAATTGTAATGACTTCAACACAATCAAATGAACAGGCGCAATTCTTCTACCGGAAAATTGGATATGTTGATTGCGGCGCCCTACTACTACCCAATGAGCCACTGGAAATAGTCTTGTCAAAGAGTTTGCTTTAGAATGTGTAGTTGTACAGAAGATACAATCCATAAGCAGACACTGTGAAAACGCCGGTACTTAGATGCCGTATTTGGGCATCTTATGTACCGCTGCGTTTGAACCGTAGCGAAAGCGGGGCTGCGTTGGATTGTATCTTCTGTACAACGGACGGCTCTGCAATTACAACTTTTCCCGATAATCCTCCTGACTATTATACTTAGTTACATACCTCTGATAACCGGAATCATTCGTCTGGATCTGCTGTTTATTAATCAGATGCCCATAGCTCTCATGAAAATCCCGGACCGAATTAATGTTTTTTGTTTTTTCTTTCGTTTTCTTTATTTTCCTAAAATTATAGACATAAACAAATACAAGAAAAATACCAAGCAATATCAAAGATTTTCCCATAGCGCCGCTTCCCTCACCTTTCAAAAAGCTCTTCTGAATCCAACAAAACCGTAAATGGTCCATCATTATTCAAAGAAACCTGCATTTCCGCGCCAAACTCACCCTGCTGCACCTTAGAAACCGTTTCCCCACATTTTCTGAGAATATATTCATACAATTCCATCGCCATATCCGGTTTTCCGGCATTGGTAAAAGAGGGACGGTTGCCATGTTTACAATCTGCATACAGCGTAAATTGTGAAATAATTAACAATCCGCCATCTACCGCGGAAAGATTCAAATTCGTCTTCCCCTGTTCATCTTCAAAAATGCGCAGATTCAGAAGCTTATGAATCATTTTATCCGCTATTTCATAAGTATCTTTCTGACTGATACCGACGAAAACCAGAAAACCCTTCTGAATTTTTCCGGCTGTTTTATCCTGAATGCGCACACTGGCTTCTGTCACCCGCTGTACTAAAAATCTCATACGACTCCTTTTGGCTTTAATAGCCTTTTGGCCTTCCTGTTCTTTTTTCAGGCCTTTCTTAGTCTTTTTACTCTTTCTTTTCCCCTTTTTCTTCCCCGGAAGCTCTTGTATCTGCTGTCTCTTTTATATCATCTTTCTAACTATCCTTTGCTGTCTATTTTACATCACTTTTCTGACTATCATCCATTGCCGTCTCGTCTACGCCACCTTTCTGACCATCCTTTCCCGCCGTTTTCCGCTTCTTTTTCACAGGAACATATTCTGAAAAAGTAAGGTCTTCCGTAATAGAGCCAACGGTCAGATAAGGTTTCGTTTCTACAGGAAGCTGTTTCTTGGCAAGCATCCGGTTGACCAACGCCTTAAAGCCCGCATAAAGTACCGCAAAAATCGGTACGCCGACCACCATGCCCAGAATCCCGAAGAGACCGCTGAAAACGGTAATGGAAAAGATAACCCAGAAACCGGACAATCCCGTGGAATCCCCTAAAATCTTAGGTCCTAATATATTTCCATCAAATTGTTGAATTACCAGAATCAAAATAACAAAATACAGACACTGCACAGGATTTACCATCAAAATAAGGATGGCGCTTGGAATACCGCCAATCCAGGGTCCGAAAAACGGGATGACATTCGTCACACCGACAATTACGCTGACTAAAATCGCATAGGGCGTTCCGATAATATTGGTACAGATAAAGCAGATAATACCGATAATGATAGAATCCACAATCTTGCCGCTGATAAACCCGCTGAAAGTCGTATGGATAAACCGGAAATTCGATATCACCTGATTGGCGGACGCCGTATCCAGAAAGGCATACGCGATTTTTTTGGCTTGCCCTGCAAACGTTTCCTTACTTCCTAAGATATAGATGGATATAATAAACCCGATGACAAAATTCCACATCGCCTTAAAGAAGCCGATGACGCTGGAAGATAAGGTAATCAGCAGTTCATTTAGCCTGGGAAGCACTTTGGTATTGAGAAGGTCTTCCAACATCGCTGAATATTTATCCAGCAAATCGAGTACCGTACTTTCCAATTTGGGATTATTTTCTAATAGTCCTGCCGCCCACGCATTCAGATTTTTCAGATATACAGGAAACTGGAAATAAATGCTCTGAATACTTCTGATTAACTCTGGAATAATCAGTGAGAAAAATTCATATACGATAACCAGAACAAAAATAACCGTAATTAAAATAGATAACATACGGATTCTCTTCTTACTTTTGGTCGTCAGCGGCACCTTTGCCTTTATGTAAATGGGTTTTACCAGCTTCCGCTCTACCATGTTCAAGACTGGCGTCATCAGATAAGCGAGAATCAGTCCATCGATAATCGGCATGGAAATCGTGATAAGCGAATGAAGCGCGCTGGAAAGCTTTTCACTATGGAAAAGGATATAATAAAACAATATTCCCGCAATAATCGATAACGTCGCCGTCAATCCCCAATAAAAATATTTTTTGTTAAACCGAAATTTCATGTAACAACCATCCCTTTCCAAGCAATCTTCCTTGCTGTCAATATTCCTTTATACCTCAGATTTTTGACTCAAATGTAAATCCTTATAATATCTGTTACTTTCTAGTATATCATTTTTTTTAAAATCTGCATTACTTTTATAGGATATTTTTCCGATATTTTTAAAAATACTTTGGAAAAGTAATGTAAAATTCCAAGTATTTTTGTATAATAAAAATGGATTCCAGATTGCGGAAAGGATTTATCTTACATGAAATTACAGCAGCTTTTAAGCGTGACGAGAAAAGCGATTGATGATTATCATATGATTGAAAAAGAAGATCAGATTGCCGTTGGTATTTCCGGTGGAAAAGACAGTCTGACGCTGCTTTGCGCGCTGTATCATTTACAGCGCTTTTATCCGAATCCTTTTACGCTTCATGCGATAACCGTGGATTTGGGGTTTGAAAATCTACGATTAGACGAAATCCAGAAATTCTGCGCCGATATGGATATTCCCTATCATATCGTCAAAACCGATATTGGCAGTATTATTTTCGATGAGCGCAAAGAGAGCAATCCCTGTTCCCTCTGCGCCAAAATGCGTAAAGGCGCCTTAAATACCGCCATAAAAGAGCTGGGCTGCAACAAAGTGGCGTATGCCCACCATAAAGACGATGTTGTAGAGACAATGATGATGTCTCTCATTTATGAAGGAAGATTTCACACGTTTCGCCCGGTCACTTATCTTGACCGTATGGAGCTTACAGTCATCAGACCACTTATTTACATGCGGGAGGCGGACGTCATCGGTTTTGTCCATAAATATGACATACCTGTCGTAAAAAGCCCCTGTCCCGCCGATGGTCATACCAGACGGGAATATATGAAAGAGCTTTTACAAGGCATCAACTTAGAAACGCCCGGCGTAAAAGAAAGAATGTTTACGGCAATTCAAAATGGTTTAGTAGACTGGAGGATCGATACGAATGGACAGTAAAAATATCAACAATTATCACGACCAGCAGACAATCGGCAATATTCAGAAAATGCGCGCCGTCCTGGATACGCTGCCACCCTTTTGCAAGCAGTTTTTCCGGGGCATTACAGAGTATACTTCTGCCCGGACAAGACTTGCCTATGCCTATGATATCCGCACTTTTTTTGAATATCTGCACGATAGGAATCCGTACTGTGCCAAAATGGAAATCACACAGTTTCCGCTGTTCGTCTTAGAGCAGGTTTCACGAGAGGATATTGAAGAATATCTGGAATATTTATCCTATTACGAAAAAGATGGTAAAATCTACACCAACGATGAGCGCGGCAAGAAGCGCAAACTCGCTTCTTTGCGCAGTTTTTATGCATATTTTTTTGAGTCGGAACTGATTCAAAAAAACCCTGCTGTCTTAGTGCCCCTTCCCAAACTGCATGAGAAAGAAATCACCCGCTTAGATGCCGACGAAGTAGCAATCTTATTAGACCATGTGGAAGACGGCGCAAACCTTACAAAATCCCAGAAACGTTACCATCAGGTGACCAAAACAAGGGATGTTGCGCTTCTGACACTCTTACTTGGCACAGGAATCCGTGTATCGGAATGCGTGGGACTGGATTTAGAAGATGTAGATTTTAAAAATAACGGAGTTAAAATACGCCGAAAGGGCGGCTATGAAGCCGTTGTCTATTTCGGGGAAGAGGTTGAGGAAGCCTTAAAAGACTATCTGGAAGAAAGAAACCATATTATTCCCCAGACAGGTCATGAACACGCCCTGTTTTTATCCATGCAGCAGCGCCGCATCAGTGTCCGCGCAGTAGAGAATATGGTGAAAAAGTACTCTTCCACCGTTACGAGTCTGAAAAAAATTACGCCTCATAAACTGCGCAGCACTTACGGCACATCGCTATACCGGGAAACCGGTGATATCTATCTTGTTGCTGACGTCTTGGGGCATAAAGACGTCAATACCACGAAAAAACACTATGCCGCATTAGAAGACGAAAGAAGACGCTCCGCCGCAGACAAAGTGACGCTTCGGGAAAAGAAACGCCCTGATAGACAATAACATAAGAAAATTGCTTATGCAAATTATCTATAAGAAAATTGCTTACGCAATTATCTTGGGAAGAATGCTTTGCATTCTTCCGCGTTGTCGAGTAATTTCCAGTTATTTCTTCTGTCTTGTTGCTTCAAAATCTTCAATATACTGGATCAGCAGCTTAACGGTTCCGTCTTCTCCTAAGATACTGCTGTTGATAGACAAATCGTAACTGTCAGAGCGTCCCCATTTCTTAGAAGAATAATAGTTATAGTAACTTTGACGCTGCTTATCCTTCTTATTCATCATGTCCCTTGCCTTCTGCTCCGTTGTCACGTCGCTGAATTTGTTCATGATATGTTGGATTTTATTTTTCTCATTCGCATGAATAAAAACACTCAGGCAATTCTCATATTCACTTAAAGCATAATCCGCACATCTACCCACGATAACGCAGGGGCCCTCGTCTGCAATCTTCTTAATGGTGTCAAACTGCGCCAAAAATACTTTATGACTAATCGGCATATCCACAAAAGAGGCTGAATTATATCCAAAAGAATAAGTATCCATTACCAGATTATAAAGAAAAGAATTGGTCGGGCGTTCATCATGACTCTCTATCATCTCTTCACAAAAACCGCTCTCTTTCGCCGCTCTTGTCAGCAATTCCTTGTCATAGTATTTGATGCCAAAATGCTTTGCCAGTTTTTCCCCTATTTCACGTCCTCCAGAGCCAAATTGTCTTCCTATTGTGATAATTGTATTCATAAAGTAAACCGTCCTTTCCGTCAATAGATTAAGCAGCCGCCTTATGTTTTACTCATTTAGAAATACACAATTTATACTGCTTACTCCTATTATATAGATTTTTCTTGTAAAAAGCAACAATAGAAAGCATATAAAACATGCTTTCTATCGTCAGAAATAACAATCCCTTATGAAAAATAACATAAAATTAGGAAAAAATGGTTTTATTTTGTTTTTCCCCAGAGTACCTTACCGCCATCAATCAAAAGAATAATGGCAAGAACAACAATAGGAACAATGATAACATTCTGCAATACATTCGTAAATACTGCTGTTCCATCCAATCCGCCAGCGATTAAAGCCATCAGATTGTTCTTAAAGGAAAAGAACAAAGATACCAGCGTCGCACAGGACATAAAGATAATCGGAATATAGAGCATCTTATTGTTTTTACCCTGTTTCTTCAGATACGTACCAATCGCAAGGAATGCCGGTACTGCAACCAGCTGATTACATGCGCCAAACAGAGGCCATACCTTTGCATATCCTGCAAGACAGAGAACGAAACCAAAGAATGCTGTAATTACCGTTGCCACATACATATTGTCCAGTTTCAGTTTCTTACCCGCCGCTGTACCCGCAAACAGCTCCTGGAACATGAAACGTCCAAGTCTGGTCGCCGTATCTAAGGAAGTCAGACAGAAACAGGAAACCGCCAGCGCAATAATAGTATAAGCCGCGCTTACCGCAGACCCGGAAAGACCAATTTCTGCAAAGAATCCCGATATCGCAGTCGCAAATACAACCGTCGGGGAACCGAAATCCGCATAAGCCCCATCCGTCGTCAAGGTGGCAATGGCAATCAGGGAAATGACCGCCAGGACACATTCGATTAACATGGAACCATAACCTACCATCAGCGCATCTTTTTCATTATCCAGCTGTTTCGAGGTCGTACCGGAACCAATCAGGGAATGGAACCCGGAAATCGCACCACAGGCAATCGTAATAAACAACGTCGGGAACAGATAACTATTGCCGACATGGAAGTGGATATATGCCGGAATGGTGATATCAGGATGTGCCCCGAAAATACCAACAATCGCCGCAATAATCATGAAATACAGTAAAAACGAGCTCAGATAATCCCTTGGCTGTAATAAAATCCATACCGGCGTAACAGACGCCACCATAACATAAACAAATACAAAAATAATCCAGAAAGTCTTAGGTAACTGAATCGGAAATGCAAGACCGATTGCAACGCAGGCTGCCAGCAGAATCACGCCGATAATAGACGCTACTACCATAGGCGCATTTTTCCTATATACGGCAAAACCAAAGCCAACAGCAAGCACGATAAACAACATGGATGCCGTGGCAACAGAGCCGTTTTCAGGGCTTCCTGTAAAGGAATTGGCTACGATATCTGCAAATGCCGCAATAACAAGTAACAATACCAGCCATGCAAATACGGTGAAAAGCACCCTGCTCTTACGGCCGATGTTTTCTTCGATAACTTCCCCAAGGGACTTGCCTTCATGACGGATGGATACAAAGATGGAACCGAAATCCTGTACGGCGCCAAAAAAGATACCACCCACTACAATCCACAAGAAACAAGGAAGCCATCCGAAAAATGCCGCCTGAATAGGGCCATTGATAGGACCTGCTCCTGCGATGGATGAGAAATGGTGTCCCATCAAAACAGGTGTCTTGGCAGGACAATAGTCAACGCCGTCTTCTAATTCGTGAGACGGTGTTTTCCGCCCCGGTTCAATTCCCCAGGTCTTAGCTAAGTATCTGCCGTATGTAAGATAAGCGATTACGAAGATAACAATAGCCAGTAAAATTAATACTACTGAGTTCACACTGATTCCCTCCTATAATCATATTTTTCCGATGTTAAAGAACCTTTTATATAAAATAGATTTCTCTATCATCCGGCTTTTTCATTTCTAAAAACGTCCCGAAAGACTTTTAGGGACTGTCTTGCCGCATAATTGCCGTAGACTTCTTCCTCTTCCATCGCGGCGCAGATTAAATGCGCCTGGGAAAATCCACGCAGACTGAAACGATACCCCTTTTCAAACTGAAATTTTTTAATCGCCTTCTGCATCTTTTTAGAAACTGCTCTGTCCGATAAAATTGCAATTGTAAGATAGCTATACATATGATTCTGCTCTGGAAGCGTATTCCCTTTCCGCACCAGAACCGGCTCCATATAGTCCTTGACAATCCCATATGCCTCTTTTAACAGTTCCTCGGTTATTTCTTCTGCTTCCATAAAGAGAATATGCTCGTAGTTGTCGGATGACCACATATTCGCTTCCCGTACCAGGACATATTTCTCAACATGTGAAGAAAAGTATCCATACGCAGGATACTTTTTCCCATGAATGACATATGGCTGATAGATATCAAAAGTACTCTCATACCTTTTTAAAAGTTGAGCCAGATACTCAGCGGACTTCATACAATACTCCCTCGTATTTCTATCATACGCTGCTACTCTTGTTTGTTTCGCAAACTATATATAAACTTAGCACATTTATCCATAAAATACAATACCGCATTTTATATAAATTTTAATTTCTTTAGAAATATTTTATATAATAGGAAATTGCTTCGCGATTTTCTTGTTTTATAAAATATCCAGCAAATGGGAAAAATACGCCGGCAAAGGTGCCTCAAACTCCATATACTGCTCTGTAGAAGGATGGATAAACCCAATGGTCATCGCATGAAGCGTCTGTCCCGTCAGATGAAAAGCGCTTTTCCGGGCGCCATAAACCGTATCACCCAACAATGGATGCCCTATGGACGTCATATGGACGCGTATCTGATGGGTACGCCCTGTCTCCAACTGGCATTCTATATAAGTATACTCCCGGAACGTCTGTAAAACCTTATAATGCGTGACGGCAGATTTTCCGTTCTTCTCATTGACTGCCATTTTCTTGCGTTCTTTACAATCCCGCCCAATCGGCGCATCGATACAACCTTCCTGTTCTGAAAGCCTGCCATGTACGATTGCCCTATATTTGCGGGTAATAGAATGCTCCTTTAGCTGGGCAGCAATGCCCGCGTGGGATAAATCATTCTTACAGACAATGAGTGCGCCGCTTGTATCTTTGTCAATCCGATGTACGATGCCGGGACGCATGACGCCGTTGATGCCGGATAAATGCTCCCCACAATGATACAGTACCGCATTGACCAACGTGCCGTTATAATGCCCCGGCGCCGGATGCACTACCATTCCTTTCGGCTTATCCACAATTAGGATATCTTCATCTTCATATAGAATCGAGAGGGGAATCTTTTCCGGCGGAATCGAGGGCTTTACGGCGTCTGGAATCTGAAAGCGGATTTCATCATCCGCCTTGATACGGTAACTAGCCTTCTGCGGCTTATCATTGACAAAAACCTGTCCTTCCTTGATCAGTTTCTGGATATAAGAACGGGACAACGACTGTAAGGTCTGACTAATCCACTTATCCACTCTTTCTTCTTCGTCTTCTATAGCAACTCGATAACTAAACTGTTCCATACATACACCCGCTAAATTTCCCGGTATTTCTTCTGATTAAAGCCGATAAAATGTAAATCTTCTTCTTTGTAGTAGAATAATAGGACCAAAATCAAAATTACCGTGGAAAATGTCACATACATATCCGCCAGATTGAAAATCGGGAAATTGATGAGGACAATATAAATAAAATCAACCACATAATCCAGGCGGATACGGTCTATCATGTTGCCAATCGCGCCTGCTGCAATCAAAGAAAGCAGGATATTCATCAGACGATATTTCTTATGATTTGGAATTTTATATAAAATATAGGCAATCACGCCAAGAACGATTACCTCTACAAACAAAAAGAAAATCCGCTGATTCTGCAGCATCCCAAAAGCTGCGCCCCTGTTTTCCAAATAATGTAATTCTAACACGCCTTGCCAGAGTTCAAACGCCGGCTGGTCCTTTAAATGCACGACCGCCATGTCTTTGGTAAACTGATCCAGTACAATCAAAACTACCATCAACAGGACGTCTATCGCCAGAATTTTAAATTTCCGCGCTTTTCTCTTTTTCATAAACTTCTCCATTCTTATCCGTGGCATCACGATACCTTTACCTTCTTTGCTAAGGTAATCTCTTATGCCTTTTCATCTTCCTCGCTAAGGTAAATCTCTTATATCTTTTCATCCTCTTCGCTAAAGTAATCTCTTATGCCTCTTCATCTTCCTCGCTAAAGTAAATTTCTTTCACTGCATTTAAGATATCTTCATCCGTAACGCCCGTATCGATGACAGCTTTTCCTATTTTTTTCAATAGAATAAAACGAATCTGCCCGGACGCCATTTTTTTATCGGATTTGGTCAATGCCAGAATTTCCTCCGGGTCTATCTTATCAATACTGATAGGCAGATTGAAAGGCACAAACATATCCCGGATTTCATAATATTCTTCCATAGAAAGCAGATTTCGCTTCCAGGAAATAAAAGCGGCTGCAACGGCGCCAAGCGCCACGCATTCCCCGTGCAGCATTTCAAAATGCTTCGCTTTTTCAATCGCATGTCCTATCGTATGTCCGAAGTTCAGTAACGCCCGCTCCCCCTGCTCCTTCGGGTCTTTTTCTACCACAAGCTTCTTAATGGAACAGCTTCTCATGACCATTTCCATCAGCACTTCCGGCTCCCTATCCTGTATCTCATACATATGCTCTAACAGCCATTCATAAAAAATAGCGTCCTTGATGAGTCCGTGTTTCATAATCTCCGCAAAACCGGAAAAAAACTGACGTTCTTCCAACGTTTTTAACGTATTGATATTCATATAAACCAATTTGGGCATATAAAAAGCGCCCACCATATTCTTATAGCCGTCGAAATCCACCGCCGTCTTACCGCCGATACTGCTGTCCGCCTGCGCTAACAGCGTCGTCGGAATCTGGATAAAATCGATTCCCCGCAGATAAGTCGCCGCCGCATAGCCTGTCAAATCGCCTACCACGCCGCCGCCAAGAGCTATCAGCAAGTCTTTTCTATCATATTTTTCTTCTATTAACACCCTATAAATATCCTTAACCGTGTCCAGCGTTTTATTTTCTTCTCCCGCTGGAAATTGATGAAGAATGACTTTTTTGCAATTTCCTTCAAGAAGCGCCCTGACTTCTTCTCCATAAAGAGAAGCGGTATTAGAGTCTGCTATCACTGCCACCCGCCGCTCCCTTATCCCAAACTCCTGCAATTCTTCTAATAACCCGCCAAAATCATTAGTAAATACAATATCATAGCAGGGCTTTTTCTCATAGTTAACCGTTAATCTATCTGCCATAGTATTTTCTAAAACTCCTTTATCTTCTCAATTTCTTTTATCTTTCCAATCTCTTTTATCTTTTCAATTTACCTTGGGAAGAATACGAAGCATTCTTCCGCATCATCGAAAATTTCCTATTATGTTAAAAACTCCCTGACAAATCTGGCAGGAAGTTTTTGTTGTTAGATTCCTCTGTTAATCGGTACGTCGAACGAACCCGATAAAATTTCCTGAAAATCGCCGGAAATATCAACGCTTGCAGGCGTAATAATAAAGATGTAATTCGATATCTTCTGCAAGTTGCCGCTGATGGCAAAACAAGAACCCGATGTAAAATCTATAATCCGTTGTGCGATTTCAACATCCAGACCCTCCAGATTTAGAACAACCGTTCGATTTGCCAATAAGGTTTCGGTAATTTCTCTGGCGTCCTCTACCGTAGTCGGCTTAATCACACATACTTCCATTCCCGATTCAGACATCTTTCGCATCTGTCTCATGGGCGTCACTTTGGGCACGCTCTTCTTGACTGGCTTTTCCTCATCCGCCATCGTATCATCCTTTACAGGCATGGATTTCTTCATTGGTTCCGGTTCATCAAAGTAATCGTCGTCGTAGAAGTCATCGTCGTCTTCATCGTTTAGTTTCATTGCATTCAAAAACTTATCCATAACACTCATTCCCAATCCTCCATCCTATCCGGTATAAAAACGCTCTCCGAATATACCTGTGCCAACCCTGACATAAGTGGCTCCTTCCGTGACAGCAACTTCATAATCTCCCGTCATGCCCATAGAAAGTTCCTCCATAAAAACATTATCAATGTTTTTGTGAATTATGTCAACATATATTTGCCGCAATTTTTCAAAATATTGTCTATTTTCTTCTGGATTTTCTACATATGGTGCAACTGTCATCAATCCTTTTACAAGAATATTGGGCAATTTGGCTATTTCCTCCACTAACTGACAGACTTCCTCACACGCAGCGCCATATTTAGACTCTTCCTCTGCAATATTGACTTCTATCAGAATAGAAACCGTAATTTTTTTCTTGCCCGCTTCCTTACTGATTTCTTGCGCCAATCTCAAAGAATCCACACTATGGATTAAGCATACCTTATCCACAATATATTTTACTTTGTTGCGCTGTAAATGCCCAATCATATGCCAGCGCACGTCCTTGGGCATCTCTTCCCACTTCTGCACCAGCTCCTGCACCTTATTTTCGCCAAAGTCCCTACAGCCCGCATCATAGGCTTCCTGCAGCATAGAAATTGGTTTCGTCTTGCTGACTGCAATCAAAGTCACATCCTGCCACGCCCTGTTACTTTTTTCACACGCGGCCTTTATCCGCTTTTCCACATCCGCTATATTTTCCCGAATCATATACCATTCCTCATATCCTGATTTTTCAATCCAATAACCATGCCTTTCCACAAAACTCGCGGTTGAAAAATCTCTGCTTTTTCAACCTATTCATAGATAAAATCATTATCCTCTACCGTCGCCGCGTCCAGCACAATATAATCATACACATTCAGCCCATAATTCGTATTGGACTTCACAATCGCATACTCATCATTCTTATATAAAATAATAATCTGCTTAAAATCGGCGTATCCCTTATTAATATTATAAACGCCGGTCAGGGAACCCATTCTGCTGACTGCATATTTTTCCGTGGAATCGGGCTTAACCAGATAATTGCCGCTGCGCAGCACCGTATCATCCAGATAATATTCCGTCTCTGTTTCCTCATAGATTTCCGTTTCCACAAATTTGGTTGTGGGATTGCCTTCCTCATCATAGGCTTCCAGCATAACGCCAGTCTTTCCACTGTTTCCGCCCTTCGTCACATATTCTTTCGGCACGATGTAAAATTCTTTCTCTATAATGGAAGATGTAGGAATTTTAAGTCCTCTCTCATCTTCCAGCAGCAATTCGATATCAATGAAACGGTCCGTACAAAAAGTAATCATAGAATTGGTAAAGGTAAGAGACACAAAAGTATCCCCCTCTTCATTGGTAAATTCTTCTACAAGTCCCCAGGAAGTATATTGGTTTTTTAAAAAACGGACCTCAACATACTCCTTTTCCACCAACTCATCCGCCAATTCCTTATCCACTGGAATGACAATAGACCAATCCTCGTTCATGGATAGTTTATAAACCGGATCGCCCGCCGCGACAAGCTCATTATTAATCAGATGGGTTTTCTGATATTCTTTCTGGTCAAAATAACTTAGCTTCATATCCTGAAGCGTCAAATCCTCATAATTGTCTATCGAATAAAGCACGATACCGCTTTCCTTCGCATAATAATAATCAATAAGCGCTGTATTTGAGGCTTCATTCAGGGCATTTGCATTCTCTAAGACGCTGTAATTGGCAAGCTTAATGACCGTTCCCTGCATATTGTATTTGAAGTTATAGATATCGGAAAAATTCGTTCTGTCAAAACCATTGGCAAAAGCCTCTATCTCTGACTTTAATTCTGAAAGGTCTTTATCGGAAAGAGAATTTTCACCGGTCTCGCTTGTCCTGATATAATCTGAAAGCCTTCCGGTTTCATCGAGCGTATAAACAAGGTTGCCCGCCGCAATACGCTCACCTTCCCTCGCATAGTAATTCGTATATCCGGCGTTTGTGCTTGTAACTATCTTTTCTGAGCGCAGCGCAATGCCTTTGTAAATATTATCGGAAGAAAGAGCGCCTTCTTTTACTTCATATCCGACAATATGTTCCGTCGAAAAATACATAAAAACACAAATCACGATGTAAATAAAAATAACGGCAAAAATAATCATACCGATATTTAGATTAACCGGACGTCTGTATTTCGTTATCTTATTTCCCGCTCCCGCCAAAATACGTGCTCCTTTCAATCATAAAAACCCCGGAAGCTCCGAGGTTTTATAGTCCCCATAATGTTATGTAAACCTGTTTATAATGATACAATCACTTTGCTCTTCAAACCTTCCGGCAGCTCCGATTCATCCAGGGAAACGCTTATCACAAAATCAATATTGAACTTCGTGCCGACTTTTTCCAACTTCTCGATGATATTCTCGATATTACCATCTTTTAGACATGCTATCTTTAAGAAATTGTCAAAGTACATCTGCTGTAAATCATGATCCTGGGAAATGATGCCGCAAATGAATCCAAGGAACTCATCGCTGTTGCCAATCATATAATCTGTCACATTGATTAATCTGATCCTATTGTTGAGTTCAAACATATGTTTGGTGCCCTTGTCCAGATATACGACGTTGCCCGCCACATCTTTTACTTCTGTATTTACTTTATCCAATAACTGTTTTGTCTTGCCTTTTCCTTCTCTGCCTACGATTAATTGAACCATTGTAAACCCTCCTAAAGTAAAATAGTTTATAACACATAACATATACTAAGTATTGTATAGATGATACTCTACCTGCTACTATATATTATAAGTGAAAAGATATAAAAAAACAACTAGAAAAAGTAACACTTCCACAACTTATTGAGCGGCGTTTAATAAATCCGTCATTTTGGCATATAAATCCTCCGTTGAACCGGAATTCATAATGATAGATATATAAGGCTTCCCGCTATGGTTGCGGGATAACAGCATCAGGCAGTGTCCTGCCGCTCTCGTTGTTCCACTTTTGCCTCCGATGACCGTAACATTTTCCGGCATCTCATAATCTCCCCGGATAAATAGATTGGTCGTCTTGATTTCCAGATTCTGCTCCGTGCCATCGCTCCTCAGATAAGTAGTGCTGTAGGAAGACATCTGGATAATTTCATTAAATAAATCATATTGCAGCGCTTCTGCAAAAATCAGATACAAATCATAGGCGGTTACATAGTGCTCCTCTTCTGTCAGACCGTTTGGATTGACAAAATTGCAATTTGTCGCCCCAAGCGCAGCCGCCTCCTCATTCATCAGCGCCACAAAATTTTCCACGGAACCGCTGACGCCTTCCGCGATTAACACAGCCACGTCATTGGCTGAGTAAATCAAAAGAATATGTAACGCCTGTCCTAAGGTCATCGAATCCCCCGGTTTGATACCGCAAAGCTGCGCTCCCGACTCCGTAATAATGACGTTCTCGGAAGCCGTAAGTACCTGATCCGGTGAGCCATGCTTTAAGGCTACCAGCGCAGTCATTACTTTTGTCAGGCTTGCCGGATGAATCTGCTTATTGACATTTTTCGCATATAGCGTATCCAGACTGTTCAGATCAAATAGCGCCGCTGCGCCGATATCTGTAAGGGATACATTGGCATTAGAAATATCGCCATCCGCTACGCACAGATCTGATGCAAAAGGTTTGGCAGTCTGCGCATCATCTATCTGTATCAGTTTAAAACTGCTGACCTGATAATTGCTGTCGTAGGGCATCGCATAATCCGCATTTCCGCAGCCTGTCAAAACAAAAGCCAATGTCAGAAACAACGCTGCATATCTTTTTTTCTTATTTGTACATTTCACGCCACTCTAAATCTCCTCTGTCCAGTGATTTAATTAACAGTTCCGCAGACGCCAGATTCGTTGCAATCGGGATATTGTATAAATCACAAAGCCGCATGACATTGTTGATGTCCGGTTCATGCGATTTCGGATTCAGCGGATCCCGCAGAAAAACAACCAAATCAATCTGATTATGTTCTATCTGGGCGCCGATCTGCTGCTCTCCGCCCAGATGTCCGGCAAGAAACTTATGAATGGCAAGATTTGTTACTTCCTCTATCAATCTGCCCGTCGTACCTGTTGCATATAATTCGTTTTTACTCAAAATTCCCCGGTAAGCGATGCAGAAATTCTGCATCAGTTTTTTCTTTGCATCATGTGCAATCAGCGCGATGTTCATAATGACGTCACCTCTCTTATGCTGTATTCTTCCTGCTGTTTAAAACCTCGTGTTTCCCGCTTCGTTCTTCTTTACTTTTTGCATTGCAGCCGCACGTTCAATACAAATCCGATTCCGATGTAGGAACTTACCAAAGACGTCAGTCCATAACTGACAAAAGGAAGGGGAATCCCTGTATTGGGCATGACGCCTGTAGCCACGGAAATGTTCATGATACCCTGAAATCCAATCAGGGCTCCTACCCCCGCGGCGATAATCGTACCGGCTAAATCTTTTGCCCTCCTAGCTACCATAATACATTCAATGGCGATGAAAATCAATAACACAATTACAATACATCCGCCCACAAAGCCAAATTCTTCCCCAATAACGGCATAAATAAAATCTGTCTGCGGCTCGGAAATGAAATTTCCGTTTTTCACAGAGCTGATTTCATTCGTCTTATAGCCTTTACCGTAGAGCTGCCCGGAACCTATCGCCATTTCTGAGTTTAACTGCTGATACGCCTCTGCATTGGCATACTCTTCCGGATAAATCCAGGCGAGAATCCTATTCTGCTGATACGACTGTAACAGCGTCTGACCCGGCTGTAAAATCAGCGTCAATGCAATAATAAACGCGGGCACCGCAATCGCCAGTATTGTTAGAATGTATTTCCAGCTAATTCCCCCCACAAACATCAAAACACAGAAAAGTATCATAATCATAATGCTTGTAGATAAGTCCGGTTGTTTATAAATCAGCCACAAGGGAACTGCAAACAAAACCACGCAAATGATAAGAAACCTCAGGTCATTCATTTTGTCCTGATGCTTCATAATCAGGTGTGCAAAAAACAAAATCAACAGAATTTTGGCAGTTTCAGACGGCTGGAACTGAATACCGAAAATATTGAGCCACCTTTGTGCATTATTGACCTCTTCCCCCATTCGGATAACAAGAACCAACAGTGCAATATTGAGTAAATATAAACCCCAGTAAAATCGAAGAATCACGGAATAATCGAATAAAGATAGTACAATCATTAAAAACAGACCGAACACAAATCCTGCAATCTGCCGGGTCTGCATAGATTCTTTCGCACTTCCTATCGCAAAAATCCCAATGACGGTCAACGCCACAACAAGGATAATCAATTTAAAATCGTAATCCCTGACGCGATAGTGCTTTATCATATGCAGCCTCCCTTCTTTCCAGTAATTCTATCTCCTATTGCTTTAAATCCAGAATGGGAATATTGGCATAAAGCGTCGGGTTTTTCAGCGCCCTGCCCTTGCTTCCCGTTTTGGTAATCTGTATTTCCATGCTTTTCGTATCAATTTTCATGTACTTCGATATGACTTTCGCAATATCGTTTTTAATCATTTCCATCATTTCAGGGGAACAATTTACCCTATCCGAAATCAGCAGAATCTTTAGTCTGTCCTTGGCTATTTCTCTAGAACTTTTTCTTTTTAATATCTTTTTGAACAACACTCCCGCCCTCCTAACTCCAATGAAAAATACCTGTTATCTTTGTCCAGAACGAAATACCTCTTTCAAAATCCAGAAAAGGCACGTCCTTACCATATACTCTGTAACAGATATTCTGATACGCTTGTCCGGCAAGAGTACTGCTTCCGACCAAAGGCTCCCCCTGATTGGTTGAGATGACCACATTCTCATCATCCGGTACAAGACCGATAAGCGGAATTGACAAAATATCTACCACATCATCAGAGGACATCATATCGCCCCTTTTAATCATATCATATCGTATTCTATTGATAATCAAATCTATCTTCTGTATCTCATTGGCTTCTAACAGACCGATGATGCGGTCTGCATCGCGTATTGCGGATACTTCCGGCGTCGTAACGACTAATGCCCTGTCGGCGCCTGCAATCGCATTCTGAAACCCCTGCTCAATCCCGGCGGGACAATCTAAGATGATATAATCAAATTGTTCCCTTAGATGGCTTATCATTTTGACCATCTGTGCAGGATTTACTGCAGTTTTATCCCTTGTCTGGGCAGATGGTAAAAGAAACAATGTAGGATAGCGTTTATCCCTGACAAGCGCCTGTTTAATCCGGCAGTTTCCCTCTACCACATCTACAAGATTGTAGACGATTCTGCTCTCAAGCCCCATGACCACGTCCAGATTCCGCAGACCGATATCCGTGTCGATTAGAATGACTTTTTTCCCCATAGCGGCAAGACCGGTGCCAACGTTTGCGGAAGTAGTGGTCTTGCCTACCCCGCCTTTCCCTGATGTGACGACAATTACTTCACTCATGCTTAAACCTCCAAAATGAATCGTTATCGTCCCCCGAATGATACCCTGTCTATACGGGCAGCGCACTCAGTAATTCTTTCGTAATGGCTTCCATCATTACCCGACCGTTATTCACATAAGCAATTTTAGGCTGTACCTTTGGTTTAATCGACCATTTGCTCTGCTTCTCTGATGTTTTATATTTGAATTCACCTATTTTTAGTTTTTCCGGTGACATTTCAAGCGCAACGACAAAATGCCCGTCCAGTCCGTTTCCGCCCGCATAAGCCTGTCCAAACAATCCGCCCAGAATAATAATATCCTTTTTGGATATAATACAGGCTCCGGGATAGACGTCTCCCAGGACAATAATGCTGTTTTCCGTTTCCAGAATCTGTCCGTCTTTTAAGTTTCCCTTATAAAACTGTCCCGCGTTTTCCATTTCCTGTTGATGAAAGGAAAGCTGCTCCAAGGCGCGTACATAATTCTGGTTTGTCTCATTGTCCTTTCCGATGATACAGACGATGTTTAGCGAGGAATTTTCACTGATGGTATCTACGATCTTTCGTTCTTCTTCCTCCGTCAATTCCCTGCCTTCAAAAGAAATTCCCATTTTAGCGTCCTTAAAAAAATGGGCGGATTCTTTAAATTTTAAGGCAATCTCTTCCAACAGCTTATCAAATTCCATCGTTTCGTCCAGAAAAAGAGACAGACCGTTTGGAAAACTTTTAATCATAACCGAACTTTTCATAGCTAACTCCTTCTTGTAACTTTCTCGGAAAAATACACGCCATCCTCTAATCGCCGTTGATGGAGCCGCCATCCAATGTAGTGGCGGTACCCGTAATAATTTCTTCTTCCTCGGCAAGCCCGTAATAATATTTGTAGATTTCCCTTGCTATCTGGGCTGCATAATCGGAAGTATATCCATTGGCAACACGGACGACAACAGAAATTTCCGGTTCCTCATAAGGTGCATAACTGACAAAGAGTGCATGATTCGGACGGGATGTACTTTCCTGCGCCGTTCCCGTCTTGCCGGCAACATTGACGCCCAAATCGGAATAATATGCTTTCCCTTCTACGACCCTGCGCATACCGGTATGGATTGCATTCCACTTAGAAGCATCCATATCGATTCTGTTACGGATCTCGGCGTGATTATCTTCCAACTCATCACCGTTGTGGTCCGTAATTTTATCTATTAATGTTAAATTATAGCATATTCCATTGTTTGCAACAGTTGTAACATATCGCGCGAGCCCGACCGTCGTATAGTTGTTCGTACCCTGCCCGATTGCCGAACGGACAGCATCTTCATCGGAAATCTGCGGGTCATATTCTTCTATTTCCACGCCAGACGTCTCAGATAGCCCATACATATCTGCATACTTGGCAAGTTTATTCAGGCCCACATCACTATTATACGAATCCCCGACGATGCCGAGCCGATATCCGACTTCATAGAAAAACCAGTTGCAGGAATGCTGAATCCCTCCTGTAACATTGAGAGAACCATGCGCTCCTCCGCCCGATGCGGCAATCCAGCATCGCGGTTCGGGGGAAATCTTATCAAATGTCCCTACGCAGGTAATCGTATCCGTCAATCCGATTACGTTTTCCAAAAGACCCGCAGTAGAAGAAACCATTTTGAACGTAGAACCGGGCGCGGTACGCTGCTGTGTCGCATAATTCAGCAGCGGATTAGATAAATCATTTCTCAGCTTTGCAAAATAATCCGCGTCCACGCCATTTGCCATTTTATTATTATCATAACTCGGATAGGATACAAGCGCCAGTACATCTCCGGTATTGACGTCCGTAATCACGATAGATCCAGAATATGGATCCAGGGCGAGCTGTGCCGGCGTAATGTCCAGATTCTTAATCCGGTTCATCATAAAGGCATAGGGAGTCAGGGAACCTCTTTCAAACTGCGCAATTTCCTGCTCCTCTACCTCGACAAGATCCTGCTCCAGCAATAAGGAGCAGATTTGTCTTCCTGTCAGTTCATCATTCAGAATCATGTAACGATAAATTTTCTTTTCAAAGCTGCTGTCCGTATCCAGCTCCTTGAAAATATAACGGATCAGTTTATCATAAATTTCCTGTGAATCGGAATACTGTGATACAATATCCAGTCTGGAAACATCCACCCAGTTTTTTGCAATGACATAGTTCAGATACTCATGCAGACTGATGACTTCTTCTTTCGTCCATGCCTGATAAGTCTCGTCATTTCTATCAATCTGACTTTCAGGAATAATATTGTTGTCATAAAGCATGGACACAATAAAACTTTCATAGACCTGGTATTCTTTACTCAGCGCATTATATGGCGTCCGCCCCTCCGTCAACTCTCTTTCCAGCTCTTCAAATATCTTTTCTTTTTTGCCGATATATGCCTGCTGTACCGCTTTTTCGGTTTCACCGGCATACTTAGCGGTAAAATGACCCGTATCGATGACATTATTCTCGATACAAGCGAAATATACATCATAAATAGGAATGACGATACTGGCGCTGCTGGAATTTTCAGGCGGTACATACTCCCTGATATTCTGTATCTTTGCCAGAAGAATACTGGCAATCTTTTCCTCTAAAATATGATAAGCCGCCTTTTGCAGTTCCGGGTCGATGGTCAGATAGATATCGTCGCCCGCCACCGCTTCCACCCTGTCGCTTGTCTCAATGACTTTCCCAAGGTTGTCCACATAAACGGTTTCAGACCCCTTCGTTCCCTGCAGCGTCGTTTCCATAGACGCTTCAATCCCGGATTTCCCGACCGTATCGTTTAAATCATACTGTGGATTTTCTTCTTGAAGGATTTTTAGTTCTTCATTGGATACCTTACCCGTATATCCAAGTATCTGGGCAAAGTAGATACTGTCGTTATATTTGCGGATTGCGCCCTCGGCAATCGATACGCCATCTAAAACATCCGCATTTTCCATGACCACGGCGACCGTTTCTTCTGAAACATTCGTCGCTACCGTCGTTGCGATATATTTCTGGTAACTGTTGGCGCTCATTGCATAGCGGATGGTCAGGATTTTTAATACTTCTTCTTTCGTATAACCAAGCCCCGGTACAAAGCTGTCCCTATCCGACTCATCCGTATAATTTCCGATTCCATACCGGGCTGTAGCGCACAAATCGTTGACAACCTCGTCCGGTGAAGCGTCACACTCTGATTCCTTTAAGTCTTCTATCAGTGCATGTCCATAGACATCGGCAAGAAATCTAAGCTGCTGCGTCCCTTCCAGATTAAAACGGTAATTGTCACTGCTATCCAATACAATATTAAAATCATTGATGATATGATCGCCGTTTCTCTCAATCATCTGAATCAGCCGGTAAATCGTATCGTTCAGATTGGCATTTTTATTCCGTCCGGATTCGTAGACGTCCTCAATCGTAACAGAATAAGCCAGCTCATTATAGGCGAGCAGTTCCCCATTTCTCCCATAAATATTTCCTCTCGTGGAGGCAATCGTTCTTTCTTTTGTAATTTTTAGTTGGAAATTATTAAAATATTCTTCACCATTTACAATTTGTAACTGAAAAATCGCATAAATTAGATAACTTCCCATACCGAGCAAAACCAGAACAAGCACAATCAGCCTGGAAGTCACCATATTAAAAATGTTTTCTTTCAGATGTTCCCAAAGATGCTCAAACAAACTTCCTTGCACTCCTTTTCTCGCTCTGCTCCAACTTGTAATTTACCCACAAGATAACCGGATACAAAAACAACGTAACAACAATCGTATAGACAATTTCCGGTAAAATAATGTGCAGAAGATAATACCGGAATTCAAATTTCCCACGCAGTAAAAACAAAATCACATAACACATAATACCGTAGAAAAAGTCGCTTCCCAGAATCAGCATAATTGGCAGCTTGATATCTTCTGGATAAAAGATTGTGCAAAACTTTCCGTTCGCATATCCGATATACATATAAAGAAGCGCATAAAAACCGATGACCGAGCCGAAAAAGATATCAATCAACAAACCGCTGAAAAAACCAATCAGCAGCCCGCACTTTTCGCCCCGCATAAAACCGAACGACGCCGTAAGTACCACCAATAGATTCGGCACAATGCCGCCAAAAGCAAGTGAACGGAAAACCGTACACTGCAATAAAAAACATAGAAAAATAAAGAAAGCCGTCGTCAATGCACGCTTCATCGTTTTATCCGCTCCCAATGTCAATTTTCTATTGACTGTTTCAATTCCAGAACCACAAGTACCTCTTCTAAATGCTCAAAATCTACCGCCGGAGTGATATAGCCCGATTTCGTCAGATTGTTGGCGTCCCTGTTAATCGTGCTGATATAGCCGATGAGGATACCAGGAAGATATTTATCACTAATATTGGAAGTAACAATCTTATCCCCTTCTACCACTGCATCCTCGCTGTCAATCAGCTGTTCAAAGGCAATTACCCCGGAAGCATATAATTTCAAATCACCGGAAACAATCATATTATCGGAGCTGGATAAGACCATCGCGCTGACATTGGAATCATCTGCAATAATCGCCTTGACTTTCGCCCAGTTCGGCCCAATATCCACAATCCGCCCCACAAGACCGCTTCCTGCCATAACATTCATATCCACCAAAAGTCCATCTTCTGAGCCTTTATTGATCACAAACGAATAGAACCAGTTGCCCGAATCCCTGGCGATAATTCTCGCCCCGATCTTGTCATACTCATCATATTGTGAATCCAGTTTATATAATTCCCGCAGATTCGTCAGCTCGTAACGATCCTGCTGTAATCTCGTATTTTCTATTGTCAGCTCGTCAATCTGTGCTTTTAACGCTTCGTTTTCGGCAATCAAATCCCGAATCTGTCCAAGCTCCTCAGAACGGCTGCGCAGATAACTTCCCAAAGCGCTGATGCCCTCTTCAAAAGGAACAACCGTATATCCGGCAATGGCACTCAAAGGCCCACTGAAAATCGTTGTATTAAATGTGAGCAGCACCATGCCGGTACATAGAATTGTCAGAATAAAAAGAACGTATTTACCCGGCAGAACAAACTTTCGCTCCTGCAAGGCAAACTTTTCGCCTCTTTTTTTTATAATTGGACTCATTTACTCATTCCTTCTATTGCATAGGCTACGGATTTATAATTATCGTCATTTATAATCTTTGCCAGTCCAAGGGCAACGCTCTCAACAGGATGCTCGGAAACATTCACCTTCAGCCCGGTGCCCTTACTGATTAGCTGAGCCAGCTTGTTGACCTGGGAAGCCCCGCCGGTCAGATAAATCCCGTGCCTGTAAATATCGGCGGACAATTCCGGTGGCGTGCGCTCTAAAATAACCTTGATGTTGTCGATAATGGTATTAAAATGTTCCGACATGCATTCATCCACCAATGCCAGCGGAATTTCCCGCTCTACCGGCAGTCCGGTCACGATGTCGCGCCCATATACGATTGCACCGCTCTTTTCCGCTTCTAATTCCGCTAAGGCGATTTTCACGTTTTCCGCCGTTTTGCCGCCTATGATTAAATTATATTCACGGCGTATCGCACCTTTGATTGCCTCGTCGAATTTTCTGCCGCCCACTTTAATCAATTTGCTTAAAACGATGCCGCCGAGGGATAAAATCGAAATTTCCGTCGTATCAAAGCCTACGTTGACAACGAAAACACCCTGTGAATTTTTCACATCAATCCCGAGTCCTAAGCCGTCCGCCACCGCTTTGTCCACGACCATGACCCGTTTTGCCTTGACGTTGGATTCCTTAATCAAATCCTTAAAGGCACGCTTTTCCACTTCCGTCACATCCCAGGGGACTGCAATATAATAGTCGGCGGAACGTATATTTCCCTTCATCAAATCAATCATAAAGTATTTTACAAGAGTTTCCATATTCTGGATATCGGCAATCACGCCATTGCTAAGCGGATAGGTAATATGAATATTACCGGGCGTTTTCTCATACATTTCAAACGCAGAATTTCCGTAAGCAAACATCGTTTTCTTATTCTCGATGGCAATCATATTCTTTTCCACCAGAACGCTATCGTCTGTACGGTTATATATTTTGATATTGCTCGTCCCTAAATCAATTCCAAATGCATAATTTGCCAAGGTTATTTACTCCTTTCAATCCTTCCGTCAACTAATTAACTTACTTTCCCTGAAACTAAAATAACTGTTATCCCCAATAATGATATGATCCAGTAAAGAAATATCTATTGTTTTTCCGATATCTGCAATCCGCTCCGTAATCATAATGTCAGGATTACTCGGCGCCGGATTGCCTCCCGGATGATTGTGTAACAGCATGATATGGGTTGCCTGCGAGCGAAATGCGCTGATATAGACTTCCCTGGGCGATAATAAAGACGCATTCGCCGTTCCTGTCGAAATCAACTCTTCTTCTAGCAGATGCAGCCCGGAATCCAGCAGCAAAAGCAGGATATGTTCTACCTTCTCATGCCGGAACCGCTCCATATAATAATCGGCAATCGAACGCGGATTGGTAAAAGTCAGCGTCTTTTTCGCCTTGCTCTGCGCCATTCTTTTGCAGATTTCCGCAAGAGCCTTTAGTTTCACTGCCTTGACCCTGCCGATGCCTTTTAACCGTTCCAGTTCCTGCAACGGGATATGGTGCAGACCCAGCAGACCGTTCCCGTATCTGCCCGCCGCCTTTAACACTTCTTCCCCAAGCTCCCTGGCGCTCATCTCGTGCGTTCCGGTGCGAATCATAATCGCAAGCAGCTCGGCGTCAGTCAGCGCTTCGGCTCCATAGGAAATAAATTTCTCATATGGAAGATTTTGCATCACGCCATTATCATTGTTCTCATACTTTACTAATTTCATTCAGCCTCTTTTCCCGATAGCAATTCTCTCCTTCTTGCCTAAATGGGAAATCCATTCTCAAAAGCCTAAATAAAACGATAAATAAGAATCCCCAGAATAATCCCGATAATGCTTGCCACACTTATCTTAATCGACAGGCCAAACGTAATACATAAAATGCCAAGGTCTAGCACAATCGGTGACGATAATCCAAAGGACTGCCCGTAATTTAACCATTCAACAGGCAGGATACTGCCGATAAAACCGCCGATAACAATGCCCGCCAATATCAATAAAAAACAAGCCCAATTATTCTTTTGCATAGCTACCTCCCTATAACATACACTGCCTATTTTATCACAATCCCCTTTTTCTGTATACAAAATTTACCATTTTTTTCGTTCGCATTTTTTAATTAGCAGGATTCGTTTCCGTTTTGCCATCCCTTTTTCTATCTGTTTCAGAGTATCTTAAATTCTTCCGATACGACTTCATGGTCTATCAGGCTCTGTAAGGACTTTAAAATGCCCAGTTTCGCATGATGCCAGGTCAGACCGCCTTGAAAATAAACTGCATAGGGCGGCGCAATCGGTCCGTCCGCGCTCAGTTCTATGGAAGAGCCGGAAACAAACGCCCCCGCCGCCATAATCACCTGATTGTCATAGCCGGGCATATCCCAGGGTTCTGGCATGACATGACTGTCCACGGACGCCGCCGCCTGAATCCCCTGACAAAAGGCGATGACCCCTTGCGGTTTTCCAAATGTAACCGCCTGAATGATATCATGTCTGCTTTCCGTTCCGTCAGGAATCACAGAAAACCCGATTTTCCCATAAAGATTGGCGGCAAATATAGCGCCTTTTAGCGCGCTTGCCGTGACAGACGGTGCAAGAAACAGCCCCTGATAAAAAGAGCTTAAAACGCCCAGTGAAGCGCCCACTTCTTTTCCAAGCCCCGGTGAGGTCAGCCGATAAGCGGCATTTTCCACACATTCTCTCCTGCCGGCGATATAACCGCCGATGGGGGCAAGTCCGCCGCCGGGATTTTTGATTAAAGAGCCTACAACCATGTCAGCCCCCACTTCCCCCGGCTCTATCGTTTCCACAAATTCCCCATAACAGTTATCTACCATGCAGAGTACGTCCGGTTTGATGCCCTTGATAAAAGCGATCAGTTCCCCGATTCTTTCCACCGACAAGGTAGGGCGCGTCTGATAGCCTTTGGAGCGTTGAATGGTGACTAATTTCGTATTCGTATGGACTGCCTGCCGGATTGCCTCATAATCAAATCCGCCGTCCGACTTTAAATCCACCTGCCTGTAAGAGATGCCGTACTCCTTTAGCGACCCCTTAGAAGGGCGGATACCGATGACTTCCTCCAGCGTGTCGTAAGGCTTTCCCACCGGCGACAGCAATTCATCCCCCGGACGCAGGTTACTCAGCAGCGCTAACGCCAGCGCATGTGTGCCGCAGGTAATCTGGGGACGCACCAGCGCATCTTCCGTGCAAAACACTTTGGCATAGACTTCCTCTAACGTATCCCTGCCCAAATCATTATAACCATAACCCGTGGTGCCGAGCAGACATGCCTCGCTGACCCTGCACTCCTGCATGGCACGGATGACTTTCAACTGATTGTACTCCGCAGTATCATCAATACGCCGGAAGCGTTCTTCCAACGACGCTAAAATTTCGTTGCCAAAAGCAAGCACTTTGGGGGATATCCCGAAAGCGCCGTATAGTTCTTCTATGGTATTTTTTCCCGTTATTTTCTGATGGTTATTGTTCATTTGATAGGATTCCTTTTTCTATTAATATCTGTAACATATAGGCCAATATCCGCCCATCCTCACTGGAAGCTGCACAAGGGGCTGCTTTTTCTGGTATATCCTGCCCAGACTCCTGCCTGAAATTCTGTCTATCCACCCATAAAACATCTTTTTCCCGGCGAAACCAGGTAAGCTGCCGTTTGGCAAAATGCCTTGTATCTCTTTTGATACGGTAAATGGCATCCTCCAATGTACTATTTCCCTCCAGATACTCCAGAATCTCTTTATAACCAAGCCCCTGCATGGAAACCATGTCCCTCGTACAACCCATGTTTTTTAAACCCATGACCTCTTCCACTAATCCGTCTTTTACCATTTCATCCACCCGCCTGTCGATTCTTTCATAGAGTCTGGCGCGTTCGTCTGTCAGGACGAAATAGGCGTACTGATATGGGGAAGTTTTTTCCTGTTGCCTTTCATTGTGCTCCGAAATCGGCGTCCCGGTCTTCTCATAAAATTCGATTGCACGGATGACGCGTTTTATATTATGCTCATGAATGATTTCGCAGGATTTCGGGTCTACGCTGCGAAGCCTCTCAAACAATGCATGGGTGCCTTCTTTACGCGCAAACGCTTCCAGCTCTTCCCGAAACGCCGTATCCTCTTTTGTCTCTGTAAAATCAATATCATATAATACAGACTGGATATAAAAGCCGGTTCCGCCCACTACTATCGGTATCCTGCCGGCTTTATCAATCCGGTCAAGCGCCTCTTTTGCCAGCGTCTGGAACTTCACGACATGAAATTCTTCCTCCGGTTCCAGAATATCAAGTAAATGGTGGGAAATGCCTTCCATCTGCGCAGGGGTTATCTTCGCGGAGCCGATATCCATATGCCGGTATACCTGCATGGAATCCGCCGATATGATTTCCCCGCCGATTTCTTTGGCTAAGGCGATAGATAACGCGGATTTTCCTACCGCGGTAGGTCCCGCTATGATAATCAAAGGTTTCTTTTCACACATACTCAGACAATCCTTTTAAACTTCTTTTCCAGCTCATACTTACTCATGGTAATGATTGTGGGTCTCCCGTGCGGACAATTATAGGGATTATCCAGTGTCAGCAGCTCGTCGATTAACGCCTCTACTTCCTGTATGGACATGCAGTTATTCCCTTTTACCGCTGCTTTACAGGCAAGTGTGGCGATCCTCATACGAATACCGTCCGGCTCCCTGGACACATTTTCTTCCGCCAGCTCATCCAGTATCTGATAAAACAGTTCCGCCTCCTGATATCCATACAAATCAAGAGGCACGCTGCTGATGGCATAATCATTGCCGCCAAACTCTTCCACCGCAAACCCCATCGATTCAAAATGCTCTTTATATTGCAGCAGACATGCTTTTTCCTTGCCATTTAAGGTAATTACGAGCGGCGGATTCAGATTCTGGGAGGCAATATCATGCACGCGGTACTGTTTCATAAACCGCTCATATTTTACTTTTTCATGCGCCGCGTGCTGGTCCATAATCAGAAGCTTGTCCTGATAGGAAATCAGCCAGTAGGTTTCAAATAGCTGTCCGATGATTTGATAATGCTCCCTTGCTTTTTCCGATAGGAGTTTCTCATCGAATAACTCCAACTGTTCCGGTTTTGGGAGTGCTGGTTTCTGCGGAGTCGGCTTTTGAGGCATCGAGCCCGGATACTCTGGTTTTGGGAACGTCGGTTTCGAGGACGTCGGTTTTCCGGCGGATATTTCCTTTGCATCGTAGGTGGGCGTTTCCATATAACGCGGAAGCTCCCTTACCATATTCTGAGGGGCAGAGCGTTCTGCAGGTTCTGCCGCCGCCGCGATTCTTCTTGTCTCAAAAGGTTCCGGCGCTGTTTTGATGCTTTCTTTCACCGGCTTTTTTTCTGCAATGTCCTGACCCGGCGTTACTTCCGGTATCATTTCCTGTGCGCGCAGATATTGAAAAATAATATCCCGCACCATCTGATAAAAAAGCTGCTCCTCGGCAATCCGCACTTCCATCTTCGTCGGATGGACGTTGACGTCAATGCGCTTCGTATCGATGGTAAAATGCAGGATACAGAATGGAAATTTATGCTGCATCAGATATTCTTTATAGCCATCCTCAACCGCCTTGCTCAAAAGATTGCTCCTTATAAATCTGCCATTGATATAAAAAACCTCATAATTGCGGTTTGCCCGGTTAATAATCGGTTTTCCCAGGAAACCGTCAATGGAAAAGCCTTCTTCTTCCACATGGATTTCGTTTAATTCCCTGACAATATCCTTCCCGTAAATCCTGTAAATAACCTCTTTTAAATCATCATTGCCGGAAGTATGGAATCTGCTCTGTTTATTGGCGATAAAATGAAAGGCTATCTGTGGATGGGACAGGGCAAGATGCTCCATCAAATCCGCCACGTAAGAGCCTTCCGTCTGCGGCTGTTTTAAAAATTTCTGACGTGGCAGGGTATTATAAAAAAGATTCCTGACAAGAATCGTCGTACCCTCCGGCGCGCCGATTTCTTCCATTTCCTTTTCCAGACCGCCCTCTATCAGATAACGGACGCCCGTCAAATCCTCTGGCGTCTTAGAAATTGCTTCCACCATAGAAACCGCTGCGATACTCGCCAATGCCTCCCCGCGAAATCCTAGACTGACCAAGTCAGTCAAATCTTCTGCGGAAGTAATTTTACTTGTGGCATGGCGCAAAAAGGCATTTCTTATCTGGGATTTCTCAATCCCGCTGCCATTGTCCATTACGCGGATTAAGGATTTCCCGCCGTCTTTGATTTCTACGGTGATCGCATTTGCGCCGGAATCTATGGCATTTTCTACCAACTCTTTCACGACGCTTGCCGGACGCTCCACCACTTCCCCGGCGGCAATTTTATCAATCGTCTGATGATCCAGAACGTTTATTTTCATCGTTTGTCACGATTCCTTTCTTTATCCCTGCCATCTGTTTTTCAATTTATTCTGCAGACGGTACAGTGTATTCAGTGCGTCCACCGGCGTCAGGTTCTGGACGTCGATTTCTTCTAATTCTTTCAAAATATCCTCGTCTTTTACCGTATCGAACAGGGAAATCTGCTCTAAGTCCACCTCATCATATTTGACGGGCTTTCCTTTTTCGTTCTTGACAGGAATCTCTATCTGCTGCACTTTTTCCGTGATATCATTTTCACTTAACTGCTCTACGATTTCTTTTGCCCTGTCGATTACCATATCCGGCACCCCGGCAAGTTTGGCAACCTGGATTCCATAGCTCTTATCGGCTCCGCCTTTGATAATCTTACGGAGAAAAACGATGTCGTCCCCTTTTTCCTTGACAGCGATACAGTAATTCGTCACATTGTCTATTTTACCCTCTAATTCCGTCAACTCATGATAGTGCGTGGCAAATAAGGTTTTCGCGCCCAGAAATTTCCGGTTGCTGATATGCTCTATCACCGCCCAGGCGATGCTTAACCCATCAAAAGTAGAGGTTCCGCGCCCGATTTCGTCTAAAACCAGCAGGCTGTTGGAAGTCGCGTTGCGCAGGATATTTGCGACCTCATTCATTTCCACCATGAACGTAGACTGCCCGCTCGCCAAATCATCCGACGCCCCCACCCTGGTAAAAATTCTATCCACAATGCCGATATCCGCTTCCTCGGCGGGCACGAAAGCCCCTATCTGCGCCAACAAGACAATTAAGGCAGTCTGTCTCATATAAGTTGATTTTCCCGCCATATTGGGACCGGTAATCACGGCGATACAGTGCTTTTTATTATCCAGATAGGCGTCGTTTGCGATGAACATGTCGTTCTGAATCATCTTTTCCACCACCGGATGTCTGCCGCCCTTAATATGGATGACGCCCTTTTCATTGAGATTAGGTCTCACATAATGATTCCGCTCCGCCACATAGGAAAGGGACGCCAGCACATCCAGATTGGCAATTTTTCTTGCGGTCTGCTGGATTCTTTCAATCTGGGCGGCAATTTTTTCCCGGATTTCACAGAATAAATCATATTCTAGGGAAAAGAGCTTATCCTCCGCATTCAGAATCGTATCTTCCAGCTCTTTTAAGCGCGGCGTCGTATAACGCTCCGCATTGGCAAGCGTCTGTTTCCTGATATAATCCGCCGGAACCATGTTTTTATAGGAATTGGTCACTTCAAAGTAGTAACCGAAAACTTTATTGTATTTGATGCGGAGATTCTTAATACCCGTGCGCTCCCTATCCTCATTTTCCAAAGCGACAATCCAGTTTTTCCCTTCCGTTTTGGCTTTTCTAAGCTCGTCCACAGTCTGATGAAAACCTTCCTTGATGATTCCGCCTTCTTTGATGAGAATGGGCGGGTCTTCTATCACCGCTTCGTCAATCAAACGGAAAACATCTGATAAATCATCCATTTCTTCACTGATTTCTGTCAGTATCGAGGAATTTGCATCCTGTAAAACCGCCTTAATGGAAGGCAGCATCTCTAATGACCCACGGAATGCAATGAGATCTCTGGGATTTGCCGTGCGGTAACTGACCCTTCCAAGCAGTCTTTCCAAATCATAAATCGGACTCAGATACTCCCGCAGCTCATCCCTTAACATACTGTTCTGACACAATTCTTCCACGGCGTCCAGACGCTTCTCAATCTCTTCTTTATTTAAGAGTGGCTGTTCGATATATTTGCGCAGCAGTCTGCCGCCCATCGCTGTTTTCGTCTTATCCAAAACACCGATTAAAGAACCTTTTTTCTGTTTCTCACGCAAAGTTTCTAACAATTCCAAATTCCTTCTTGTAGCCCCATCCAGTACCATATATTTATTCGTCAGATACGGATAGAGATGGGTAAAATGCTCTAAGGAAGTCTTCTGCGTTTCATACAGATATTGCAGCAGCGCCCCGGAGGCAATCCATCCGGCGGCAAACTCCTCGATCCCCAGTCCCCCAAGGGAATTGACATGAAAATGCTTTAAAAGACAGCGACGACATAATTCCTCGTCAAAATAATGATTGGCAAGAGGATAAATCGTGACTCCCAGCCGGTATTTCAAATCTTCCATATCGAGTCCGCTGACCATGAAAGCTTCATTACAGATAATCTCAGAAGGCGCGTACTTATTGATTTCATCCTGCAGCGTCCGCAGTTCTTCCACTTCCGTCAGATAGTAGTCCCCCGTCGTAACATCCGCTGCGGAAATGCCTATTTTCCCCGGAAAATAGGAAATGCACATAATATAGTTGTTTCTGGAATCCTCCATAGATTGAATACTCAGATTCGTACCGGGTGTGACGATTCTGATGACTTCCCGTTTGACAAGCCCTTTCGCTTCCTTGGGGTCTTCCATCTGCTCGCAAATCGCAACCTTGTAACCTCTTGAGACCAGTTTATTCAGATAGCCGTCCACAGCATGATAGGGAATCCCGCACATGGGGGCGCGCTCATCTAACCCACAGCTTTTACCCGTCAGTGTAATTTCAAGCTCTCTGGCTGCGGTTTTTGCATCTTCAAAAAACATCTCGTAAAAATCACCGAGACGATAAAAAAGAATACAGTCCGGGTATTCTTTTTTTGTTTCCACATATTGCTGCATCATGGGAGTTAATTCTGCCATGTTTCTTACCGTCTTTCTTGTATTTTCTCGCTTTTCCTATCTGTACTTTTTTGTTGTATTTTCCTTTCTTTTACAACAAAATCAGGGTAATACATGCCCCGTATAATAAAATCCGTGGCACTCATCCAAAGACACCATCTTTAGTGTTCCAATATCGGAAGCAGTTCCTGGAAAATGAACCAGCATATTATTAGAAAGCCGTCCTGTCACAAGGGATTCATCCTGCTCGTTTATTTCCTCTACGAGCGCTTCCATTTTCCTGCCCTGTAATAAGAGCGCCCTTTCTTTCGCCGTATCCTGTACAACCTTTAACAATCTATCAAAATTTCTCTTGATTTCTTCTTCGGGAACAGGATTTTCCATTTCGGCCGCCTTCGTTCCGGTTCTCTTAGAATATAAAAAAGTAAAGGCGTTATCATATCCGGCTTTTCTCACAACGTCGATGGTCTCATCTACATCTGCTGCCGTTTCCCCCGGAAATCCCACGATAATATCTGTCGTAATCGCAATATCCGGCATGGCGCTTTTGATTTTCTCTACCAAGGCAAGATAGCTTTCCTTCGTATAGTTTCTGTTCATTGCCTGCAAAATCCGGTTAGAGCCAGATTGCAGCGGCAAATGCAGATGGCGGCATATTTTCTTAGAATCCTTCATCACGGTAATTAAGTCATCCGACAAATCCTTGGGGTGGGAAGTCATAAAACGGATTCTCTGAATACCGTCTATCTGCTCGATTTCCTCTAAAAGTCTTGCAAACGTCATCGGATGTTTCAGATTTTTCCCATAAGAATTGACATTCTGTCCAAGCAGCATGATTTCTATCACGCCATCTGTGGCAAGCCGTCTGATTTCACTAAGGATTTCTTCTGGTTCCCGGCTGCGTTCGCGCCCTCTGACATAAGGCACGATACAGTAACTACAGAAATTATTGCACCCAAACATAATATTAATACCCGATTTATACGGGTACTTACGGCTGACGGGAAGCTCCTCCACAATCTGGTCGGTTCCCTGCCAGATATCCACCATTATCTGATGCGACGCCGCTTCGTTTTCCAGCATTTCCACGAATAGCTGAGCAAATTTAAAAAGATTGTGAGTTCCGAAAATCAAATCCACAAAGCGATAACTTTTCTTTATTTTTTCGATAACAGTTGTTTCCTGCATCATGCAGCCGCACAGGGCAATCCTTAAATGTGGTTTCTTTTTCTTCATACTGCCCAGATAACCGAGCCGCCCGTAAACTCTCTGATTGGCATTATCCCTGACGGTGCAGGTATTATAAATGATAAAATCCGACTCTTCTTCCACGTCTGTCATTTCATACCCGATTCTCTGTAAAATCCCCGTAAGTTTCTCGGAATCCCTGGCGTTCATCTGACAGCCGAAGGTTACAACCGCCGCCTTTGGGGGACGTCCCAGCGTTTCTTTCATGTTCTTAATATAGCTGCCGGCTTTTTCTATGTATGCATACTGTGTCTGTAGTTCATCCGACGCCTTCACTCCGGCTGTTGTACCTGCCCTATCAATCTCTATTTTCTCGCACATTCGCAGTATTCTGCCTTTCCCAATTCTTATATCTTTTTACAACATGCTACCGCCATAGCGCCAGGACCGATATGACAGGACACACTAAGCGATAAGGGATCCATATGAATTTCAAAATCCGGAAACGCCTCTTCCACCTCTTTTTTATACTGCATCGCAGCGTCCAAATCATAAGTATACGCCATTTCCAGCCAGATATTATCCGGTGTGGCGCCGCCGAAACGATTGTTCATATCGTTTCTGATCGCATTAATCATCAGGGTCTTTCCCTGGGATACTGTGCGCGCTTTGGCGAATGCGTCCAATTTTTCCCCCTGAATCTGTAAAACCGGCTTTAAGCGTAAAATCGTGCCGAGCGCGGCGGCGGCTGGCGTAATCCGTCCGCCTTTTTTCAGATAATATAAGGTATCTAACATAATATAGATACTGGAATTAAATTTGTCATTTTCCAGAAATTCCTTGATTTCCACGGCGCTTTTTCCACGCTCTACAAGCGTCAGCGCATCTATGACGGACTGTCTCTGGGTCACCGATATCCGCTGATTATTCACAACCTGCACCCTGCCTTCGTAATCCCCAGAAAGCATGATGGCGCTCTGGCAGGAACCGCTTAATCCGCTGGACATCGGGATATGCACGATTTCGTCATAATCCTGCAGCAATCCATCCCAAAGATTCAGGACGGATTCAGGCGTAGGCTGGCTTGTTACCACTGACGCGCCGGCTGCAAGTTTCTCATAAAATTCCACCTGCGTTAACGTAATATCCTCATAATAAGTCTCATCCTCAATCATAAAAGGCATCGGTAAGACCGAAATCCCCATCTCTTTCGCCTGTGCCTGTGTAATTCCGCTGTTGCTATCTGTAACAATTGCAATTTTCGACATAATCTTAATCTTCCTCCATAACAATCTCTTTTTGCCTTATTTCAGTTTACGTTTAGATTGTCCTAAAGTCAACAGTATTTCCATCCGATTCTTCCAGCTTTTCTAAAAGCCTTCTATTTTCTTGTGCAGATAAATCCGGATCCGATGCCAGCGTCCTATCCACTTCTTCGCTTGCTATCTGTAAAAGGGAAGCGTCCTGAAAAACATCGCCTAATTGAAACTGTAAATCACCGCTCTGGCGGATACCAAACAAATCTCCCGGTCCCCGCAGCTTCAAATCCTGACTGGATATATAAAAACCATCGTTGGATTCGTTTAAAATTTTTAACCTATCCATCGTCGCCTTGTTTTGCGTCGTACTGATAAAGATACAATAGGACTGATGGCCTCCGCGCCCCACACGCCCCCTTAACTGATGTAAACTGGCAAGCCCGAATCGTTCCGCATTTTCCACAAGCATGACGGTGGCATTGGGGACATTAATCCCGACTTCTATTACCGTAGTAGATACTAACACATCGATATGATGCGCCGCAAAAGATTCCATAATCCGGTTTTTCTCAGCCGGTTTCATTCTTCCGTGTAAAGAAGCGATTTCTATGGAAGGCGGCAGTATGGAACGCAGTTTCGCCGTGTAGGAAATCACATCTTCTAATTCTTCCATCTCGCCTTCTTCCACCATTGGACAAATCACATAGACCTGCCTTCCCATACCGACTTCTTTCTCGATAAAGCGATAGGCAGTATTCCGGTAAGAAGTATCGACTACGCAGTTCTTAATCGGGATTCTATCCGCCGGCAGCTCGTCCAATACGGAAATCTGCAAATCTCCATAGAGAATAATCGCCAATGTCCTTGGAATCGGCGTTGCACTCATCACCAGAACATGAACGGCGCTTCCTTTCCCGGCAAGCATTTCCCGCTGTCTGACCCCGAAACGGTGCTGCTCGTCCGTAATCACCAGCGCCAGTTTCTGGTAGATTACTTTTTCCTGAATCAACGCATGGGTTCCGATGCAGATATCCGCCTCGCCGTCCGCAATCTGCTGATAAATGACTTTTCTATCCTTCGCAGTGGTAGAACCGGTCAACAATACCGGGCGTATCGAAAGTCCATACTGCTCTTTCAGTTTCACTAACGCTTCAAAATGCTGCCTTGCCAGTACTTCGGTCGGCGCCATCATCGCTCCCTGATAACCATTTGCCGAACACATAATTAAAGCAAGAAAAGCAAGTATCGTTTTCCCGGAGCCTACATCCCCCTGAATAAGCCTGTTCATGACCACATCTTTGCCGAGATCTTCTTTGATTTCGGACCATACTTTCTGCTGCGCCTTGGTAAGCGTATAAGGAAGCGCCTCAATCAGCCGCCCTGTATCGGCAGTCTCTATCATCTGATATTCATTGGGCAGGGCGTTGTTCTGGGATTTGCATCTGCGCAGCATCAGGATAAACAGAAAAAATTCATCAAAAACCAGCCTTTTTCTCGCCTGTATTAACGCTTCCTTTTCCTGCGGAAAATGCATCCCGTACATAGCTTCCCCACGCGGCATTAACTGATATTTCTGAAGGATTCTTTCCGGCAGAAAGTCCTGTTCTGGCGCAGTTACCTCAAACGCCTGATTGACCGCCTTGGTCACTGCATGATTGCTTAACCCTTTCGTAAGCATGTATTTCGGAATCAGGTGATCCGCCATTTTTGCATACTCATCCGGTGTAAAAATCTGCGCCTGTTCCATGACAAGACCATGTCCTTTTTTCTGGATAATTCCACGAAAAATGTAAAAGACGCCTTTTTTCAGGGTATTTTTCAGATAGGGCATATTAAAATAAGTCATCTGTACCATGCCGGATATATCCTGCATTGTAAAGTTTAAAATACTTAAATTTCTAACATGCTTCACGGTGATATTGCCCGTAACCACGCCCCGTATAGCGCACCGTTCCCCGATGGCAGCTTCTGCCACCGTCACAGGCGGTTCCAATTTATCATAGTCTCTTGGATAATAGTGGAGCAAATCTTCCACGGATACAATGCCCAGCTTTGCAAATAATTTCGCCGTCTTATCGCCGATTCCTTTAAGTGCGGTAATGTCCATAAAAATAACCTCAAAATCCAAAATCCCCCAATAACACTTCTGTTATCAGGGAATTTCCGGTTTTATTCAACAGATACAATATAGTAATAAATCGGCTGACCGCCGTATTGCAGTTCGATGTCACAGCTGCCATATTTCTTTTCCACTTCGGCATGAAGCGCTTTCGCCTCTTCTTCTGTAACCTCTGCACCGTAATAGATACTGATTAATTCTATCTCGTTAGACATCATCTCATCAATCATGCGCATGGTAACGTCCATCCTGTCGCTTCCTACAGAAAGGATTCCTTTATCGCCGATTCCCATCAGATCTCCCTGCTTAATTTCCTTATCGTCAATCATCGTATCCCGCACCGCATAAGTGACCTGTCCGGTATGCACATGTTTGATTTCTTCTAACATTGTTTCCTGATTTTCTTCCACCGGCATATCCGCCACATAATTGATAATCGCAGTAATTCCCTGCGGTATTGTCTTGGTCGGAATCACGATAATTTTTTTATCTTCTACCAGAGTCTGCGCCTGATTCGCTGCCAGAATGATGTTTTTATTATTTGGCAGAATGAAAATGGTTTCTGCATTCACCTGCTCGATAGCGCTTAACATATCCTCTGTGCTAGGATTCATCGTCTGACCGCCTTCGATGATATAGTCCACGCCCAGTGCTTTAAAGATTTCGTCGATGCCTTTGCCCACGGAAACCGAAATAAACCCGACTTCCTTTTTCGCCGTTTCTGTTTGCGCCGGCTGCTTTAATGTATCCGTAACCGGATTTTCTTCCTTCTGGGACATCTTAAAAAGTTTTTCCTGATGTTCCAGTCTCATATTGTCAATTTTCAGATTGGACAGTGCGCCATACTTTAATGCCTTCTGGATAGCCAGACCTGGGTCATTGGTATGTACATGCACCTTTACCAAATCTTCATCCGCTACTACCACAATAGAATCGCCGATAGATTCCAGATATTCTTTAAAATCCATTTCCATCTTGATATTAAAGACTCTGTTCAGCATAATGATAAATTCCGTACAATAGCCGAATTTAATTTCTGTATCCGCCGCTTCCTTACTGCCTTGGGACGTCTTTTTTACATGGGAACCTGCATCTTCGGACAGGGTAAGGTCGATATCCTTGCCAAGATATGCATCATAGGCGCCCTTCATTACCTGAATCAGTCCTTGACCGCCTGAGTCAACAACTCCCGCCTGTTTCAAAACTGGAAGCAACTCCGGCGTTTTACTCAGTACCTCGTCCGCATACTTGATAACCTGGTCTAAAAACTCCGCCATATCTTCTAAGCCTTCATCCGCCAGTTCTCTCGCCTTTTGGGCGCCGCCTTTCGCCACCGTCAGCATTGTGCCTTCTTTCGGTTTCATAACTGCTTTGTATGCGGTTTCCACAGCTTTCTCAAAAGCGTCCGCCAATACGGGAATCGTGATTTCCTGATAGGATTTCACAACTTTGGTGTATCCTCTGAAAAGCTGGGATAAAATAACTCCTGAATTTCCTCTTGCGCCCCTTAAAGAGCCGGAGGAAACTGCTTTACACAAGGAAGGCATGTCAATGCCGCCCGTCGTATTGAGCGCCGCTACTTCTTTTGCCGCAGACATAATTGTTAACGTCATATTCGTTCCGGTATCTCCATCCGGTACCGGGAATACGTTTAATTCATTAATCCACTCTTTCTTACTTTCCAGATTCTTCGCTCCCGCCAAGAACATTTTTGCCATCATCGCAGCATCGATTATATTTGAAGCCACCTCATATCCTCCCTTAGTCAATCACTTTAACACCTTCTACAAAGATGTTAATCTTTTCAATTTCTATCCCGGAAAATTCTTCCACCTTATACTTCACGCTGTCAATCAGATTGTCCGCCACAGCCAGAATGCTGACCCCATAAGAAACAATCACATGAAAATCCAGCGTTAGTTTGTTATTTTTGAGAAGCACCTGGATTCCTCTCGTCATACTCTCTCTTTTCAAAAGCCTGCCAATCCCATCTCTGACATTCATACTTGCCATACCAACGATTCCAAAACATTCCATAGCCACGGAACCCGCATATTGTGCAATGACTTCATGGTCGATAGAAATATTCCCCATATGCGTATCCATTGAAGAAGCTTTCATAGAATACCTCCTTATTATTTTAAACATATATTCGTATTATAACCCGATATGATAAAAAATGAAACAAAAAGATGGATTATTTACCATTATTTACGATAGCGCAGCAGATTATTTTTCTTCAGATACATATATTCACTGTACGCCTTTTCCAAAATCTGCCTCTCATTCGGGAATTTTAGCAAATGATACGCTTCATGATATTTATAATACCCTGAATCCGTAAAATATTCTTCCCGCTGCGGCTTACTATAATAACTATCTGCCATCATAAGATACCAGTGGACTTCTTTTTCCACCGTATCCTCCATCGCAGTAAAAGTATATTCGCTTGTCCCAATGTATTTGATAATTCTCGCCCTTGCGCCGGACTCCTCCAATACTTCACGGGTTGCGGTTTCTTTATGTTCCTCTCCCTCTTCGACAGTTCCCTTGGGTAACACCCATCCCTCGTATTTATTATGAAAATTCTTATATAAAAGAAGTATCTTCCCACGAAAAATAACTACTCCGCCACAGCTTGTCGCCTCAATCATGATATACTCCCTGCTCCTTCCTACTCTTCCAGATACGCACTGAAAATCCGCCTCGCAATCGGCACTGCGAAATCGCCGCCGGAACCTGCCCCTTCTATAATCACCGTCACGCAGATCTGCGGGTCTTCTACCGGCGCAAACCCGGTAAACCAGGCATGGGAATCCGTCTTCACATTGTTATATTCCGCAGACCCGGTTTTCCCTGCCGCAGTATAACTCTGCCCTTTTAATTTGGTTCCCGTACCACTTTCCACAACCTGCATCATCAACTGCTTTAACGCTTCCGCCTCCGTCTCGCTCATCAGACTGCCATAGCTGCCCGGCGAAAACTGTTTTAACACGGCTCCATTTTCATTTTCCACATGGTCTATCAGATACGGTTTCATCAGCTTTCCGCCGTTTGCGATTGCAGACGTAATCATATTCATATGAAGCGGTGTAATCTGGTCCGTCCCCTGCCCGATGGAAGCCTGCATAATTTCGGCATCCGGGGTATCTTCCCCTATCTCCACCTTGCTTCTGTTATAGGAAAAGGCAACCGGCAAATCCTGATTAAACAACAGCCTCTTTAGCGTTTCAGAATACCTTGCCTTGTCCAATGTGATGCTGATATTGGCAAAAGAAGCGTTACAGGACTTGGCAAAGGATTTACTAAAATCCTCGCTTCCATGCGACGTCCCATGATAACAGTTAATCACATCCGTACCAAGCGAAAATCTTCCATTACACTGATACGTGTAATTCCCATACGTCTCAGGATTTTCCCGGATATATTCTAGGGCGGTAATTATCTTAAAGGTGGAGCCCGGCGGATATAAACCCTGTGTGACACGGTTTAACAGCACACTGCTTTCTTTGTCTTCTATCAGCCCATCCCATATCTGTGCAATCTCATTGGGATCAAAATCCGGCTTGGACACCATAGCAAGGATTTTCCCAGTGGAAGGCTCCGTTACAATGACGGCGCCCTTATAAACGCCAAGCGACTGATAAGCCACTTCCTGCAGCGCAACATCTAATGTGGTCACCACGCTATCGCCCGGATATTTTTCGCCGGATACTTCGCTTGCCACCTTATCGGATAATTTGACATTGGACTGAATCAGATAATAATTGCTCTGCGCCTCGATTCCGAATCGGCCGTTAGAGGCATACCCGACTACATGGGCAAACATATTGGCAAAGGGATATTCCCTTTTTTCATCGCCATTCTCATCCGTAACGCTTCTTGCCAGAACCTGTCTGTCATTGGCATAGATGGTTCCTCTGGAATTTTGGGAAATCAACAGCTCCTGTCTGCTATTATAGCTGTTGTTAATCATTTCCTGCTTATTCGTCATCGCATAATAACAAGTATAACCCATCATCCCGGCAAATAGCAGGATAAAAATGCCCGTTACAAACTTAATCTGCCTATTCGTCCTGTTCTGAAGCTCCAGTTTCTGTTTTTTCTTTAGAAGCGCCGCTTCCTTCTCGCTCTTCCCGCTCTTTACTTGCTTTCTTCTTCTTTCTTCTGACACGTTTTGCTCCTTCATCCTGTCCAATCATACAGATTCCTTCTATGATAAAAAACATCGTAAGCGTCGTAAGTACACTGCTCCCGCCATAGCTGATAAAAGGCAGTGTAACGCCTGTCATCGGGATAAATTTCGTACCGCCCCCGATTGTCAGAAATACCTGAAAAATATAAGTAACCCCAAATCCGAAGGCACAAAGCTGATAAAAACGGTCTTTTAGCTGCATCGCTAATTTCATGACCATGAGAAAAGAGCTGATACTAATCAGGATAACGCACATGGCAAAAACAATTCCAAGTTCTTCCGCCACTGCCGAAAAAACAAAATCTGTTTCCACAAACGGGATAGAACCGGGATTTCCCTCAAAAAGTCCCAACCCAAACCAGCTTCCGCTGCTGATGGCAAATAGTGACTGCGTAATCTGATATCCTGCATCGTCGATACAGCTCCAGGGGTCCTGCCATGCCTGTACGCGCACCTGCACATGGGAATAAAACTGAAACGCCAGCATCGCCGCGCCGCAGCCGCCCGCAGCTCCAAGCAGCAGATAAATCCCTTTTCTGGTTGCAATATATACCATCAAAACATACACGATAAAAAAAATCAAGGCGCTTCCCAAATCTTTTGACGCAACTAAAATCAGCACATGGATGCCCGCCACGATGGCAGTGGTCATAACACGCAGAAAATCGTTCGTTTCCTGTAATGCCCCCGCCACAAAGAAAACAAATAAAATTTTAACAAATTCAGAAGGCTGGAATGTAACGCCGGCAACCGAATAAGAGATTTTGGAGCCATGAGTCACAGAGCCTAATGCCAACACGATACCCAGCGCAGCTACCCCGACTAGCGCATAGAGCCAGGTGAAATGCTTTAGACTTTTTATCTTATGCACGAAAAAGGGCATTATCATCCCAACCGCAATCGATACCGCCACAATGAAAAACTGTTTCATCGCCTTCTCATAAGAAAGTCTTGTCAGAATCACAAAACCTACGCAAAGCAGCATACACATATTGTTGATTAAGAGTCTGTTCCCCTTGGGATAAACCATGTGGAACAGTACCCCTGTCGCAAACAGCAGAATCTGCTGAAGGATATAGAAAAACAGATATTCCATTTTCCCCGTTTCAAAGCAGATGACCATAAAACAGGAAAAATGGATGAAAAACATCAATAGTGTCTGTCTGATATAAATGCCGCTTCTTTTTTCCTCATCAGAATAACGGAATGCGTAAAAACATTCCAATGTATAGAATAGAAACAGCAATGCTATAAAATACCTGGAAATTTCCGTAATATAAAGCTCCATGCCATAACCATGTCCTTTTGTCTTATTCTACGCCCCGTTTATAATGTCCCGTCGTATAATCAGCAAGCGGAAATCTATCCGCCTTCCCGGTATAATAATCCAGAATCCCACGTATCTGCTCATCCGTTTCCCATAAAAAGTCCAACCTGACTGCAAACAGCCCGGATTCCCATATTTCGTTTCTTTTCTGATGCAGCGAATAGGGAATCGAATTATAAATCACATTATAACAATGTTTACAATTACACAGGATAGGAAACCGAATCTGATACCTGTCAATTAGATACATCGGGCATTCTTTATGATCCTGTCTGCATAAATCCGCCGTTTTCTTTACACAATTAGCAGTAACCATCATCGGAATTGTCCCATAGACTATCATGGAAAGATGTTGCCCGCTTTGCTTTAACAGGTCTTTTTCTTCCCTTTTATTCAGCTCCCACGGAAGATAACTTTCCTTTGTATAAACAGACCAAAAACTGAGGGCTTCTTTGTTCCAGCAATACACCCCTGCATCCGTTGTCATGGCGTAGGTTTTTGACTTCCCACTTTTCTCAGATAAGGATATCACCCATGCGGCGGATTCGATGTTTCTTACAAGAAATCCTGTTATCCGCTCATGCAGCATAGCAGATAAAGTCTCAAAATAAGAACTATCCTTTTCCCGCATAATATAGGGCAGTGCAAGATAAACTGAGGCGCCTTTTATCCCATCCAGATATTGACTTATCCAGTCAACATCCTGTATATAATAATCGCTATCGATATAAAGTCTGTCCCACGCATATTGGGACACAATCTGTAACTGGCTCCGGTTTCGCACCAAAATATGGAGTCTGGGGGGATTGTCCGCTGTTCCTAGCGCAGATCGGGACGCGCTGTCCGCCTTTTCCTGCAATTTTTCCCTGCCGCGCTGCAAGGAAAAGCCCTGCGCCGTAATGATCTGGTCTTCAAACGCTTCTAGAGCTTGTCTGCGCAGTTCATTTAACTGGACGATGGGCATAAATGCGCCCTCTTCCACACGCACATCTTCTGAAACAATCCGCACATGGGAATTACCCGTCTTTCGCAGTTGTTTTAAAAAGGCTTCCTTCGCCATCGGCCGGTTTATTGCGGGCTGCACGTCCTCGCCGTATACGACTTTGGTGATTTCTTTTCCGTTTATCCGCCCTTCTATTTGCAGCATTGCCGGCTGCCCCACACCAAAACTTCCCCTGATGGTCACCGGCTGTTTCTTTTCTTCCTGTAAATACTGCGCTTCGATTTCCCGTATCAGATTCTCATCGCTGCCCGCATAGCCGGGTTTTTGAAGCGTAATCATCTCTTTGCCATTTGTCCGCCAATAATAGCCGTTTTGCACTTCGCTTCTGATATAGAGTTTCCGCAGCCTGTCCATATCGGACTTTTCCACATGATAAGCGTCTTCGCCGTTTTCATAATATTTGTCGATGTAGTTCCGGTAAAGAGCCGTCACGCCCGCGACATATTCCGGTTTCTTCATCCTGCCTTCTATTTTAAACGAATCGATCCCCGCCTCAATCAGCTTCGGAATCTCTTCTATCGTGCACAAATCTTTCAGGCTAAGCGGATATGCTTCTCCTAAAACTCCCCTGCCTTCCTCGTCCGCAATCATATAAGGCAGTCTGCAAGGCTGGGCGCATCTTCCCCTGTTTCCGCTTCTGCCGCCCAAAATACTGCTAAAAAGGCAGCCGCCGGAATAACAGTAACACATCGCCCCATGAATAAAACACTCCAGCTCCAGTCCAGTCTTTTCTTTGATACTGCTAATTTCCATCAGGGACAATTCCCTGGCCGGCACGATTCTACAAGCCCCTTCCTTCTTTAGGAAAGAAGCTCCCAGCGCACCGGTAATCATCATCTGCGTGCTGGCATGAAGCGCCATATCGGGAAAATGCTGCCGTATATACCGAAAGACTCCCAAGTCCTGGACAATCACTCCATCCAGTCCCGCCTCGTAAAGAGGAGCAATATACGCATCCAGCAAAGGAAATTCCTTTTCTTTCACCAATGTATTGACAGTCAGATAAATCTTTTTCCCAAAAATATGTGCATAACGCAGTGCCCTGCAGATTTCCTCTTCTGAAAAATTATCCGCATAAGCCCTCGCACTAAACTGATTACCGCCTAAATAGACGGCGTCCGCCCCTGCATTCAGCGCCCCGACAAACGCCTGGTAATTTCCTGCAGGCGCCAGTAATTCTACCTTCTTCATAGGATACCGCCGCGTCTCATAAACTTTCTACAGAAAAAGCTGCCTAAAAAAGACAGCTATCCGTTATTTTTTCCGCTCTTTTAATTCCGTTTCCAGACGGATCATGTTCTTCGCATTCTCATTAGCCTCTTTTTGCAGATTTTTCACATTTTTCTCCGTATTCTCCAACTTAATCTGAGAGGCAATCAGTTCATGCTTCAAATCATACATCTCTTTTTCCTTGGTCTGCAATTCTTCCTCTAAAAGACTAATCTGCTGTTTTGCCTTGAAGTAATCATCCGCAATGTTTAACTGCAGCAATACATTCTGCGTATCCAACGGCTGTCTTCTAAAACTGTCAACCTTACCATATTCAGTTACTTTGTTGTTAATATACGAAGCGACCTTCTGTAAGTATTCTTCACTTTCATAACCACTCAAAGTAAAGACCTTTCCTCCGATAATGACCTCCGTATCCGTTTTCATTGACATTGGGTTTTCCTCCAACTACAAAATATGCCGACATTATAAATAATCTATACAATATTTATTATATAGAGCTTAGGAAGGAATTTCAAGCCCTAAATGTTGATATGCCATATCTGTTACCACACGTCCTCGTGGAGTCCTGTTTAAAAAGCCATTTTTCAACAAATAAGGCTCATAGACATCTTCCAGCGTGCCGGCGTCTTCCCCGATTGCCGCCGCCAGTGTGTCCAGTCCCACCGGTCCGCCCTTAAATTTCTCAATCATCGTCCATAAAATATTCCTATCCAGCTGATCCAGCCCAAGCCTGTCCACTTCCAATAAATCCAGTGCAATATTGGCGACCTCTTTGGTAATGATGCCGTCATATTTCACCTGTGCAAAGTCCCGGACCCGTTTCAAAATCCGGTTGGCAAGACGCGGCGTCCCCCGGCTTCTTCTGGCAAGCTCGAAAGCGCCCTCTTCCTCAATCGCCACCTCTAATATCCTTGCAGAATGCAGGATAATCAGCTTTAGCTCCTCAACCGAATAAAATTCCAGATGATGAATCACCCCGAAACGATCCCTGAGCGGCGCGCTTAAAAGCCCCGCCCTCGTCGTGGCTCCAACCAGGGTAAAATGCGGCAGTTCAAGTCGGATGGAACGCGCCGACGCGCCCTTCCCAATCATAATATCAATGACGAAATCTTCCATCGCAGGATACAAGACTTCTTCTACCTGCCTGTTTAACCTGTGAATCTCATCCACAAACAGAAGGTCGCCTTCCTGTAAATTATTCAAAATAGCCGCCATTTCCCCCGGTTTCTCAATCGCCGGTCCACTGGTCACTTTCATATGGACGCCCATCTCATTGGCGATAATCCCCGCCAGAGTCGTTTTCCCAAGTCCGGGGGAACCGTAGAATAATACATGGTCTAAGGCGTCCTTTCGCTGCTTTGCCGCCTCGATATATACCTTGAGATTTTCCTTTATCTTAGATTGACCGATGTAGTCATCCAATGTCTGCGGACGCAGGGAGCCCTCTATTTTACTGTCTTCTTCCGTTATGTTTGTTTCGATTACCCTGTTTGTCATTTTTATAGCCCTGCTCCCTTTTCTATATCATATGTTTTAACGCCGCCTTTAGGATTTCCTCTACGCCGGTATCCTCTGTCACCGCCACCTGTTTCACGGCTCTTAAAGCCTCCGAGGCGCCATATCCCAATGCTACAAGCGCTTCAATCGCCTCGTTTCTTTCCTGTACGGCGTCCCCACCGGATAACGCTGCCGGGGAAGGCGCTCCTGTATTCCCTACGACATCTTCTAAGGATATCTTATCTTTTAAATCCAGAATCAGGCGTTCCGCAGTTTTAACTCCTACCCCCGGCGCTTTGGCAATCGCTTTCGCATCGCCCGCAAGAATCGCAAAACGCAGTTCATCCGCGCTCATCACCGACAAAATGGCAAGCCCGCCTTTCGGACCAATTCCGTTGACCGTAATCAATTTCTTGAAAAGGTACAAGTCATCCCGCGTCAGAAAGCCATATAAAAGAAACGCGTCTTCCCTGACAAGGGTATAGACATAAATTTTCACAAAACTTCCGATTTCCCCCAATAAACTGGCGGTTCTCCCGGAAATCCTGATATTATAGCCTATCTGATTCACCTCTAAAACCAGATTGTCTTCCGTGATTTCTTCTACCGTTCCCTTTAAATAAGCGTACATTGAAAATAACCATGCCTTTCTTTTCGCTATCTTATCTATTCCTGCATCTTCGTAATCCGCTCTAAATACGGCAAAACGCGCTTCGCCACAATCCCAATCACAAAGCCCGTAAAAACGCCCGCGCACAATAAAAAAGGAAAATAAAACGCCGGCGCAAAAGTTTCTACTACCGCCATCGCGACGAGCAGCTGTCCTACATTGTGAAAAACGCCGCCGCCAACACTGATTCCGATGATGGAAAAGCGCCCTGTTTTCTGAAATAGAAACATCGCGCAGAAACTACATGCTGCCCCCGCCAGGGCATATAAAACGGCATATAAATTACCGAATAAAAAGCCCGTCAGTACAATCCTAAAAACATTTACTGTCAAAGCTTCCCTGCCGCCATAGACGGATAACAAAAGTACTACTATCAGATTAGGCAGACCCAGCTTCACACCCGGAATCCCTATAGCAAGCGGAAAAATGGATTCTATATAGGATAAAATCATGGACACTGCCAACAAAAAACCGAGCATAACCGTCTTCTTTCTCATGACCCTGCCCCTTCATCCTCAATACGCGGTTCCATCCAACGTCCCTTCTTTTTCCCCGAAAATATCCACCACTATTTTATGTGGCAGACAGATAATATTTTCCCCTGCCGCCGAGATAACGCGATGGCGCACACAAATCTGGTCCGGGCAACTGCTCTGTAACATCTGCACTTCTCCATTCTGGCATAAAATCACATTATAATGCGCCGCCTTATCGGCAATTTCTGAAAATGCAGCCGGCTGCAGCTCCTCCTTGGATATTTCCCGAATAACGACCTGAAATTCTTTTTCATCCGTCCACGCTGCGCTGCCGTCTGTTCCTTCCTTACCCGCATAAGCCTTCTCTTCTGTCAAAAGATAATAATGCTCGCCGCTCTGCGCAAGCGGAATCTGTAAGACGACATCGCCATCGTAGGAAATCCGGACATATTCCCCCGGTATCCGATTTCTATGGAAAAACAATAACAGAACTAACGCCAAAACCAGAACGCCCGATATCAACCATAAATCCGCCTTCGTCAACCATCGTTTTTTCCCTGTTTCCATCATACTACATCCGAACATATGTTTCAACATTATCCTTCTAAAAACTGCATTTTTTTCAAGTCCTCATCCTGTATCTTTGCCGTTACTTTCCCAAGATGATTCTGTAGAAAATTATCCGTCATATCCGACAGCCCCTGGGCATTCAATTCCTGGACAATCACATTACAGACTGCTTCTATAATCAACACCCTTCCATCCTGCATATTCAGACCGCCCATATCCCATAGCGCGCCGTTTTGGGCACATTGTTCCGCATCCCAGGCGCTTTCCGGCTTTTCCACCTGATAAAGTAAACCTAGCATATCCCCGATTTCTGCACAGGAAGGCAGTTGTTTCATGCCCCTATGAATCCATTTATCAAAAGGCGCATATCTGCGATTCAATAAATACACCAACGACATGCTTTCTCTCACAAACTCCTGTAATGCCAATTCCGCGGCAACCCGTTCCCCCCTGCGCATGGCTCTGGCATAGTTATACTGCCCGGCTCTCGCCGCCTTTGCCATCCGTGCCACGATTTTCTTGATTCTCACATCTTCCGGGTAATAAGCCGACAGTCCCTCCCGAATCCGGCTAAAGAGACCCAGACGATCCTCAAATACTTCTCCATTTATCGCCGTGGCAAGGTTTTCATCCTGTAACGCTAACCACTCTCTGTTGGAGCAAGGCACATGATCCATGCCAAGAATCCCATAATAGAAATCTTCCAGACAAAGGACGCCGATTCGCCCCTGTCCTGTCTCTTCTATCCTGCGGGCGGGATATCCCATAAATTCACGAGGCATCTCATCATAAGCCGCCTGGACCTGTCCTGCATACTGCTCATAGACTTCCTTTCGCAGCCAGATACAAAAGGAAGGACCGTAATCATGGTCTCTGGAAAGCTCGTCGTCAAACCCGAAACATTCCGAGCCGCGCCCCACCAGACCGACTGCAAATTCCGTCTTTAAGGCGGGAAACTGCGCCAACACCGCCTTTCCATATGTCTCATAATATCGTCTGGACAGTTCCAGTCCTTTCATTTCTTTCCTAAACTCCTTTATCCTCTCATTCTTACACAGCCTGCGACATTTGTAGTCGTAAGGCACAATATTTGCAAGATGAATAAATTTTTCCCTTTCATACTGCTAGTTAGCCATTATGCCAAAAACTTCGCCCTGATTTTTCCAATAGCATGAAAACTCCATTTTTCCCAAGTCATGGTGTATATTTTTGCAATAGCAAATACGAGAGCGTTTGTAATGATAAAATTAAAAAAGAATGTCACAGTATAAGAGAAGATACCGCAAAGCCACCCATACAGAAGCAAAGAAACAGAACAAATAAGCGGCCAGTGAATCATATAAATTGCAAAAGAAAGATTGCTTAACTTCCTAAAACCACTCCATTCCAGCACTTTCTGGAATGCCTGGGTCTGATAAACCAATTCCAGCATACAAAATGCGTAAAGAATATGCCAATAAGTTCCTAGATACAGAATGGACGGAATCGGCATTACATTGGCAGCGATTTTTAAAATACCATCCTGTCCTCCTGACAACAATACAAGCAATCCAAGCAAAATCACCGTCTTTATCTTCGTATTCTTACCGAGATACTCTTTCTGACCCAGAAAATATCCCAGGAAACAACATGCCACATATAAAAGATTCCGCACCTTCCTGCCTGCCACCATGCACAAAAGAAAAACAAATGCCATAGCAGCCATTTTCAATCGTTTATTCGTTTTCCTTGTTGCATACTGATAACAATACAGAAAACAGTTTCCCAAAAATAACGGCTGCATCATCCACATCGGCGCATTCAATACCGAATGAAATAGAAAGACGCTCTGTAAAAGCGTTTTGACAGATATCGCCGTCTTATAAGAATTGGCAAGCGCCCCGCATTGTAGTATTTCTTCATATTCTGCCGTAGGAAACCCTGCGGTAACCGAAAGAAAGCAGACAAATAGCGCCATAGCAACAAAAGGAAATACAAATCTTAAATAGCGAATCCATAAACTTATCAGCAATTCTTTTATATTTTCTATTTTCTTACGACAGGCAAGATAACCGCTTACAATACAGAATACGCATACCCAAAAATCCCCATTCAGAAAAGCGCTGGCAAGATTGATAAAAGCAGTAACGCCTCCATTGATTTCCAGTGCCCCAACTTCACTCCGCAGAATATAAACTCTGGCAAAATGGCTCCAGAACACGCCAATACATGCCAATAATTTTAAACTGTCCATCCATACAATTTTCGATTTTTCCTTCATTATCCTACCTTACTCTCTGCGACAGCATCCAGATATTCCTTCTGCTTTTCCTTTTTCCCAAGCGCTTCGCAGACCGCCGCGCAATTCCCGCACAAAACGGCATAGCTCTCGTTCTTTCCAAAATGCTTTTCCACTTCCTGCAAGGCTTTCTCGTAAGATTCTAGCGCCCTGTCGTATTCACCCATACGATAATATGCCTCACCGATACCTGCTAGTGCGCCGCTGTAATGGGCATCCGTCATATCCCCGCTCTGCTCAAACAGCGCAAGCGCCCTTTCCAGCAATTTCTGCGCTTCCTGATATCTCGACACTTTGAAATAAAGCAGGGCAAGATTGGTCAGTGTGGTGGCGGTTTCCATTTCCCCATTATCCATCTTCTCAATGATGGCAAGCGCTTTCTCGGCGCACTGGATGGCTTCTTCATCGCGTCCCATTTTTTCCAGAAGGATGCTCATATTATTATAGAGTCCTGCATACCGGTAATCATCCGGGACAATCAGTCCTTCGTAAATCTGCAGCGCCTGTCTGTAATAAGTATACGCCTGTTCATAATTGCCCGCTGCCCGGTAAGCAGTCGCCGTATTGAGCAGCGTCGTCGCAAAATGTTCCGTTCTCTCAAGCTGTAACTCTTCCATCAGAAGCAGCACGTCTTCTGCAGCGTCATAAGCCTTTCTAAAATCAGAAACACTCCTGTAAAACCCGATCATTTCGTTACAAATCGAAATGTACGCCCCATAATCTTTCTCTTCCTTCGCCTGTTCTAAGGAAGCGCACAAAAAAGAATCCACCCGCTCAATCTGGTTTGCTGCAAAAAAACCATCTAACGTGGCAAAAAAAGCCTGCATATCCATAATAAAGTCCTCTTAATACCTTCCGTTAAAAATCTGTGCAATCGGGGAATCATCCGAGAGAATAATGGTCTTATTATCCCCCGTCATACTTGCTTCCAATGCATCCAATGCCCTGACAAACGAATAAAAATCCGTTTTTTCGGGGTCAGAATAAGCGGCGGATAAAATGCGCATGTATTCTGCCTCGCCCTCTGCAATCGTGGCTTCTGCCTTCGCCTGGGCGTCGGAAATCATGATGGCGACTTCCTTATCCGTCGTGTTTTCAATCATCTTTGCCTGGGACTTGCCTTCCGCCGTATACTGGGCAGCGATATTTTCCCGCTCGGAAATCATACGGGTATAGACCGCCTGTTTGTTATCGTCCGGCAAATCCAGCTTTTTCACTTCCACTGTCACAATTTCAATCCCATACTGGTCTTCCACATGATTAATCTGCGCCATGATTTCTTCTGTTAAAGAAGTAATCTCGATGACCTCTTTGGTCTCTGTCGCAAGCTCTAAGTCATTGTTTACTGTATCGGAGTCTTCCTGTTCCACTGTAATCGTCATTTTGCCGTCACGGCTCATAATGACTTCATCCTGTTTCATATTGGATATCGTATTTTTGGTGGCATTGTATACAATCGTATCAATCCTCCGCTCTGCATTTGCGACAGAACAGCTAAGTGTCTGCGCAAATTTCAACGGATCATGAATCTGCCATAAGACATAACTGTCTACAATCATAGACTTCTTATCGGAAGTAATGACGTCCGACGCCGGTAAATCATATAATAAAAGCTCATTCGGAATCACGTCTACAGACTCTATGAAAGGCGCCTTAAAACTGAGTCCCGCTTCTGAAACGACTCGCTGCACCCTGCCGAACTGCCGGATTAATTTATATTGGTTCTCTTTGGTAATCACCATACTGTTTGTGCCGATAATAAAAAGCAATATGACAAGAAACAGAAACCACATCCCTTTATGGGATTTCTTTTCCCTCGGAGCGCTTTTCTTCGTGCCGTTGGAATTGAACCGTTCGTATTCTACGTTTCCCGTATTTCCTGCATTCCCTGTATTTGTCTGATGAAACATGCCTTATTCCTCCTCCGTATCGTTATTTTCCTGCTGCGCATTGTCATTTACAGAAGAATTGCCTCCAGAGACAAAACTATCTAACGGTAATACCGTACTCGTCGTTCCGTCCGCGCCCTCTATCACGACTTTAATATCTGGCAGGACGTTTTCCATCGCTTCATAAAACATTCTCTTCTTCGTCACTTCGGGATACTTGACATATTCCTCATACATGGAATTAAACCGCGCCACCTGACCGTTTGCTTCATTGATACGCTCCTGTTTCGCCGCTTCCGCATCTTGCAAAATCTCATCGGATTTTGCCTCAGCATCCGGGATTTTCTCATTCCGGTATTTGTTGGCGTTATTTAATGCCGTCTCTTTTCCCTGTTTCGCCGTTTCTACCTCTTTAAAGGCATTGCTGACCTCTTCCGTCGGCGGTTCCGCGTCCTGAATCGTAATATTAATTAACTGGATACCGATATCATAGGTCTCTAATTTTTCCAGAATCATCTGCGTGATATTTGCCTGGATTTCATTCTTTCCCGTCGTCAGGACGCTATCGACTGTATAAGAGCCTATCGTGGTCCTGATACAGTTCTGCGCAATATTTTTCAAAATTTCTACTGGATCTTCTGACGCATATAACGCCTTTACCGGGTCTGTCACACGGTACGCCGCATAGAAATCCACGTTAATAAAATTATAGTCGGAAGTAATCATCATCGCATCTTCCGCGTCAGCCATCGTCGTATTCTCTTCTTCCATCGCATAGCCGATGGTAAAGCCCTGAATCGTCGTATTGACCTTCGTCACCGTCTGGATAAACGGAATCTTAAAATGCAGCCCCGGCGTCGTAACCGCCTTCGGCGCCCCGAACGTACATACAACCGCCTGTTCTTCTTCCTGAATGGTATAATAAGAATTGCCAAAAAGAAATAATACGACCGCCGCCACTATTACAAGCTTTATCGTCGTTGTCATTTTCTTGTAATTCCTATTGTCCGCCCCTTTCCCTGGGTTTGCCCTGTTCTCAAACATAATGTTCCTCCTTCTTCTGCCATCGTATTCCGTTTCCCCACAAGAAAATCGCTTATGCAATTATCTACAAGAAAATCGCTTGTGCAATTATCTACAAGAAAATCGCTTGTGCAATTATCTACAAGAAAATCGCTTGTGCGATTATCTTGGGAAAATTGCTTTGCATTCTTCCGCGTCGTCGGGTCATTTCCTATTATAATGAAAAATTGCACATTTTTTTCATATCTATGTTATTATATAACAAAGAGTGCAAGAACACTATTAAAACTTTCGGAAATTTTCATGAAAGAAAAAGTCGTCATCCTATGACAAATCAGACAAAGAACGGAGAATTTACATGAGAATCATATTTATCAGACATGGGGATCCCAATTATGAAAAGGACGCTTTAACAGAAAAAGGAATCCGGGAAGCGAAGCTGTTATCCGAAAGAGTCGCTGCATGGGAACCTATCACAGATATTTACTGTTCGCCGCTTGGCCGGGCAAAAGAAACCGCTTCCTATTCTTTGCAGCGCTTAAACAGGGAAGCAATTACTTATCCGTGGCTGAAAGAATTTTTTTACCCTATTGAAGACCCCACTACCGGCAGACATGGAGTTCCTTGGGATTTTATGCCGGAATACTGGACGGAAATCGACTCGATGTATGATAGAAATCTCTGGAAAGAATCGGAAATCTATCGCTCTAACCCGGAAATCCTGCCCGCTTATGAAGAAGTCTGCACAGGCATCGACGGTATCCTTGGGAAATACGGATATCAAAGATACCGCAATTATTACGTGACAAATCATACTGCTACGCCGGATAAACAGGATGCCACCATCGTCATCTTCTGTCATCTCGGCGTAACCTTCATCATGATGAGTCATTTGCTTGGGATATCCCCTGCAGTGCTCTGCCACGGCTTCTATATCGCGCCGACGTCCATAACCGTCCTTGCCTCCGAGGAGCGCATTCCTGGTAAAGCGGCCTTCCGTGCGCAGGTCGTCGGCGATACCGGACATCTGCGGAATGGAAACGAGCCTGTCTCCACAGCAGGATATTTTACGGATACTTTTCAGGGATAGAGATAATCCTTATCTTATTTTCTCTGGAAAACCCACTTTCTTCTGGACTTTACGCAATGTTTTGCCTGCATAGTAACCTGCCTTTTCCGCATTGGATTTGATGATGTTATCTATGTAGGCTTTATCTTTGCCCAATTCCTCATAACGTGCCTGCAATGGTCTTAAAATATCGACAACAGATTCACCAACCGCCAGTTTGAACTCGCCATATCCTTTTCCGTCGAACTCACGTTCTGTTTCCTGCGGCGTCTTCCCCGTACATGCACAGTAAATATCGATTAAATTCCGAATCCCCGGCTGTTCTTCCCGGTAGAGCACACATGCCTCCGAATCCGTTACGGCACGTTTGAATTTACGGATAATCGTATCCGCATCGTCCATCAGATAAATGCTTGCATTCGGGTTTTCATCGGATTTGGACATCTTCTTTTCCGGGTTCTGTAAAGATTTGATGCTTGCTCCCGCTTTTCCGATGTAAGGTTCTGGAACCGTAAAAACATCGCCATAAATAGCGTTAAAACGCTGCGCAATATCCCTGGTAATTTCTAAGTGCTGCATCTGGTCTTTCCCGACAGGCACGACGTCCGCCTGATAAAGCAGGATATCCGCTGCCATAAGTACCGGATAGGTAAACAATCCCGCATTGATATTATCCGCATGTTTTGCCGCCTTGTCCTTATACTGCGTCATACGGTTTAGTTCCCCCATATAAGTAAAACAGTTCAGAATCCAGGCAAGCTCCGCATGTCCTGAAACATGGGACTGATAATAAATGCAATTTTTCTCAGGGTCGAGTCCTGCCGCAATATACAATGTCAAAAGATTCCTAGCGCGCTTTCTCAACTCCGCAGGGTCTTGTCTAATCGTTATGGAGTGCAAATCTACCACCGAATAAAAACACTGATACTCGTCACAGAGCGTCAGCCAGTTTTTCAAAGCGCCCAGATAATTTCCGAGCGTCAGATTTCCCGTTGCCTGCATTCCGCTGAACAATACTTTATTTCCGTCTATCATATATAACCGCCTCCAAATCGTATCATTAAAAGTAAGTTTATCATTGCCTATCTTATTCGTCAACCTTTAAACGGATAATCGGAATATCATAATCGGAATATCATAAGGATATTCAAAAAAATAAGAGGTGCAGATCATTCATGGAATTTTAAGCTTCCATATCCGCCGCACCCCTATTTTTATCTGTTATCTTTATGCATTGTTGTTTTCTTCACAGCCACAGGTTTCCCTGCCAACAAACGGTCTTGCTTCAAAACGCGGCTCAAACCGGGATTCCCGGTCGCGGTCGTCGCAATCGCAGTCTCTATCCCTATCACAGTCCCGCTCCCTGCTTCCGCCGAAGTCCTGATTTCTGCCCCTGCCGCAATCCGGCTCTCTGTCGCAGCCATTATCCGTATTGCAGCCGCCAGAGCGGTTCATCAGCAGAAACAGTAAGATAATCCATGCATTCATAGGTAGCACCCTCTCTTTTTTTTCATACGATATCTTATGCAAGAGAGCGTTTATCTGCTACTATTTTTTCGCCCTACGCCGCCTTCTCCATTTTCCTTTCTTCAGGATATGCGTGCGTATATACCTAAATGTCTCTTCTTCGCCTTTCTTGGCAAGCATCCGCAGCATAAATTCCAGTTTCCGTCTCGTCTTCTCATGCATCTGCAACGGTGCGTACTCTTTGCCGGACTCATAATACTCCAATGGGTCCTGCGGTGTATACTTTTCTCCATGATATACCTTACATGCCGCAATCCTGTCCATCAGCATCTCCACGATATACTTATCCGGCATCGGCGCCGGCGCCATACCGCCCTTGATCCCCCGGAGACTGTAATCAATCCAGTACTCATAATGATGCTTATTGCGTCCTTTATGATGCAGCCATGAAGAGGAATAACCAATCGCCTCACGCTCCGCATTATTGGGACTCCGGTTTCCCTGATAATATCTGGCTCCGACGAAAAACTCCGCCGGCGAATACTTAGATAAATCATGCAGCAGTCCCTGTTTATATAACCCCACTTTAAAACAGCCGCACATGACTAAATATCTATGATATGTGATGGTTTTGAAATGACTCCATGCCTTCATTTTCATTTCATCCCTTTAACAGCCTTCTTTTGGCAGTGGATTTTTCTTTCCGCCTGCCTTCTGCATTTTCTTCGGTGACATAAATATGAATCGTTCGCGGCGGAATCGTAATTCTCTGGGTAATCTCTTCTTCGTCCCCGCTTCTCATGGCTTCCTGAATATCCGTGGACAAAATCTTTTTCCACTTCTTATCTTTTGCTATCTGCGGAAGACCGAAAGCTTTGGTTTCCCAATGCATATTGACACCGATATATAATAAAGTTCCGTTCTTCTCATCGTCCCCTTTTCCATAGCCGCCACAAAACAGGATTCCAAGACTTCTGCTTTCCGGCATAATCCTCGGTATCCAGGCTTCCTGCCCATGAAAAGAAATATCCGGGTACCCTAAAGAACAATAATCCATCCCTTTCAAGGGTGCATTCATATGCAGAATGGAATGGGCTTTGCGCAGCGCAATCAGTTCTTTCGTATAGCAAAAAAGCTCCTCATTGGTTTTCAAAAGATTCCACTTAATCCAGCAAATGGAATTGTCCTGGCAGTAGGGATTATTATTTCCTTCCTGCGTATTGGCAAATTCATCACCGCCATAGAGAAGCGGCGTTCCCTGGGAAATCATCACAAAAGTCAGTGCATTTTTCATCTGCCGCATTCGCAGTGAAAGAATATTTTTCTTTTTGGTCTTTCCTTCCACTCCGCAGTTCCAGCTGAAATTTTCTGCATTCCCGTCTTCATTGCCTTCCCCATTCGCTTCATTATGCTTCTCATTATAGGAAACTAAGTCGCATAACCTGAATCCATCCTGTCTGGCAATACAGTTTACAATGCCCTTATCCACAGCATTCTTTTTACATAGATAAATCAGATCCTCAAGCATATTGGCGTCGCCTTTTAGAACCTTCCGCATATCGTATAAGAACCTGTCATTCATAAAGCCAAAATTCCGGTAATGAAAACGGTTTTCCTTATCCCCGCCCCCATAGCCGCCAGATACCGGGGAATAATCGTCTTTTTCCCCAATCAGCTTCGTCTCGGCAAATAATGGCTCTTTGCGAAGCATATGCATGGGAATATCCGCCCCCATCAAATGAAAGCCGTCAATATGATACTCTAAAACCCAATGTTTTAAAATATCCAGCATTTTCACATAACTGACAGTAGGGGGAAAATAAAACTGCATCATGACTTCTATTCCCTGCCGGTGCAAGACTTTTACCATATCTTTAAATTCCGTTACGGCGTCTTTTCCATAAGCATAACTGTATTTGGGCAGAAAATATAATCCTTCCTGGTATCCCCAATAATTAAGACGCGGCTCCTTTGGCTCTGTTTCTTCCGGCAATTCCCGGTAAGCGCCCGCCACCTGTTCCATGCTTAAAGGCTCTTTATCCTCTTTTAACACCTCGTCAAACTCATAAGCGGGCATCAATAAAACGGCTGTAATGCCCAGCTCCTGCAGATAGGGAATTTTTTCTACAATCCCCGCATAGGTACCTTTGGCCTGTACGCCGGAAGTGCGATGCTTCGTAAATCCCCTCACATGAAGCAGATAAAAGATACTCTCTTCAAAGGGAATCAGGGGAGCCCTATCGCCTTCCCACTGATAAGTATGTTCCAATACTTTACAACGGGATAACCGCTCCTTTTTCTCACCGTATTTACGCTCGTTTTTCAGCGAAAAAGCGTATTCATCCTGAAAAACGCGTTCCCCCTGATAAAAAAGATATGAACAATCCCTGTCCTGATATCCTTCTAAAAGCATGGCGCAGATATTCCCTTTCCTGCCATCTGGCGGAAATGGAATCCTGACGCCTTCTTTATGTCTTCTATCATATAAAATAATGCCGCAGTCCGTATGCTCCTCACAGACCGCAGATATATGTAAACCTTCCGGGATAAAACATACACCTAAAGGGTAAATCGACGAATCTGCCACATGAAAAGATTTCTGCATGAAAACCTCCGGATTATTCTCTTGTGTCGTTAACTGTGTCCATGCACCGCAATGCTGTTTCTATATGTGCATCGTGAAACTATCTATTAAGCGTATACGTGACTAGTATAACACAAAAAATCATTTTTTACCATACCTTGAATGCAAGAAATCCAAGAAATACGGAAATACAACCGGATATTTGGGAACTGGAAATCACTTTTCAAACGGTGTTCAGATTCATTGGTGGGCGGCAGAACAGACATAAATCCCACAAAGGCACGCTTGCGCTCCGTGAAAAACGCAGCGGTACTAAGCTTAAAAGCCGCGTTGCGTCTTTTTCGCTAAGTGCCGGCGTTTTTCAAGGGTCTTTGCGGGATTTATGTCTGCTCTGCCTGTCTACGGTAACGAGATAAGTTAGAAATCAATTTCTGTGTACAAAAAAAGTATGGCAAAACTTAAACATAAAAAATAAAAATATCCGTTGAATCCGTCAGTTTTATTTTGTAGAATAAAATTATATTTATATTGGTATCTTGCTATTTTTCTAGAACGCATCGAACTCTTATTTTTATGATACCGGAAAGGAATTTATTATGAAAGAAATGAACAGGAAAAATAACAATCCTATTGACGATGATGTAACGACGGAAGCAGACGGGGCTTTAGAGGAAATGACTGTAGAATTGGACTTAGAAGACGGCAGCCGCGTTTCCTGCGCCATCGTCACAATCCTTACCGTATCCAAGCAGGATTATATCGTACTTATGCCCTTAAATGAAAGCAGTGTCAGCGAAAACGGCGAAGTATGGTTCTATCGCTATTTTGAGGATAAAGACGACCCTAACCAGGAACCGAATCTGGAATATATCGACGACGATGATGAATTTGAAGCCGTAGAAGAAGCCTTCGATGAATATTTAGATTCCGTAGAATTTGACGAACTTATCGACGAAGATACATAAAAGCGTAATTCGATTCTTATCAGAGAAATTAATTTTCACTCTTCCTTCACCGTTGGACTGGCAGAGCAGACAGGAATCCCGCGAAGGTCCTTGAAAAACGCCGGCACTTAATGAAAAAGCCGCTGCGCGGCTTTTGAATTTAGTACCGCTGCGTTTTTCACGGAGCGAGAGCGCGCCTTCGCGGGATTCCTGTCTGCTCTGCTCCCCCCGCTGACGAAAAAAAATCCATTCCCACAGCATTTCCTTATTTCACAAAATTAACAATCAAAATCCCCGTCCCCAAAATCGCAAGCACAACCCCCGTAACACGGTTTAAGGTAAGCGCGCTCGCCTTATTGGCGAATCTTGCGGCAATCCTCGCCCATAGCAATGTGGACAGTACGCAGAGAATCAGACAGCTTATATCGGGCATGCCGCCGATGACAAAATGACTCGCAGCGCCTGTAAATGCCGTAAACGCCATAATGAAAACGCTGGTTCCCACCGCCGTCTTTAACTCATACCCCAAAACACCGGTCAGTAATAAGAGCATCATCATGCCCCCGCCTGCACCGATAAAACCACAGATAAAACCTACTACCATCCCACTGATTACAGACTGCATAATCCGCTTCTTACCACTTACGGCGTTCATGGACTCTCTGGTCGTCATAACCGGCTTAACAATGAACTTAATGCCCAGAAGCAGCGTCATGAACACAGAGAAATTTCCCATCGTCCTATTGGGCACAAGACTGGCGATAAAACTTCCAAAAAGCGTAAACAGCAGTACCGTAATCATCATGACGAGACCATTTTTGACATCTAAATTCTTATTTTTTCCATAAGTATAAGCGCTGACGGCGCTTGCCAACACATCGCTTGCAAGGGCGATGCCGACCGCCTCATAAGCCGGAAGCCCCAGGAAAGTAATTAACATCGGACTGATGACCGCCGCCGCGCTCATGCCGGCAAATCCGGTTCCCAGCCCCGCACCGATTCCTGCCAGAAAACAAATGATAACTTTGTACATGATAAACACTCCTTTTCCTTAATCTTTCTAATCCCTCTATTCCTTCTATTCTCTCTATTTTTTCTTTTCCTTCTATTCTCTCTATTCTTTCTTTTCCGCCGCCTGTAAAACCGGCTCTAAGAACCTCGACGGCATATCCCTTCCATCTTTTTTGACACAGTAAAGAATCTGCAGTTCCTTCTTCGCCCGCGTCATCGCCACATAGAGCATACGACGTTCTTCTTCCAGAGACTGGACCGCCTGTCTGGTTGGCATTTTTCCTTCGTTGACGTCTGGCAGGTAAACGGTATCAAATTCCAGCCCTTTAGATGCATGCATGGTCATCAGATGTATTCCTGACTGCGCATTTTCCGCTTCTGTTCCTTCCTTTCCTGCCTTCCTTTTTTCTGCTTCCCTTTCCGCTTTCTTATGTCGAAAGAGTTCTTCACATTGACTGATGTAGTCACTCAAGTCTTGAAACGTCTGATATCGCCTGGCAAGCTTCTGGAAATCATCGGCTATCTGAAATAATTTATCCCTTGCCCCGGCGTCATAATTCTGCTTTAGATACTCGTCGTACCCTACTGCCTTCCTGATATAATGGATTGCCAGATAGGGGCGCATGTTTCCAATCCGCGCCAGATCTCCAAATAACTTTTTCGCACTTTCCTGCATGTCGGGGCGGTCTTTATAATAAGAAAGCAATTCCTGCAGCGTCACGGGATTTCTCACGGCGCAGTCTTTCCTGAAATACCGCAGGGGTCTGTTCATGAACAGATGAAAAATTTCCCGGCTCCTGTTGCCGTTTGCAAACTCCAGATAAGCAAGGATATCTTTGATAACAAAATGGTCGTAGGGACTTCGCAGGGACTCTTTCATGGTAAACGGAATCCCATTAATCAGAAGTTTTTCTGCCAGCAGACCGCATTCGTAATTGGTCCGGTAGATAACCGCCTTTCCGGTCAGACTCGCGGCGCCATCTTTTCGCAGCGTCTCCTTCCAATCTTTTAACAACGCCTCATACTCCTCTTCCTGGCAGGAAAACGGTCTAAGCGCCATGCCTGCACCCTTGGCGTGCGCCGCACAGATTTTTTTCTCAAAACGATTCTTATTCTGGCGAATGACCTGTAAAGAATTGGTCACAATCTGCTCATGGCAACGATAGTTCACGTCTAAAAGAAGCTGCTGCGCATTGGGATAATCTTCTAAAAACTGTTTCATGATATCCGGTCTCGCCCCGCGGAAGCCATAAATGGACTGATCGTCGTCCCCCACGATGAAAAGATTGTCTTCCGGCGCGGCAATCTGTCGGACAATCCGGTATTGCATGGGATTGATGTCCTGAAATTCATCCACCAGAATATACCGGTAGCTTTTCTGCCACGCAGTCAAAATATCCGGGTTTTTTTGAAATAATTTCAGACAAAGCAGTCCCATATCGTCGAAATCTATCTTTTTCCATTCTATCATAAATTGTTTATAATTCTCATATATTTCCAGAAATTCCTCACGGGTAAACAAGCCCGGTGAAAAGGATTCCATAGATTCCCCCTCATTCTTCATCCGGCTGATAAGCGTAAGCAGGGCGTCTATTTTCTCGTGTCCGGTGAAAAGCAGCGATAAGGGCATCTTTAAAAGATGCAGCAACAGTTTTCTTTTTTCGGTTTCGGTAATCAGGGTAAATTGCCGATATTGGTCGGTCTGCCTCAAGATATGATAAAAGATTGCGTGAAAAGTACCGAAATTGACAGGCGGCCGCTTTCCTGCCATTAATTTATAAAACCGCTGTTTCATTTCGTTTGCCGCCGCCTTGGTGAAAGTAATCACCAGAATGTCGGAAGGCTCCACTCCATGCTGCTCTATCAGATATCGGATACGCTGCGTAATCACAAACGTTTTCCCGCTGCCGGGTCCTGCCAGAACCTGCATACTACCGGCAGCGAATTTGATTGCTTTTTCTTGTATTGGATTCACCATCAATTCAGACATTTTGTAATTTTTCGATTCCTTTTCTAATCCTGTCAAGGGATTCTTCCCTGCCCAGCACTTCCATAATTTCCGTTGCACCCGCCGGCGTCATCTGCTTCCCGGATACAGCAATTCTCACCGGCCAAAGCACATAGCCGTTTTTACAGCCTTTCTTTTCCACATACTCTGTCAAAATCCCATAGAGGGCGTCGTTGCTGTAATCTTCCTGCACCTCTAAAATAGGCAGCAGTTCCGTTAACACTTCTAAGGAAGATTCCTGACTCGTTTTCATCTTCTTATGGGCATATAACTGCGCATCATATTCTGGAAGTTCTTCAAAAAAGTCCACCATTTCCGGGATATCCGGGAAAATTTCAATTCTCGTCTTCACCATCTCGGCAATTTTGGGCAAATCCAGCTTCTTTGTAAGCGCCTGTTTCAAATAAGGCTCCGCCATCTGATAAAACTTATCAAATTCCATTGCCTTCATATATTCCCCGTTCATCCATTTGAGTTTGGTATAGTCAAATACCGCTGGGGACTTGGAAATATGGTGGTAATCAAACTTTTCCACCAACTGCTCCAAAGTAAAAATTTCTTCCGTCCCCTCCGGGCTCCAGCCCAGCAGCGCAACAAAATTGACAATCGCTTCCGACAAAAAGCCCTGCTCTATTAAATCTTCATAAGAAGAATGTCCGCAGCGCTTGGACAATTTCTGATGTTCTTCATCCGTAATCAACGGACAATGAATATATTTCGGCACTTCCCAGCCAAATGCCTCATAAAGCCGGTTATATTTCGGTGAGGAAGACAGGTATTCGTTTCCCCTGACCACATGCGTAATCCCCATTAGATGGTCATCCACCACATTCGCAAAATTATAGGTCGGAAATCCGTCAGACTTTATCAGAATCATATCGTCCAACTCTGCATTATCCACGGAAATGTCCCCATAAATATCATCATGGAATACCGTCGTTCCTTCCGTTGGATTATTCTGTCTGATGACATAAGGCATACCGCTTTGTAATTTTTCCGCAATCTCTTCTTTGGTCAAATGCAGACAATGTTTGTCATAGACGTTAATTTCTTTACCCGCAACCTCTCTTGTAAGGGAAGCCAGCCTCTCTTTATCGCAGAAACAATAATAAGCTTCCCCTTTATCGATAAGTTCCTTCGCATACTTTAAATAAATACCCTGCGCCTGTCTCTCACTCTGCACATAAGGTCCTGCGCCTCTGTCCTTATCGGGTCCTTCATCGGGAATCAGCCCTGTATTTTCCAGTGTGCGGTAAATAATGTCCACTGCGCCTTCCACATAACGTTCCTGGTCCGTATCTTCAATCCGCAAAATGAAGTCGCCGCCTTCATGCTTGGTAATTAAATACGCATAAAGCGCCGTCCGCAAATTTCCCACATGCATACGCCCCGTCGGACTCGGCGCATATCTGGTTCTGATTTTCTGCATCTCCGTACTATCCTTAATCCTTTCTTATTCTATTCCTTTAAATTTTTATTCCTTTAAATCGGGAATCCGCTGTTTCGCCGCCGCTTTGAAACTGCCTACTGCCTTTGTTGCCTGTGGAATTGCAATATTGGTTCCCGCGCCTGCAACGCAGCCGCCCGGACATGCCATACCTTCTATCAGACAGCCATTCTTTTTCCCCGCTTTGGCAAGCATCAACATCTTCTTACACTCAGAAAGGCTTTCCGCATGTTCGATATTCACTTCCACATCCGGATAATATTCCCTGACACATTCCTCAATCGCGTTTGCAACACCGCCGGCGACGCCATAGCCACGCCCCGCACCGGTCGCTCCCACCAGTTCATCCAATGCCTGTATTTCTTTTAATAGAATGCCCTTTGCCTCAAACATACCGGCAAGTTCTTCAAAGGTAATGACAAAATCCACATCAGAACGAATCGTCCGTCTGGATGCTTCTAGTTTCTTAGAAGCACAGGGACCCACGAACACCACTTTTGCATCCGGGTGGTCCTTTTTAATCACTCGCGCCGTCGCCACCATAGGCGTCAGTGCATTGGAAATCTTATCAATCGTTTCCGGGAAAAACTTCTTCGCAAGCACTGACCAGGATGGACAACAGGAAGTCAGGCTAAACGGAATATTCCCTGTCGCCACTTCTGTCGCATAGTGCTCCGCTTCTGCGATGGCGCCCATATCCGCCCCGATTGCCGTTTCGTATACATCATAAAAGCCCAACTGCTTTAACGCTGTTTTTAACATATCCGGCGTTACATCTGCTCCAAACTGCCCGACAAACGCAGGGGCAACCTGCGCGATAATCTTCTGTCCCGACTGCAGCGCGCGAATCAGTTGAAAAATCTGGGATTTATCGGCAATCGCCCCAAATGGACAATTCACCATACACTGTCCGCAGGATACGCACAAATCATTATCAATGACCGCCCTGCCCTTTTCATCATTCTTAATAGCGTTCACCCCACAGGCTCCCGCACAGGGTCTTACCTGATGGGATATGGCATCATAAGGACATACCGCCTTACATTTACCACATTTAATACACTTTTCCTGGTCGATGATGGAGTGTCCGTTTTTCATGGAAATAGCGCCTCTCGGACATACTTCCCTACACGGGTGCGCCACGCAGCCCATACACTTATCTGTTACTTCATAACGATTCTCAGGACAGGCGTTACATGCCGAAGGAATGACCTGCATCAGCGGCGGTTCATAATATTTTTCTGCAATGTTACTCTCTTCCAGCCCCTGAGTCAGATGCACCGGCTGATTTTCCGGGCGCAGCGACAATCCCATAGCCAGCCGGATCCGCTCGCGCACAATCGCCCGCTCCCTGTAAATGCTCTCATACTCCGACTCATCATAATCCACTATTTTATAAGGCAGCGCCTCAATATCATCTTTTAAATTTTCCGATTGATACGCCAGATTTGCCACTTCTTTAAAAATCCGGCGTCTGTTCTTACGAACCTGTGTATCGATTCCTCTCATATGCGCAACAACCTTTCTCAATCGTCTTCTCTAATCCAAAACCCGCACTATCATTTTTACACAAACTTAGAGGGAAATCAAGAAGAAAATCGAAGGGGTTCATTGAGTGCTACCATTGACTCCCATTGACTCGGTTCCATTACAGCGTCCATCCGACGGACATTACCGTCTTTTCCTTAAAAACCAGATTACAAATCCCGCCGCCAGAGATGCCATCGGCATGACAAGAATCGTCAAAACGCCGATAATAATACACGTCCGCGCCCGGAATGACAGAAGATTGGCGTCATAGTATTTAATCGGAATCAGGATGGAGCTTTCATGCTCTACAAGGGAACTTATCACATTTCCAAACAGTTTCAGGTTATTTCCGGGCACAACACTGTCCGCGCTTTCTGAGAACATCTGCTCTGTCGCTACAATCACCACATCAGACACCGCATTATCCTGCACGTTTTTTTCTGCCTTTAGCGCAATGACGAAGGGACCGTCAATATCTTCCTCAGATTTCGTATAATCTGTCGCCGTTTCCACATCTACCTTGCTATAAGATGCCTCGCTCGTCTCAAGAAGAGGAACATAGGATATGCCCTGGGTTTCCTCATCATAGATAATTCCCTGGGTAAAAGGCGCAAAAACTGCGGCGTCAAAAACACTCACCGTCAACTCGTCATAGTTAATCTGCGGAAACAGGCAGAAAGGATTGGAATAGTATTTACTATTGTCCCCTTCCACAATCATCCCTTCCTCGATAGAAACGCCATAATATGCAAGAATCCGTTCAAAATTAGGCAGACTTTCCCCCGTCCATGTGGGAATGATGACTGCATTTCCCCCTTTTTCCAGAAAAGCCAGCACTTTATCTGCATCATCCGAAGAATAATCCGCCGTAGGTGCATTCAGAATGATTGCCTGTGCATCTTCTGGTATTTCTTCGATAGTCAGAAGAGAAAGTTCCTGATATTCCACATTCTCTTTCTGGACTGCCTGCTCAAACTGCCCTTCCAATGCCAGTTCCCCGTGTCCGCTAATCCCATAAATCCGGGGCATATCATCCGTAGTAACATAGGCAATCGCTGAGACAATCTGACCTTCCCCATCATATCCGGTAATCTGGCTCTGATAAGAAGCATAATCCATTTCATACACATAAATATCGTTGTAATCAATTACCCGGCTCCTCTGCGGTCCTGTTACAATCAGGCTATTGCTGCTCGGCGCCGTGTCCGTATAATTAGAATAAAAAAGAGGATTGACTGACGGATCCACATAGCTAACTGTGATATGCTCCGATAATGTTTCTATTTTCCGAATCATTTTATCTAAATTACTATCCATGCTGCTTTCGCTGGCAAGCACATAAATTGTCAAATCCTCCTCCAATCCTTTCACAAAATTTTCGGTATCTTTTGTTAAGGTATATAATTTATTCGTCGTCATATCAAAGGATAGAAACTTTCCCGGAAGCATGCCTACCCCGATATTGACCAATATAGTCAATGCTAATGCCGCTATTACAGCAGACAGATTACGCACCCCCACTTTTTTTCCTTTACCAGATACTCCGTATCGACGCTTCTGGACGGACTGCTTCGTACAAAACAGCAGGAAAAAAATCAAGGAAAGATAATAAACCACAGAAGGCAGATAAAAGCTGCCACCCGCCATTTCATCGAACCTTCCCACCATATCAAACGCACTAAGCGCCCGTGTCAGGACATTTCCCGTCGTCGAAATCAGACTGCACAGTCCCGACATCATATATCCGAGAAATAAGACCACGAACGCTAGCACTGCCGCAATAACCACATTTTCCGTCAAAGACGAGAGAAATAAACCGATTGCCAGCGCCAGCGCGCCATACAGAATAAACCCAAGCAGCGCAGTATAGGATACCGCTATCTGAAAAGAACCGGCAAAAGATAACAAAAGCGGCGTTACCCCGATGATGACGACAGGAACCGCAAAAACGGTCAACAACGCCAGATATTTTCCAAGCACAATCCTGCCTACAGTTACGGGCGCCGTAAGAATCAACTGATCCGTTTTGAGTTTTCTGTCTTCCGCAATACTTCTCATCGTCAGAATCGGCATCATCATCAGAAAGATGAAAAGCGCTCCCTGCAGGACCACCGACGTATTCGGGTATCCGTATACGATATTATAGACCGTAAAATAAAGCCCCTGGATAAATAAAGTAACCGCCAGAAAAAGCCATCCAATCATGGAATGAAAAAAAGACTGTACTTCTCTTTTATAAATCGCTATCATCCGCTTCTTCCTCCTGCTCTTCTATTTCTTCGTTACTATCCGTCAGCTGCAGGAAAATATCTTCCAGCGACTTTTCCACTTTTTTCATGGATAAAACAGGCATTCCGTCACTGGTAAACCTGATTGACAACTCTTTGCGGATATCCGCCTGCCCCTCTGTCACAATCCTTATCTGGATGCTGTTTTCCTCTTCCGCCTCTTCAAATGTATAAGAGTCGATATGCTCTATCCCGGCAAGCAGCTCCTCCGCCGCTTCCCTCGTCCCGGATACGCTCATTTCAATCTCTACCGACTTCTTCATCAAGCCCTGCAGACCCGCGGGCGAATCGCTTGCCGCCAGTTTTCCGTGGGAAATGATGATGATATGGTCGCATAGAGAGCTGATTTCCGTTAAGATATGGGAACTTAAAATAATCGTATGGTTCTGGGAAAGGTTCCTAATCAATTCCCGAATTTCATGAATCTGCTTCGGATCCAGACCGACCATCGGTTCATCCAGAATAATCACATCGGGATATCCTATAATGGCCTGTGCCAGCCCAACCCTTTGTTTATATCCTTTTGACAAATTCTTAATCAGACGATTCGCCACATCTAAAATCCCAAGCGTCTGCATGATTTCCTCAATCTGTCCTTGCCGCTCCTTCCGGGCTACTTTCTTTAATTCCGCCACAAACCGCAGATATTCTAACACCGTCATATCTGGATAAAGCGGCGGGATTTCTGGCAGATACCCGATATGCTTTTTAGCCTTTTCCGGCTGTGTCAGCATATCGAATCCGCAGATTTGCACCGTTCCCTTAGTAGGCGCCAGATATCCCGTCATCATATTCATTGTCGTTGTTTTCCCGGCGCCGTTTGGTCCCAGAAACCCATAAATCTGCCCCTTTTCCACTTCAAAAGATAAGTGGTCTACTGCAACATGATTTCCATATTTTTTCACCAGATTTTCTACTTTTATCAAACGTAAGACCTCCCTTCGAGCGCATCTATACGATTCCTTAACCAATTTACTATAAAGGAAATTTGTGTCTTTAAGTTTTCGGAATTGTGAAATAATTGTGTCCTTAACAAATAAAATTTTCTGTCAAAAATTCTGCTTTTCATAAACACACGAAATCAATTATATCATATGATATTAGTAAAATCATTATAAATCTTTTATGATAAATTTCAGATTGTAATCGTTATTCTGTATGTTTATGGTCTGAAAAAAGAAAGGAAATCTATGAAAATGAAAGACTATCGTTTTAACGAAGATTTTGACAGATTCCCTGTCGCTATGGCATATGTGCCGTGGCAGCGTCTGACCCATATCTATGAAGACTTAGATGAGGCGCTTTTAAACGGGACCATCTTTCCAGAGCTGAACAAACCGTTTTCAGGAAGGAGATGTTGTAAATGACAAGGAATTTCCGTACAGAGCAGGAAAGACTGCTCCATCAAATCGACCTCATCGGTTTCGTTGTTGTAGAAATGAATGAATATCTGGATACGCACCCGGACGACGTAGAGGCGGTTGACTATCTGAAACATTATGCCCATATGCAAAATCAGGCGATGCGAGAATATGCATCTAAATTTGGTCCACTTACCATCGCAGACACTGACGTCTCTCCTGATAAAGAATGGACCTGGGCGACATTACCCATGCCTTGGGAAGGAGGATGTAACTAAATGTGGAATTATGAAAGAAGATTAGAGTTCCCGGTGAATATTACCAATTCAAATGCGATGCTGGCACAGGCTATCATCAGCCAGTACGGCGGTCCCGATGGGGAAATGGGTGCTTCCATGAGATATCTGTCGCAGCGTTATGCCGCACCCTATCGGGAAGTTGCTGCAGTGTTGACGGACATCGGTACAGAGGAGCTGGCGCATCTTGAAATCGTCGCTACCATCATCCATCAGCTTACCAAAAATTTATCTATGGAAGAAATTGAAAACTCCGGCTTTGCTAATTACTATGTAGACCATACCATCGGCGTCTGGCCGCAGTCCGCAGGCGGTTTCCCGTTCAGCGCGGCGCAGTTCCAGTCTACGGGGGATATCATTACGGATTTGATGGAGGATATGGCTGCAGATGGTACACTCATGAAAAAACTACCAAAAAATTTATCTTTAGAATTTCCAGTGAATCACAATTGGCGGCAAATCTGTTTTATGGATTTTATGGTCATTACGTCCGATTTCAATATAATCAATCAACGCATCCACAATTGTCCGGTCAAGATGCTCTATATTTTTATACTTTTTCAAGATATCTTTTACAGATTTTGTCCCATCAGCTTCCTGTTCCTGCAAAGAAGCCAGACGCTGTTCTGCAATCATTAACTTATCTTTATACGCCGCTATATCAGTTTGAAAATTTGTTTTAAAATCCATAAATTCCTGCATCGTAATGATGCCATTTGTCCTATCAAGATATGAATTTCTTACAGCATTTTCTAACTCCTTAATCTTTTTTTGATAAACAGCTGCGTCCCTTTGCAGTTTCTTCTGCTCTGCTTCATGCTTTTGATAGATTGACAGATTTTCCTCTGCGGATTTTTCGTCAAAATACTGACTGATGATTTGATTCAATTCATCCAGAATAGCTTTTTCCAAAAAACGCTGTGGAATGAACGCTCCTTTACAGGCTTCTTCCTTAAAAAACTTAGATGTACACCTTAAATATCGAAATTCCCTCTGTTTAGTTGCCCTTAAAGTATACCCACAATACATACATCTTGTTTTTCCGGCAAAAAGTCCGATTTCACCAGTACACATCGGTTTTGCCCTGCAGGCTATCATCTGCTGAACCTTGTCCCATAAGTCTTTTTCAATAATAGGTTCATGTGTACCTTCTACTATAATCCATTGGTCACGGGGCACTGGCTTGCTGCTTTTGGATTTATATGTAGGATTCTTGTATTTTCCTTGCACCATATTTCCTATATACATTTCATTTCGGATCATATCAGATATTGCGTAATACTTCCACAAAGTCCCATATTTTCGGTCTGCCCCCTTATATCGAAGCCCTTGCCGGCGTTTGTACTCTGTCGGATTGGGAATCCCCCGTTCATTCAGATATCTGGCTATATTGACTTTACCCATCCCGGAAGCATAAAGTTCAAAAACAAGCCTGACCACTTCTGCCGCCTCTTCATCAATAATTAAGTGCCCCTTCTGCTCAGGGTCTTTCTTATATCCATAAAGGGCAAAAGCTCCTATATGCATTCCTTTCTTTCGATGATCTGTAAGAACCGTCCTAATATTATCTGACAAATCCTCTAAGTACCACTCATTTACCAGACCATTAATCTGTCTTGCCTTCTTATTTCCGGCGATTGCAGTATCCGCATTATCGGCGTAACCAATAAACCGGATACCCCATTCCACAAACTGTCCATGTATAATTTTTTCCACAAGCTCAAGCTCCCTTGTAAATCTTGCCTGTGATTTGCAAAGGACGATGTCAAACTTTCTGTCCGCCGCATCTTTCATTAATTGTGTAAACGCCGGGCGGTTCCGGTCAGAACCTTTATAATCATCATCTGAGTATATATTATAGATTTCCCACCCCTGACTTAATGCATAACTGATTAACATGCTTTTCTGATTCTGGATACTCCGGCTATCATCAGCTTTATTGAGTTTGTTTCTATCTTCCTCAGACAAACGACTATAAATTGCAACTACATTTTTCATCATTAATCCCTCAATAAAACAAACCAATATCTGTATTTATTATAAACTATACACATTGATTTGCATATGAATTATTTATTTTCTATAGCTATATGTTTTTCCTTTTCATTAATTACCTGCATCCATAATTTTGTAAATATTTCTGTCAGCTCTGTCTGTTTTGAAACAAAAACACTCTTACATTCATTTTCATTTTTAATTGAAATATCCATAACTTATCCCCTCCTCATCATATGTTATGCAGATTTTACTTGTCCCTATCACACTATATTTATGCCAGCATGATATGTTGCGTATATTAATCCCCTGAAAGTGATGGACATTCCGTAAAATGACCACCACGCTTATTGAAGAATTAATGATGAATAGATAATCCACCACTTTCAAAAGATTAATAAATTGCCGGCGACTGTCGGGACAGTCCACAGGTTACCATCACATAGGCATTCCACCAATATGCTACTCTACCTCTCCCATTTCTATGGGCAGCCTCCTTTGGGGTGTATCATTATTTGTTGGCGAATCATCGCACCAAAGATTCCCATTTCTTTGGCTTATAATCAGATACTGATTGCTCCTGCATATGCGATTATCGCATAGCTATCCTCGCAGATCTGTTACAAAAGCTCCTCTTTTCACAACAAGGCACGTTACCGGACTTTATGACGCAATGCGTATTTGTCAAAGTACAAATATATAGAAAAGCTTTTAATAAGCTGCTTCTACCCACCTCCTCCCGGAATAAAGGTTCCGGGAGCCAATCACGATCAATCAACATGGCTTATTCCGTGGCACACAGTCAGATCATGGCATTAAAAATATGTATTACAGTTTTTTAAGGTGTTTCAACCATTTAACCTCTCTCTATCATCCACGTCCTCCTAATTACTCTCTTCCCACACTCCGGGCAGTACTTTATATTGAAAAGAATGCTGTCTGGTATCTGCTTCCTGCAGCTTGGACAGATAAATGCATTATCACACTCAAGTAAGGCGCTAGGCGTCTCTTTTATTTTATATTTCTCATTTTCGGAACGAATATATTCTGTTTCTGCAGCAGTCATTTCGGCACTAACTTCTGCACTGTCGCTGTCAATATCCCGGATAGATTCATTAAATTGCTTCAATAAATTTTCTGTTGCAAAAATAAACTGATCTAGTCTGTTCCATTTAGTTGCTACGCTCATAATCTAATACCTTCCCTGACAGGACAGCCGCCTCCCCTAAAGAGACCACTGTATTTCTCTGGAAAATCCCATCATAACAATATGCCATCAAAGAACACTCTGCACAATGTTCCCTGTTCTTATTGCATACTTCTTTTTGCCTGTCAAAAAAATTTTTCATCCTTTATTCCCGAACCACCTTTGCCAGGGTAGAACCTTCCGTTTGCGGAACATCTATTCCCAAAAATGCAGATATATTCTCAACCGCTGTCCTATGATAGATTCTTCCATTAACAATGGAGCTTACATAGCGGCTTGTCCAATTAAATTTGTTGGCAATATCATTATTGTCCAGATCAGCATCTATCATTGCTTTTTTAATTTCCTTTGACCAGTCAGAATATACTACTTTCTTCATTTGTTCTTTTCTGCTCCTTTCAGCCTAGTTTTTCCTTTTCTTATTTAACGCACAATCTTTACTTTACTTTGTAAAGTAAAACGGGTAAAATATAAATAGCATTTTCGCCATAACAAAATAAGAATCATGTTTTTAGAGATATTTTCAATACATATAAAATATCTTTTATTTTGTTACCTTTTATGATGCTATTTTCTATATTTATACTTCTATATAAAAATTTTTTAATTGTCTTACAAAAATAATATATCCCTTTTTGTTGGGATTGTCAATGTTTAATTTATAATAAATAAAGAATGGGGCATATAAATGACTGATGCAGGATTCGGGAAAAGACTTTCCGAGATAATGGAGCGTAAAAATATCACAAACGCAGAGCTAACAAAGCTTGCGGATATATCAAAAAATAATATTGGGAATTATAAAAATGGTCAAATTCCCCATGCAGAAACATTATATAGATTGTCCCAAATACTTGGGACTAGCATGGAATACTTGCTTTCCGGTAAAGAAACTACTTTCCTTACATCGGAAGAACGTAAATTGATAGAATTATATAGAAACACCAATGAAATAGGACAACCTTTAATAATGAAGCATGCTGAAGATATCCAAAAAGTTTTACAATTGAGCAAAACCGCCCCAAGCAATATGCAAAAATTATTAAATTCCAAGATTGGATAAAAAAATAGTAAAGACGAGGAAATATATTTATGAGTTTATTCTTAGACATCCCTTATTCAGAAAAAGAAGAGGCAAAAAAACTCGGTGCAAAGTGGAATCCTAAAGTAAAAAAATGGTATACCAACGACATGCCAGAGGATTATACTAAATTTTCAAAATGGATTTTAAAAGATTCAGATAATGCAATTATTGCTACTGAATATATTTATATTATTGAAGGACAGCAAAACTGTTGGAAATGTAAACGCTCCACAAAAATTATTGGTTTAGGAATTGGAAAATTTTTCCATATGTATAAAACAACGGATGGCAACCTACAATATGAATTTTTTAATGATTATATAGAACCTGGTGCAGAATTGCATCTTGCATGGGTAGAAAAAGAAGAGGATATTCCCCCAAAATTATTACACTATATAAAAGAAAATTATTCTGTTAAAACGGGATACTCAAAAACACTTAAAGAAAACTGTTTTTCAAATTATTGCGATTGCTGTAATTCCTTACAGGGAAATTGGTTTTTATTTGATGAACCTAACAGCCCACTATCCTCTAATATAAATGGGAACTCCGAACTCATAGAACGAATAAGCAAACTAAAGATATATGGTATTCCCATAGAAGATGATTTACAACTTAATTGGTCTATTAATCTCTGCTCAAATGATTATTCCTACTTTAAATATGGAAAGTTCAAAGAATTAATATTATCAAGCAACCCTGAAAATGATTATATTTCATATAAAGAACTTTATAATATATAAAATGTAATCATAAAAAGAATTATCAATTTTCTTTTAAGGAAGCCATTTATAAACAAATCCGCTTATTAATAATGCCCTTAAATCGCCGGTATCACTTTCAAATAATAGATATACATATATTTGGCTATTGGGTGATACCTTTGAGGCTGCATCAGAAGGAATAATATATAATACTTCTATTTGTTTATTCATATCTGAATCGTAATTGGAATATTCATGGTCGGGCTCATAATTTTTAATACTCTTTTTAATAGAATCATATGTCATTTCTTCACCATTAAAACCTGCATAATAAACATTACCTTTTGAAGCTTGTTTTGCAGTAATAATGGATACTACACAATCCTTTAACTGAATTGTTTCTGTTTCTGGATTTATTAATCGAAAACTAAAATAGGGAATATCATTTTTTCGGAATGCCACATCTTCCCAATCATTCTCATGCAACACTAATCGATTTTCGTCATACTCATCTGCTGTATATGTACATTCACTTTGTTCAATTACTTCAAGAATCTCCGAAAATTTTGCCCCATACTGAAATATCATATCATCTATCTGAACCATCCCGCTATCCGGGCTGGCATTCTTAATTTCATCAAGGCATTCAAAATTTTCCGGCTCTTCAGGCAACAGTTGTTCATCTGCTTCTTCATTTTGTTCTTCCCCATTTAATTCCATCGCTGTATCGGGCATTGGTTCATCTACCGGGACCTCTTCTTTACTTCCACACCCTGTTAAGAAAAATATTATCATTGTTATTGATAATAGTAATGCTAATCTCTCTTTGTTCATAATCATTGTTCTACCTCTCATTATTTATCCCACACAAACAGCGGTGGGCATATTTTTTCCGTGTTCGATACAGTTACGTTTTTTCCTGTTTTTCTCTGGCATGAATCACAATAGTAAAAATCTTTATTTTTCTGATATCGAAGTTTTCTTCCGCATCGCCAGCAATAAATTGGATAATTAAATGCATCTTTCAAATTTTCATTTTCTAATCTTTTCTTTAATTCCGCCTCGATATCTATATCTGCATGATACAACTCCAGACGTACAAGCGGTATATCATACTGTTCTGCGATATAATTCTTGAATTTGTCAAAATACATAACGTTCTGCTTTGTTTTATGGTTCTGCCCATCAGCTTCAACAATCAACACCGGGAAATAATCTGCTTTACTATAAACAACAAAATCAAAATGCATCAATTCAAAATGTCTGTTACTAAATCCCGGCTTATTGACTAATTCACAATATTTATTATACATATTTTCAAACTGCTCATATTTTCTAAAATTTTTGATAACCTCAGAAACTAATATATGTGGCACAATATAAAATTTCTCAAAATCAATAAACCTTTGCAGACACTCAAATACAATCTGTTCAGCATCGCTGTCCCACAATCTTCGTTTTATAATTTCTTCCGTTTCTGGAAGTCGGTTATCTTCCGGTATTTTCGCGTCATTTACCATGCAATTTATCCATCCCGTATCTTTTCATTTTCTAATTTGGAAACTATAAACTATCCGTTATGTCAGTTGGATTAACCGGCTTTCTAATTCTTTAATTATATCAAGCGACAACTCCGTGGCCTCCGCTATATCTTCCAATGACATTTTTCCCAATTTTAATAAATGAATTGCTGTCTTTTTTGCTTTATCTTGCTCCGCTTCATAACGCTCACTTTTGATATAAGACCTTATAACTTCTTCCTCATCAAATAAACTCATCATAAT
>JAMPFM010000090.1 GCA_023664455.1 Blautia sp.
AACTCATGAGATGCCGCAGAAAAGAAGTCCATACGCTGCCGCTCCAATTCACGTTCCTTATCAATATCTGCCTGCAGTTGTTTGTTCGCACTTTGCAGTTCTGACAAGGCGGATGATAGTTTCCCCGACAGGTCATTTAAGCTATCAGCAAGAATACCTATTTCATCCATACGCCGGACAGCACATAGACCGCTAAAATCCAATGCCGCCATTTGCTTTGATATTTTGCTGATCCTCTTAATTGGTGTTGTCATGTATACGGTATAGAAAAAAGATGCAATGATAGAAACTGCAAGAATTACAACGCTCAAAACAGGAATTGCCTTTTGAAGCGCAAAGGCAATCTGGCTTTCCTTTTCCGTGTTTTTGGAAAAAAATACGATATACTCTTCTGGGCTGTCCACAAAGGTCAGCCTGCACCACCTCGATGTATCATTCTTGTCGAATTGTCCCAGTTCTTCGCTGTCACTTTGGAAAAATTGAAAAACAAACTCATCGTCATTTTCTTCCATAATCCGATCGGAATAATCCTCAAGAATATATAATACTTCCTCTTTTGTATAGCGGGAAATTTCCTCAACCAAATAAGGCAGTTCTTCATCGATCGCAGAAAGATCATGCGTATAGATGTATGGTGCAAATTGGGTGATGCAAAAATATGTGATAGAACAGCAAACCGCCATCAGAACGGCGGTAATCATAAAAACTTTAGCAAATAAGCTGCTTCTAATTCTCTTTATCAATTCGATATCCCACCCCTCTGATTGTTTCTATGTAGTCAGCAGCGCCAAGTTTTTTCCGTAGATTTTTTATGTGCGTATCAATAATCCGTTCTTCCCCGTAAAACTCATACTTCCAAAGCGTTTGCAAAAGATTTTGCCGTGTTAAAATCCGTCCTTTGTGAAGCAGCAGCTCCCGCAGTATTTCAAACTCACGGGGCGTAAGGTCAATACTTTTTGTCCCTGCATAGACTTTATATGCCGCCAGATCCAGCGTCAAGTCCTTATAACTTATGGTCTGCGGCGCGTCATTTTGCTTCGATGCGCGGCGCAGGACGGCGGCAATTTTCCGCAACAAAACAGGCATGGAAAAAGGCTTTGTGATATAGTCGTCTGCCTGCAAATCCAATCCTCTAATTTGATTTTCTTCTCCGTCCAATGCTGTAAGCATGATAATAGGCACATCTGACTTTTGCCGGATAACCTCGCAAACGCCGTAACCGTCAATTTTGGGCAGCATAATATCAAGCAGTACCAAATCAAAAGCCTGTTCGGAATATTTCGCAAGAGCTTCCACACCGTCAGCCGCCAACACAACACTATATCCAGCTTCCTGTATAAAATCATGCAGCAACGCCTGTATCGACAAGTCGTCCTCAACAATTAAAATTTTACTCATAGCGTACCCCCTGACTGTAATTGAGTACACTTATTATAGCAGGGGATTTTGAATCTATTGTGTAGATTTGGATTTTTTTGTGGATAATCTAGGAAGAGATTTAGAAAAGTTAAAAAATAAAATGGAACTAAGCGAATTTTAGACTGTCCATAAAAAGGGCTGCCCCTTCCACAGAGTAACCCTTTTTGTGCATACATCTATTCATGCCTTTATTTCCCTAAGCCAGTTTTCCGCTAAGTGTAATGCTTTTTCTATAGAATCCACCCTGACGGAAAAATGCAAATCATACCTTCCAGCAGCCTCCCAATCACTATACATATACGCATTATCCTTAATTTCTTTAGGCACTCTAATTCCATTATTTTCGGCAATCGCACAGAGATCATAAATCTTATGTGTGTACATTTTTTGAGGACTTATACCTGGATTTACCCTATAGATTTCAGCCTTTACAATTTTCTCAATTGCCTGTTGTGCATGATATGCTGCTATTCCCTTCGTCGCTTTTTCGTTTCCGGTTCTTGCTTTTACAGCCTCAATCGCAGACCAAGATGCCTGCATATCTGCTTTCGCATATGCTAAGAGTGAAATTGCCATAATTATATTCTCCTATATAGTGTTTTCCCACAACCAAGTACCTCCTGAAAAAGGCTGTTCTTATCACAATGCCGGTATATTTCCTCCATACCATTAACACAAATTACATCATACAACTGTTCATAATCATCTCTATCATGAAGTCTTTTCAGAAATTCCTGATAACCTTTATCCTTATATAATCTTGAGCGGGAAATATCACTAATCACTAACATATCTACGTCTGAGTCCTCTGTACATCTACTTTCTATCACAGACCCAAATAAAATAATCTGGCATATCTTTGTGCATACCCCGGCGGCTTTTATGATATTTTCTATAACATCTTTTTTGATGTCAGCCACTTCTATCTCTGTATTAAAATTCGTTTTTACCGGAACCAACTGACACATCTATTTTCCTTTCTTGCTTCATTCGAGTTTTTCTTTATTATAATCAATCAATTTTAAGTAATACTTTCTACCTACTCATATTACCACCTTCAACTATCCTTTACCACAAAAATATAAGACAATATACATCAGCGACAATATACATCGCTGAAATTAATAAAATATTTCCTTAAAAAACCAAAACCTAAAACACACATCAATACGCCGTATCCCCTTCAATGACAAGCTGTTTTTCCAAGTCAAAGTAGTCCCAGTCCTCGCCGCTAAAATATTGTTCATACACATCCTGCGGCATTTCAATCTTTTCAAATTTTTTCCCCGTCACTACTTCCATAAGCGTACAAGGCACCGTTCCCAGCGCCCTCTCATTGATTTGGTCTGAAACAAAGGAAATTCCTAAATAACTAAACGGCGTATACGCATCATGGGCTACCGCCAGCTTGGTGACTGGCACGCCTGTCTCTTGTTCATACTTTACAACTTCTTCATATACCATATTGATATATACTTCATCCAGCGTATTACTTACAAAATGATTCGTAACCGTAAAATCAGCAAACAACAGGTGCGCCGTCAGAAAAACAACTCCACCTATAGAAAGTAAGGAATGTAACGAATCCTCGCAGATACCATACGCCGATACGAGCATAAGTCCCTGAATCAGGAAAAAACAGAAAGATAATCTGGGCGGAAAATAGAATTTCTTCTCCATCATCGGGATTACATATAATAAACAATTACTGCCAAGCCATACAAGAAACAGGAAAAAAATCCCCGACAATTTATGCGTCCTGATTCCGCTATACATTATCAGAATCCAGACCGCCAGAATAAATAATAACGGAAGCCAGACACTGAACATAATCCCCGCACTGTTTTTATTTAAACTTATATAGTGCCAGATCGCTTCCTTAAATTTAGCGCCAATACTGCCTGTCGCCACGTCCATGCCGTAAGAAGTAATTACTTTGAAATACCGGAGTATATAGATACTAAGAAGATTCAAAACGCCCATACCCATGCAAACCGCAACGCCGGTTATTTCACGGGCTACGGCTTTTCGCGAAAGCGCCATTTTCTCATCCAGACAAATATAGAAGGCAGTCAGAACCGCTGCAAATACCGTTGCATTCTGATAAAAGCAAACCGCTATCCCATACAAAATAAACATACGCGCATATTTTCGCTGCGTAAAACATTTCACTCCCATCGCTGCAGTCAGATACGCAGCTCCAAAATATACGCTACATTCGCTAAACATAAGCGGTTCCGCAAAAAGCACATTCAAAAATACCAGATTGAGTCCGCAGAAAAATCCAACTCTGGCTCCTAATTTCTCAGGCATAAATTGAGAAAAAATACCCTGGATTTCCAACATCGCCAAAGCCAGCAGCAAAAAAGCCAATAACATCGTAATACTGAGATTGGTCGTCGTTCTTAATCCTATTTTCAAAAGAAGATAGTCTCCTAAAGCTGCAAGATATCTTCCGCCCCGAACCCTATGCACGATATCAGCGTCTTCTGCGAGCATATGGGAAAGCGTATCGCAGTTGAAACTCTTTCTGAGCATGCCGCCCCAGAAAGTCAGCAATAACAGGAAATTAATGCCATACCCCAGCAATTTATCTTTATATTTCTGGATGAATTTCATCGTCCACTTCACTCCCGAAAATACTATAATCCAATTCATTCCGCACAATATAAGCAATTATGAAATCTCTTTAGGAAATAACTATTCGTTTTATCCACAATTACTATACTATAGTATTTTTGCTGAGTCAATTTTAAATTCATAATGGTAAATAAACTATTTTTCCTAATAACAGAAAGCGCAGAAAGGTTTTGTCCCTGCTGCGCTTTTCATTTACTCATCAGCCGATTCTTCCAACGCCATTATCAGAGGCGTAGTCGTGTCCGTCAGTTCCTCTACGTCCTGTAACGTGCGGTTAATTGCCCTGGTACGTCTGCCGACGATTTCCGCGAGCGTCTTGTCCGCCGTCTGAATCTGCTTATGGGCTTTGTCCAGTATATCCCCGAACTTATTAAATTCCGACTTCACGGCGCGGAGCGTATCCCATACTTCCTGCGAGCGCTGCTCAATGGCAAGCGTCTTAAATCCCATCTGCAAAGACGCCAGAAACGCCGAAAGCGTGGTCGCGCCGACTGCCGTAATTTTGTATTTATCACGGAGTTCCTCGAACAATGCCACATTTTGAACCACTTCCGCATACAGCCCTTCGGTTGGCAAAAACATCAGCGCAAAATCCGTGGTCTTGGGCGGCACGATATATTTGTCGTGAATCTCTTTTGCAAAGGTGCGGATTTTTATCGTAAGGGAACGTCGCGCCTCATCAATCGCCTGTTTATCCTCAGCATCCAGCAAACGGTTATAATCTTCAATGGGAAACTTGCTGTCTATCGGTAAAAACAGCGGCACATCGCCATTCCCAGGGAGTTTTACAACAAACTCCACACGCTTGCCGTCCGCAATTTCCACGTTCATTTCATATTGATTCGGCGCCAGAATATCGGAAAGCAGTTTTTCCAGACGGACTTCGCCATATGTACCGCGCTCCTTGACATTCGTAAGGGCATTTTTTAACGACCTGGCGTCTGCGGCAAGCGCTTTCATTTCCCCTAATCCCTGCCCTACGCTCTCAAGCTGTTTGCTAACCAGTTCAAAGGACTGGGCAAGACGGGTTTCCAGTGTCTTTTGCAATTTTTCATCCACCACGCCCTGCATCTGCTCCAGTCGTTTTTCATTACTTTCCTGTAATGCCTTCATTCTGCTCTCAAGTGTGTTGCTGACCTTTTCAACATTTTCTGCATAGTCACGTTGGATGGAAGATAGGCGGTTGTCCACTTGTTCCCCGAAGGTGTGAAGCTGTTTGTTTTGTTCTTCACGGCTCGTCTGCAGGGCGTCCTTCACGGTTGTGCCAACCCGCTCGTTGCTCATTATCCCGGCATCCTGGACCGCCCGCAGCTGCGCTTCCATTTGCCGCTGAAACTCGGCAAGCTGCTTATTGACTTCATTCCGATTCGTCGAAAGAGTGTCCTGGATACTCTTCTGAATAACGCCAAAACGTTCAAACTGTTCCGTTGTACCGCTTGCAATTTGTTTTTGTACACTGTCGCGCTGCTCATCCGCAGTATGTTTTAGTAAAGTCACTACCTCGCCAATATCGGATTTTCTGCGCCCTGTAACCTGCAATATCAGCACAATCAAAAGCAGGATGACGATGATAATTCCTAAAATTTCCGGTAATCCCATTGGTTATTTGCTCCTTGTATTCTATTTTTATATGAGTAACTGCGAAACTAAGATTTTACAACCGCCCGTTGTACAGAATATACAATCCAACACAGGCACGCTTGCGCTACGGTTCAAACGCAGCGGTACAAGTGTGAAAAATAAATTTTTCACACGCAA
>JAMPFM010000091.1 GCA_023664455.1 Blautia sp.
CTATGCCAAAATACGGCATCTAAGTACCGGCGTTTTCACAGTACCTGCTTTTGGAATTGTATATTCTGTACAACTACACATTTTTATGCTTTAGTTTTGCAATCCTAAATTATTTTTCTCTCAATGATTTCTTTTTCCTACAAATCCATGCCAGACAAAAAACTGCTATCCCACTTCCAGATTGCCAGCCCCAAAACCGTCCGGCAAAAGCTCTTGTAAGGTTTTTATCACATACTTGCTTTCTGATTTTGCAACAATTACCTGAAAGGTATCTGCATCACAAAATTCCGCCATCACTTGTCTGCACACGCCGCAGGGATAAGCATATCCGGTAATTTCCTTCCCTCTTGGGCCACCCACGATGGCAATCGCGCAAAACTCCCTTTTTCCTTCGCTTACCGCCTTGAAAAAGGCTGTTCTTTCCGCACAGTTCGTCGGGGAATAGGCGGCGTTTTCGATATTACAGCCTGTATAGATTTCCTGTCCTTTGGTCAGTAAGGCGGCGCCCACCTGATAAGCAGAGTAAGGAGAATAAGAAAGTTCTCTCGCCTGCAGGGCTTTGGTAATTAACTCTTTAATAAGCGCTTCTCCTAACTTTTCTTTCCCATCTTTCATACCGTTTTTACTTCCCAAATTTCATAATAGACTCTGTTAAAAGTTTCTCAAACTTAGGCGCTATTGCATTTGCCGCTTCCTGTACCTCTTCATGGGTTAACGGGGAACTGTTCATGCCAGCAGCAAGATTACTGACGCAGGATACGCCGCAGATTTTCATTCCCATATGGTTCGCGGCAATGGCTTCCACAACCGTACTCATGCCGACTGCGCTAGCGCCAAGCGTCTGAAGCATCTTAATTTCTGCTGGAGACTCAAAGGAAGGACCCGTCAACTGCGCATATACGCCTTCAAATAACTCGATATCGTTTTCCTTCGCAGTATTTTTCAGGATTTCCTGTAAGTCTTCATCATATACATGGGTCATATCCGGGAACCGGGTGCCCAATTCATCAATATTGGCGCCGACTAACGGATTGGGTGCAAAGCAGGAAATGTGGTCTCTAATTAACATCAGGCTGCCCGCATGGAAATTCGGATTGATACCGCCGGAAGCGTTGGTCAGAAATAAGATTTTAGCCCCCATCATCTTCATCAGGCGAACCGGAAGCACCACATCAGTAATCGGGTATCCTTCATAATAATGAACCCGTCCCTGCATCAATACAACGGCTGCATCGCCGATATATCCGAAGATGAATTTACCGGCATGTCCCGGAACCGTAGAAACCGGAAAGCCCTCGATTTCCGAATACGGAAGCTCTGCTTTCACGTCCACGGTTCTTGCAAAATTACCAAGACCGGAGCCTAAGACAACGGCAATATCCGGCTTAAAATCAACTTTTTCCTTATAACATTCATAACATTTTACTAATTTCTCATACACTGCATTCATCGTATCATCATTCCTTTCGTTTTTCGATAATCCTTTTTGATAATCCTAGTATAGCATTTTCTGGAAAAAGAAAAAAGAGATATCTTGCAAGATATCCCTTTCCCCCTGTAAATTACACCTGTTATTTTTTGTTTTAGATGATTATACACACCATTCCGCCGTTACTATCGTTGACAATTTTCTGCATGGTTTCCTGCAATTTTATCTGACTTTCCTCATTAATCATCGAAATTTTGCTAGAAATTCCGTCATTTACAAGCTGTTCTATCGTTTTTCCGAAGATATTGGTTTCCCAGATGCCCTCGTCGCTCGTTCCGGTATCCGAAATATACTGGATGAGGTCCTTGGCCTGCGTTTCCGTTCCGACAATCGGTGAGATTTCCGTTTCAATGCTGGCTTTGATCATATGGATGCTTGGGCTTTCCGCCTTGATTTTCACGCCGAATTTATTGCCCTGTCTGATGACCTCCGGTTTTTCCAGCACAATCTCTTCCTTATCCGGCATTACGACGCCATATCCTTTATAGCGCACAGATTCCATTGCGTGCAACACTTTCGTGTATTCTCTTTTCATTTTTGCCATTTCTTTTAAGACAGAAAGCATCTGATATTCGCTGGTAATGGATTCGCCTACCAAATCGCTTATCATCTCGTAGTAATAAGTATCGTCTAAATCCAAGATGATCCTGACGCTGCCCTCAGACATGTCGATGCCGTCTAATTTGCATTTTTTAATATATTCACTTTCCAAATCCAGATTGGTCTGGGTGATATCCCTGACATTGGTAAGGTCGTTCATCAGTTTCTTAATCTGGCCTATGATATCCTGTTTCATCTTATGGTCATAGGCAAGCATTTCCACCCACTTCGGCATATAAAATTCTATCATCGTCAGCGGAAACTCATACAGAATATTTTCCATAATCCGGTTAATATCTTCCTGCTTTAACTGCTCGCAATTAACGGGCATAACCGTGACCTGATATTTCTCGTGGATTTCATCGGCAATCTGCCTTGTTTCCTCGGCATAAGGTCTGGCGGAATTGAGCAGTACCAGAAACGGCTTATGGATTTCCTGCAGCTCCTTAATCGTCCGCTCTTCCGCTTCTAAGAAGCTGTTTCTCGGCAGTTCCCCGAAACTTCCGTCGCAGGTAATGACGACGCCTATCGTGGAATGATCCTTGATGACCTTACGGGTGCCGATTTCCGCCGCTTTCGTAAAAGGAATTTCTTCTGCGGACCAGGGCGTTTTGACCATGCGCTCCATCTCTTCTTCCATATGCCCGGAAGCACCTTCCACCATATAACCGACACAATCAATCAGGCGGACTTTTACGTCGATATCCCCTCCAAGCTGAATCTGCGCCGCCTCTTTCGGAATAAATTTCGGCTCCGTCGTGGTAATCGTCCGACCGCCCGCGCTCTGCGGCAGTTCATCCCTGGCACGCTCCTTCTCATGCTCGTTTTCCATGTAAGGCAGAACCAACAAATCCATAAATCGTTTGATAAATGTTGATTTTCCGGTTCTTACAGGTCCGACAACGCCTATGTAAATTTCCCCACCCGTTCTATCCTGTATGTCTTTGTATACTGCATACTCATTTCTATTATTGATATCCATAAAAATACCCCTTCCATACTTACTAAAATGTATGTGAAGGGGAATCTATTTATGACAGCTTATGGAAAATAATACAGTTTGGCTGAGGCACTTCTAATTCCTTCCCATTCATGACCAACAGCCCTTTTTCCAAATCCACGGTAAAGAAGGTCATCGTATTGCTTTCATGGTTTAGCGATACCAAGTGCCTGTTATCTGGGAAAAGATTGGCATCCTTCGGATAATCGCCGCTGATTGGCAGACAGAGTATTTTCTGCAGCATACCGGTCTCTTCCTCGACTCTATAGACGACTGCACTGTTATCACCTGCATTGGAGCTTACCATATATTTAAAATCCTCGGAAATATTTAAGGCGCTCGCCGCCGAACCGCCCGCATGATAATCATTCAGGGTAGAAATTGTCTGGATTTTCTCAAATTCCGGATTCCCATGAATTTCCTGATAAGTATAGACGTCGATATAATTCTTTAACTCATGCACAATATAAAGATAGCGACCGTCTTTGGAAAATTTCAAATGTCTTGGCGCAGATTCCTGCTCGCTGCGAATCATATCAATCTGGCTCAGTTTCCCATTCACATGATCCATGCGGTAGACATTCACATGATCCATCCCTAAGTCTGCGGCGCAGAGATATTTATTGTCCCGCGTCATCTTCACGCAGTTAATATGGGGCCTGAAATTCCGCTCCGCAATGCTTCCTAACCCTTTATGATAAATTTCTTCCGTAATCTCACCAATTCCCCCGTCTTCCTGAAGGCGCAATACCGTAATCTTGCCGTCATGATAGCCGCCCACGAACAGAAACTTGTCTTCGTAATCTGTAGAAAGATAGCAGCCCCGCATACCGTTAATGCTGCCTTCATTGATGACTTCCAGATCTCCTGTCGGCAGAATCCGGTAAGCTTCCACCCCAAAATCCGTGATGGAATATAAAAATTTCTGATTGTGGGAAATCGTAATGTAGGACGAGTTGGTAATTTCTACCTGGTTTTTCTCCGTCATGCGTCCTTTTTCGATATCCACATCATAAATCCTGATGCCGTACTTGTCCTTATGTCCGATTGTATAAGTAGAAACATAGGCTACATATTTTCCCTGTCCCATAGACGCTCCTTCCTCATGCCATACCTTCGTTTTCTTTCAGTTCCTGTCATGCTGACAGGTTACTCTTCCTCTAACTCCACTGTCTCTTCGCCGCTCACTATGCCTTCTTTTCTCGCCTTGACATATTCCCCCTGCGCTTCCTTCATCATTTTCTTAATATTCTGTCCTTCCATGACTTTTTCCATTCTCTCTTTTAATTCCTCGTCTGACAAGGCGGATACATCTGTCCCTTCCGTACATAAAGAAGACATAAGGTTTATATACAATATCCCCGCGACCGTTACCAGAGCATAATTGGCGCCAGCAGTCAGTACTACAGCAGTGACTGAACCAATGCCCGGTATCAGAGAAATAGCCGATGCTGCCAAAAGCGCTCCCCCGGCAGATGCCAAATTGGAAAGTATGGCGGAACCTAGAAACTTTAATTTTTTCTTTGATAATTTTATTCCAAGCCGGTCACTGATGCGCACATACATTGACCAGATAAATCCTATTGCACCTGCTGTTGCAATGCCTGCACCTGCCCCCGGCATCCACGCTGTAGCCGCACTTGATGCAGCTGACCCCAATGCATGGATATTGACTATTTTTGCAATATCTAATGCCATCTGTTCGTCAATAACATTTCCCGGCACTGCTTTCAGTGCTTTTACAACAACATTTGATTTGAATTTTTCTTTATCACCGTTCTGACTCTTCCTATTTTCCCGCCTCACCGACATTTTGGAAAAAGTATTCTCTTTTTGTATCTGCGCCCCACACTGCGGACAGAACTTTTGCTCAGGCATTAGCTGATATCCGCAATCCCTACAAAACTGTTCCCGCTTAACAGCAACGCCGCATTCTGCACAGAACTTTGCTCCCTCCGGAATCTCATTTCCGCATCCACTGCACTTCATAATCTTTTCTCCT
>JAMPFM010000092.1 GCA_023664455.1 Blautia sp.
AAAAGAAATTTTTTGCTAATTTAGGCTTGACTTTTCATAGCTGGTCTCCTTTTATAAAATAGAAAACAATTCCTGTAAATTTTGGATTTCATAGTCGATGGCAAGTCCCGGCGTATTGGACAATCCGGTGGGATTATACCAGCAGGTCGCAATTCCCGCATTGATTCCGCCCTGCATGTCACTTGTTAAAGAATCGCCGACTAGAAGGCATTCCTTCCTTGTAATACCGTCCATTTGTGCAAAACAGGCGTCGAAATATTCCTTTTGCGGCTTGGGCACGCCGATGACTTCCGACACAAAAACGCCGTCCATCAGCTTATCCAGCCCGGACAAACTCATTTTTCTCGAAGCAGTTTTGTAAAACCCGTTTGTAATGACATATTGTCTAAATCCCAGCTCTTTTAAGCGTGCTATGATTTCATCTGCGTTATCCCGGAAAAAGACCACACTGCTTAGGGCGTCCTGATAAATTTCCTCCATCTTTTCCGGCGATTTTCCAGTAATGCCAAGCTTTTCAAACAGGGTGCGGAATCGTCCGTAGTGAACCTCATCTTTCGTGATTTCCCCTCGCTCTAAACGTTTCCAATAACTATCGTTGATTTCCAGATACAAGGCAGTCTGCTCGGCATTAATTTCCAGTCCCATTTCATGGAAAGTGTATGGTAGCGCATAGTCTCTGGATTTATTAAAATCTAAGATTGTCTGGTCTAAATCCCATAAAATCGCAGTAAATTTACCCATTTCCCCAACCCTGCATTCCTTTCCCCTCAAGGAGTTCCCGAAAGCCCGTCTTTTATTACGTTGAAAAGGTGTTCATTTTCATGAACACCCCGATTCTTTCTTGTTCTACTCTGCTTCTTTCTGGTTTTTGCTCTGACGCCATTTAATACCAATAACACATGCTATGATTACAAGCGCCACAATCAATAAAAACAACAATCCATAGGATAAAAAGGCATTTAAAAATTTGATTAAGTTACTCATCTGTTCCATCCTCCCTGTGATTCTAGTCATGAAGAATTTTATCAACGGTTTTATTGTACCACTAATCCGGCCACATCGTCAAGTAAGTTGGAAATATCTCCATCCGCCGCAGTGGTTGCAAGTTTATCGCAGCGTTCATTTTCCGGGTGCCCGTCATGCCCCTTGACCCATTGAAAGCTGACCTGGTGAGGCTTTTTGGCCTCTAAGAGCCGCTGCCATAAGTCGATATTCTTAACTGGCTTATTCCCTGCCGTTTTCCAGTTTTTTTTCAGCCATCCGTCTACCCAGTTCTGGTTAAAGGCGTCTGTCACATATTTGGAATCAGAAATTAAGGTTACTTCGCAGGGTCTGGTCAATGCTTCTAATCCTACAATGACTGCCATCAATTCCATACGGTTATTGGTCGTTTTCTTATACCCCGCCGAGTATTCCCGCTCATGCAGCACACCTTTGGAATCCACATAATGTAAAATGGTTCCGTATCCGCCGGGTCCTTCCGGGTTTCCTCTCGCCGCGCCGTCTGTATAAATCGTCACTTTCATTCTAATCCTCATTTCTGAGCGACTTGTCGCGAAGAGGCGGCGCAAATCTCAAATTTGCGTCTGCCATCATGACTATTTGCTTTCGCCCAGAAACAAATAGCCGATTGAAAAATAAGCTATCGGGCTTATTTTTCAATCTAACAGCCCCACTTTCCGGTCTGCAAAAAGGCGTCCGCCAGCCTCTCTGCATCTTTTACAAGTCCCTTATCATACCCTAACACTTTTAAGAGCGCGATCGCATTTCTGGAAACGGCAGGACCTTTCAAAAGCCGATAGGGGAAGAAAATATCGTCCTGGACAATTTCTTCTTCAAAGTGATAATTATCATATAAATTCCCCAAAAGATTCGTCAGCTCTAAATCGTGGGTCGCCGTAAAGCAGAGAATCCCTGGCTGTGCGAGCGCTTTCAGAATCTGGGTGGACGCCGCGATACGCTCTACGGTATTCGTTCCGCGCAACACTTCATCCACAAAACATAACACATGTTTTCTATCTTTTTCCGCTTCCCGGACGCTTTCTAATATCCGCCGAATCGACTTGACTTCCACCATATAATAACTATCCCCGCTCCCGATATCATCCTGCAGGGACATAGAAGAATAAATACGGAACCGATTGCCCCGGTAGGAATCCGCCATACAGGTGTGGATCGTCTGCGCCAGTACCGCATTTAAAGCGACTGCACGCAGAAACGTGGATTTCCCGGAGGCATTGGAACCGGTCAGCAGCACGCCTCTTTTTACTTCAATGGTATTCTTGACAGGCTCTTTTAATAACGGGTGATACATCTCTTCTATTTTTAGATAGCAACTGTTATTATATTCTTTTGGGACGCCATCTTCCAGAAAATCCGGGACGCAATAGCCGCCTTTTAACGCAGCCCGGTATTCCCCGACGACAATTACCGTTTCCAACATGCCCAGTATCGTTACCATTTCATCGATTTCGGTAATATGTTTCCTGATAGTCCGCAGCATCTGGTTAAATTTAATCAAATCCAGATACAGAACCATCCGCAGATAATCCAGGATAATTTCTAACGGATTATTTCCCATCCCCGATAAAATGATAAAGGAATTGCGCCTAAAGCCTTCCGTCGCCTTACAGCAGGAAAGCAGACGTTTTCTTTCCGGTGCGATTTCTTCCACTGTGCTCTTTCCGATACGTCCTGCCGCGTCCATCAGCCGGAAGATATAGCGGAAGCTGGTGATATAGGGGTCAATTTCTTTCTGTTCCTTATAATAATTCATCATGTTCAGACACAGGATGACTAACAGCGCACAGAGTCCGAAAGAAACCGAAACAAACATAATCCCGATGCTGAGTGCGACGCCGCCGATTGCCAGATAATATTTTAAATTGTTCCGCTCCCCCAGCGTATCCAGATAGTCCAGATATTCATATAACGAATATTTTCCCATCCTGCCAAGCCGTGCAAACTGTACCTGCAAATCCACACGTTCCTTATCATGCTCCATAAAATACCGGACATATTTTTCAAATTTCGCAAATTCTTCTTCATCCTGCATGGGCGTATGGAGTCTGTAGTATAAGTATTCATCGCCCGCCGCGCTATGGGAATAATTCATTTGCCGGTAAATTTCATCCAGATTTAAATCATTCCAGGTAATGTCGTCTATCTGGTGCGCTTTTTCATGTTTCTTGTAGTACATGGAAATATGCTTTTCCAATTCCCCCGGCTGATATTCCCGCTCGATGTCCGCGCCATACTGCTGATATAATTTTTCGATAAATTTCTTCTGATTTTTAAGGCTGTCCAGATATCCTTTTCCCATAAGTAGCAGCATAATTAGTAAAATAGCTGCCGCAAAAACCCAATATTCCATGTCCGCACGCTTTATCCTTTCCCGGCGGATATCCGCTCTTTGATTTCATCCACCTTATCATAAATACCGTCTACATCGATAAAATCCGCATAATTTCCATTTTCATACAGGATCTGACCGTTAATCATTGTCATCTTGATATTCTGCTTACTGCCGCTATAGACAATATTTTTCGGGATATTATGAAACGGGCGCATATTGGGCTGATGCAGATCTATCATAATGATATCCGCCAGCTTTCCCTTTGCAAGGATATCCGCATCTGACAATGCCATCGCCTTTGCACCGTTTACGGTCGCCATTTTTAAGACCTCCCATGCGTCCACCGCAGAGGCGTCATTCTCTCTTAGTTTGGCAAGCCCTGTCACCAGAAACATCTCCCGGAACATGTCCAGACAGTTATTGCTTGCAGGACCGTCCGTTCCGATGGCTACGGGAATCCCTTTTTGCAAATATTGGGAAATCGGTGCGATACCGCTTGCCAGCTTCATGTTCGAGGCGGGATTGGTCACTACATACAAGCCCCGTTTCTCAAAAATGGCGATATCGCCTTCACTCATGTGGACACAATGGTATCCGCCGCCGCCATAATCAAACATTCCCAGCGAATCCAGAAAAGCCGGCGGCGTCATGCCGTATCGTTTCAGGCACTCTTCCACTTCGGATGTCGTCTCAGAAATGTGCGCATAGACGGGCGCTTTATACCGGTGCGACAACTTGGCTATCTGCATCAGCAGTTCTTTGGAACAGGTGTATTCCGCATGAAAGCCCAACATATAACTTAACAGGGGATTTGCATGATTTAATTTCTGGAACATTTCCTCTACCATATCCACCGACTGGCTGAAATTATTGACCGCACCGACCTGCACGCAGCGAAAACCCATATCCACACAGGCTTCCGCTATCGTTTTCGGCGTCAGATACATATCGAAAATTGCCGTAATTCCACTTGTCAGATATTCTAAAACCGCCAACTTTGTCAACTGATAAATCATTTCCCCGTCCAGTTTTGCCTCCACCGGAAAAACCTGTTTGTTCAGCCAATCCTGCAGCGGCAAATCATCCGCATAAGACCGAAGCAGCGTCATGGCGGAATGGGTATGGGCGTCTTTAAAGCCCGGCATGAGAAGATTGCCTTCACAGTCTATCTCTCTATCCCATAGGATACTTTGCAACTCCAGTTCCTGGTAAACTGCGTCCAGATTCTGACCGTCACCCACATAAAGAATCCTGTCGCCCCGGACCCAGAGTTCCCCTTCTATAACCGTATCATTTTCCATCGTCAGTATCCGGGCATTATAAAATCTGATATTCATAAATTGTCTATCCTTTCCTGCGATTACTTTTCTTGGTAATTGCGAAACTAAGATTTTACAGCCGCCCGTTGTGCAGAATATACAATCCA
>JAMPFM010000093.1 GCA_023664455.1 Blautia sp.
TGTAGAAAAAAGAATCCCGTAATTATGCGGGTTCTGGCGTTTCGCAAACGCCTATAAATAGAGATAGAAAGAAAGGAGTGCAGTAATAGATGAAGAAGAATTTAGCAAAGAAAAACGTCGCAATATTGCTGGCGGCGGCTGTCTGTATGGGGAGTCTGAGTGGATGTGGCGAGACGCAGGATAGTCCGCAAGGCGGCGGGGAAGATGCGGGAACCCCGGCTGTGTCAGAAGATGCGGGAGCGGGCATTGCCAGCGCTGTATTTAGCGGTGAGCTGGAAAAGAATGTGACGATTCAGGTTTTGGAAAACGATACGGCGATTTCCAAAGGATATTTTGCGAAACTGATAGAGGCTTTTAACGAGGCCTATGTGGAGTACGGCATTGTTGCCGTGGACGCCAATATGGACCAATATCTGGATTTGGCAAACGACGGACCTTATGGATATGGACCGGACGTGTTGTATCAGGCAAACGACATCATCATGCAGTATGCTGATGGAAAGCATATCTATCCGCTGCCGGTGGAAAGTCTGGAATGCTATGATAAAGTCCCGGAAGCTGCCTGGAAAGCCTATGAGATCAATATGGACGGTACGGTCTATACCTGCGGCGTGCCGGTGAACGTACAGGCGCCCATGCTCTATTACCGCAAGGATTTGCTTCCGTCGGATTGGGAAACTGTCTGGGATGATAATCAGAATGGCGTGCCGGATATGGCGGAAAGTTGGAGTGACATGTATGCCTTTTCCATAGAACGGCATGAAAAGGACGCTTCGCAGTACGGCTATATGAAATCTTTGTTCGACGTCTATTTTTCCAGTGGGTTTCTATTTACTTACGGCGGATATGTTTTTGGCGATGAGAATACCAATCCAGAAGATATCGGTTTCTCTGCTGGGGAAGCGGAAAAAGGGGCGTGGGTGTTAAGCCAGCTTGCAAGTGCTATGAATGAAGAGTGCATCGACGATACCATTACGACGAATGCTTACAGCAAACTGGCGGACGGTACTTATTTTGCAACCATTACGACGCCGGACATGTATTCAACGTTTCTGGATGAAATGATTCTCGCCTATGAAGAAGAAGGACTCTCCGCAGAAGAGGCAAGAGAGAAAGCAGAAGAGAATCTGGTGATGGCTGCCCTGCCTAAACTTCCAGAAAGCGGGGATTTGACAGAAGAAAATTCGACGCTGATAGATGCGAAAATGATGGGCGGCATCAATGGCTATGCTATTAGCGCTTATACGAAATATCCCAATGCCTGTCTTGCTTTCGTGGACTTTGCCACAAGCTATGAGAGGATGGTGGAAAGAAGTCAGATACTTGGAACCGCGCCCGCAAGGGAAGATGCAGCCGAAACCGCAGGCGGAACTTCTAGGCTTCTCTATGAGAATCTGGAGTCCGGCAACATTATCCTGATGCCTTCGATTCGCGAAGTAAGCCAGATATGGACGCCGGGACAGACCTTTTTCACCGATTTGGCAAAAGATGCCTTTCGTCCGGAGGCGGAAAAGAAGTATAAGGATTTAAAGTCCATAAAAGAAGGGCTTGCGGCCGTAGACCAGCAGATATATGATGCTGTCTTTACTTTGAAATAGGCGGCTTGCGGGAAAGGAGCGGACAGGAATGAAAGGAAAGTGGAATCGTTTTAGGGAAGCGGTGCGCCACAGCAGCTGGAAGGTGAGGCTTTCTGCGGTGGTGATGGGCGGCGGACAGTTTGCGTATGGCAGCCGTGCAAAAGGAGCTTTGTATTTCCTGCTGGAAATTAGCATTGTCTATTATTTCATCGTCAGAGGATTCCGGGATATTGCAGGATTTTTCACACTGGGTACGAGAAAAAGCGACGCCTGGCTTGGCATCGAGGGCGACAACTCCGTCATCATGCTGCTTATGGGGATTTTTGCCTGGATTGTGGCGGCAATTTTCCTCTATCTGTATCAGATGAATTTAAAAGACGCATACCGGATACAGCAATGCGTCGAGACTGGGAAAAAACCGGTATCTCTAAGGGAAGAACTGGCGCAGCTTCTGGATAAAAAGTTTTATATTACCGTATTGACCTTACCCGTATTGGGCGTCTGTGTGTTTAACGTGCTTCCGATTGTGTTTATGATTTTAATCGCCTTTACCAATTATGGCGGCGACATCGTGCCTCCGGCGCTGGTGGACTGGATTGGATTTGCCAATTTTGAGAAGCTGATTATGCTGTCCCAGTTTGCGCCCACATTCTTTAGCATTCTGGGCTGGAATCTGGTATGGGCGGTGGTTTCCACGGCATTAAACTATTTTGCAGGGCTGGGGCTGGCGCTACTGCTGAGTAAGGACTGTGTGAAAGGAAAAGCATTCTGGCGCGCCTTTCCCATACTGGCGTATGCCATCCCCGGCTTTATCACGCTGATAGCGTTTAAATTCATGTTTTCCTATGGCGGCCCCATCAATCAGATGATTACGGCTTCCGGCGGCGTGGCGGTGGGATTCTTAGATTTGGACGCTAAGTGGATAGCAAGAATCATTGGGATTCTGGTGAATTGCTGGATTAGCGTGCCTTCTATCATGCTGCTTGCGACCGGACATCTCTCGAACCGGGATATGTCTTTATATGAGGCGGCAAGGATTGACGGCGCGGGCAGATGGAAACAGTTCCAAAAACTGACAATGCCCTTTATGCTGTTTGCGACAACGCCGGTGTTGCTGAGTCAGTTTATCGGCAACTTCAATAATTTCGGTATTTTCTATTTCCTGCGCGGCGGGCTGTACATAGACGGCTATTTCCTTGCCAGCGATACGGATTTGCTGATTAACTGGCTTTACAATTTGTCTATTGATAATAACTATTATTGTATCGGCGCGGCAATCAGTCTGGTAATCTTCTTGATTACATCACTGATTTCCCTGATTATTTATGTACAGTCGCCGTCTTACCGGGAGGAGGATACGTTTCAATGAAAAAGAAAATTTCGTTAGGAAAACTGCTGGATACCGGCATAACTTATATCATTCTGCTGGCGGTGGCTTTTGTCTTCTTTTTTCCGTGCTTATGGCTGATACTGGCTTCTTTTTCCAAGTCGGGGAGCATTTACTCCTTTGATGGATTTTTCCCGACCCAGTACAGCCTCGCCGCATTCCAGAAATTATTTACCGATACGGCGATGTATAATTACCCCAGATGGTTTGCCAATACGCTCTTAATTGCTGCAGGAAGCTGCGTGCTGGGCACTTTTCTGACCATTTTGACAGCCTATACCATGTCCCGTTTTACTTTCCGGGCACGAAAACCGATGATGAAGATTACGATGGTTCTGGGCATGTTTCCTTCCTTCATGGGCATGACGGTGGTATACCTTCTGATGACGCAGTTTGGGCTGATTAACCGCCCCTGGGGACTGATTCTGATTTATGCGGCTGGCGCGCCGATGGGCTATCTGACGCAGAAAGGATTCTTTGATACCATACCCAAGTCCATCGACGAGGCGGCAAAAATCGACGGCGCGACCAATTTTCAGATTTTTACCCAAATCAATCTGCCGCTATCGAAGCCGATTATCGTATACACGGCGTTGACGTCCTTTACCTGGCCCTGGAGCGATTTCATACTGCCCAAGCTTCTGTTGAAGGAAAAGAATCTCTACACCGTGGCAGTAGGGCTGATGAGTCTGGACGAGACGGAGTTTGCGCGGTTTGCGGCGGGCAGCGTGTTTATCGCCGTGCCGATTGTCATTTTGTATTTCTGCCTTGTGAAGAATTTGGTCGCAGGGATTTCTGAGGGGGCTGTGAAAGGGTAGAAATGCGAAATCTTTATAGAATTGATAGAAGGTTATGATGGGGAAATGTCCATGCAGATGTGAGAAAAACGTCGCATGGACGTTTTTGATTCTTATAGCAGGACTGCTATGTAGAGCAAATGAAAGCATTTTCTAAACTATTCGAGGACAAGCAGTTTCATATTTCTGTACAGGATTCTATCGCGAAAGAAGCATATAAGGATTTAAGGAATCGGTAGTGAGATTTTAGAAGAAAAATGAAACTTTTTTGCGGGATAGTTCGTATTATATGCAGATGACAGATTTTCTTGATTTTAGACAGGAAATTGTGGTATCGAAATATAATTGACGACAACGGAGGGCTTGAAAATGAGTGTTAGTGGAATTGGAATAGCAGGTTATCCCGCATGGAAGGAAACAGGAAAGACGGAAAGAAATGTGGCAGGAGGCAGCTTTGCAAAACAAGCAGCGGAAGCGGCACAGGCGACAGCCACCCTGCATGGCGCGGAGGACGGATCGGGGGATATTACGATATTCTCAGGAGTAGAGGTTGTGAGTGGTTCATCCTATTCTGTATATAAGACACAGGACTTTGACCCGGAAAATCCTGTATATAAAGTGAAAATATGGGATAAGTCGGGAAATGTAACCGAGCGGATGGTGGATGTGTCGAAGGTTGAGCCAAAGAACTGTGATGCGGCTGAGATGTATGCGTACACCGCTGACCTGAAAGAGAGCGGAAAAGGCAGCTTTGAGGATACGGTGCTGAAAGCCGTAGTTGCAAAATCCGTGA
>JAMPFM010000094.1 GCA_023664455.1 Blautia sp.
GTACCTGCTTTTGGAATTGTATATTCTGTACAACTACACACTTCTATACTTTAGTATCGCAATCGCTTATGCAAAAACATTAACAGAAAGGAATTTGATTACATGAATCCAAAAGAAATGGCAAAACTTGCAATTATGGCATTGGAAGATAAGAAGGCGGAAGACGTAAAAGTTATTGACATCAGTCATATTTCCACGATTGCCGACTATTTTATCATCGCCAGCGGCTCTAATAAAAGCCAGATACAAACCATGTCGGACAATGTACTAGAAGCGCTTGGAAAAGCGGGCTGCCCGGAAAAGAGCATCGAAGGCTACCAGAGCGCCAATTGGATATTGATAGACTTTCGGGATATTATCGTCCACATTTTCGATAAAGAAAACCGGCTTTTCTATGACTTAGAGCGCATCTGGCAGGATGGCATTCAGGTAGCCATCGAGAGTTTGAATTGAATCAGAACCTATAAACCAAGATGAAAAATAAATCCCAACAGGAACCTGCCGGGATTTATTTTAAGTCCGCTTATTATTGTTATTGCCGTGATTCTTTTGATGCATTACCACCCGCATACATATAAAAAGTGATAATATATAAACCGGCGACACCTACCACCGCATAAATGATTCTGGAAAGCCATGACATATTTCCAAAAACAAAGGCAACCAGATCAAAACTGAAAAAACCGATAAGTCCCCAGTTAACTGCACCTATGATAGCAATCGTCAGGGCAAGACAATCCAATCCCTTATTATTCATATTCATTCCCCTTTCCATAAAAAATCGAAAGAAACTACTATAGAAATTACTGAAATTACTATATAAACAGTCTCAATCATCTATTATTATTTCTTATCAGAAAGAAGCTATACTGGAAAAATCAGTTTAATGTTTATGATATAGACAATTGGGTTATTGCAGCCGTCCGTTATACAGAATATATAATCCAACGCAGACATGCTCTCGCTACAGTTCAAACGCAGCGGTACATAAGATGCCAAAGAACAGCATCTAAGTACCGGCGTTTTCACAGTGTCTGCTTATGGATTTATATATTCTGTACAACTACATATCCAGAAAAAAATTAACGATATAAACGGAATACGCCGAATACCTTGCCGAGAATCTGGCAGTCATCTACGATAATAGGCTCCATATAATCATTTTCCGGCTGTAACCGGATATGTCCGTTTTCTTTATAAAAAGTTTTCACCGTTGCAGAGTCATCAATCAATGCAACAACGGTCTCACCATTTTGGGCAGTATTGCAGCTATGGACAAAAATCTGATCGCCGTTATAAATCCCTGCGTTGACCATAGAATCGCCTTTTACTTTTAAGACAAAAGATTCACCGTTTGGAACCACTTCCGCAGGCACCGGGAAGTAGCTTTCTATATTTTCTTCCGCAAGAATCGGCGCACCTGCGGCAACACGGCCTATCACCGGAATCGACACCATCTCGGTACGGACCATCTGGAAATTATCGTCGCAGATCTCAATAGCGCGGGGTTTGGTCGGATCTCTTCTGATATATCCATTTTTCTCCAGTGTTTCGAGATGGGAGTGGACAGAAGAGGTTGATTTCAAATGAACTGCCTCGCAAATCTCCCGGACTGCCGGCGGATATCCTTTCTTTAAAATTTCATCTTTAATATAATCAAGAATTTCCTGTTGCTTTTTTGTAATTTTACCGTACCCCATAAAATCCTCCTTTATATGTTCTGATTATAAGTACAAATTTATTCTAACATAAACCCACTCAAAAAGCAAACATATATTCTGAATATTTGTTCGATTTTTTTCTTAAAAACCATTGACATACGAAAATATGTTCGATATAATACTTGAAAAGAACAAATGTTTGCAACACTTGTTCGATTGGAATGGAGGGATTTATCATGAGCGATAACAAGAGTGAGAGAAGAATCCGGCGCAACAGAATAAGACGCCAGCAGGAAATACGCAGACATCTTTTTATAAGCATTATGACCGTCTGCCTTGTTCTTATTTTTTCCATAGGCATTAGCAGTTTTCGTTCCAATGCAAAAGATAATAGCAGCCATACTGCATACAAATATTATAAAAGCATTACCATTTCCCACGACGATACCCTCTGGTCCATTGCAAAAGAGTACATGGATTCGGAACATTATGATTCCATAAAGGACTATATGAACGAGGTAAAACAGATAAATTCTTTAGAGTCCGACGATATTACCTATGGAAACCACCTGATTATCGCCTATTATTCAGATAAATGTAAATAACGCAATACAATTTAGGTAACGTAATACAATTTTCAGTTATTATTTAACCTTGAACAGGCAACGCGGCTTTTGAACTTTAATGCATGACAATATACCATTCCTATGCTATGATTATGTCAGCGAGATATTTTGGGGGATAATCTGATGAAAAGAAAAGCTGGCAAAAAACAACAAACTGACTATGAAATATCCTGTATAGAGACCTTCCGGCTTGGCGGATATGAACAAAAAGTCCTCATAGAAGGCAAATACCAACGCAATCCGCTTTTCATTACGCTGCATGGCGGTCCTGGAACGCCGATTCCTTTTTGTGTTGGAAGCAGCGGACTTTTCCCGGAAATTACCAATGACTATATTCTTGTGTGCTGGGACCAATATGGATGCGGTATCAACAATGCAGTAGTAGATGATACCTTTACCATAGAAGATTTCACAAACATGACCGTCGATTTGATTAAACTTCTGAAAAAGAAATTCCCGGACAACAAATTATATCTTTTTGGCATGTCATGGGGCTCCATTCTAAGCGCCAAAGCTGCTGAAACAGTCCCGGAACTGATAGACGGTGTTCTTGCCTATGGACAGGTTTTGAAAGCGCCTATGCGTTCGGAAGATGCTTATCATTCTATTTTATCCTCAAACGTACCCGCAAAAGTAAAAAAGACTGCCAAAATTCTCGTATCGCAGGAGCCGGTTTCCCACAAGCTGCTTATGCAAATCAGCGGTGCGATAAGAAAATATACAGAAGGTTATACAAATAAATTGGAACCAAAAAGCCCTATGGGCAAAATGATATCCGGCATTCTTAAAAATCCTGATTACCGTTTCAAGGATTTCATAGCTATGATGAAAAACGGATATGGGAAAAATAACAGCCTGACGGAAGCGCTGGCAGCAATCGACCTAAGTCCTACACTAAAAAATCTCAAAGTACCATACGATATCATACAAGGAAGCACCGACATCGTTACCTCAACAAAAATGCTTGTTGAATTTGTATCGTCATGCCACAATTCAAATATCCGCTGCGAAGTTGTGGAAAATGCCGCGCATATACCCGGTATGAACGGCATGGACGCTGTAATAACAAGATTGCAAAATATGGGATAAATTATGGGCTATACAAACAATGACAAAGAACACTGCATTAGCGGTCTGGAACTATGCGCAAAACACAAGTTTAACGAATAGTTATATCACATTTTCCTGAATACATACTGATTACAGGCATGGCCGCCGCCTGCCGTGGATAATTTTTCCAGTCTATAGTTTCTCTGATGATAAAACTCGAATATTTCTTCCGGTTTAGCGACTTCAAACGGATAACCACCTACCCAGTCAATTACATCATGTTTCGGTGACATACCGCGTTGCTTCACATAGGCGCGCCAGGTATGAAAAGGTCTGCCTTTTAGAATATCTTTAACCGTCGTTGGTCCCCACAATCTGATAAAACAAGGAACAAGAATAAAACTTTTTAAGAACTTCGGACTACGATTATAGGTCTTTTTCACCATATGCCATAGTTTGCTGTTGCGTCCCTGGTCATTATAGATAGAAATAAACAAAATTCCGTCATCGGCAACCAGATTACTGGCATTTTCCAGCGCCTGATACAAATTCCCGGTATGATGCAGCACGCCCCAAGAATAGACAATATCATATTCATCGAGTTTTGACAAATAATTCTGATTTAGGATATCGCCCCTCTCAACAGTCCAATGTGCATCATTCGGGTAATATTTTTCCTTCAGATATCTGGTACAACCTACGCTGTTTTTATCATAATCAAAAGAAAAAACCACAGCCCCCATATTTCTTGCTGCCAGACTGAATAATCCGCTTCCAGAGCCAATATCAAGAAAACTTTTCCCCTGCAGATTTTTCACACCCAGCCATTCACTTAAAGACCGCTCGGCCTCTTGAATCCGTTCCTCTGTCAGATTATTCAAAAATTCTTCCCAGTTTTTCCCAAATTCAAATCTTTCTTTACCCATAACAAAATAATCCTCCTGGCATAGTCTTTAAAACTCAACTTTTAGTATTTCCATTTTCCACGAAAACCAACACTACAATTTTTTCTTTTCGGACTTGTGGGTCAATGAAAAACAGGTTATAATAATACTAAAAATCGCAAGTTGTGGAGGATTATAAATATGATTCGATATGCAGATGAACAAGATTTTGATATATTGAAAAA
>JAMPFM010000095.1 GCA_023664455.1 Blautia sp.
GGAGAGAAGAGGGGCTATGGAGGATTAGGGAGATATGGGGTGAGTGGAAGGAAAGAGAAGAGAACTTGTGGGGTTTGGAGAGGCATCGGATTTGGCTATGGAATTGAGCTGGTGGTTGTGATAGAATAATGATAATGAAAGTGGAAGGAAAAGAAGAAAGTTTGCGGGGATAATGGGAGCAAACTATATGGGATTTGCTGAAAGCAGATTATAAATTATTTTGGCTTCCTAGCAAGAACCTGAATAAAAATTGAATCGAGGATTTTGTAGGAATCGCATTTTAGAGTGTATTATATATTTTGTAAAATCATTACTTTTATATATAGTGTGGATTCCCTTGACTGGAAAGACTACGGCGTCGATTCCATCATCAAGACGGTAACGCAGCATAAACATCTTGGAAACGGAAGTATTATTCTCTGCCATAACGGCGCCAAATATACGGCGCAGGCATTGGAAACACTGATTACTACTTTACAGGAGCAGGGATATGAGCTGGTGCCGATTTCCCAGCTTATCTACCGGGATAATTATCATCTGGACCATGAGGGAAGACAGATAAGCAGCCTCTAAATTTTGCCCCGGATATGCCGATATAAATAATAAGACTGCACAAGCAGTAAGGCGGTAAAAGGATTTACCGGAAAAAGGCATAGCAAAAGCCAAATCAGGGAGGATATGGCATGGGGATGAGAGTTGGCACAGTTAATTCTAATAGGACTTTGATTACGTTAAAAAATAAGGACGGTACGACGATGGGCACGATTAGCATATCGAAAGCCACGAAGAAGAAAAAGAAGAAACTGTCCTATAATTTTAAACGGGTATCGACACAGATTCTGGCAGCGAAGACGTCCAGTAATGCGGGAAAAGCAGTGCGGCAGGCACGGGGGCAGCTTGTGCTTCTTCTGATGAAGCAGAAAAGCGGCGATTATGACGAGAAAGCGGTCAGGGACGCCATTACCCACGCAAGGGAAATGGAGCGGACCGCCAAAAAACGGAAAAAACATATGGAAGAAGAGGAGCGGGCCGAGCAGAGCGGTTCCTGTTTCGTAGAGGACGAGGCAGAGGTTTCCGAGCAGGAAGAGCAGGAGGAAAGCCAGGAAAGCGCGAAGGAGCTGGAAGAACTGGAAAAAGAATTGGAACAGCTTCTCAAGGAATCCGCAGAGGACATGAATGACCTTGCAGAAGAACTGGTCAGCGCATCTTGGGAAGATATGGATCCGGAAGCTTTGGAAAATCTGAAGAAAAAACACAGGGCGGAGGAGCTGCGGGATATCATGGAAGCGGATATGAAATACTTAAAAGCCCTGTTTGACAGGCTGGCTAAAGAAAAACAGGCAAATGCCAGTCAGTCGGTTGCGGCGAATGCCGAAAGCGGCGTTTCCCTGCAGCTTGCGGGAGTGGAAATGCCGGTAGAAGCGACAGAAGCGCCCGTCAGCGCAGAGGGCGGAGCCATAGATGTATCTGTATAGAAGAATAGATAAGAAAAGGCGGCGTTCCTTTCAGAAATAGAAGCGCCGCTTTTTTGATTGAAATCTTTATCAAAAATCAGGTTGTGTGTGGCAGCCGCCCTTGAATCAGATTTCTTTTCTGTCTGCCGATAGCGTTAATGTATCGTATCATCAATTTCCAGAGTCCCTTCCCTGCCAGAAAGAATAAAAGCCCCAGAATGACGGAAAGGGGGAAAGCGAGCAGCGGGTGGGCAGTATAGGCTCCGAATTGGAACATGATAACCGGGACATCCACTCCGATTAAAAAGCCGGCGGCTTTGACGATACCGGCGAGTGGTGCGATGATACTGCACAGCATCAGGGCAATGGAAAGGATGCCGCAAAACGGTAAGACAAACAAGCTTCCGAAACCTGCCAGCCCATAAAAGGCGGCGATCTGGCAAAGATTTTTCAGGTTAAATGCAGGGCGTTGCACAATGGATTCACTAAGATAGGCTGTTGCTAAGTCTTTCGGATTTCCTAGTTTTTGGATAATATCTTTGGCGCGGAGATGTTCCTGCGCTTCTAACTCATGCATTTCGCTGCGGATTTCCTGTACAATGTCAAGCCGGCTCGTGACAGGCATCGGTTTTAAGTATTTATCGATTTTTTCCAAGTAATCTTCTAATATTTTATCCATGTTGATGATGAAACTCCTTTCAGTTTTCGGGCGGTGTAGACGCTTCTTCTTTTTCCAAAGTATCCTCAGAGGCTATCTCGCTGATGGCGGTTTGCAGATGCTCCCATTCATCCGTCATGGCGCGCAGGTACGCGGCGCCTTTATCCGTAACGGAATAATATTTGCGGGGCGGAAGCCCTTCTGCAGTTTCCTGCCAGACGGAAGAGAGATATTCTTCTTTTAGTAATCTTCTTAATAAAGGGTAGATGGTACTTTCTTTTGCTGAAAGTATGGACCATTTATCCAATTTGCTCATAATTTCATATCCGTAGTGGGGGCGTTTGCTCAGCATCAGCATGATGGAAAACTCCAGCGTTCCGCGTTTGAGTTGGGACTTCCAGTCTTCGATGTCCATTTGTAACCTCCTTTCTGGTTCGTTTTATAATGCTTGGTGCGATATAAATATTGATTACGATATATATCGTACTACACAGTATAAGAATTGTCAACACTTTATGCGAAATACACAAAAAAACACAACCTAACTAAAAAAATCAAAACTCCCCCTTTCTTTAAATAGTAGAATAAAAATCAGGACAGTCGCAGGCTTATGGGAAAAGCCTGGACTGCCCTTTTCGTGCTTTTTAAAGAGGCATTTTATTTTTTGATTTTCAGCATTGCAACGCTTTCATCGGTTATTCCCAAATGATTTTATCGGGGGAAACCGTTCCCTGCTCCGTGAGCCAATTGCGTACAATATCTTTCAGAGAGCCTACCTCGTTGACTGCACCGTAAGCTGTTTTCACTTCCTCGGTGTAGCCGTTGTTTACAAATGCGACCTTGTAGGTTGTTCCGTCCTCAAGCTCCGCATCGCCCTTTGTCACAAGAACATAGGGCAGATTATCGCCGTCGCCGAACCTGTCGAAACCCGCTTCCGCAACAGCCTTAGCCTCCGCACCCGTCATAGTCATTACGGTATATTCACCGTCGCCGCCGGGGGTTATGCTGTAAGAAGTCTCTGCGTTTATTCCGCCCGCATAAAGCCTGCCCGTAACGCCTGCTTTCAGTTTTTTTCCGTCTCTGTAATCCGTTCCGTAGGCAACGATAGCCGCATCTGCGTCAGCCGCTGAACCGAGAGCACACGCCACGAGCCTCGCTGTTTCTTCAAGAGTAAAGTCCGCTGTGCTTTCGCAGAAATACAGCGACTCCCTGTTTTGCAGATAACTGCTTTGAAGCTCGTCCATATGCGCGAGAGCCTTTGCGCCGTCCATATCGTTTTCACCCCTGAACCATTCCTTGAAGCCCTGGCCCACGTCGGAGAGAATATTCTCCCAACCTGCATATGTCATATGGAAAGCCCGTCCGTCACGCATAGCCTGCTGAGCGTCGTATATAATGGAATCCTCGGGGAGGTCGGTGGTGGCGAGAACGTCCATAACGCAGGGTTTGTCGTCACCGATAAAAGCTTTCTGACCCGCATCAGAAAACATAAGCGACAACACCCGTACAGCCTTTTCCAGCTTTTCCTCGTTTCCCGGCTCGGCAAGCTTTTTGCTTATGCCTATGTAGCTTGTGGGACTGTACATATAGACGTTCTTGCTTCCATCCTCGCCGATATAGGGCATCATACCCCACTCGTCGCCGTTCTCCATAGGGCTGTCCAAAAGCGCGCTCATTGTAAAGAACACGGCTTTGCGCTGTGACATATAGTCGCCCATAACCGCCGGGTTGGACAGGTCGGTGGGTGCCGTCTCAAACATACCTATATCAATATACTTTTGAGTATAGTCTAAGGTTTTTTCCCAATTGTCATTGTCCTTTGCCGTCGCGTTTCCCGCAAGGAAGTCTCGCTCCCATTCCAGACCCTGCGTTGTGGTGAGCCAGTCTGTTTTGGCAAGGTTGAACACCGCCGCGAA
>JAMPFM010000096.1 GCA_023664455.1 Blautia sp.
CTTTCACGCTAGAAATAAAATGAAAGGAGTGTCGAGACTGTCTACTCGACGGAAGGAAAACCCATGTCAGAAGAAGAAAGAAAATTTTTGGAAATCGTAGATTTAAGGAAAGAGTTTGGAAGCGGGGAAACAAGACAGAAAGTATTGTGTGGAATGAATTTTTCCGTGGCAAAAGGTGAATTTTGTGTGATTCTTGGACCATCCGGTTCCGGAAAATCCACGCTGTTAAATATTATCGGCGGCATTGACAGCGCAGATTCGGGTTACATATCCATCCACGGTGATAAGTTAAGAGATATGGGGGAAAAAGGACTGACCCAATACCGCAGGAAGCACCTCGGTTATGTTTTCCAGATGTACAATCTGATTGGAAATCTGAATGTAAAAGAAAACATAGAGGTTGGCGCGTATCTCTCGGATAATCCGCTGGATATCGATGAACTTCTGCATACGCTGGGGCTTTATGAGCACAGATACAAACTGCCCAATCAGTTGTCCGGCGGGCAGCAGCAGCGTACTTCCATCGGACGGGCGATTGTAAAAAAACCGGATATCCTACTTTGCGACGAGCCTACGGGCGCTTTGGATTATAACACTTCCAAGGAAATTTTGAAGCTGATAGAAGAGGTGAATCAGAAATACGGAAACACCATTATTATGGTTACACACAATGAAGCGATTAAGAATATGGCGGACCATGTGATTAAGCTTAGGGACGGAAACGTCCGCCATAACGACATCAATACAAATAAGATTTCGGCAGTAGATTTGGAATGGTAAGGGGCGTGAGAAGATGAAGAAGAAAAAAGTAACCAATCCTCTTATCAGGCGAATCCCCAGGGAACTCATCCATGACTGGCGAAAATACCTCGTGGTCAGTCTGTTTTTAATCCTGACAATCGGCTTCGTATCCGGCATGTATGTGGCGAATGGGAGCATGATGAAAGCAGCAGAAGAAGGTATCACGAAATATCGGCTGGAAGACGGACATTTTGAATTGGAAAAAGAGGCGGACGAGGCACTATTATCCGCCATAGAATCCGGGGAAAAAGCGGACGTCAGACAATATTATCTGGATGAGGCAAAAGAAAAACTGGATGAAAAATTTGCCGATGAATTTGAGGATGCATTTCAGGAAGAATTTGATGCGAAGTTTGGGGCGGAGTTTGATACTGCTTTTATAGAGCAGGTAAAAGAAATGCTGACGGCGCAAGGATTTGGCGCTGAAGAGGCAGAGGCAGCCCTGCCCTCGGCAGTCACGCAGGCGAAGCAGAGCGGCGACTATCAGATGGCTTATGACACTGCTTATGAAGAAGCCTATAGTGAGGCGCATGATAAAGCCTATGAGGAAGCATACGACGAGGCGTGGCAGGATATCCAGCAGGAAGTAGAGGAAAAATACGCAGAAGCGGAAGAAAAATATCAATTAAACGATTCTGAATTTGTCCCGGTTCCCGTAACAATCTACCCGAATTTTTACCAGAACACCGAAGAAGACTATAATCAGGATGGAGAGGCGGATGGGACCATCCGGATCTATGCCAGAACAGAAGAAGTGAATTTAGCGTGCCTGATGGAAGGCAGATTCCCGGAAACAGAAGAGGAAATTGCGGTTGATAGAATGCACGCAGACAATGTAGGGATGAAAGTGGGAGATAGCATAACCGTCGGCGGGAAATCCTTTAAAGTCGTGGGATTGCTTGCCTATGTGAATTATGCCACCCTGCATGAGAAAAGTACGGATTTGATATTCGACGCCTTAAAGTTTGACGTGGCGATGCTGACCGAGGAAGGATTTGAGCGGTTAGGAAATACAATCCATTATGCCTATGCGTGGCAGTATGAAAAGCAGCCGCTGGATGAAAAAGAAGAAAAGAAGTTTTCTGACGATTTCCTGAAAGCGCTGCTGACACAGGTTGTTACAGCGGATGGGGAGCTTGCAGATTATGTGCCGGGATATGCGAATCCGGCAATCAACTTTGCAACGGACGATATGGGATCTGATGAGGCGATGGGCGGCGTCCTTCTGGATATTCTGATTGTGATTATTGCCTTTATTTTTGCCGTCGCAATTAGCAATACCATTACCAAAGAAGCCTCAGTCATCGGAACGCTGCGCGCGTCCGGCTACAGCCGGGGGGAATTGATTAGACACTACCTGTTCGTTCCTGTACTTGTGACGTTTTTTGCGGCGGGCGTCGGGAATTTATTGGGTTATACGGTGTTTAAAAATGTAGTGGTATCGATGTACTATAACAGTTACAGTCTTCCGCTTTACCAGACCATATGGAATCCAGACGCATTTTTGAAAACCACGGGCATTCCGCTTATCCTGATGTTTGTCGTAAATCTTGCGGTGATTACGAAACTGATGCGGCGTACACCGTTGGAATTTCTGCGCCATGACTTAAAGAAGACGAAGCGCAAGAAGGCAGTGCGCCTGCCGGGCTGGAAATTTTTTAGAAGGTTTCGTCTGCGCATCATGCTGCAGAATACGTCCAATTACCTCATTCTTTTTGCCGGTATTTTCTTTATCATGGTGATGCTTGCTATGGCGGTCGGGATGCCAGACACTCTCGATTTTTACCGGGACAACGTGGAAAGCATGATGTTTGCCAAGTATCAGTATGTACTCAAATCCTATGAGGATGAAGAAGGCAATCTCATAGACACCAAAAATCCAGACGCTGAACAGTTTGGAATGCATTCTTTGCAAAAAAGAGGCGGCTCGCTGGATGAAGAGATTTCCGTCTACGGAGTGATTGATGATAGCAGGTATGTCCAGATTGCAGACTTACCATCCCTGAAAGAAGAGGAAGTGTATATCTCGGCTTCTTTTGCAGATAAATATGGATTGGAAAAAGGAAGTCGTTTTTCACTGGATGAAAAATATGAGAACCGTCAGTATTCCTTTGAAGTTGCAGGGATTTATGAGGAATGCGTAAGTATCGCCCTGTTTATGCCGATGTCCAATTATCGTACCATGTTTGCATTAGAAGATATGGAATTTAACGGGTATCTGTCAGATTCGGAAATTACGGATGTGAAAGAGGAGCATATCGCAACGGTGATTACCAAGCGGGACATTACCAAAATGTGCGACCAGCTTGACCATTCTATGGGAGCGTATATGCAGTATTTCCAGATTTTGTGTATTCTTTTATCGGCGGTAATGATTTACCTGCTGACCAAGATTATTATAGAAAAAAATGAAAACGCCATATCCATGACAAAAATATTGGGCTATGAAAATCAGGAAATAGCCAGCCTCTATCTGCTTTCTACCACCATCATCCTGCTTTTTGCGGACGCAGTCAGCGTTGTGCTTGGCTCCCGCGTGATGGCGCTGGCATGGCGCAAGATTATGTTCGACTACAGCGGATGGTTTCGCTTCGTCATTGAACCGGCAGGATATCTGAAAATGTTTGTATTCGTCCTGCTGGGTTATCTATTAGTTGTGGCATTTGATTTCAAGCGGATTAAGAAGATTCCGTTAGAGGAAGCCCTTAAAAATATGGAGTAAAATTACCACTTATCTTCTTAAAAAAGCCAGGTATCGTAAATCGACTGAAAACGATACCTGGCTTTTGCTATATGATAGAATCATGATATTTTATGTAAGCAAAGAGCCAGAAAATGAAATACATATTTTAAGAGTATTGAGGGAAGAAAGGAACTGGAAAAACACAGAGATTATACAGGCAAGGGGATTTTATTGGCAGACAAGGAAGATTATGCTATGATAATCGTAGTTTATCGCCCATATGGAGGTTCACATGGAAGAAAAAGAGAAAGTTTATATCGCAGTGTGCGACGATGAAGAATATATTCATGATAAAATCCGGCAGCTTATGAAAATATATGGAGAAGAGAAAAAAGTTGACTGTATCTTAAACCACTTCTATGCGGCGTCAGAATTGCTTTCATTTCAGAATCCCTTTGATATTTTACTGTTAGATATAGAAATGCCGGAAATGGACGGTATTG
>JAMPFM010000097.1 GCA_023664455.1 Blautia sp.
ATTATATCACTTTTCCACAAATCTGGTTTATCTCGATTGATTCCCATAATAAATTCCCCCTACAAATATTTCTTGCGTTTATTACAGAAAATAAGTACCACAATTCCATATTCTAATTCATATATCCATATTATAGTATAATACACCAGTTCACAACAAAATACCTATAATAGTTTCTTTGATTGAAGCACTTTGGCTAGCAGTGCACCTCCTGCCAAGTTAACGCTCATAGTATATAAAATATTCAAACCCATATTTACAAAGTTTATCAATTTATTTTCCATTGCGTCATCCCCCTTCGCCTTAATCAATGCCTGAACTATATTCACCATTAATAATGTTACAAGCGCTGAAATAGCAATTGGTACAACCAACCCTTGCCCTACAAGCCAAAATGCTTCAACCAAATAAACAATAACTATTAAAGAAATTGTACCACTTTCCAATTTCATTTGCCACTATAAAATATAAGGCAAGTCAGCCGCATTACTTCCCTTCATAAAAATAAAGTCATATAAACCGGCAGACAAAAAATATCTTTATCCTTTCTGATATCCTTTGTATAAATTAAATACCTGTTTAAGATTCGTGAAGAAAATTTCTTACAGAAGGCATCCAGCGAAGCGTGCGTTTTATAGCCAGATGCTTTCACTTCCAACGGACAGATTTTATTTTTCCTTGCCAGCAGAAAGTCTATCTCATAATTATGGTTGGACGTTTCCTTGGGAAAAGTATAATAATATAACTCATTTCCTGCTGTTTTCAACATCTGGGCGACCATATTTTCATATAAATAATCCAGATTTGCGCTTAGTTTATCGTTTAAAAGTTTTTCATATAATTCGTTTTCCGTAAAATCCCTGACTTTGAATGCCAGTGTTACAAACAGTCCTGTATCGCACAAAAACAATTTATATCTGCAAGGGTCTTTATGAAAAGCCATTCCTGCGCCAGGGTCATTTGCATGGTATGAAATATATACCGTCATGGAATCCTGCATATCCGCAAGGATTTCCCTCACGCGTTCTTCTTTTTCCCCTGCAATTACACTGGATACCTGATAACGGGATGCATTCTTGTTTAACTCTGCAGGAATGGCGTCAAATAGCATACCCGCCCGGCCGGAAGAATCTATTTTCCTAAAATCCTCCTCATACAATTCCAAAATGTTTCTTTTTACCCGTTCGACCATACTCAGATTATTTGTTTCCAGATAGTCATCCACTGCCTGCGGCATACCGCCGACAAGCATATATAACCGAAAATCCCCTTTTTACAATCAATAAATTTTCTTTTCCCCATTTTTGACCACTACAGTCAAACAGCGGCAAACCCGTTACATACAGATTCACCGCCGTTTCTAGCCGAAAATGATACTTTTCTATACAAGTCAATGCTTTTCTAATACGAATCAACGCTTTTCCATAGGAATCAATGCTTTTCCATAGGAATCAGTTCTTTCCCCTACGAATCAATGCTTCTCATACAAAAACTTCTCTGGCAGCGTCACCTTGAAGTCCACAGCCAGATTCCTGAAATCATCCGGTAAGATGGTCTGGCGTTTCTGCGGCGTCATGGACAGCACTTTCACAAGGATTTCCGCCGATTTTTCCACCGTATGCATCAGTCCAAAGGTCAAATCAAAGTCCTCACCTGCACAGAACATGCCATGATGCGCCCAGATTGCCACATCATATTCCTTCATTAGTTCGCTGGTCGCAACGGCAATATCCCGCCCGCCCGGAACCATCCACGGAACAATGCCAATACCGTCCGGGAAGACTACCGGACATTCGGTTGCCATTTCCCAGAGTTCCCTCGTAAATACTTCGCTTTCCAATGGAAGTACGAATGTCAGCGCGATGGTATTGGTCGTATGTGCATGGTAAATCACACGATAGCGTCCGTCCGTTACTTTTTTCTTCACTTCATGATTCATCAGGTGGGACGGCAGCTCGCTGGTAGGCTTCCCACCGTTTACAAGTCCCCAGCAAATCCGGTAGTTTTCGCCCTTTTCGTCCAGTTCTATAATGCAGATGGAATCCTCCGGTTTGATGGAAACGTTCCGCATGTATTTACCAGAGCCTGAAACAAGGAAATATTCTCCTGCCAGCTCTGGAACGATAGTTCCAATCGCCTGCCATGCTTTCGGGGACAATTCTTCTTTTACCTCTTCCACTTCTTCCGCTTTCATGCGGTAGCTTAGATTCCCGCCGTTTCTCTCATGCCAGCCAAGCTCCCAGCCGTCCGTCGCCATTCTGATGAAACCTTTTACAAATTCTGCGTCTAAAACTTTCATGATTGATACCTCCCTTATATAATATTTACCGGGCCACGATCTCTACCGGTACGTTGAAAATCTTCGCTACTTTTAACACTGTATCGATATGCCGCCCCGTCGCCGCCGCAAAATGGTGGGTGGGTCCGCATTCGCTCCAGCGGGTCACAAATTCTCTCGCACCGCAACTAAAGCGTGTGCGCATGTTCGTATCCCCGAAGGAAAGGATTTTTCCTTCCTCATTGACGCCTTCTGCCACGATAAATTTGAAATTCCCGTCGCCGTCCTGAGTGATGGCAAGATAGGTCACCGGCCCCGTATAGGGGTAGAACTGGGTCAGATATCCGCCGCCGGTCTTTCCGTGGAATACCTTGACAATCTTCATCGTCGGTTTCTTCTCGGATATATCTGCATCGCCGGAGCCGCTGTGTCCGATAATTGCGATATCATCGTTAAAATCGATGGAGTACATTTCCGCCAGTTGTCCGGTTCCGGCTATCGTTTTTAAGATGCTCATCGCCATAGCGACCTTCATGTCGCCCTCCACTGCACACGCCGTTCCCTGTTTGATTAGCATGGAAAAAGCCGGAATCAGCATACTGTCAAGGACGCCCGCCTTGCCCTGCGCATAGCCGTCATAATGGGACGCTATCAGACCGAGCTGTTCTTCTTTGACCCATTGCTCAAATGCCACGACGTATTTCGCCATTTCCCATACTTCTTCAATGCTTCCGCCGCCTTCGATGTCGAATGTATCAAGAATATCCTGCGCTTTCGCCCGGATTGCGGTCTCATCCTCAATATCATCGGCAATCGCCCACATTTTTTCCCAATCAAACTGTTTCGTATATAGATGCATCCGTCTGTAAAGATTGGACTCGTCGATGTACAAATCCATCATGCCCGGATAGGGTCTGCCAATCTGGGCGATGTTGGTATCGCGGAATCTTCTGCGCACCTGTGCTGCCCGGCACCAATCTTCCACTTCTGCCTGGACAAGCGGGTCGCCGCCCTCAACTACGCCTGTGATGACCGCATGTCTTTTCCCATACCGTTCCAAATCCGCCACCATTTCGCCTACCGCGCCGCACGCATAGCCCTCGCCCAGCCATGATGCGATATCCGTGTTATCGTAGTCTAAGGCTTTCAATTTCTGCACGTTGACCAGGATGACCGGAACATCCAAATCTTTTACGGCGGGCAGCATGTTGTAGGACGTCGCATAGGTAAGAAGTTGTAAAAATACAATATCTACATCCGCCGCCCGGAAAAGATTCCCCGCCTCCTGGGACTGCTCTTTAGTCGTCACCATCCCGCCGTCCACAATTTCCACCGTGTCGGGAAGCGTCTTTTTAAAAGCTTCATACTGCGCCTCAAATTCCGGTACAAGTGATGGAAACTGGGGCAGGTACGCGCCTAACGCAATCGAAAATACACCAACTTTTGCCTTCGTGTTTACTAACATGATAAAACCTCCTCGCATGATAAATTTTCTTGCATGATACTGTTTCCTTATGACTCTCTCATCTTGCTGTTAGATAGGTAATTGCGAAACGAAAGTTTAAAAATGTGTAGTTGTACAGAATATACAACTCCAAAAGCAGG
>JAMPFM010000098.1 GCA_023664455.1 Blautia sp.
ACAGTTTTTGGAAGCGATTGGCAAAGATGAGGTAAAACTCTATGAGAGGTAAGAAGTCAGAACGGATCATATTACAAAAGATGATGCAGTATTGCGATGAGATAGAGCAGATTTTGAAAAAGCATCATTCCAACAGAGCGGAATTTGAAGATGATAAGGAATTTCAGTTTGCGTGCGGGATGTGTATTATCCAGATAGGAGAACTTGTTGCAGGATTAGATGAGAGTTTTGTAGAAAAATATCCAGATATTCCGTGGCGTCAAATCAAAGGGATGCGTAATATTTATGCACATGATTATGATATTATTGACAATGACATCATATGGGAAACGATCACGAAAGAAATTCCGGAGCTTAAAGAAAAATTACAAATAATCTTCTCTGCCTTGTAAGCAGACCATGCGGATATGGGGCTAGTCATGAGTTAAATTTGTATGAGGATTTTGACAATGCGTGTGGTGATGTTTATATACAGATATTTGATGAATGGGCAGAGAAAAATGGGCTGGATTTTACCACGGACTGAAGAAAACCTGCCTTGAATTTTTCAGGATGAGAGGAGCAGCAGACTATGCTATTAGTAAAAGGATGGAATTAGCATTTTAAAGGTGCATGGAAAGAATGGAAAAAGAACAGATTCATTCTTTTGATGACTATGACGAGAAGTACAGTATCCATTATTTCTGTGAAGAATGGATGGATGAATTATGCAGGCTTTTACAGCAAAGTAATGATACTGGAAGATATGAAGAAGTACAGAGAATGATCGCTGACAAGAGAAAATAGGAAAACAGAATAGAGAATGACTGTCATAACCCCCCAGAATACTTCATACAATGTAAAAAAGTATTTCTGAGGGGATTTTTTTGAAAGAGTATATTGAAGAGAGGGCAATGAACATTGCTAATTATATTATTGAGAACAATGCCACCGTGAGACAGACGGCGAAGCAGTTTGGGATTAGTAAGAGTACGGTACATAAAGACGTAACCGACCGCCTGTCCCAGATTAATCCGACACTGGCGTCGGAGGCAAGAAAAGTCCTTGATGTAAATAAGTCGGAGCGTCATATCCGGGGCGGGCTGGCAACGAGAGAAAAATATCTGCATAAGCATAAGTAAGGGAAGATTCTGTTAGAATGAAAAGACCATAGTATCTTAATGCGTTTATGGATACTATGGTTTTTCTGATTGAATTTTTTGAAAATTGTTTTACGGAATATAAAAGACGATATATTTTGACAAGGGATGATGTTATCCTTATAATATAATTTAGAAAATATAACTATCATCCGGGAAAACAGAGGAGGAAACATGGAAAGAGAAATGGTTGTGGTATTGGATTTCGGCGGTCAATACAACCAGTTGATTGCAAGAAGAGTCCGTGAGTGCAATGTGTATTGTGAAGTCCATCCATATAATATCAGTCTTGAAAAGATAACACAGATGCAGCCGAAGGGCATTATTTTTACAGGAGGACCCAATAGCGTATATGGGGCGGACGCCGCAGTGTGCAAAAAAGAGATATTCGATATGGGGATTCCGATTCTGGGCATTTGCTATGGCTCGCAGTTGATGGCGCACTTGCTGGGCGGTAAAGTCACGACCGCACCCGTGAGCGAATATGGAAAAACAGAAGTCGATATTGTTGCAGATTCAGCGATGTTTCAAGGCGTGTCGCCGAAAACAGTTTGCTGGATGAGCCATACAGATTATATAGAAAACGCGCCCGACGGTTTCCAGATTACGGCGCGGACGCCGGTCTGCCCGGTTGCCGCTATGGAATGCCCGGATCAAAAACTTTATGCAGTCCAGTTTCATCCAGAGGTAATGCATACCGTGGAAGGCATGACGATGCTGCGTAATTTTGTCATGAATATTTGCGGCTGCAGCGGTGATTGGAAGATGGCTTCCTTTGTAGAGACGGCGATTGGGACGATTCGGGATAAAGTAGGCGGCGGAAAAGTGCTTTGCGCCCTTTCAGGCGGTGTGGATTCTTCCGTAGCGGCAGTATTGCTTGCAAGGGCGGTCGGTAAACAGTTGACTTGCGTTTTCGTTGATCATGGTCTGCTCCGCAAAAACGAAGGAGACGAAGTAGAGGCGGTATTTGGATTAGACGGTCCTTACGATTTGAATTTTATCCGTATCAATGCCCAGGAAAGATTTTATCAAAAACTTGCGGGCATCACGGAGCCGGAGCAGAAGCGGAAAATCATAGGCGAAGAGTTTATCCGCGTGTTTGAAGAAGAGGCAAAAAAAATCGGCGCGGTAGATTTTCTGGTACAGGGCACAATTTATCCAGATGTGATAGAAAGCGGACTCGGAAAAAGCGCAACAATCAAGTCCCATCACAATGTAGGCGGTCTGCCGGACTGCGTAGATTTCAAAGAAATTATCGAGCCGCTTAGAATGTTGTTTAAAGACGAAGTGCGGAAAGCAGGCCTGGAGTTAGGCATCCCGGAATACCTAGTGTATCGGCAGCCATTTCCAGGACCGGGACTTGGAATCCGTATCATCGGCGAAGTTACGGAAGAAAAAGTTCATATCGTACAGGAGGCGGATTACATTTATCGGGAAGAGATTGCCAAAGCAGGAATCGACAAAGACCTTGGACAGTATTTTGCGGCGCTTACGAACATGCGCTCCGTCGGCGTTATGGGGGATGAAAGAACCTATGATTATGCCGTAGCATTGCGAGCAGTGTGCACGAGCGATTTCATGACTGCGGACTGCGCAGAAATCCCGTGGGAAGTACTGGGAAAAGTGGCGAATAGGATTGTGAATGAGGTTAAGGGGGTTAACAGGGTACTTTATGATTGCACATCGAAGCCGCCGGGGACGATTGAGTTCGAGTAGTTGACTTTTGACCGAAAAACCTTGATTTTATGCGGTTTTTCGGTCTTTATTTTTGCTCCGTGAGATTGAAACGAGATTCAAATTTCAATATTTTCCATCTATTCCATGAAAAACGGTCCTGGTTGAAATTCCTGTCGAATCATGGTAGAATCTCTTTGGGTACTGCCAGGATGGTAGGCGGCTGGCCCTCTCCGGAGGGACTGTGACCCTCCGATTACATAGAAACCCGAAAGGGAATCTGGGAAAGGAGGGCTGAGCGGATGTTGACGATTGAGGGATTGATTTCAGTGATTGGCTTATGCCTGACCTGTTTCGGTCTTGGATACGCCATCGGAAGTAAAGATAATGACAAGACACAGAGATAGCCGCCCCGGTCTGGAAAACTGAGCGGCTATTGCTGTTTCACTATTCGGGCCAGCCGTCTATCGGCAGTCCTGGGGCGTCTGTTCGTAGCAGGCGCCTCTCTTTATGTTCAATATATCACAGTCCGTTAAGATGTTCAAGTGGTTTCTTCTGCGCCTGTCGGCGGGAGCGGGCGCCGCAGCTTATCCAGTTCCCCGGCTAACCGCGTATCTTTATCAGGGTATAAGTGGGAATAGGTGTCAAGCGTGGTCTTTACGGATTCATGCCCCAGGCGTTTGGAAATCTCCAGTATGTCGAATCCCATATCGACCAGCATGCTTGCATGGCTGTGGCGGAGGTCGTGGACCCTTATTTCCGGAAGTCCGGCCTTCTGGGCGCCTCTTTTTATCTCTTTCCCAAGGGCATATTTCGTGAAATAGAATATCCTGTCATTCGGCTTGATGCCGTATAGCTTTGACACATATTCCTGTATGTCATTATACAGGAAATCGGGAACCGCTACATCCCGCTTGCTTTTGGATGTTTTCGGGATCAGGAAAAGCTCCTGCCCGTTGACCTTCGCATAATTTTTATTGATTGAAATGCGTTTGTCCGGCAGGATATCGGCCGGGGTTAAGGCAAGCAGTTCCCCTTCGCGGATTCCGCTGTAAAACAGGAT
>JAMPFM010000099.1 GCA_023664455.1 Blautia sp.
TGTAGCAAAAAGAATCCCGTATTTAAGCGGGTTCTGGCGTTTCGCAAACGCCTAAAAATATTAAAATAATACGAGGAGGACGAAACAGTGGAATACAAATTTAAAACAGCAGATTTTGAAAAAGAGGTTATTCAATCCGATATCCCGGTATTTGTGGATTTTTATGCGGATTGGTGCGGACCCTGCAAGATGATGGCTCCGGTGGTAGAGACACTTGCGCAGAAGTATGAAGGAAGATTAAAAGTGGGAAAATGCAATATCGACGAAGAGAGCGAGCTTGCCGGACGTTATCGGGTCATGTCCATCCCGACCATGATGGTTTTTGTGAATGGTGAAGTGAAAGAGACGGTTGTAGGAGCCGTGCCGCAGGGCGAACTGGAAAGAGTCATCGAAAAGGCGCTGGGCTGACGTAAGGCTGCTTTCAAAATGTGAATTTCGATTCAAAATGGGAAAGTCGGTGTGCATCGAGGGTTATTTTTGAAAGAAATTTAAAAAAAATACAAATTTTACTAAAAAATTTACAAAAATTGCCAAGAAAGTCACACTTTGGTAACGTTTCCTGTTGTACAATATGCAATGTAAAAGGGGAATAGAATCAGGAAAGAAGTATTCGCAGATAAGAAGAGATTATGTGAATATCGGATAAAATCAGAAAAAATACAGTGGCAGAAATCATTCCTTTCTTTCCAACGGATTCTATGGAAAAAGTCTTGAAAACGTTTGTTTCCAAGACTTTTTCATTCTCTCTGCGATAATCGAAGCGACAGGATTTGAACCTGCGACCTCTGCGTCCCGAACGCAGCGCTCTACCAAACTGAGCCACGCTTCGATAAAATAATTTAAATTAAGAAATAACTGAAATAACAGGAACAATTAAGATAATACAATATCTGATAGAGTTTTGTCAATCTTTCCATGAAAAATATTTTCTTTTTCCTATTTTTATTGTAAAATGGAAAAGAATAAATTGATTCTTTTCTGCACACCCTATCATGGCAGGATAAAAATTTTGCTGATTTTGGATGAAAAACGAATGCAGAAAGGAATAAAAGATATGGATTTTAATCAAATACCTGGAGGACTTGGGCTTGCGTTTTCTGCAGACTTATTGTCTATGGATAGATTTTCTAATATGTCGGATGATGAGAAAAAAGAATATATAGAAAGACATAGAAGCTCATTATCTGAAAGGGAACTGGATAAACTGACAGCATCAATAGGACAGGATGAGGATGACGGACCGGATTTGGGAGACCCGACAGGAGTGTTTCATGGTCCGAGTATGGGATAGGGTTATCATAAGAAAACTTCAAGGAGCTTGAAAAGTATTTCGAGGAGCGTAAATATGCCTGTGCGGATTCAATTACCCGGAAAAGTGCAAAAAATTATAGAGACCCTTCAGGCAGCAGGGTATGAGGCATATGCGGTAGGCGGCTGCATCAGGGATTCCATTCTGGGGAAAGAGCCGGACGACTGGGATATCACGACTTCCGCGAATCCGCAGGAAGTGAAAAAACTTTTTAGCCGAACGCTCGATACCGGTATCCAGCATGGAACAGTTACCGTCATGCTTGAGAAAGAAGGTTTTGAGGTTACAACATATCGCATTGATGGAATTTATGAAGACGGAAGGCATCCGAAAGATGTGACTTATACCTCGGAATTATCCGAGGATTTGAAGCGCCGGGACTTTACCATCAATGCGATTGCTTATAATGAAAAGGACGGATTGATAGACCTTTTTGAAGGGATGCAGGATATAGAGAGAGGGGTTATCCGCTGCGTCGGCGATCCAAGGGAGCGTTTTTCAGAAGATGCGCTTCGTATGATGAGAGCCATACGTTTTTCCGCCCAGCTAGGCTACATAATAGAAGATAAGACGAAAGCTGCGATAAAGGAGCTTGCGCCGAATCTACAGAAAATCAGTGCAGAGCGGATTCAGACGGAGCTGGTGAAGCTGCTGGTTTCCGATAATCCCGACTATCTGCGGACAGCGTATGAAACAGGCATTACGGCGTATTTTATCCCGGAATTTGATATTTGCATGGAAACGGGGCAGAACAATCCGCACCATTGTTATTCGATAGGGGAACATATTTTACATACCTTATCTTATGTGGCGCCGGATAAAACGCTGCGCTTAGGAATGCTTTTTCACGATATCGGAAAGCCGCAGACGCTCACGATTGATGAAAAAGGCGTTACGCACAATCATGGACATGCTGCCGTGGGGGAAGAAATGACCGTAAAAATTTTACGGAGATTGAAATTTAGTAATGATACAATCGATAAGGTCAGAAGAATTGTCCGTTATCATGATTATAAGATAGAGCCCGATGCAAAAGCCGTGCGGCGCGCGGCGAGTAAAATAGGAAATGATATCTTTCCACTATTGTTTTTGGTAAAATATGCCGATATAATGGCACAGAGTCTTTATGAAAGAGAAGAAAAACTGCAAAAGCTCTACAGGGTTAAGGAAATTTATGAACAGATTATAGAAAAAGAAGAGTGCCTTTCTTTAAAGGACTTAGCGGTTTCTGGCAGGGATTTGATTGCGGCAGGCATGGAGCCGGGAAAAGAAGTCGGGGAGTGTCTTCATAAATTACTGGATATTGTTCTGGAGCATCCTGAATATAATCAGAAAGAGTATCTGCTTTCCATTTTGAAGATATAAGATTAACCGACAAAAAAATCATACTTTTCCATACCTCGTCATAAGATAGGATAGATGGGGTTATGGGAGGTATTTTCGTGAATGAGAGAGCTGTCAGTTTGTTTGATAATTATGAGATAGAAGTCAGTCGCACATGGAAAGGAAGAGGGGCGATTCTTTGTGAATCGGATAGAGGTCTGCTCATTTTAAAAGAATACAGCGGACCCGTGAGTAAGATTTCTTTTCAGGATGCGTTGTTAAACCATATCAGGGAGGCAGGCTTTCCACTCGCGGAATCTATTCTGAGGACGAAAGAAGGGGAGCTGATCGTCTATGACCAGGATAGGGTTCCTCATGTCGTGAAGAGTTATTTTGAAGGAAGAGAATGCAATCATAGAGATATAGAAGAGTGTAAAGAGGCAGTACAGGTTCTTGCCAGACTGCATAACTGCTCTGATTTATCGGAATGGGAAGATTTTGCCTTACAGCCGGTATTTCATATTGAGAAAGAATATGAGAAGCATAATAAGGAATTAAAGAAAGTGCGCCGTTTTTTACGCGGGAAAAGCCAGAAAAGCGCGTTTGAGATTTTTTTAACAAAGCATTATGACGAGTTTTTTTATATGGCTTTGCAGGTGAGTGAGGAAATGCAGAATGATTCGTCCCAGCCAAAAACGGAAAATTTGAAAGAATTTCCTATTGTATGTCATGGAGATTATCAGTATCATAATATTATGCAGACGGCAAAAGGGACGGCGCTTATTAATTTTGAGAAATGTATGCGGGATAATCCTGTACGGGATTTATATCTTTTCATGCGCAAACTTTTAGAGAAAAATAACTGGTCCCAGACCTTAGGCGATACCCTTTTGAATGCTTATCATGCAGAAAGAGCGCTGTCTGAGACAGATTATAAGCAGTTGTATTTCCGGTTTTCCTATCCGGAAAAATTCTGGAAGATTGTCAATTTTTATTATAATTCCGGGAAAGCATGGATACCGAACCGGAATATGGAAAAATTGGAAAAACTTCTTGCACAGGAAAAAGAGAAAGCAGATTTTTTGAAAGTAGTTTTTCATCCGTAAAGGTAAGAAAGTAGTATAGGTAATTACGAAACTAGATTTTACAGCCGTCCGTTGTGCAGAATATACAATCCAACACAGGCACGCTCTCGCTACGGTTCAAACGCAGCGGTACAAGTGTGAAAAATAAATT
>JAMPFM010000009.1 GCA_023664455.1 Blautia sp.
TACCAGAGCAGGAATTTCACCTGCTTATATTTCAAGCGCCGAACTGGCGCACTCCATGTTATTAATTATGTTTGAGTACCATACACTTTTACATCATTCTCAAACATTAGAGCCACGTTCGCAGGAGGAGCCCGGTTTGAGTACCATACACTTTTACATCATTCTCAAACGCCGTCACAATCTACATAAAAATATCGTTTGTTTGAGTACCATACACTTTTACATCATTCTCAAACTTATTCATAATCTCATCGTCAACGTTAATGGTTTGAGTACCATACACTTTTACATCATTCTCAAACTCCCCGGAAACTTTATTTCCATTGTATCCGGTTTGAGTACCATACACTTTTACATCATTCTCAAACTCTAAGATAGTGGATTGAGTGAAGTTTTCAGTTTGAGTACCATACACTTTTACATCATTCTCAAACTAGAATAAAGTTGTAATCTCCTTCCCTTATGTTTGAGTACCATACACTTTTACATCATTCTCAAACTTGTCCCGGCTGTGGACGGCATCCTGCTGAGTTTGAGTACCATACACTTTTACATCATTCTCAAACTATCCATCCCCTACAAAAGTTCCATGATTTGTTTGAGTACCATACACTTTTACATCATTCTCAAACTCTTCACAAGGGTACTGCATGTTTTGGCTGTTTGAGTACCATACACTTTTACATCATTCTCAAACTACGATTGGGCTAAGAGGATAAGAGAGTTTGTTTGAGTACCATACACTTTTACATCATTCTCAAACTGTTTACGCTCTTCTGGAACCGCTCTACCTGTTTGAGTACCATACACTTTTACATCATTCTCAAACAATATTATCAATGGCGTTGGCTGTGAAGTTGTTTGAGTACCATACACTTTTACATCATTCTCAAACTGAAAAGTGCTAGCGCGCATAAATGTTATCGTTTGAGTACCATACACTTTTACATCATTCTCAAACACCGTTTTTTCACATCTAACGACAACACCGGTTTGAGTACCATACACTTTTACATCATTCTCAAACTACCTCGACGAAAACACGGCTGAATCGCAGTTTGAGTACCATACACTTTTACATCATTCTCAAACTGTCGCTTAGACTAGACTTGTGTAATTTTTGTTTGAGTACCATACACTTTTACATCATTCTCAAACGCCGGCGTAATCTACATAAAAATATCTTTTGTTTGAGTACCATACACTTTTACATCATTCTCAAACTAAACTCCCTCCGTTCCAGATAATCCTACAGTTTGAGTACCATACACTTTTACATCATTCTCAAACCGCATACGGTTACTATACAAATTAATCTGCGTTTGAGTACCATACACTTTTACATCATTCTCAAACCAAACATGACAACGATAACCGCAATCACAAGTTTGAGTACCATACACTTTTACATCATTCTCAAACTATTTACAGCTTTAATAGATTGTTTCATGGTTTGAGTACCATACACTTTTACATCATTCTCAAACCTAGGAGACATGAAGGGAAAGAAAGGAGAGTTTGAGTACCATACACTTTTACATCATTCTCAAACTAAACCTTGACCGTTTTCGCATTCTTGAACGTTTGAGTACCATACACTTTTACATCATTCTCAAACCCGGCTTTCTGGATGCGCCTGATAATGTCCGTTTGAGTACCATACACTTTTACATCATTCTCAAACGAATACCTGACCGTACCCAATACGGAACAGTTTGAGTACCATACACTTTTACATCATTCTCAAACAACAGCGTTTTCGCTTTGTCTCGTCAATTGTTTGAGTACCATACACTTTTACATCATTCTCAAACCTCAAATTCAAAAATGAAATGCCATCATACGCATAAAGTTAGTACTCAAACACATGGATTAAATTTCACAACCATCTTTATCAATTATATACTTTGTGATTCTTTTTGAAAAGTTTCTTTCTTGATTTTCTATCAATAATAATTCTATTTCAGTATGTATTGCTAATTTCATTAATTGCTCTACCTGCTCCTTTCCGATATAACTGCCGGCATTCACTAACACTATTAGTTTCTTTTGTAATAAGACTGATAGTATTTGAATATAAATTTCTAAATTTTCAAAAAAATTATCCGCATAATTATCTATTTTGACACCTATGCCTTTCAGGATAGCCGTGATATCTATTTCTGAATCTATTGTCAGAATATAGGGGCTTAGATGTTCCAATTGCAAGAAATAAGTCTGAATCTTTCCTTTGATATCCTGTGTCAACAAGTACATATCTTCTGCGTATGCTAATTCCGTTAATTCTGCATACAGCTTATTCAAGACTTTTTTATCATTGATATTCACGGAAAAAGGATTGATAATTACTTCAACATATTTTCCAATGTCTATCTCTTTGTCTTCTTCAGATAAAATGAAATTGCCATCCCCGCCTTCGGACTGTACATATAATTCCTGTACATACTCTGCAAAAAATTCGGGGGATTCTATCACCCATTCATAACTCTGGAAATTTCCAAATACAATCTGTTTTTTCAAATCCTTATGGACTAATTTCATAAAACGACCAGCCTTTCATCGCTATCTAGTACCTCGTTCTTCGTTTCTCCAATAATCAAATCCATTTTTGCATACTGCTTTTCCGTAACTGTTAATAACTGTACCAATCCTTCCGGCGGACTGTTTTTATGAACATTATCCACAATTCCTCTGACTGCCGTTCCGTTTAATGCCAACTTACAATAAACAGATTCCTGCAACATTAGAAATCCGCTCTTTAGCAAAAATTTTCTAAATTTTACATAATTTCTTCGTTGTTCCCCCGTTACCACCGGAAGGTCAAAAAATACTAAAACTCTCATAAATCTATAACTCAATTTTATAAAATCGAATCAGGGAACTATCATTTTCATTCAATGCGTCAAATACGCTTTTACAGTATATCTTAATCGCATTATTTACATATTGAATTTTGCCGTCAATCTTTATTTCATGGTTCATAATATTAACTATCTGCATCTTTTCCTCATGTTCAAACTGTCCTAAGCCCATGTTTACGACTTCTTTGTCAATCAGAATGCGAAATGGTTCCATCAAATCTGACGCCAGATTAAACTGATTGAATATATTATCATGAAATAGCCCAAGCTGCGTAATATAACCATTTGCCACTACTTCCCTCGTAAATGCAGACAATATGATGGAGTATCCGTAGTTTAAGGCGGCATTGATATGATTATCCGCTGTACGCGTGAAATCTAATCCAAACAAGGCGTTAAAATATACTTTTGCAGCATGGCCTTCCCTATTTGATTCATCATTCCAGCGAATTTCTTTCAGATAACCGGCTAATAGCCCTGACTCCTCCTTCCCCAAGTATTCTAACAACTCTTTTTGCTTCCTGATTTTTTCTGTTACAATTTCTGTCCAGATAGCTTCTTTTATGTTCTGTCCCCACTGGATCTGCATTCGGACCTTATTGCTTGTGTCGTGGCTTCCATAGTAGTTTACAAGCTCGGAAACCGGATTTCGTTTCTCATCACAAAAAATTACTTTTATTTTCTTTTTTGCCAATTCGGAAAGCAGACCTGTCGTAATGGAAACCGCCGTTGACTCTATTAGAACAGTGGAAATTTCCCCTAGGTGAATTTTGGTTATCTCATCGCCTCTTACTACCATACATCCTAGTTGATAGTCCAACTTTGCCCGTTTTGAGATAACGATAATCCGCCAGCTCATATCGTCTTTAAATCAATTTCCTGTTGGTAAATACCTGTCGGAGATTGATTGATGATAGAAATCTGTTTGCAATTTGTAATATTATTATTTAGTACTAAAATTCCGGCATTTCCAGGACCGCCAATCAGTTTCAAATTTGCAGCCCCACTCTGGCATTGGAACATATGTAGAATCTCATATAAGACCATGCATTGGTCTTCTTTGCTTAACTGCATAAAAACATCCCTTTTTTCAGTCAACGTAGTTTCCTGTGCACTCAGCCGCGAATGATATACGGTATTACATATTTTATCGAGGAATGTATCGTAAAGTCTCAGCAAATCTTCCGCTAAAATCTTATCCTGTTCCACGATTTGCAAGTTTTTATTTTCCTTACGCCGCTGCACAAATTTCGTTACCTTTTTTAGAATCTGCTCCTCCCGATGGGACAAAATCAATTGCATCGCGCCTTTAAACAATAACTGATTTCCTGTTCTTCCAGACAGCCACCTACAGAATCCGTCCACCTTAAATAACGTATCCATCTTTATTTTCTTTAGTATTACCTTGGGATTTTTCAGGTTTCTCTCATTAGTCAGATACTGTTGCTCCGTCCACATCTCATCCCGCTCTATCTTCTCTTTTAAGTATAAGGGAACGTATTCAACAGTCCTTATCTTATTTCCTTTTTTATCCTCTGATTCTACCAGCATGAAATAGGTGCCCGCCGCTTTATTATAGCCGCCATACTTTTCGATATTGCATAATCGCTCATCACTGCCCTTAACCGGCACCTGTCCCTTTCCCTTTTTCATTAATTGCTGGTCAAAAAGTCCTCCTCTCATTTCATAACTTCTTCTTGTTACTAAAATATTATTTTTATTCATTACTTTTCTTACTGTACAAATTGTCCCGTTTTTTCCGCTCTTCCATGCAATGCTTCCATTCCGCTCAATATCCTTATCCGATGTAAACATTCTTTTCAGATTATAACTCCTGCCGGGATATTCTTTGACATACTTTAGCGGATTATTGGTAAATTTGGTAAAATAGGCATTTCCTGCCACGATATTTAAATATGCGTCTTTTGCATGATGCAAATCGTTCATTTCACGCACTTTTATCAAATCAAAATCCTGCCTGAACTGAGACACAATTCTGGCTTTTACATAAACGATTTCTGTTTCAGGCAATAGTTGTTTTAAAATCGACGCTACGGCTTTCGTACTCTGCCGGGTCTCTACCAACTGCCTTGCAATAAATCCGGCAAGCTCTGACGGCTCAAATTCCGTACTTCTTATCAGGCGCTCATACTTTTCTTTAGAAATAAATTTTCCTTCCAACAAAGATTTCCAAAACGGCTGCATGTCCGTTCGTATCTCCTCACTAATTGGATAAGCGTCTGTTTTTTCAGCATTGTAGGTCTTCTTTACCAATACCCTGTTATCAAGGCTGTCGTCCATCACCTTTGACTGCGGATAAATATGGTCGATATCATATTTATGATTATCCCATAAATCTTCTAATCGAATCACCTCGCCGGAGTACATACAGCGTCCTTTTTGTGTATAATACAAATAAAGTTTATCGCTTCTTAATTGATGTTCCTCTATCTTCCCCAGCTCGTCTATCCAGTTTCTTTCTTCTTCTTTGCATGATTTATATAAATCCAGCAGCATATTTTTACGCGACTTCGTCCTCTGGCTCTCGGTCTTTTCCCTTGCCATTTCCACAAATATGCGTTTTGCCGGTTTTCCCATCACTTTACCAAGTTCCCTTATAATCTGAAGCGTCTGCCATATCTGTCTTTTGACCGCCGGAGATACCCGTAACTGTTCCACCAAATCATAGGAAAATTCCTGTATATCCTCCACTCCATTCTCTTTTTCAATTTCCTTTGCAAACAAATATTTGTCGCTTAATACTTGCATAAGATTATCATTCGTTTCCCATAAAGCCTGTATAATATTACACACTTCCCCGGTTTCTGGCAATGGCGCTGTTATTTCCTCCAGAAATGCTTTCGACAGCCGTCCCCATCCTGTATAAGAGAGACTGCATAGCCCTTTTCTTTGCTTCTCGGATAAGTCCGGATATAATTTTTCCAGTCTTTTATTTAATAGCTTTTTATCTTCCCCAAATAAAGTAATGTTTAAAATAATGTCTTCTTTTTCATTCTGGGAAAGATTGCAGTCCGTTAACTTTTCTTTCAAATCATGATAAGCTGTTAAAGCGCTTTTAAAGTCGCCGTCAATCCCCGTTATATCGGCATTTTTACCAATAACTCCCTCACGCAGAAGATACTCTTTCAATTTCTTTTGCGTTACTTTTCTGTACCGTTGAAAAAGCTGCGTATAAATCTGCTGTTTTAAAGAAACGCTAACCGGCTCCCCATCTATCCTGAGGTTATTTAGTTCATTCAATACCATGAATTTACTATATAACATTGAATTTTTGGGGAGTACATCTTCATGAATCAGATAGGTGCACTTATTCGTCATTCTTCGGATAAATTGCTCAGCGCTGCGTTCTTCGTCCACTATTTCGTCAAAATTCCAAGGGAAAATTTTTTCCTCTTTCTTTTTCTGTACCCAGTGCGTAGTGCTGCCCTCCTTTGCGATGCCATTTAAAGGACCTACATAATAAGGGATTCTGAAAGTAAAGAGACTGCATAATTTCTCTTCATTTTCTGCCAGCAGTGGAATCCGGGTTTTCAGATTATCGATAATCTGACGCAACTCGTATAAATGTATCTGGTGCGGGATAACCCCATTGTCCTTTGTAACCTGCTTGGGCAAAAAAGAGCCTTTTTCTATCTCTTCTTTCATATAGCTGACAGCTTCCTCATCCTCTACCCTGCCGATAACCTCTTTTTTCAAAAACGCATAAAAGTCCTCTTTGTTGCATTGCTTCCCTGCAATTTCCTGCTTCTTTCCGTTTACCTTGGTCATTCCGATATAGGCGCTGTAATTAGCTGTTTTCTCGTCTGTTTTTACAAATACCTTTTGATAAACTTCTTTCCCCAGCCTTTCCTTTACAAGTTTTTTCAAATACGCCAAATCTTTTCCATGCTTTTCATAGAGCGCTACTTTCGCCTCTGAAATAGAAGGATACGTTCCTAAAATATCCGCCAGAATCGCCCAGTCATAAATTGCCTTTGCCTGTGCAATGATAAGAAATTGTTCCCCTAGATCCGCTTCTACAACATTGACATACTCATCATATCCGCTTTCGGAAAATGCGATTTTAGGCCTCTCGCAATAATCCAAATCATTATTGCCGAAAATATCTTTCAAACTGACCTTCCCTCCGCAAATCAGATTTAAAATCGCTTTTTCACAGGTTGTCCGCGCTTCAAAAAGATGATTTAATCTCGTTTTTTTAGCCGTTCTCGTCAATCCGCTATCCTTTAAGATTTCTTCTGTCCCTGAAATTCTCTCTTTTGTAATTTCCAGATCAAAATCCAGTTCTTCCGCTTTTATACTCTCAATAAATTGTGTAAATGTCCCTTTAAATTCCCTGATATTCTCAATATTTCCCGTAAACAGATAGTGTCCCCGATGTTTCATGATATGGTGCAGCGCCAGGTAAACTAAACGGATATCCGGCGTTTCTTCTGTCGTCATCAGCCATTTTCTCAGATGATAAATCGTAGGAAATTGTTTATGATAATCTTTATCCGTATAATCAGCATCCACAAACAATGCATAAGGAAGCTGCGGGCATTTATTTTCCATGTCTCTTTTATCTTCGGGAACATATCTGCTTTCCTTCATCCGTAAATAAAAGCCTTCGTCTACTTTATTGATTTCTGCGGCAAATATTTCTTGTAGTAACTCTATCCGCCAGTTTCTTCTATCAAGCCTTCTCCTTGCAGTGCGAAAACTCCTTCTATCCTCCGCCGTATTTGCATTTTCAAACAGTCTGACTCCCCATAATGCATTACCGTGTTTTCTCAATATTTCATATGTTTCATCCGTAACCGCCCAGCCGAGCGAACCGGTTCCTAAATCCAGCCCCAAATAATAATCCTGTTTCATATTCATTACCTTTCTCCCTTGTATTTTTTGACACTTTACTACATTATAGCAGTTTATTCCTACAATTACCATTATTTCCAAGTATTTTATTGCCAGTTTTCAGAGAAATTTTGCAAGGGATACCGACAAAAAAACCTGCTAACGCAGGTTTTTTGTTTCACACTCTGTGAACCGTCCAAGACGGCGGTTTGAATAAATTTTTATTTGAACTTATGATGTAAATTTAGTATGGTACTAAACTTGTTCTTATTATACCGGAATCCTATTTAAAAAGCAATCCCATTTTTTATAATCCAAACTCCAGTCGCGCAAAAACATCCTCTGTTCCTCCCTGCATCCCCTTCGCATTCATCAGAAAAGCTTTCATTTCCGTATGGGACTTCCCCATATCTTCCAGCGCTGCTTCCAGATTTTTATCTGTAATACAACCGCTATCTAATAGAAACTGATAATACACTCTATCATCCCCGTGCTCTTCTAACACGACTTTCCAGGTTTCTTCCGAGTTTTCCCCCTTCGTATGCGCCCTGAGATAACCAAGCAGCCTATCCCGCAGGTTAGCAGAAAGTCCGATATCATGCATCAGCCTAAGCATTGTTAGTCTCACTTTGAAGCGCTTTCTCTGTCCAATATAATAATCCAGATTGTTTTCCCTGCTTCCGTAATCTTCTTCCCCACATAGCAGCATTTTGGAAAACCCTTCCTCATCTTCTTGCCCAAGCAAAGACAGCATTCTTGCATCCCAACGGGACAGCCACTCTATACTCCCCGCCTCTGTCGGGTCAAATAGATAAAAAGCGTCCAGTTTGTTCATGACTGCTGCCAGCAGATAGGATATATCCGGTTCTTTTTCCCCGGATAAAAGAATCTGCTGTAAACCAACGCAGTCCTTAAAGATGCCCTGTCCCACTTCCAGTTTTTTGCGCGGCAGCGTGACTGCCTTTAAGTTGCTGCAGGAAGCAAATGCCCAATCTCCGATGGCTTCAATGGAGTCTGGCAGCACTAACGTCCCCAGCCCTTTTGCTCCTAAGAAAACTTTCTTCCCGACAATGCGCACAGGTTTTTCGGCTATTTGTTCCGGTATCGCCAGGCTGATGTCTTTACCCCGGTATCCGGTCAAGCGGACGCCGTCTTCCATGATTTCATATTGCAGGCTTCCGTATTCCGTGCCCATTTCTTCTGTCTTTCCCATGACATGTCCTTCCTCTTGCCTGTCACTGCTTTATAAATTTAATTCCGCTATTTTCTGTTTCAAGGCGTCGCCGCGCTCAGACAGCATCATTTCTTCGCTATGGCGCTTATACTCCTCGCTGCCATAGAGATTGATAAATTTGGCGCTGTCCTGATTCACAGTACACTCTGTCAGCAGAATCAGCATTTCATTGCCTTCCCCGAAAGCTTCCTCTACGAAAGCAAAAAGATGGTGCAGCTTTTCCTCCGTTTGTTTCGTATCTTCTTTATAGGCAATCACTTCTTCATCGTAGCGTGTTTTTAAAAATCCCAAAACTGCTGCCCCATCAGGCATCGTTTCCCTTCGCAGCTCCTTTTCGCAGCTTTGCAGAAATTTTGCGACGTTTTTCTGTTTTCTTTTTTCCCTATCGGACAGGGCGCCGGCTTTCTGTAACGCCTCCATGCCTTTCTGCCTTCCCTCGATCTGTTTGCCAAGCAGGGCAAGCAGCTCCTCCGCCGTCTGCTCTTTCTGCTGCATACTGTTTTTCAAAGCCTTCATATGGATGAGCAGATTGCTGATATAATCAAGTTTTTCCATATTTTCCCGAATCTCATGCTGCACATAATCTATCAGCATCCCCATCAGGGAAAGTCTTTCATCAAAATCCGCCTTCCCCGCCCTTTCCAAGACGCCCTCCGGGGCATGTCCCGTTAAAATCTCTTCTACCTGATAGTCCTTTTTGTACTTCTGGTAAATATCATAATAGGCGCAAAATTCTTTTACCACTCTGGGATTGCGGATATATTGTTCGATAAGGGATTCTTCCACCTTCATCCCTTCCTCTTCGTAGAGCATCATCATGGTGGACAAATCTTCCCAGCCCCTCGCCGTGATATACTGCTTGCCCCGGACGGTCGTTTCCACCTGATAAAAGTCCTCTTTCTTCAAATCCAGATAATTGGTAATCGCCGTATGCAGGTTCCTGTCTTTGGCATACTCTTTCCATACGGCATAGTCCGCCTCCACTTCCAGAATCTTCAGCCTATCCAGCGTCACAATATCAAATTCGCGTACAGATTTATTGTATTCCGGCGGATTGCCAGCCGTAACAATCACCCAGCCGTCCGGCACCTGATGTCTGCCGAATACCTTATATTGCAAAAATTGTAACATGGACGGCGCCAGCGTCTCAGATACGCAATTAATCTCATCTAGAAAAAGAATGCCCTCCCGAATGCCGCTGTCCCTCATAACGTCATAGATAGAGGCGATAATCTCACTCATCGTATACTCCGATACATCATAAGAGAGCCCCTCGTACTCCTTATGGGCGATAAAAGGGAGTCCCAGCGCCGATTGTCTCGTATGGTGCGTCATCGAATAAGATACCAGCGCGATACCAAGCTCCTGCGCAATCTGTTCCATAACGGCGGTTTTGCCGATGCCCGGCGCACCCAGCAGAAAAATCGGACGCTGCCTGACAATCGGGATTCTATATTCCCCTTCTTCATCCTTCTTTAAATATAACTCTACGGAGTCCTTGATATATTCTTTCGCCTGTTTGATATTCATCCTGACAACCATACCCTTTCCACAGTCTGCAAGCCGTGCGCAGCCTTGCCTTACCATTTCCGCATTCCACACTGTTTCTCAGCTTTCCAAGACCATCCAGATTTCTATCCGCGCTATTTCTCAATTTCCTGGAACTATCCTAATTTCTACCCATACTACTTCTCAGCTTTCCCAGCCGCTCTAAACCTCTATACACACTTGCTCTGACGATAATATGATTTTGATTGCCCAGGGCGGCACCGCGGGCGCCTCCCCGTCTTCTTTTAAAAACACAAACGCCGTATCGTAATCCGGCATCTGTTCGGGATAGATTCCGTAACCGTCCGTAAAATAGATGAGTCCCTTTAAACTATCAAATTCGCCCTCTTTTCTTAGTTTTTCCACATATTGAAAAACCGGTCTGAAATCGGTCGCGCCGAACCCCTTTAATTTTCCTTCCGCCATGAAACAATCAAAATCCGCCCTGCATGTTATCTTGGTGTCGCTCTGCACTTCCTTATCGCACTGGATAATGTGCACATTGATTTTGTGGAAAAAATTTTCCTTCTGCGTCATGATCTGATACGTCTTATTCAAAAAAGCCTCCACCACTTCGCCCCGGCAGGACGCCGAGGTATCAATCGCAATCACAAAATCCCGGATTTTATTGGCGTCTTTATATTCTAGCGGCTCTACAAGCGGCATATTCCCATAGTGGGACAAGCCGTAAGTATAATAGATATAATCAAATTCATCCTCACTCGTCTGTATCGTTTCTCCCATCACCATAAACCGTTTCAAAAAATCCGTATAATCATACTGCACGCGCACAGCTTCTTTCAGATTCTCTTCCATGCTCCCGGATGGATTTTTATCCTTGGAAAAACTCCCTATATCCGCCTTGATACGCTCACTGATTTTACGCCACTCTTCCCCGGAAAGCGCAAGTTCTTCTTTCCTGTCCCAATAAAGATGTTCGTCGTAGTGGCACAATTCTCTCCATTCCCGGACTGCTTTCTTAGACGGTTCCTCTATCTGGAAATGCCGGTAGATTTTTTCTGCACTCAAACCTCCCGCCTGTTTTTTCAACACTTCCAGTCTGCCCTGCAAAAGAATATCCGAAGGCAGAGCAGCCAAGTGAAACTGTAGTTCCAGAATGGTATTTTCCACCGCAATATCCGTGGCTAAGTCCCACAACTCCCGCTTTAGTTTATCCGTTCGGAAGCTATGATAAAAAATACAATGCAGCAGTACATGTAAATAGAGCCTTACGGCAAAATGTTCCTCTTCCTGATACTTCACAAGCAGCGCCGCCGCATCATAGTAAAGAGTACTGCCATCATAAACAAACGTCCCCATGCCGCGTCTTTCTTCCAGTTTCAGTTTCGATAACGCGATATCCAGAAACCGCATATTCATTAAAATACCGTCGTGCGCCAGTCCAATCACTTCCTTTGCAAGCGCAGACAGCCGTTTTTCATCCGCCATATGCCCCTCCGCCTTTCATTTCCCCGAAACCCGACCGTACAAGACAGACAAAGCCGCAAACCGGGCGCTTATGCCGCCGCAGCCTATGCCAACGTCCGCGCAAGCAGCCCTATTACCAGTAAATGCCCCGGATAAAACAAATAGAAAAACCACTTTGAAAAAGTCCTGCCATATTCCGCTCTTTTTCCGTTATAAAAGATTAGAATAACGACGCCGGATACCAGGATGGCAATGCCGGATAACAGCCCATGAAAGAGCGCTTCCCACAAGGAATATCCATTCATGGACAGAGAACTTATGATATTGAAAAAGACAAAAAGCAGGTAAGCCTTCCCATATAGTTTTACCATCTTTTCCTCAGAGCCTTTGGCATGGACAAACATAATCGTAAAAATAGCCGCCAATAACTGCCAGTCGCTGATAATCGTCACAAAAACCAACAACGTAATCGTCACTGCCCGCAGCGTCGGATGTTGTATTTTTTCCATCGCCACCAGAATGAGGAAGCAGACAAACAGCGTAAAAATCATGTTCAGTCCGAATCCCGGAAATACATACCAGAACGGAAACTGGGAAATAAGCGCAAAGAAAAACAGTCTGAGCGCATAGCGTTTCTTAGAATGGGTATACTCATACCCTTCCACCAGAAAATAGCACATCGTAATCGCCGTAAAAAATCCGATATCCAAAAACACCTCGTATAGAACGCTTTCTTCCGGCAAAAAGGCGTGTGCGACATGGTTTAACAGCATCGTAACCATCGCTATGTATTTGATGACGTCCCGGTTTAAGACTTTAAGACCCGCCCATCCAGCCTGACTGATGCCCATTTTCCCGACCTTCTTTTCCATAATTTCCATTTCCGACTTTCCCCTATCTTTTCTAGCACAGTCCATCCCCCGCCCCTCTGCAAGTGTCCCAACAATCGACTGGCAACGGACTTTCCGGTTCCGGCAAGCGACTGGCATAAACTTTCCAATTCCAAGCAATAATCCTCATCTTCCAACCGCCCCACACAGACCCAAAATCGGGCGGTTGAAAGTCTCTCTTCCAATCGCCCTTCCCATAAACCTGCATTTCTGCTTGTTAAATTCTTAACAAAACGGATTATACTGTTTCTCATGTCCGATATCCGTTACATCGCCATGTCCCGGATATACTTTGACGTTATCCGGCAGGACAAACAGTCTTTCCTTGATAGAACGGACAATCTCACTCATGCTGCCCGTCGCAAAATCCGTTCTGCCCACTGACTCCTGAAACAGTGTATCGCCACTGATTAAAATGCCGTCCTCTTCAAAATAATAACAGCAGCTTCCGATGGTATGCCCCGGTGTGGCAATCAGTTTACAGGACATATCCGCAATGGTAATGATTTCACCGTCTTTCAGATATCTGTCCGGAATGACGGTATAGGGTCTTCCCGCCTGTTCGGATATGTTGGTTACAGCGTCCTCACACAACACTTTTTCCGCCTCATAAGCATAAATCGGCGCGCCCGAAAGCTCCCGCAGCTTATTCGTCCCCCATATATGGTCAAAATGTCCGTGGGTCAGTAAAATACCCGCAATCTGAAAACCCTTTTCCTGCAAGGCTTCATAGATATAATCGCCCCTGTCAGCCGGATCAAAGAAAATAACATCCTTCGTCCCTTCCTTATATACAAAATAACAATTTGTCTGGCAAACGCCAAGCATCATCCTGCCAATTTTCAAATCCGCCATATGAATCACCATATTCCTTTCTTGGCCTGCGACATTTATACCATTATCCGCCTGCGGTCAGCCTGTTGTTCTTTCCACGTCGATAACGCTTTCTATCGTCTTAATTTTATCAATAATCCGGTTTAATTCTTCCCTGCTCTTTATCTCGAAGCTGACATTCATTGTCGCCGTTCCCTGTTTGCTGGTACGGGTATTGAGCGCCAGAATATCAATATCCTTTTCCGTCAGCGACTTCGAGACATCCGCTAGCAGACCGTTGCGGTTGTTCGCATAAATACTGATTTCAGCAAAATACCGTTCTTCGCCGCCCTCGTCCACCGCCTGCTGCCACTCCGCGTCAATGAGCCTGACACGGTCAAACTCTGGCAGATTCAGAATATTAATGCAATCCGTGCGATGAATGGAAACGCCTCTGCCCCTTGTGACAAAGCCGATAATTTCATCCCCCGGAACAGGACTGCAGCATTTGGAAAAGCGGACCGCCACATCATGGATTCCCTTTACCACAATGCCGCCAGCACTCTTCTTATCCTGCGCCCGGTAATGCTGCGCATTTTCCCGCACCTCAGCAAGCACTTCCTCGTTAGAAAGCGCCTTTTTGTGCTCGTTGTCATATAGCTCCTGCATACGGTTGATAATCTGTCCTTCTTTCAGGCCGCCGTGCCCGACCGCCGCCAAGACAGAATCCCAGTCCTGGAAACCGTATTTTTTCATAATGGCATCTTCATATTGGGGAATCAGGATATCCTGCATATTAATGGATTTTGCCTTGCAGTAATTCTGTATCAGTTCCCTGCCTTTTTGGATATTATCCTCTTTTAGCTGATGTTTGAACCATTGGTTAATCTTATTCTTCGCCTGTGTGCTTTTTACGACATTCAGCCAGTCCCGGCTCGGTCCCTTGGAATTTTGGGACGTTAAAATCTCGATTCTATCACCGTTTTTAATCTCATAATCTATCGTCACCAATCGGCCGTTTACCCTTGCGCCAATCATCTTATTGCCGATTGCACTGTGGATATTATAGGCAAAATCAATCGGCGTCGAACCCGCCGGCAGGTTTTTCACATCTCCCGTGGGTGTAAAACAATAGACATGGTCGGAAAAAAGATTCAAATCGCTTTTTAAAAGCTTCATAAATTCTTTATTATCTTCCGCCGTCTGCTGCCATTCCAGAATCTGGCGCAGCCAGACTAACTTTTCTTCTTCCTGCGTTTCCACCTTTTTCCCGTCAGACGCCTCTTTGTACTTCCAATGCGCGGCGATACCGTATTCCGCTGCCTTATGCATCTCATAAGTACGAATCTGTATCTCAAAAGGCTGTCCGTTGGTTCCGATTAAGGTGGTGTGCAGGGACTGATACATATTTGCCTTGGGCATCGCGATATAATCCTTAAACCGTCCTGGAATCGGCTTATACATCTCATGAATGACTCCCAGCGCCGCATAACAGTCTTTCACAGTATCCACGATAATTCTTACGGCAAATAAATCGTAAATCTGGTCGATGGTCTTATTCTGGTTCTTCATTTTCTTATAGATACTGAAAAAATGTTTAATCCGACCGTCAATCTGCGCCTTAATGCCGGCGCGCGCAATATGCTCGCTCACTTCGTCCACAATGGTCTGGATATATTTTTCCCGGACACTCTTGCGAATCGCAATGGTGTCCACCAAGTCATAATAAGCTTCCGGTTCCAGATATTTTAAGGACAAATCGTCCAGCTCCACTTTAATCTTGGAAATACCGAGCCTCTGTGCAATCGGGGAATAAATATCCAGCGTTTCCCGCGCGATTTCCTGCTGTTTCTCCGGCTTCATATGCTGCAGCGTGCGCATATTGTGCAGCCTGTCGGCCAACTTAATCAGAATGACCCGGATATCTTTCGCCATAGCAAGGAACATCTTGCGCAGGTTTTCCGCCTGTCTTTCCAGTTTCACGGCATCCCTGTCGTTTCCCATATCCCCGTGAAAGCTGAGTTTATCCAGCTTGGTCACGCCGTCTACAAGAAGCGCCACATCCTCGCCAAATTCCTCTTTAATCGCTTCATCCGTCATGATGGTATCTTCTACCACATCATGCAGAAGCCCCGCCACAATGGTTTCTTTATCTAACTCTAAATCTGCCAGAATAATCGCCACACAAAGCGGATGGATAATATAGGGCTCGCCGGATTTACGCACCTGGTCCTTATGCGCATCGGCCGCCATCCGATAGGCTTTTTCAATCAAAGAAATATCATCGGAAGGATGATACTTCCGCACGCGCGCAATCAATTCCTGATACAACGCCTCAGGACTTTGAAATTCTTCTATTGATTCAATCCTTCCGTCATCAATAATGACTTCTTTCTTTTCTTCTGTCGCCATTCTTATCACCAGTCGCTTTGTTTTGATTGTATAATGAATTACCTTGCCTTTTTACACTAATAACTATTATTATACGTTCGGAATACAAAATCTTCAAGTTTCATTATATCCGAAAAAAAATTCCATATGCCCTCTTTACATAGTATTCTGCACAAGTATCCTATGTCACATTCCCAAAGCTGTCTCATCCTTTGCTATTCTTTTATGTTAAGAATACATGAAGCGTCTTTTTTAGTCAATATGGGATGGAATGAAAAAGGGTGACGAAAAAACACGGTATCCATTTCTGCATACCGTGTTTTCTACTCTGTAGCAACGAAACATTCATCCGTTGTATTTTATATTTTCTTACATCATGCCGCCCATACCGGCTCCACCTGCGGGCATTGCAGGTTCTGCTTCCTTGATATTTGCAACAACAGATTCTGTCGTAAGTAGTGTGGAAGCAACACTTGTCGCATTCTGCAATGCGCTTCTGGATACTTTGGCAGGGTCCAAAATCCCGGCTTCTACCATATCGACATATTCTTCCTTCAAAGCGTCGAAACCGACTCCCACCTCGGATTCCCTTACTTTATTGATGATGACAGAACCTTCCAGTCCCGCATTTGCTACGATATGATACAACGGCGCTTCCAATGCCTTTAAGACAATCTGCGCACCGGTCTTCTCATCGCCTTCCAGGGTATCCGCCAGTTTGGCAACTTCTTTGGAAGCGTGGATATAAGCGGAACCGCCGCCTGCGATAATACCTTCTTCCACTGCAGCTCTTGTAGCAGCCAGCGCATCTTCCAGACGCAGTTTTGCTTCTTTCATCTCTGTTTCCGTCGCTGCGCCGACACGGATAACCGCAACGCCGCCCGCTAATTTTGCAAGACGCTCCTGCAATTTTTCTTTATCAAAATCAGATGTGGTTTCTTCAATCTGCTTTTTAATCTGACCGATTCTTGCCTGAATCGCTTCTTTATCGCCTTCACCGTCTACGATAACCGTATTTTCTTTCTGTACTTTTACGGATTTCGCACGTCCAAGCTGCTCCAATGCCGCATCCTTTAACTCCAGACCAAGCTCAGAACTGATTACCTGACCGCCTGTCAGAATTGCGATATCTTCCAGCATTGCTTTCCTTCTATCGCCGTATCCGGGCGCTTTTACAGCTACGACATTGAAGGTTCCACGGAGTTTGTTAACGATTAAGGTCGTCAATGCCTCGCCCTCTACATCTTCTGCAATAATCAGCAGTTTTGCGCCGGTCTGTACGATTTGCTCTAAGATAGGCAGGATTTCCTGAATATTGGATATTTTCTTATCCGTAATCAGGATATAAGGATTTTCCAGTACCGCTTCCATTTTATCCATATCGGTCGCCATGTACGCAGAGATGTAACCTCTGTCAAACTGCATACCTTCTACCAAATCCAGCTCTGTCAGCATTGTCTTGCTTTCTTCTATTGTAATAACGCCGTCGCCGGATACTTTTTCCATAGCGTCTGCCACCAGATTGCCGACTTCTTCATCGCCTGAAGAAACAGCCGCTACTCTTGCGATATGCTCTTTGCCTTTTACTTTGGAGCTCATCTTTGCAATGGCTTCTACAGCAACATCAGTCGCTTTCTTCATACCCTTTCTCAAAATAATCGGATTTGCGCCTGCCGCCAGGTTCTTCATGCCGGCATTTACCATAGCCTGTGCTAAAACGGTAGCAGTCGTCGTACCATCGCCTGCAACGTCGTTAGTCTTGGTAGCAACTTCCTTGACAAGCTGTGCGCCCATGTTTTCAAAAGCATCTTCCAGCTCGATTTCCTTTGCAATAGTAACACCGTCGTTTGTGATTAACGGCGCACCGTAAGATTTATCTAAGACTACGTTTCTTCCTTTGGGTCCAAGAGTTACCCTGACGGTATTCGTCAGCTGATTTACGCCCGCCTCTAAAGCGGCTCTTGCTTCTGCGCCATATTTAATTTCCTTTGCCATAATGAATTGCCTCCTGATTTTCAATCTTAATGATACATTTTAATTACTGAAGAACTGCCAGAATATCATTCTGTCTTACGATAATGTATTCTTCTTCCTCAATTTTCACTTCTGTGCCGGAATATTTGGAATAAATAACCTGATCGCCGGTCTTTACTTCCATCTTTACCTCTTTGCCGTCCACAACGCCGCCGGGACCAACTGCGATTACTTCCGCCTGCTGAGGTTTTTCCTTGCTCTGCCCCGGAAGAACGATTCCCGATTTGGTAGTTTCCTCAGCTACTAACTGCTTCAATACGACTCTGTCGCCAAGTGGTACTAATTTCATATTGTTTGCCTCCTTTAATGATGATACACTTTACATACTATGACTTTTGTTGTAAACTACCGCATTTGCATAACTCCTGTCCTTACTGGAAACTATGCACCGCGTCCTCTTTTTGCAATTTGTTAGCACTCATCTTTGTCGAGTGCTAATCATTAGCATTATATTAAATTTATCTACTTCACTTTGCAACTACAAACAGAACCGTATTTCATGCTGTTTTCTAGCTCTATCCATTGTTTTTCTCTTTTTTTCTCCCGTTTTCTTATTATTTACCAAAAAATGTGATTTTATAGTTTTTTTAGAAATTTCTTTTTTCCAGCCTTTCCCGGTATCCGGGTGCATTTTTAATCTCAAATTTATTATTGAACATCTCATATTCGGCGTCTGGAAGCTTATCCGCTATCCGCTCTTCCACATTGGTCTTATAGACGATGCCGCACGCTACGGATGGCGATAGTATTTCATCTTCATAGGCAAAGCATTTTTCCTGTACCTTACTGCAATAATCCTCTGCTTCCCCCTCGTCCGCCATCGGGATTAAGACGATAAATACATCGCCGTCCACACGCCCGATGATATAGTCCGCTTTCGCCTCATTTTTCAAAATGCCCGCAATCGTCCTAATCAGACGGTCGCTCTCTTCATCACCGAAATTGTCATTGACGTATTTCCAGTCATTGATGTTGGCATTGATGATAGCTACCGGAACGACTTCCGATTTGTCCATTGCCTTCATCCGTTCCTCAAAATAGAACTTATGATAAACCCCCGTCAGGGCGTCTTCCTTTTCCCCATCCGCCGTCTGAATCCGTCTTTCGCCCAGCTTCTCTTCCAATTCATCAAGATAAAAAACCGCCTCTTTATGCAGATAGGCTTCTTCGCCTAGATGGGAAAATAACGTTACTACCTCGTCAATCATACGCTCTACCGTCTGCTTCTTATCTTCATCCACATGTTCCGTTTTGGTATAAAGATGGGCAATCGTCCTATTATATACGCGTATTTTCCTGCCCGGACTGCCTACCACATCTGGGGTAAAACCGGCGAAATTTCCGGCAGAAACCACTTTTTCCCCATGCCTGTCCGTAAGCAGAAGCTCCGCACCTGTAAGCAGCGACAACTCTTTGAGATATGCCCGTAAAGAATCTACCGGATACAGATTATCCATCGCATAATTCTTGATATTTTCTTTGATCCTTTTCTCATAAGGAACCGCTTTAAACCCCATATTAATCCCTCTCCTATCCCCATTGATTCTATTACAAATTTGTTTTAAGTATACCTTTTTTACATAGGTTTGTCTAGGGAAATGAAAGGGGATTTCCGGGATAAATATTGATTTCCGTGTTTTTTCCTTCCAAAATATTGACCATTGTCGTGTTAATGTGTAAAATGAAGAATATTGGGTGGTGATAGTGTGAAAAATAAATTTTTCCCACATGTTTACATGTGTTACGCAATAATTTGTGCTGACATCGTAGATGTCTTGGGCACATAAATTCGCAGGTTAAGGAAGGAGCATGGTTATTAAATGTACTTGATGCTACAAGACATGAAAATACTATATTTTGATTTAGACGATTTCGTCGTCGAAGTAATCCGGGATGACCTTCTGCCTTTCTGTCTGCGTTCAAATATCCGGCATTCCGCCGCTATGAAAGATATCTTACATAATGTCCAGATTATAAAAAGTTATTTAAGCAACCGGGTACTGTCCCTTTCCAGAGACAATGCAAAACAGATTTACGCCGCATTCCAGATACCACAGATAGATTCCATCGATAACCGGGTAGATATCTGTATCAAGTGCAAAGGCGTATCCATCCAGGACAGTTACTGGATTCGGGAAGATACGGAAATCGTCTATTGGAAAAATGTCAATATCCGGCAGAATAAACTGCGCGATATCGTAGACATCTCTTTAAGCGGCTTCGACCCGACCATCGCTACAAGCAGCATCTGCCCGGAATTAACCACCAAGGGACTTTTTCGGAAAGGCTGGATTCATCTGGGCAATGAATTATATATGCTCAAATCTGACCGTACCAATAATTATATCAATACCAATATGGAAATATTAGCCGCAGACATCCTGACCTGTTTTGAAAACGTCGCCGAAAGCATCACCTATGTGGGCGACATCAAAGAAACCTCGGAAGGCACAGAATTTATTTCTATCTGTAAAAATTTCGTAGGGGAACAGTATTCGTTCATCGAAGCCTGGGAAGTCATGGAATATACCAAACGATGCAATATCGATTTCAAAAAGTACTGCCTGGATAAATGGGGCGCCCTCTTCGCCAGCATTCCCGTGCTGGATTATATTATCGTAAATACGGACAGGCATACACAGAATTACGGTTTTTTTATGAACAATAATACCGGCAGACTGGAACATCTTGCCCCGCTGTTTGACTTTAACTGCGCCCTTGTTGCCGACTATTTTTCCCGCAATGCCGCAGATACTTTAAGCCAGATGTTCAATACTGCCGAAACCCTGAAAGAACTGGCATACTATTTTCTTCCATATACGGATATCCGTTTCCGGGAAGATAAATTCAACCGCCTGGCCGCAAAAAATCCAGAATACAGACACGTCTTTGAGCAGGTTTATCATCGGATTCAGGAATTGGGAATTGCCTAATATTAGATAGTGAGATGGCAGACGCAGACAGAAATCCCGCGAAGGTCCTTGAAAAACGCCGGCACTTAGCTCAAAAGACGCAAAGCGGCTTTTGAGCTTAGTACCGCTGCGTTTTTCACGGAGCGAGAGCGCGCCTTCGCGGGATTTCTGTCTGCGTCTGCCCCCCGGTGCAAATTCCAAATTTACGCTTCCATAAACTCTACTCGTCCATCTTCGATATGATAAACCGCTCCGATTACCCTGACGCCGTTCTTCTCACCGCCCGCCGGAATTTCCAGACTGCTTTCAATCTTCTCGACGCCATGTCTGACATTCAGACAGCATGCCTTATAGCCGTCCGTTTCTTCTCCAATCGCTGCCTTAATCTCGTCCGTAATGGATTTGATAAAACCGCCCGTATGTCCGCTGACAGCCGCTCCTACCGCGCCGCAATTCGTATGTCCAAGCACGACGACAAGCTTCGAGCCAAGATGATCCGCTGCATATTCCACGCTGCCAAGCTGGAACTCATTAATCACATTTCCTGCAACACGAATTACAAATAACTCTCCTATCCCTGCTGAAAAAATGCTTTCCGGTATTACGCGGGAATCTGCACAGGTAATCACGATTGCATATGGATGCTGACCATTTTCACAGGTATCCTTCCGTATTGCTAATGAAATATCTCCTGAATTTACCGATGCGTCCAGATACTTCTCATTCCCCTGACGCAGTTTCCCTAACGCCTCATTTGCCGAAACCAGCGTATTATTCTCACTTGACATGATACATTCCTCCTCGTCTTTTTCTCAAAGTATAGCATTTTAGCCAATTTTTGTAAAGGCAAGCACAGGCACAATCACGGAAATCAATTTTCAGTCAGCTCCTTAACATGGAGCCGGCAGGACAGATAGAAATCCCACGAAGGTCCTTGAAAAACGCCGGTCCTTAGTGAAAAAGGCGCAACGCGGCTTTTGAACTTAGTACCGCTGCGTTTTTCACGGAGCGAGAGCGTGCCTTCGCGGGATTTCTATCTGCCCTGCCACCTCAATATCTACATGCTGACTGAAAATTGATTTCCGTGCCTACGCAATAGACCTCTTGCATAACCTTACATCGCAAAATCAAACAGACTAATCTGATTGGATTCCGGCAGATTTCCAAGAATCCCCAGATTGTCCATAAGCTCTGTCACTGTCTGGGATACTTTCGTGCGCTGCCTAAAATCGTCTTTGGATAAGAAAGGACCGTCTTTGGCGGCTTCTACAACCGCTTCCGCCGCTTTTTCCCCCAACCCATCGATGCTGCTAAAGGATGGCATCAGTCTTTTATCATCTACAATCTGAAAGGCATTTGCCTGCGCAGAAAAAAGGTCTATCGGCGTAAATTCAAAGCCTCTTGCATACATTTCCTGCACAATCTTCATATCCCGGTAAGAGTCCTGCTCTTTCTTGGACAGGGTATCGCTTCTGCGCTTATAATCTGACATCATCTCTTCTAAATGCTGCTGCCCCTGACACATCAACTCATACGAAAAACCAGAAGCACGGATACTGAAAAACGCCGCATAATAAGCAAGCGGATAATTAATCTTACAGTAAGCAATCCGCCACGCCATCATGACATACGCCGCCGCATGGGCTTTCGGGAACATATACTTTATCTTCTTACAGGACCAGATATACCAGTCCGGTACGTTCGCCGCCTTCATGGCTTCCTCCCATTCCGGTTTCAATCCCTTACCTTTACGCACACTTTCCATAATCGTAAAGGAAAGCGCCGGGTCCACTCCCATCTGAATCAGATAAATCATGATATCGTCACGGCAGCATATCGCCGTGGATATGGTCGCCTTTCCCTCTTCAATCAGCGTCTGCGCGTTGCCAAGCCATACGTCGGTTCCATGCGCCAGCCCCGCAATCCGCACCAAATCGGTAAAACATTTGGGCTTGGCGTCTATGACCATCTGCATCGCAAAATCCGTTCCAAACTCTGGAATCCCAAGGCAGCCCAGTTTACAGCCGCTAATCTGCTCCGGCGTAATGCCCAACGCTTCTGTAGAGGCAAATAAAGACATGACCTGCTTATCGTCCAGCGGAATCGTAACCGGGTCAATCCCCGTCAAATCCTGCAGCATACGAATCATGGTCGGATCATCGTGTCCGAGAATATCCAGTTTCAACAGGTTATGATCGATGGAATGATAATCAAAATGCGTCGTAACGATATCCGTCTTCATATCATTTGCCGGGTGCTGCACGGGCGTAAAGGAATTGATGTCCTCCCCTACCGGCAGTACCACGATGCCGCCCGGATGCTGTCCCGTGCTTCTTCTGACGCCGGTACACCCCGCCACGATACGGTTAATCTCACAAATCCGCTTCCGCTGTCCGCGCTCTTCATAATAATTTTTCACATAACCAAACGCCGTCTTATCCGCCAGCGTACCGATTGTCCCCGCCCGGTAAGTCTGCCCATACCCGAATATAACTTCCGTGTATTTATGCGCCTTACTCTGATATTCCCCAGAAAAATTCAAATCGATATCCGGCTCTTTGTCCCCCTTAAATCCAAGGAATGTCTCAAAAGGAATGTCAAACCCTTCCTTCTGTAAGGGTGTGCCGCAGACCGGACAGTCTTTATCCGGCATATCGCATCCCGCGCCGCCGCTGTAGGCTTTGACTTCCTCAGAATCAAAATCGTAATAGTGGCACTTGGGACAAAGATAGTGGGGACTCAGCGAATTTACTTCCGTAATGCCCGCCATATTCGCCACGAAAGAAGAACCGACGGAACCTCTCGAACCTACCAGATAACCGTCTTCCACGGATTTCCACACCAATTTCTGCGCAATAATATACATGACCGCAAAACCGTTGGATATGATGGAATGCAGCTCTCTTTCCAGTCTTGCGCGCACGATTTCGGGGAGTTCTTCCCCATACAGCTCATGCGCCTTTTTATAACAGATATCCGTCAGTAGTTTGTCGCTGTCGGCAATTACCGGCGGACACTTATCCGGTCTTACGGGCGACATGGACTCTATCATATCCGCAATCAGATTCGTATTGGTAATCACCACTTCCTGCGCCTTTTCGCTCCCCAGGTAAGCAAATTCCTCCAACATCTCTTCCGTCGTCCGAAAATACAGCGGCGCCTGATTATCCGCATCGGAAAAATGTTGTCCCGCCATAATAATTCGTCGGTAGACTTCATCCTCCGGGTCTAAGAAATGCACGTCGCAGGTAGCCGCCACCGGTTTGTGAAACTGCTCACCGATACGGACAATTTTCCGATTGATATTCATAATATCTTCCATAGAAGTAATCTGCGGCAGCTTCTCTGACGCAATCATAAACTGATTGTTTCCCAGCGGCTGAATTTCTAAATAATCGTAAAATCGTACAATTCTAGCTATTTCTGCGTCTGATTTTCCATCCAGAAGCGCGCGGTAGAGTTCTCCTGCTTCACAGGCGCTTCCCAGAATCAGACCTTCCCGGTACTGCTGCAGCAGACTCTTGGGAATCCGGGGTCTTCTGGCAAAATAATTCAAATGGGATTCCGATACCAGACGGTACAGATTCATACGTCCCACATTATTCTTCGCTAAGATAATCGCATGGTAAGTCGGCAGTTTTTTCACAATATCCGGGCTGGATTTTCCCAGCAAGTTGATATCCGCCAGCGTATTTACACTGTCTTTTTGCAGCATCGGAATAAACTTCACAAAAATTTCCGCCGTCGCTTCCGCATCTTCTACCGCCCGGTGATGATTTTCCAAGGATATACCAAGGGTCTTTGCCACCGCATCTAACGTATGTTTTGCCTGACCGGGCAGTAAAATCCTGGCAATTCCCACCGTATCCACATAAGTAAAATCATGCCCAATTCCCAGCCTGTCACAGTTTTCCATAATGAAACCCATATCGAAACTGGCATTGTGGGCTACTAAAACGGCGTCACCACAAAATTCCAGAAACTGCGGCAAAGCGACGTCAATATGCGGCGCATCCACCACCATATTATCCTGAATGCCCGTCAGTTTCTCGATTTCAAAAGGAATTGGGACATCGGGATTGACAAAGGTGGAAAAACGTTCCGTTATCTGCCCGCCTGACACTTTTACGGCGCCAATTTCAATAATTTTATTATGAACCGGTGAAAATCCGGTAGTCTCAATATCAAAAACAACAAAGGTTTCTTCCAGATTCTGCCCTTTATCATTCGTGACGATTTCCTTCAAATCGTCTACTAAGTAAGCCTCCACGCCATAGATAACTTTGAAAAAGTCCTGCTTATCCGGGTCTTCATCCCCCGCCTCTTTGCGCTTATTTTTCTCCGCCTTCCATAAATCTTCCCATACATGGTTGGCGTCGGGAAAAGCCTGCAATACTCCGTGGTCTGTAATCGCAATCGCCGGATGTCCCCATTGATACGCCCTCTTAACGATATCTTTTGCCTCTGACACCCCGTCCATGTCGCTCATCTTCGTATGACAGTGCAGCTCTACGCGCTTATGTACGCTATGATCCACACGCGAGGTTGTAAAATCCGGTATCTTTTTGATGCCATAAACAGAACCTATCGTCAGCTCATGGTCGAATTTATCCACAATTGCCGTCCCCTTGATTTTCACAAAAGCCCCCGGCTTGATTGCAGACGTAATTTCCTCTAGCTGCTCATTGCCAATAAACATCTTAATCGTAATCGTATCCGTCAAATCCGTCACGTCAAAAATCAGAATCGTCCGCTCGTTACGCAGCGCCCTCTTATCCAGATTCAGGATCCTGCCCCGGATAACGACTTCCCCGATTTCCCCGATGACTTCTTCTATCGCAATCGCTTCTTCTTCAAAATCCCTGCCATAGATGACATCCGGGTTATTAGACCTTTTCAAAGGTCTGCGCATATCGCCGGAATACTTCTTTTCCCCACGCATACTGCCCGCAGATTCCTTTGCCCTGTCCACTGAGGCAGTCTTTTTATCCGCTTCTGCTGCCTTACTTTCACCCTCTTTGACAGTCTGCCCCGCACCTTCGCTTCTTTTCCCGGCTCTGGCGGATATCTCGGCAATCTGCATCGCAAATTTCTGCTCGTCTTCTTCCCGGCGCCGGTTCTTTGTGCGCTCCTTATAAGAAGAGAGAATCTCTACGGAAAAACCGCACCTCTCATTATAAATCTTATCCAGAATGCGCAGCAGCTCCTCCGCCTTTTCCTTTCCCATGACCGTATCTTCTAACGTCAGCATGACCTGATTTTCCGCAGGATAAGTAATATCAGCATTTTTAAAAAGATGATACTCTATCGGCGAATACTCCCGCAGCTCCAATAAAATGCTGTCCTTATACAGATTCATCAGTTTCTCTGGGTTATACTGCGAAGAGAGCCGGAATTTCTCATAAATGCGTATCGTTATCGCCGCATTCGGGAAAAACTGCTTTTTCATTTCCCGCTCTACCCGAAATACATCTTCCTTCTGAATCAACCTGTCAGAAGCAATATAAATCCTAAGGAACTCTTTCCGCTTCGTCGCAGAAATCCGCTCCACCATAACCTGCTCATACAAATCTTCCAGCCCACTGTCTAACTTCAAAGTGGGAAATACATCAAAAAACTTTTTGGACATTCTAATGACCATGCCTTTCTCTCAGCCTGTAACAAACACTGCACAAATTTGTGGTTTTACTGCAACAGCATCTACGCCTTTTGACTAGAATCCTCGTTTTCTTCCCAGTGCAGCAATTCCTCCCGCAGCGTATTTAGCAGCTCTTTTTCTGGCACCTTCTTTATGATTTCACCGTGTTTTATCAGCAAACCTTCCTTTTCACCGCCGGCAATGCCGATATCCGCTTCTCTTGCCTCTCCCGGTCCGTTGACGGCGCATCCCATAACCGCCACTTTCAAATCCAAAGGAATATCCGCCACCATTTCCTCTACCTGATTAGCAAGCCCGATTAAATCGATGCGGGTCCTGCCGCAGGTCGGGCAGGATACCACTTCAATGCCGCCTTTTCGCAATCCCAGCGTCCTTAAAATCTGCTTTGCTGACTTGATTTCCTCCACTGGGTCGCCGGTCAGGGAAACCCGGATGGTATCGCCGATGCCCTGATATAAGATGATGCCCAGACCGATAGCGGATTTGATATTGCCACTCTGTACCGTACCCGACTCGGTAATGCCTACATGCAGCGGATAATTCGTCTTTTCTGCAAGAATCTCATGGGCTTTGATGCACATCAGCACATCGGAAGATTTGATACTGATGACCAGATTATCATACCCAAGGGACTCTATCATCCCGACTTTTTCCAGCGCGCTTTCCACGATTCCTTCCGCCGTCACACCATGATATTTTTCTAACAATTCTTTTTCCAGCGAGCCACTGTTAACACCCACCCGGATTGGGATATTTCTTTCTTTCGCCGCTGCCACCACTGCAGCCACCTTATCCCGGCTTCCGATATTGCCCGGATTAATCCGAATCTTATCCGCGCCGTTTTCTATAGCCGCAATCGCCATCCGATAATCAAAATGAATATCCGCCACAAGCGGAATAGAAATCTGCTTTTTAATTTCCCCAATCGCCTGCGCCGCCTCTATGGTCGGCACGGTCATGCGGATGATTTCACAGCCCGCCCGCTCCAGCCTTAAAATCTGTTCGACACTCGCTTCCACATCTTCTGGTTTCGTATTGGTCATCGACTGAATTAAGATGGGATTCCCCCCGCCGATAACCCTATCACCGATTTTAACTACTTTCGTCTGATTCCGATGCATGTTGTTTCCCCTCGTTTTCTTGTCCTTTTGCTTTCCGTTTGTTTTCTTGTTACGTTGTTTTCACTTCTTCTTATTTTTGTTTTGCCGGCTTTCCTTTTCGCCGCTTCTTGTATTCTGCCTTTTCAATCTTTCCTTATCCTTCTTCCTATTCTACATCAAACCGCCCGAATTAAAAAGGCGTTTTGCCAATTTCTTTTATTTCCCCATCACATAAAAAATCCGCTCCTGTCTTTCACCGGTCAGACAGTCTGTCAGACTGACGGACAGCTCCTGTATGTTTTCTTTTGCAAAAAGTTCCTCATCCAGCTCTAAAATCAGATTCCCCTCCGGCGTATATACACTGTCATAACGGATAATCATTTTCTGCCCCTGGGTATTGTATACAATGACTGGAAGCGGCGCTTCCATATGATAAATATGTACAGGCTGCCTTCCAAAAACCATGCCGCCAAGCAAAAGGACAATCGCCAGAAGCCCCACCGTCTTTTTATCCGTCAGCCAGATTTTCTTTTCCAGCTTTTTTAGGACATAACGGTTTTTCCTGCCAAATCCCCCGATAGAATGCCGCCTTCCTAAGTATGTCCGCCGCGCTAAATCCGCTTTTACTTCCTCCATAGACTGATAGCGCTTCGAGGGCTCTACTTGTGTACATCTCTTGACAATCCATTCAATGCCCGCCGTCAACGCCGGATTCATAGTACGGACAGGCCGGATTCCATAAGGCGGCAGGGAAGGATCAAATCCCGTCAGCATATGATAAAGTGTCGCCCCAAAAGTATAAATATCGCTTCTTTCATCCGCTTTTGCCATCGTATTTTCCGCGTCCCCAAGCTGTTCTGGCGCCGCATACCCGACAGTGCCTGCCATATCCGCCATACGCTTTTCGCTGTAGCGGAAGAAAAAAGCCGTTCCTAAATCCACTACGCGCAGCTTTCCGTCCGGGCATACCATCATATTCCGGGGTTTTAAATCCCGGTAAATCACCGGCGGCTTATGAGAATGCAGATAAGAAAACAAATCTATAAGCTGCAATGCCCACTCGCACGCCTGCTCTTCGGCTATCGCACCTTCCTTTTCTATCAACTGATATAGATTCATACCCTGTATATACTCCATGACCAGATAGGGCGCCTCTTCAACGAAAAAGTCGTAAACCGCTGGCAGCATCGGGTGTTTCAGTGTCTTTAACATTTCCATTTCCCGGCGCAGCATATCACAGTCCGCGGGATTTTCCGGGAGTTTCTGGGATTTGACGGCAACCAGACGCTCTAAATGCCTATCCCACGCCAGATATACAATCCCGCCGCTCCCTTCCCCTATCCGCCTTTGTAATTCGTATTTTCCCGCCAACACCTTTTCCATCCTAATCCCCTTTACCTTATCCTATCACAATTCCGACTTACGCTGCTTGCGCTTTCCTACCCATCCGCCTATTCTGTCCAGACATAAATTGCCGATAAATTATCCTTTTCGCCGCGCCGCATGGCGGCCTTTCCAAGCTCTCTTAGCCGCTTCTCGCTCTTTTCTTCAGACATCTCTACCGGAGCAAGCGTTTCTTCCAGCTCTTTTTCTTCCAGCGTATGCCAGAAACCATCACTGCAAAGCAGGAAAGCTTCGCCCCTTTCTAAAACGCCCATCTGAAAATCCGGCTTAAAAAATCCAAAGCTCCCAACACATTTCGTCAGCCTGTTTCGTCCTTGTACATGGTCGTTTGTCAGAAGCCGGAACCGCCGCCGTTTCCCTTTCCCGGTAAAACGATAAATCCGGCTGTCCCCAAGATGCCAGAACATGTAATTCTTTTCCCACAATAGCAGCGTGGACATAGTTGTCCCCATTGCGACGTTTTTCTTTTTAGCATAGATATCCATCCGGTTCTGCACCTGAAAAACTTTTCGTTCCAGGGAACGCCTGATGACCCATAGCGGTTTTTTCTTTCCCACCGCATCTAAGAATCCGCCGTAAAACCATGTCACAAGCTCCTCGATAAGATATCCGCTTGCGTATTCCCCAAGCTCCAGTCCGCCCATTCCGTCGCAGACCACCGCCAGAAATACCCTGCCTCTGGACGTCAGCGCCTGTAATGCTACAAGCGAGTCCTGGTTTGTATCGCGCACCGCGCCTTTGTTCCAATAAACTCCTGTATGATAATTCAAAAAAGCTGCCTCCGTTTGTTATGTGATTTGTTGGAAATGATTTTCGAGGTTGAGACGGCAGGACAGACAAAAATCCCACGAAGGCACACTTGCGCTCCGTGTGTCTGCCCTGCCGATTCTAAAATATAGAAATAATAAAAATTGATTTTGTTTCAGTAAGAACCACCTATCGAATTTTAGGATAAACTGATTTTCAGAATCATTTGACTTTCTACTCTTCTATCGTCATCTGATCTCAATTATAATCCTAATAAGAAAAGATGACAAGAAGACAAATTATACAAAACTAGAGGGGGGTATTTGGACATTTTAGAAAAAATCGGGGCTGAAAGACGCTTTTCAAAATGTCGTCTAGCAGTCTGCGAACGCATGATGATATTTCCTTAAAACACATCTTCAAGCGCCACCCAATGCTCATCAGCCATACTCTTTGCAAACTCTGTGTTATTAATATAAAGCCGATTATCCTTATCTCGGACGAATCCCCAATGAATGCTTTTCGCTTCGGCATATTCCTTAAACGCATCAAATTTATTCTCTATCTGTTGGTCAATGTTCTTATCTTTCCCTTTTGCTTCACCGCCTTTTCCGGTGTTCATAACAGCATATGCAAAAAGAGCCGCTTTACATACATTTAACCCGCAGCTCTTTAATAACATATAAACTATATATTCCATTTATCCGCACTGTTTGATATCCGATACACTGTTCTTTCCGAAGCAGTCCCAGGATTCTTTCTGCCTCTTTCTTTGTGTCTGCAATATCAGCACATTGTCTTCCTTTTAGAAAATTATAAAAATATCGTGCACCTTATTTTCCTACTTTTCAAGTCCTATTTTTCAGACAGTTCCAGTGGAACGATTGTAAGTGTTTTCCCCATAGATGCTGATTTCAAACTTCCTTTGCTCTATTATTAGAGAATTTCTCAAAACAGCGTTATTTTGCAACCATGCCTTTCCCTAATGTATCAACTTCATAATATCATTATACATCACAAAGACCATCAGAATCATAAAAACCACCAGCCCGGCGAAATGGACGATGCCTTCTTTTTCCGGGGATATCGGCTTGCCGCGCAAAACCTCTAGGAATAAGAACACCAGCCTGCCGCCGTCTAACGCTGGCAGGGGCAGTAAATTTAAGATGCCCAGGTTGACAGATAAAAGCACCACAATATTCATCATCGTAAAAATAACAGATGATATTCCATAGGGTTTTACTTCCTCATAAGCGTCCCCTACAAACTGTGCGATGCCAATTGGACCGGAAACGTCCTCTTTTTTCGCCTGTCCCCGCAGCATAATCAGCAGACTCTTATAAGTGGCTTTGACCCAGTAACGAACCTCGTAAACACCATATTGGAAGACTTGCGCCGGATTGCACTGAATCAGTTCCCCTGCGCCAGACAAACCGATATAGTATCTGCCGTCTGTTTCACTATAGCGGGGGGTCAGCGTCACGTCCAAAACCTCGTCTCCTCTTTTTAACTGAAGCGTCATGGACTCCCCTTGATTGAGGGCGGATATCAGGCTCACTTCCCGGTATAAGCGGATTCTCTCGTTATTCATCCTAAGAATCTCATCCCCGGCCAGGATACCTGCTTCCTCCGCTGCGGAATCCGCCGTTATTTTCTGTATCACAGGTCTGTCCGCGCCGTTAAAAGCGACAAGAATCAGAGAAAAGACAAAGGCAAGCAGAAAATTGAAAAAAGGTCCTGCAAAAATGGTGCCAATCCGCGCCCATACGCCTGCTGCGAGAAAAGTATGTTCATCAGTATCCCCATTTTCGGTCGCCATGCCATCTTCCCCGTCAAACATACACGCACCGCCAATCGGCAGAATCTTCAAGGAATATTTCGTTTCCCCTTTCTGAAAGGAAAACAGCGTCGGTCCCATGCCTACCGCAAATTCCAGTACGCGAATGCCGTTTCTTTTCCCGATTAAAAAATGCCCAAATTCATGGGATATAACCACGATTCCAAAAATAATAATAAATAAAATAACTGTTGTAATCAATTCATCACCTGCTCAATATATTCATAGGTTTCCGCTTCCGCCTGTAAAATCTCTTCCACGGATGGATTTTCTATTACTTTATGATGCCCCATAGAACGTTCGATCAATTCCGGAATTTGTAGAAATCCGATTTTTTGCTCTATAAACAGGGCGACCGCTTTCTCGTTTGCCGCATTAAACACGGTAGGCAAACTTCCTCCCGTCCTCGCCGCTTCATAGGCAAGCTGCAATCCCCTGAATGTTTCCGTATCTGGACGTTCAAAGGTAAGCTGTCCCAACGCAAAGAAATCCACTCTTTTCCCTGCCATCTCTCGTCTGTCCGGGTAAAAGAGCGCATACTGAATCGGCAGTTTCATATCTGGCGTTCCAAGCTGTGCTATAATCGCACCGTCCACATATTCTACTGCAGAATGAATAATACTCTGAGGATGGACGACTACCTGGATTTTTTCAAGTGGAATATCGAATAACCATCTTGCTTCCATGACTTCCAGTCCCTTATTAACCAAAGATGCCGAGTCTATCGTGACTTTTTTCCCCATAGACCAGTTAGGGTGCTTCAAAGCGTCTTCTATCGTCATTCCGGCAAGCTCTTCCTTCTTTTTCCCCCGGAAAGGTCCGCCAGATGCGGTTAAAATAATCTTTTCGATGCGTTCTTTCTTTTCCCCCTGCATGGATTGGAAAATTGCGCTGTGCTCGCTGTCTACCGGCAGAATGGACACGCCGCACTGCTTCGCCAACGGCATAATGATATGCCCCGCAGTCACCAGCGTCTCTTTATTGGCAAGGGCAATGGTCTTTTTCTGCTGTATCGCCGCAATCGTCGGTTTGATGCCAATCATGCCCACGATTGCCGTTACGAGCACTTCCATATCCTCCATCGTGGATATTTCCAACAATCCCTCCATTCCGCTCACAATATGGACGCCCATATCCGCAACCCTGTCCGCCAAATCCGCCGCTGCCTTTTCGCTCCACATGGCGGCTTTCTTCGGGTGAAACTCCCGAATCTGGGCTTCCATCAAGTCCACGTTGCTTCCCGCTGCCAATGCCACTACCTGTAAATCCGCATGGTTCCTGACAATTTCCAGGGTCTGTGTGCCGATTGACCCCGTGGAACCCAGTATTGCGATTTTTTTCATCCTAATCCTCATTTCTGAGCGACTTGTCGCGAAGAGGCGACGCAAATCTCAAATTTGCGTCTGCCATCATGGCTATTTGCTTTCGCTCAGAAACAAATAGCCGATTGAAAAATAAGCTATCAAGCTTATTTTTCAATTTAATCCCCCTTGTTCCTTCGTCTGCGACGCCATCTAGGAAGCAATCAAAGACAATCCCAGGAAAATCAGCGGCGCCGCGACAATCACGCTGTCAAAACGATCCATAATACCGCCGTGTCCGGGAATCAGCTTTCCATAGTCTTTAATCCCATAATCCCTTTTAATCGCGGACGCCACCAGATCTCCTATCATGGAAACCAGCGCGCCGGCTGCCCCCAGACACATTGCAGCGCCCCAATGCAGCTGATACTGCTGTGTTGAAAAAGGATTAATGACATAATAAGTATATAACCCAAATAAAAGCGCTGCGCCGACAACACCGCCCACCGCGCCTTCTACAGATTTCTTGGGACTTAATTTGGGCGTCATTTTATGCTTTCCAAATAAAACGCCCACACAATAGGCGCAAGTATCGCTCCCCCAGGAGCATAAGAAAATCAGCGCCGATAAATAGATGCCATGACTCCAGCCTTCCCGGATGATATATAAAAACGATAACAGTACCGGCGCATAAATCAGCTCAAAAAACGCCGCCATGACCTGCCCCGCCTTATAATCCGGGAACCGGAAAACATAGATAAACATAAAAATAAGCAGCGACAGCACTGTAAAAGCAGTCAATATCACATAAACAATCGTCCTGTCATATGCTTCCATCTGACGCATTCCGATAAATAGTCCGGCGTAATAAAGTAAAATCAGCACAATCCCCGTCCATTCCAGCCCGTTCATGCCGGCAGAATATGCAGAGCTATCCTTTGCCGCACCTTTTTCAGTACGTGCCACAACATCCTTCATCGTGCTCTGCTTTTCATCCGCCTGCTGCGCTTTTCCACGTACACCGGTCGCCCGCGTCAATTCCAGATAAGCGACAACGGATATCAGGCATAATACAAGCGCCAGTACCCATCCGCCTGCCCATATCGTCCCAAAGGCAATCGCCACCAATACTATTCCACTGAGTAATCTCGTCCGAAACATTTTCAGATACCATGCCTTTCTTACACTTGTTCCTATCCTTTCACCATGCCATATTTTCTGTCCCTCTTATTATATGAGACAATGGCTTTTTCCAATTCCTCTTTTGAGAAATCGGGCCATGCCAGCCCGGTAAAATAAAATTCCGTATAAGCAAGCTGCCATAAAAGGAAATTGGAAATCCGCATCTCGTTACAGGTCCGGATCAATAAATCCGGCTCTGGTAAATCATGCGTATCTAAGGCGTCTGCAAAAACCTGCTCCGTAATATCCTCTTTTTTCATGGAGCCATCTTCTACTTTTGCCGCCAGTTTCCTTGCCGCGCGCACGATTTCGTCCCTGCCGCCATAGTTTAGGGCAATCTGGAAATGCAGACCGGTATTATTCTTCGTCGCCTCTTCCAGTTGGGCGATACGCTCGCGGATATCCTCATCCAGCCCCGTTTTATCGCCGATAATTCGGACACACATGTTATTTTTTGCCGCCGTCTTTAAGCAGGTTTTCATATAATTGCGCAGAAGCTTCATCAGGGCATCTACTTCTTCCTTCGGTCTGTTCCAGTTTTCCGTGGAAAAAGCATACACTGTCAGATATTGTATGCCCATCCTATAGGCTTCCTCGCAGATAACCTCCACCGTCTTTGCGCCCTGCGTATGCCCGTAATTTCTCGGCATCCCTTTACTTTTGGCCCATCTGCCGTTTCCGTCCAGGATAATTGCCACATGATTTGGTATGTTCATTCCCTCTTCCATGCGTCCGCCTCCATTTTCCCGCTATCCTATACAATAGCGTAAAGGGGACAGCAGTACAACGACTCCCCGCAATCCCCTTACAATTCTTATGGACGATATCCTTATACCGTCATAATTTCCTTTGATTTCTCTTCTATGAGCTTATCCACATCTTTACTATATTTATCTGTCAGTTTCTGCAGCTTTTCCTCCAATTCCTTAATCTCATCCTCCGAGACTTCGGCTTTTGCAAGTTTCTTAAAGGCATCCATGCCGTCACGCCGCGCATTTCTGATGGCAACCTTATTCTCTTCACCTTTTTTCTTGATATCCTTCACCAATTCCTTACGACGCTCTTCTGTCAGTTCTGGAAATACAAGACGGATGACAACGCCGTCGTTGCTTGGCGTAATGCCCACGTCGGACATCATGATTGCCTTCTCAATTTCTTTAATCAGGCTCTTCTCCCAGGGCGCAATCTGAATCATCCGGGGATCTGGTACGGTAATATTTCCGACCTGTTGAATCGGTGTCGGCGTCCCATAATAATCCACCTTAATCCTGTCCAGTACATGCGGATTCGCGCGTCCTGCCCGAATCGTTCCCAAATCCGTCACGAGAAAATCATACGCCTTCTTCATCTTTTCATCATATGGTTTTAACCTATCATCCATTTCAATCTAATACCTTCCTCTCCCAAAATAACCCCTCATTAACCCTGTCTGACTTTACTTGTCCGATACTGTCACTTTCGTCCCGTGAAACGGGCCTTTCAGCGCATTCACGATGCTGTCCTTTTCATTCAGCCCGAATACCCACATGGGCATTTTATTATCCCTTGCCAGAATAGACGCCGTCATATCCACTACCTGAAGGTTTTTCTCAATGACCTCGTCGATAGATACCTCGTCATACTTTTGCGCCTGGGTGTTGGTTCTTGGATCATCGTCATACACGCCGTCTACCGCCTTAGCAAGCAGAATCACGTCCGCATCTACTTCCACCGCACGCAGCACGACTCCCGTATCCGTTGAAAAATATGGGTGTCCTGTACCGCCGGCAAAGAAAACGACCATATTCTTATGAAAGTATTTATCCGCCCTGTCTTTAGAAAACAGTTTAGTAAAAGAACCGCATTCAAAAGGGGTCAGTATACTGGTTCTCATACCGACAGAACGGAAAATCTCGGATACATAAATGCAATTCATGATGGTTGCCAGCATACCGATCTGATCCGCTTTGGTCCTGTCAATATTTTCACTGGAACGCCCGCGCCAAAAATTACCGCCGCCGATGACAACGCCCACCTGGATGCCGTCGTCTACAAGCTGCTTTACCTGCACGGCGACTCCCTTTACAGTTTCTTCGTCAAATCCCGTTTTCTTATCTCCTGCCAGGGCTTCGCCGCTTAATTTCAAAAGAACACGCTGCATCTTCCACTCTCCCATGATTATGCCGTTTTATTATTTCTCTTTCTTTTTCTTGATTTCCTCGAAGAAAGAAGTAGGATTGACATCTGCATAGCACTGAGAACACATACCTTCGATTACTGCACCGTTGTTAATCTGTACGGATTTGGACTTGATATTACCCATAACAATCGCGGAAGTATCCAATACCACCGGTCCATGTACGTCGATATCACCCTTTACCGCTCCGGCAATGACTGCGCTGTTGGCTGAAATATTGCCGATTACGACGGAACTCTGTCCAATCTTCACACTGCCCTGGCTGCTGATTTCACCATTGATTCTTGCGCCTTCCGCAAAAATTTCCGCTGCTTTGGAATTACCCTGAATAGCGCCTGTAATGTTTAATTTTCCAAGAACTTCAATATTTCCCGTGACGGTACCGATTAATTCCAAAGACCCCGCAGAAACAATATCACCTGTTATAGACATTCCTTCTGTTACGACTGCTGTTTCATCTGACATTACTGTTGGTTGATTATCCATTTTCTTTTCTTCTCCTTTTCTTTCCTGCGGCGCCTCGGTCTCTTCTGCAACCGGCTCCTCTTTTATTTCTTCCGGCATTACTTCTTCCGGCAGTTTTTCATTTTCTTCCACCATTTCTTCATACACTCCTTCTGCTTCCGGCTCCTTGGGTAAAACAACCTCTTCTTCCGGTTCTGGTTTCCATTCTTCTACAATACTTTCCGCTATGGTTTCTTCCTGCGGCATGGCTGCTTCTGTTTCAAACGCAAATGCCGTGGCAGCCGCTTCTTCTGTAAGGGGTTGCTCCATAACCGGCGCTTCCAGCGCTGCTTCCGTCATCATGGCTTCCAAAGATGCCTGATCCGGCTCTGCCTGCGGCTCCTGCACCTGCAGCTCTTCCTCAAGCGCTTCCATCAGCGGTAAATCCATTGCTTCCGGTTCCGTATCAAACAGACCGTTTTCTGCGCTGATTGCCTCTACCATATCCAGCATATCACTCAATTCTTCCGAGGTAACCGGAGCGCCCTGCGGCTGTGCGGCGTCTTTTTTCTCTGACGTTCCTTCACCGGCAAGCGCCGCCTCAAGCTCCTCTTCCGTCATCAGTTCATTTACAGCCTGGGATAAATCATCTTTTAAATCTGAGAAAAAACCCATTCTATAATCCTCCATTTCTTATTCATTACTGATATGTTGTATCGGTTCCGATTCGTCTGTAATCGGAACGATTACGGTATTTTCCATTGCCTGAATCCGTTCAATCAGAATCGGCAAAGCTTGTACCGTAGTATTTTTATTTGACGCATCATGCATCAAAATAATACTTTCCTCATCTTTCGATAATTGTGCCAGGCAGTTGTGTACGATGGCGTCCGTACTGATATAACTGTTAGAAGCATCCCCGGATGAAACATTCCAGTCAAAATAAGTAATATCCTGCTCGTCCAGATAGGCAATCAAATCATGCATATCCACCTTACTGACCTCATTGCTGCTTCCTCCCGGAAATCTGCAGAACCTGCACCACACGCCCGTGGTATCATAAAGAAATTCCTGCAGCTTCGTTAAATCCTGCGCATAACTTTCCACCGACTGATAGATTTCGCCATACTTGTGACTATAGGAATGCATTCCCAACGTATGACCTTCCTCCACGATGCGATTATATAACGCCTGATATTCTTCCTCTTCTTTCCCAACGACGAAAAACGTCGCCTTCACATCATATTCTGCAAGGATATCCAGTATCCTGCCTGTATTACTGCTTGGTCCGTCATCAAAAGTCAGATAGACCTTACGAATAGCTTCCGCTTCCTGCACCGGATCTAAGCTGTCATCCCCTGCTGCCCTATCTGTCTGTCCCCGTTTAGAAACAGTCACAGGCTCCGCCGTATAAAGCGGTGAATCCGTTTCCGGCTCCGGGCTGCTTTCTTCTATTTCCTCTATCATATCCATATCCGGTATATCCGAAACTTCCGCAGCGGAAACAATCTCGGCTTCTTTGGTCTGCGCCTTCCACGCGATCAGCTTCTCTCTCACTGTCTGAAAATGCGCTCCCACGAAACGAAAAACCGTTACGGAAACCAATATAATCATAACGAGAAGGACAATGCCCCGCATTCTTGGAAAACGTCCGCCCATTTTGCCTGTCTTTCCCGCTCCTGTGTCTGTTCCGACCATTTCCATCGGCTCCTAAGCTTTCCATATTCTTATATATAATAACACATATTATAAGTTACGCAAAGGAATTTTATGAAAAAGATTAGGAAATTTTTTTGAGGAGCAGATAAAAATTTGACAAATAAAGGGAGACTCCTATCCAAAATAGGAATCTCCTTTCGCCGCAATGCTCTTTTAACAAGTCTACATACAACAGTTCCCCGTATAGGGCGCCAGTTCCAGCCGGACAAAATAACCCCTGTCATTGTGACAGACCGGACAGACCGGCGGCACCTGCGTACCACGGTAAATATGTCCGCACTCCATGCACATCCACGCCGTTTCCACATCGGATACGAAGAGCTTCCCCTGCTCCAACCACTCGGCAAACTGGCCGAAACGGTTTCCGTGAATCTTTTCAATTTCCGCAATCTGTCTAAAAGAATCCGCTATGTGGGAAAAGCCTTCCTCTTCCGCCTTCTGGGCAAAATTCTGATATACGTCGTCGTGTTCTTCGTATTCATTGTGCTGCGCCATACGCAGAAGGGAAGCTGCATCATTGGATATATCCACCGGATATGCGCCGTCTATGGCGATATTTTCCCCTGTCATCTCACTTAAATAGCGGTAAAAAACCTCCGCATGTTCTTTTTCCTGTTCGGCGGTAAAACGAAATACCGCTTCAATAACATACAATTTTTCCTCTCTTGCCTGTCCCGCGGCAATGGTATAACGGTTTCTCGCCTGGCTTTCCCCCGCGAAGGCACGCATCAGATTCTCTTTGGTCACGCTGTTTTTCAATTCCATCTTTGACTGTTTCCTTTCCGGATATGCCCGTTTCCCATATCCTGCTTTTTCTTTAGCATCTCCGAAAAGAAACTTTTTAAACGCCTTTTTTTAAAATCCCCGCAGCAGACCTTCGATTCCTTCCTCTTTAAATACCTGTTTATAATAAACTAACTCCCGTTTAATCAAATCATCTATGACCTGCATTCCCAGCAGTTCGACGGGCGCTTTATCATCCGTCAGCAGATATTCCCCCTTTTCATAAGGAAGAATGCCTTCCGCAGTCTTTGCAAGCATCTTCTGTAACTGCTCATCCATAACTTTACTTCTGCCGGCTTCAAATTCCGCCAGCATATCCTCATTCTGCGTGGCAAAAAGCTCCCGGTTAGTGGAACCTGACACGTCCACGGTATATACATTCTCAAAAACAGCGGCAATCGTATCCGACAGATATTCGTTGATATTTCCTTCCCTATCGGAATGCATATTCATATTGACGACCATAACGCCGTTTTCTTTCAGATGCTCTTTGACCAAAGTAAAAAATTCCACGGACGACATCTGAAACGGAATCGTAATATCCTGATAGGCATCCACCATAATCACGTCGTAGAGCCTTTTATCCGCTGCCAAGAAACTGCGCCCGTCATAAGTCGTCACCGGCATCGAAGAAGGCAGATCAAAATACGTTCCTGATAAATCCGTTATCTTCTGATCGATTTCCACGCCTTCCACAAAAGCTCCCTCGTAATACCGCTGACACTGTCTGGCGTAAGTCCCGGTTCCCATCCCCAGAATCAAAATATCCCCGTCAGAGGCTCCCGCCATCAGCGGCGCGGCCATTGCATAGTCATAGTACATTCCCGTGGCGCCACCCTCTTTTTTCATGATGGACTGTACGCCAAACAACACATTCGTCGATAAAATAACGCTGTCCGGCGTTTCTTTTACCTGGAGATAATTATAGATGGACTCGCCTTCGTATAATAAATCCTTTTCCCAGAATGCAAAACTGTTGGAAGCCCCGGATATACAGCATATGATATATAATATAACACCTGCTATTAATTGTCCCTTTTTCCTTTTCGTACTGATAAAATAGATGGCGGAAAGCGCCAGCAGTATCCCTGCAAAAATCAAAAATGTGACGGACGTGCCCACTGTCGGAATCGTCACAAAGGTGGGCAGGAAAGTACCGATAATGCTCCCAATCGTATTAAACGCGCCAAGCGATCCTACCGTTTTCCCGCTCTCATCCAGGCTATCCACCGTATACTTTACCAAAGACGGCGTTACCGTCCCCAGCAAAAACAGCGGAAATACAAAAATAACCATACACGCCAGAAAAGCCGCGCAGACTAAAAACTGATTGCTAATCGTAAAAACCAGCGCCGCCGAAATCCCGATAATAATGTATTTTCCCACGACCGGAATCGCCGCAATCCAGATTGACGCGATGATAATCCGGATATAAAGCCTGTCCGGATTCGGATTTTTATCCGCGCTCCTGCCGCCCCAGATATTGCCAAGCGCCATTGCAATCATAATCGTCCCGATGATAATTGTCCATACGATCTGCGAAGAGCTGAAATACGGAGCAAGGAGCCGGCTTGCGCCAAGCTCCACTGCCATTACCGACATTCCCGCAAAAAATTCCGTAAGATAAAGATAATATTTCTTCCGCAAGATACCCTCTCTTACGGGAACCGTCTCATTTCTTGAATTTTCCATGACTGTCCGTCCTTTTATTTGCCAGAATCTTAAATGCTAAAATCAAATCTTCCGCCGGTTTCCTGTTTTTCCTCAGATTTTACCTGTTCCCAATCCAGTGTACGGATTTTCTCAAGCAATTCCTCTACAGAATCCGCGCGCACGCTTGTCTTCTGCGTTCTCTCATGCGCCGTCAGTTCTTCCTGCGCTTTCTTCTCCCGTTCGCTTCTCTCTTCCTTCTTATTTTCCAGCGTCTTTTCTATCCATTCTTTCTGCTTTTCCCCTGCTTTTTCCAAATCGGCAAAATAGGATACGCTGCCGTCCTTATCAATGGATACGCCAAGATGCGTCACTTCCTCTTTCTTGTCCCCTAACTGTTCTTTCATATCCTTTAACTGTCCGACCGCATCTTCCAAAACGCCGATTTGTTTTTCCCGTACAGTATCGTCGGACGCCATTTCCTCTAATGTTTCCGGATCAATCAGAACGCTGTATTCTTTCGTGCCTCTTGCCAGATATGCGGACGCTTCTTCATCGCTGGCATAATCGGCAACGATAAAATCCATATTGCCGTAAGTTTTCTGCAGTTTTTCCAACAGTTTCTTTGCTTTCTGGCTCAACTGTACCGGATTCTCTTTTTTCTCATTTTTCTTGGTCTCATCCGTCTTCTTCGCGTCTTTTGCATTCCGGCTCTTTACTGCAGTGGATGCATAATTGTTCTGGTATACGCTATACCCCTCGATTTTACTCATTTGCCCGTCCTCCTTTGACTGTGTGCGAAATCCGTTTCTATAATATGATAATATTACACCCGTTATGAAATTTTGTATTGTTCCATAACGACTCTTATCTGATATATCGGCGGATTGGATGGATTTCTTTATAGAAGAAAGACACCATTACTCCTATAACAAGTAATGATGTCTTATCGGTTCATTTCTGTATTTTTTAGTTTCCTGCCATCTGTTTCGCTACTTCTTCCGCGAAATTCTCTTCTTTCTTCTCAATGCCTTCGCCGGTCTCAAAACGGACGAAAGATTTGATGGAAAGGGCTGCATTGTTCTCTTTCGCAACCTGCTCGATGTATTTTGCCACCGACTGTTTGCCGTCTTCCGCTTTAACGTATACCTGCTCTAAGAGACATACTTCTTTTAACTCTTTGTTCAGACGTCCGTTTACAGCGCCTTCGATAACTTTCTCAGGTTTTCCTGCCATCTTCGGGTCGTTCTTAATCTGCTCTGCAAGAATCTCTTTTTCATGTGCCTTGTATTCCTCGGATACATCATCCGTAGAAACATATTTCGGATTTAATGCGGCAACCTGCATTGCAAGATTGGTCAGCGCCTCTTTCACACCGTCGTTTACAACATCGGTAGCTGCTTCCACGATAACGCCGATTCTGCCGCCGCCATGCACATATGTTACTGCGCAGCCGTCCGCTGCAACGACTTTCTGGAATCTTCTGATGCTCAAATTCTCGCCAATAACCGCGATTTTATCAACAAGTGCATCTTTGACGGTCTTAGAAGTATCCAGATGCCAGCTTTCCGCCAGAAAAGCGTCTAAGTCAGCTGCATCAGAATTAACCGCTTGTGTGGCAACTGCTTCTACATATGCCTGGAAGTCTTCATTTTTCGCTACGAAATCCGTCTCGGAATTGACTTCTACGACTGCCACCGTCTTGTCGTCTTTTATTGCAACACGGCAAAGCCCTTCTGCTGCAATTCTGCCAGCTTTCTTTTCTGCTTTTGCCTGTCCGTTCTTTCTCAGATACTCAACCGCTGCTTCCATATCGCCGTCGGTCTCAACGAGCGCCTTTTTACAATCCATCATGCCCGCATCGGTCATTTCTCTTAATTCTTTTACCATTGCTGCTGTGATAGCCATCGATATTTTCCTCCTACTATTTATCTTTCCTTTTTCCTTATGCTTCCGCGTTTTCTGCTTCTTCTGCAGTATCTGCCTCTGCTGCATCTTCCTGTACAGCGTTATCCGCTTCTTCTACATAATTTTCTTCGCCCTGGTTAGCCTCAATAACAGCATCCGCCATTTTGGAAACAATCAGTTTCACTGCCCGGATTGCATCGTCATTCCCCGGAATGATATAATCCAGCTCTTCCGGATCGCAGTTCGTATCGCCGATACCGATTAACGTAATGCCAAGCGTATGCGCTTCCTGTACGCAGATCCTTTCTTTCTTGGGGTCTACTACAAAAATACAGTCGGGGATTCTTGTCATTTCTTTGATTCCGCCCAGGTTCTTCTCTAATTTTTCCCATTCTTTTCTGAGTTTGATAACTTCCTTCTTAGGAAGCACTTCAAACGTGCCGTCTTCCGACATGGTTTCGATTGCTTTCAGTCTTTCGATTCTGGACTGGATTGTCTTGAAGTTGGTCAGCATTCCGCCCAGCCATCTTTCATTTACATAATACATTCCGCAGCGTTCCGCTTCTGTCTTAACAGCGTCCTGCGCCTGTTTCTTCGTGCCGACGAAAAGAATGGTGCCGCCCTGGGAAGCCACATCGAATACGGCCCTGTATGCTTCGTCTACTTTACCTACGGATTTCTGTAAGTCAATGATGTGGATACCATTTCTCTCTGTGAAGATATACGGAGCCATTTTGGGATTCCATCTTCTTGTCTGGTGTCCAAAGTGAACACCTGCTTCTAATAACTGCTTCATTGAAATAACGCTCATGTTTCTTTCCTCCATTTAGTTGTTTTCTTCCATATGCCTTAACAAAGCTGTCTGCCCGCTAACCTCTTACTTAGAAGCACCAACGGAGCATGGGCATATGTGTTTTTTATGGTGCATGGTATGATTATCCAGACACGCTTAGATACTATACCATAAAACCCCTCATTATGCAAGCCTTTTATTCGGCTCCCGTAATAATCCGCGCCATCTGTTCCTCGCTGGCGTTGGCGGGAATTGTATAGGTTCCCGTCCGGATTTTCTTGTCATAGCCGTTTTCACATAAGAATGTATCAAAATCCGCCGCTGAAGCGATTGCGCCCGCATCTTCCAGTTTTTTGCTGGCGGCATAGGAACCATCGCCGCTTCCGATGACGATGACGACCGACTTCGACGTCTTATGGGTATCTGTCTCTTCCAAATCTTCATTTTCCAAATCATCCGGCTTCTTTGAGCCGCCTGTTTTTCCTGCAGCATTTTCTTCTTCCGGGTCATCTGCCCCTCCTAAAGCTTCCGAATCAGGATTTTCCCTATCCGTATCAGGCGTTCGCGCTTCATCACTGCCCGCATTATCCTGTCCTGGATTTTCATCTGCCGGGCGATTTCCTGCCGTATCATTTCCAGCAGAGTTATCCGCTGCATCGTTTCCTGACCCATTCCCATCCAAGGCATTTTCGTCAGAAACAGCCGCCGTCTGCCCATCGTCTGCCGCATTCGCTCCAGACCCGTCCGCTCCCATGAATCCGGCATTTTTATCCGTATCGGGGCTTTGTTCCCCGGATAAGTCGTCTGCTGCATCATCCTTACCGGCATTGTCCGTTAAAACCGTATTCTCTGTCATTCCGAGCTGCTTAGCCCTAGCGATAATTTCCGCATCCGTCATCTTTCGTCCTCTTGAAGATGCGACGCCCATGATAATCGCCGTCACCACGACGCCAAGCCCAAGTCCCCGTAAATAATATTTCAATTCCATAAGCCACCTGCCATTATAATCCTTCAAACAAATCGATGACCAGTTTCACTTCCCCGATTCCAAGTCCTAATTCCCTGGCTATCGCCATATTGGATTTGCCCGCCTTATGCAATTCCAAAATCCTTTCGTTACTGTTTCTTGTATTTTCTTTCCCACTGACAAACCGTAAATCCACAGATTTGATTTCCTCTGCCCTATCCCGGAAAGTCTCATAATCAGGCTTCTCTTCCCGGTACTCTTCCACAGCCCTTTCCATCTTCACGCTGCCCTTCTCTGCCGGGGCAAAATCAAAAAGCTCCTGTACCGGTAACTCCGGCTGTTCTGACGCCACATAATCCCCCTCGGCTCCATGAACAATCTCTACCCTCTGCGGAATAAAAGGAACGAAGGTTTGCGCTGCCGGGGTTTCCGCTGCTGTCGGGGGTTCTACCGCCGGGATCCCCTCTACAGCCGGACTTTCCGCCATTAAAGCTTCCATTGCAGGTTCCGGCATGTCCGCCTCCTGCTGCCCCATGTTTCTCACAGGCTCCTGTATTTCCGGCATCCGGGAGGCATAAGCCGGTGCGATATCCGGCATTTCGACCGCCGCTGCCGCCCTGCGTTTCACAGCTTCCTGTATTTCCACAAGGGCTTCCTGCGTCTCTTTCACCGCGTCCTGGATTTCTCCTGCTGTAATTTCTGCATCCCTGACGGTCTGCTTAATCTCTTCCGCCAGCTTCATGGATTCGGAAACGGCATTTTTTAGATTTTCATCTTTATCGTTAAGCATATCATATAAAAAGAGAACCTCTTTATGATTCTTATTGATTTCTTCTATCACCGTATCAGAATATTCATTGATTGCCATGATTTTCTCATTGGTCAGCCGTTCCATAGAACGTTCTGCTTTTTCCATAGCATAAGTGATTGTCTCATCCACAATATCCGCAATATGTTCTTTTACGCCCTCGGTTTCCCTATCAATCAGTTTGCGCACCTCATCCTCGCTGATTAACTGGAGCTCCTCATCCATATTCCTCTTCCGGGTAGGCAGAATATATCCTAATGCAAAAACGATAACACCTGCTATTATTAAAATAATCTCAGTTGTGCCCATTTAATAACCATGCCTTTCTCTCAGCCTGCGACATTTATCTGTTGCCTTTTATATAACTTAAACAATGTACATAATAGAATCCCCGCTCTGCGAGGATTCTATTAAAATAAACAAGAAAAATATATTCCCTAACGTTCTATTGTCACGATTATACAGAAAAATCAATATTTCCGACGCTTTTTAAAAGCACCTTACCGTCCTGCTCTTTATTCGTCTTCTTTCTCCTGCGCCCGCCGTCACCACCGTATTCATTGCTGCCTTTATCCTTGGCGTCGAATTTTTTATTATAGTACTCCGGCTTCTGCCCATCGTTTACCCTCTTCACATGGTTCTCGACCTGCTTGGCAAACTGGTTACTGACATTGGTCTGCTCTACCATTCCCTTATTGTCTTCATGATGCTTAATCGTCGTAATATCATGCGCCCTTGTAATTTGTCCCTGTATTTCAATCTGACCTATCGCCATTGTCTATCCCCTCCTATAACCCTTTAAATACCCGTCAGTTTTACATCCCCGCGGGATTTAATGAACCTGCAATACTGCGCCGATTTCTGTACGGTCATGGACACGTCCCCGATGCAGATTCTGGTGCCCGGATATACGGAACCCCTGACAATCACGGCGGCGCCTTCCTTACCCTTCATCTGTTTCTGCAGCGTTTCCACCTCTTCCGCATAGCTTTTTAAGTTCGCTGTTTTTACCTGATTCGCATCTGTGAGTGTTTTGATATATTGCAGTTGCTCCGGCGTCATTTTAACGCCTTTGGCAATTTTTTGTTTCGTCGTCACAAGAATCTGCTGAATAGGCTGTAAGGATTTTTCCTCTTCTTCTATCTTCTGCTGCAGCTCCTGTATTTTTACGGCGAGATTCGGGTCAGTTCCCACTTCTACAACCGTATCCGCGCCCATAGAAGACCCCAGCGTCTTTACATTGATACAATTCACTGCGCTTGCCTTCCCGCCGGTGATAAATCCCCGCTTACCATCTACATTGATTTCCGTTCCCGCCATAACGGTACTGTGCAGGATGGATTCGGAAGCGATATAGCCGCCTGCCTCCGCTTTTACGTTCTCTAAGAATTTCGCAATAATATTGCCGCCGGCATTCAGCGTCCCCCTTGCCATGCCGTTCATGCCCCTGGCTATGATAATATTGCCGTCCGCCTCTAAGACTGCGCCTTCTACGACGCCTTTTACCTCGATATTGCCCTTTGCCTTCACCTGGAAATTCGTGCATACATTGCCGTTAATCTGCACGCTTCCTTCATAATCTATATTGCCGGTTGCATTATCCACATTTTCTACGATAAGCACATCCGAAACGAAAACACTGTCCTCTACCAGTTCCACATGTCCGTTGACCATAGAAGTCAATGTCGTTTTATCCTCTGATATTTCAATATTATTTCCGTACTTTAACGCCGTTTTTTTCACATCAAAAGGCTTAATACGCTCCCCCGTAATCGTCATGCCATATTTTCCAGGCACTTCGGGAATCAGCGTTGCCAGTACGTCGCCCTTATTACAATGCTGCACCACATTTAACTGGAAGAAATCCACGCTGCCATCTTCCTTCAATGTAGGTTTCGCTTTTTTATCTGTATTAAAATGATACTCAATATACGCATCTTTTCCCTGTACAGGAGCCAGACCCTCCGCTATCAGGATCTCTTCACAATAATTACGGTTTTTAAAAAATTCCGCAACAACCTCCTGTTTCACTCCGAAACGGATTCCCTTGATTTTCAAATCCTCGATCAGTTCCTGGGGCGTCATTTCCTCCCCGCCGATAGAAGGGGCATAAAACTTCACATAAGCCTGCATGTAATCCTGCGACATCGTAAACTTATAACATTCCCGCTCCATGAGCGTCGGTTTATTGGATAAGAGAACGACTTTCTCTTCATTTTCCATCGCTTCTATCGCTTTGTATAAAACAGTCCTGTCATAAACAATATCTTTCATCGACAAGTATTCCGTCACATCTTTAGCGGCGATTGGTTTCCCGCCGTCCGTTGGCGGAATCAGCTTTATACCTGTCCTGCTCTTTTCATGAATCAATCTGAAATATCCGTTCATATTCACCCCATCTATTCTCTTTGTGCTGTATAACAGTTACCAGTGTCCTTAATTCCTGTCAGTCAGAATACCCATATAACTCCCCAGCCTGACTTTCATTTTCTGCAGAGCCCTCGTATGCAGCTGTGATATCCTGGATTCCGACACTTCCAGAATACTGCTGATTTCTTTCAATGTCAGATCCTCATAATAGTACAATAGAATTACTTTCCGCTCTTTTTCTGTCAGCGTCTCTAAAGACTCCGCCAGAATCCTTTTCAGTTCCTCTTTCTCGATGACCTCTTCTGGACCGTCAAACTGCGTACTATGACTGTTATTGTCGTTCGGAATCTCACTGCCCTGCTCCATAAATTCATTTAAGGACACAATATTGGTTACTTTCATCTGAGACTGCCAGTCAATATATTCGTCATTGGTAATGCCGAGACCTGCCGCTATTTCATCATCGGTCGCACTCCTGCCATGCTTTGTTTCAATTTCCCTGATTACGGCGTCAATTTTTTTCTGTTTCTGCCTGATGGTCCTGGGTATCCAGTCCATCTTGCGTATCTGGTCCAGAATAGCTCCCCGGATCCGAAGACTGGCATAGGTTTCAAATTTAACGTCCTTGAGCGTATCAAATTTATCAATCGCATCAATCAATCCGAAAACGCCATAACTTACTAAATCTTCATACTCCACATTATAGCCCAGATACATACTAAGACGTCCCGCAACAAGTTTCACAAGCGGCGCATATTCCAGTATAATTTTTTCCCTCACTTCGGGAGACTTCGTCTTCTCATATTCTTCCCAAAGCTTCTTTCTGCCTGCTTCTTCCATGCGCGTTTCTCCATTACATTCCTATAATTAAGAAGCTATCATTTATCACCGGCTTCACTTGACTGACTTACCTTTGCTGTTGCGTCTTCTTCCTCCGGCTCCTTTTCAATGACCTCGCCCTCTTCCATGCGTGCCTCCTCAATCTGCGCTTCAAAACGATCCAGCATCCATTTAAATACTTCCCCTACGAGATAGGAAATAATCAACACACACAGCAAAACGACAAGCATATCTTTCGCCGGATAGTGCATGATATACATTGCAATGCTGATAATTGCGCCTGCAAGGAGCATCATAAAAGGGGGAATCAGCCTTCTTTTCTTAGCCCGTTCTTTCGCCTTTTTCTGCTCTCTCTTACGATCTCTTTCTTTTTCAATCTCCGCAGCAGCATCCATGATTTCTTCAAGCTGCTCTTCATACGCTTCGTCCGCGGCGGTTGTATTCGTCTTCTGATTTTCTGTATCCAATTTCTTTACCTTCCAATTAAATAACTTTTTCCGGTTTTCCTACCGCACGAATCACAAAATCACCGTTTTCCGGATAAAAGATAACGGTTCTTCCATAATTTTTACCGGTATCTTCCGCCAGAAGCGGTATCCGCATTTCTGCAAGTTTCTTTTTGCTTGCCTCTACATTCCTTTCACCTACCCGGACCGCCTCAGAATTGCCGCCCTGAAAAGCAAACATCTGCGCCCCGCCTGCAATCTTCGCAACCAATCGCGCCCTGTTTGCTCCTCTTGCCACAACCCTTTTGACCAGTTCTTCAATTCCCGTATCGGCAAACTTCGGAATATTAGAATTATTTCTTATTGTTGTACTGTCCGGAAGCATGATATGCGCCAATCCCCCGATTTTTGTTATAGGGTCTCTTACGGCGATACCAACGCACGAACCCAGCCCCAATGTCGTAATTCCATCGGGGCTAACACATATATTTAAATCGGCCATGCCAACCTTTATCACTTGAGCCATATTTCCGAATCCCCACCTTCACTATCAGTATCATTAAATTCCCATACCAAGCGCAGATAATATTTTACCATACGAATCCATGTCTGGAATTAGAATAAAATATCCATCTATCGCCACTTCGTCAAAAAACTGGGTCTGAATCAATAATATTCTATCTCCCAATGCTCCAAACTCTATCGCGGGCACACTCAAAATTGCGCCCGCCATATCCACGGTGATATCCGGTATGGATGGAAAGATTTTCAAATTCGTCAAAGACGACAGGGAGTTCAGATACGCGCCTGTAATGATATTCCCCACTTCTTTCAGTGCAGAATATTCCATTTCGTTGAAATCATCGCCCTCTAACTCCATCCCCATCAACTTCGATACCAGAAAACGGGCGGCATTCTTTTCCAGAAGAAACATGATGCTGCCGGTAATATCGCCTTCCACACCAAGATAAATACCTGCCATAATCTGCTCCTCGCCCCCCATTGTAGAGCCGAGTTCCTTAAATTCCAGCAGATTGACCTGCGGCACCGACATATCCACTTTACATTGAAGCATCTGCGCCAGCGCCGTCGTTGCATTTCCTGCACCGATATTACCTATTTCTTTCAGAATATCAAAATATTCCTGAGACATTTGCTCTAAATTTAATTCTCCCACGCACGAACCTCCTAAGAATTTTCCGGCATAACAAGATTAAGGTCTAATAGGGAAATAAGTCCTCCTTCACATTTGCCGACTCCTGAAATAAAGTTACCTTTTTCATCCTTTGAATCATATGCCACTTTTTCAACCTGCTCTGTATCCAGTGTAACAACTTCCTTTACTTCATCTACAATCACGCCGATATAACCGTGCTGTTCCAGTTTAATGATGATAATCCTGCTGGATTTTGTCACCACATCCTCTGGCAGTCCCATTTTAATACGGATACTCATAACAGGCACAACTTCGCCGCGCAGGTTAATTACACCCTTCAGATAGGAATCTATCTTGGGTACTCTGGTAATGTGCTGCATTCTTACGATATTGTCAATATATTTGATATCAATACCATACTGCTCGTCACCAAGTTTAATTACGATATACTGCGTCGTTCCGCCGATTGTTTTTAATTCATCCATTTCGTTCGTCCTCCCCTCGCTTAAATCACCGAATTAGCATCCAGAATCAATGCCACTTCGCCATCGCCAAGAATCGTTGCACCGCTGATAATCTTACATTTACTGATATATTTGCCCAGGGACTTAATAACGATTTCCTGCTGTCCTATCAGCTCGTCAACTACCAGACCCGCCAGCTTGTCGCCTTTCTTGACAATTACGACAATCAGATTCTCAGGAGCTTCCTCCTTCTGGGGAATATCCAGAATCTCATTCAGACGGATCAACGGGATAACGCTGCCTCTTAAATGGATCACTTCTTTATTCTGTACCAACTTCACATCGCTAATCGGGGTATCTTCAATCGTCTGGATGGAATCCAGCGAAATCGCGTATTTCTCATCGCCGACAATAACCATCAACGCCTGGATAATCGCAAGCGTCAACGGCAGACGGATCGTCCATGTGCTTCCTACGCCCAGTTTACTCTTTACTTCCACTTCGCCGCTCAGAGATTCAATCTTGGATTTTACAACGTCCAGACCAACGCCCCTGCCCGAAATATCGGATACCGCTTTTGCGGTAGAGAAGCCCGCATGGAACAACAAGTCGATGATTTCCTTCTCGCTCATGTTCTCTGCCTGTTCGCTTGTAATAACACCGCGGTCGATCGCCTTATTCTTTACAGATTCCGTATCGATTCCGTTACCGTCATCCCTGACTTCGATAACGACGTTATTGCCGTCCTGATAAGCATCCAGGAAAATAGAACCGACTTCCGGCTTTCCTCTTTCCTTACGCACCTCCGCAGACTCTAAACCATGATCCGCCGAATTACGGAGCAGATGCATCAACGGGTCGCCGATTTCATCTACTACGGTACGGTCTAATTCTGTCTCTTCACCGGACATATATAATTCCATCTTCTTATCTAATTTCTTAGATAAATCGCGGATCATACGAGGGAATTTGGTTACAACGCTCTCAATCGGAACCATCCGCACTTTCATGACGGATTCGTGCAGGGAAGTCGTCACACTTTCCAGATACTCAATCTGATCGTTGACTTCCGTACTGGCGCTTCCCTCTGCGGTATTAGACGCCGCTACAAGGGAGTTTTTGGCGATAATCAGCTCGCTGACAAGATTCATCAAGGTATCCAGTTTCTCAATATCCACCCTGACTGTCCGATTGACAACCGGCTTATTGGCTGCCGGTTTCTTATCAGCCTTGGCTGCCGCTGCCTGCTGCTGCGGTTTTGCCGATGCAGGATCCGATATTGCCGTGGTTTCCGCTTTTGCAGGTTTCTCTTTTGCAGGTTCTGCCTTGGCAACTTCCTGTTTTGAAGGTTCCGCCTTCTCTTCTTCCTTCTTTTCCTCTTCCGCAGCCATAGCCTTCGGAATATCGTCAAGGTTATAAACGTCGCCTACGACGTCTTCGATTTCTGATACATTCTTCGCAGCCTTAATCACGTCTTCCAGCGGACCCGACGTAACCACTACCAGACTAAAATCTAAGTCAAACTTCTCATCCTCGATATCCTGCGCTGAAGGATGGGAAAAGATAATCTCACCGCATTCCTCTACCGCCTTGAATACGAGGAAAGCTCTTGCCGCCTTTAAAATACAGGATTCCTGTACTTTGACATTCAATGCATAGACTTTGTTGCCCTGACGCAGCGCCTCGGTCAATACCGTGATATCGGAATCGCCCAGCTTGATGTCCTTCCATTCCATATCGTCCGCTTTTTTATCGTCAGTCTTTTCCTCCTTTGCCGGCGGTGCGTCATCTCCGGTATCCCCACCGTTTAAAATAGCGTTTAACTGCTTAATCAACGGCTCGTTATCATTTGTGCCTTCATCTGCACTTTCCCTGATATTGGTATTATACTCTTCCAATGCATCCAGACACTGAAACAGGATATCAATCATATTCGCCTTAACCGTGATATTCCCGTTGCGGACTTCCGAAAAGACATTTTCCATGTCATGGGTCAGGTTCTGCATTCTCTTATAACCCATCGTTCCCGCCATACCTTTTAAGGAATGGGCAGCACGGAAAATCTCATTGATGGTGTCCATATTGTCAGGCTCCTGCTCCAATGAGAGAATCTGTGTGTTCAGACTCTGTAAATGCTCGTTTGTTTCATCAAGGAAAATTTCCAAATATTGGCTTACGTCCATACTACTTTACCCCCACGTTCATTATGATTTCCTGCGCAATCTGCTCTAACGGTACGACCTGGTCAGCCAGTCCTGAATTGACGATGCTCCTTGGCATTCCATATACCGCACATGTACTCGCTTCCTGCGCAATTACATGCAGCTTCTTTTTTTCTTTCAGATTTATGATTCCTTTCGTACCATCGGCGCCCATTCCGGTCATAACCACACATACAATCTGGTCAAACCGACTGTCCCGTAATGACTCGTACATATAATTTGCGCAGGGTTTTACCCCTTCCCTGGTTGGTTCATCCGAATAATGGATACTGTATTTGCCCGCTGACTGGACAACATTCAGATGTTTTCCGCCCATCGCAATATATACAACCCCGGCTTCCAATACATCTCCTTCCGCTGCCTCTTTGACCTTCAATTCGCTTAACATATCCAGCCGTTCCGCCAAAGACGCGGTAAATCCCACAGGCATATGCTGTACGATGACCACTGGCGCTTTCAGGTTTTTAGGAAGTTTCGGAATGACCGACTGCAGAGCTTTGGGTCCACCCGTAGAACTGGCGAGCGCTACGATTTTGTTGCCCGGCACGGTTGACGTGCTACGGTTAACAAGCTCCACGACCTTGCGGGAAGTTGCCGCTGTCTCTACGGTATGCGCTTTCCCGAATGTCTGGACCCTGGAATCCACGACAACGGCAAGCGTCCGTAACAGCTTCTCTTTAAATTCCCCGGTCCGGCAATCCATTGCATTACCCGGTTTCTGGACGAAATCCAATGCTCCCAGCTCCAGGGAATCCATCGTTGTCTTCGCGCCTTCGCTGGTATCCGTACTGACCATCATAACCCTTGCTGAAATCTTGCGCTTCTGCAATTCTTTCAACAATTCCAGTCCGTTCATACGCGGCATATTGACGTCCAGAATAACCGCATCATATGTATTTTTGCCAAGAAGCTCCAAGGCTTCCAGCCCGTTGGTTGCACGATCCTGTACATGGAATCGTTCATCACTATCGATTATATCACAGAGTACCCTTCTCATAAGTGCAGAGTCATCAACGACTAATATATTTTTCATCTATATCATGCCCCTTTCCCAGTCTGCGCATTCTTTATATTGATTCTTAATCGTCTCTTTTGTTCTTCTGTTTCTGGAGCGCCACCCGCTCTGCGTCGAAAATATATTTGATAATTTCTTCCCGGTTATCGTTATCCATATTCACATACTGTACCCGGTGTTCGTAAATCCCCGGTCTGTTTTCCACCTGTTTGACGCTCAATACCTTTCCAAATAAACTAAATTCCTTGCTTTCTCCGTTCACCCATAGGTTGTATTTACATAAAATCAGGCTTTCCGCTTCATATTTATAGTTTGCGACAAACCGCAGCCCGCCGCCGCTGATATCCACGATGACGCTTCGCTGTAAAGGAAGCTCCGGCACAAGCGCATCGGCGCCTTCATCCATCGTTTCGATTTCTTCTTCCTGCAGCGTCCTGGAATTCATTTCCAGCGCACAGCTGAACCGGTAATATTCCCGCCTCTGGTATTTGCGCAGATTACTCGTCAAATCCATCAATACGGAAAAAACATTGCTATTCTTATATCTGTCAATGACCCTTGCGGAGCACTGATAGAGACCGTTAGACGTATAGAAGAACAAGTTATATTCCCCATCCACCGGCAGCAGGACTAACTTTGTCTTCTCAAAAGGCATGGATATCTCAATCCTGTCGTCGGAAAGGATATCAATGACCTGACTGTCATAGGTTTTCTGGACGCTATTCCCGTCAGATTTATGTCTCACAATCTGCTGTAACTGCAGCCGGTTGCCCGGCACAATATATTTTGATAGTATCAGTTCCATACCAGCCGCCTTCCTTATCTTTTTGATATAATATGCGAGAAAAATGCCGCCATTCCACGTTTGGTCAATGTTTTGTTGAGTTCCTTATTCATAAGCTTTGCCGCCAGCATCTCATATGCCTGCGCCGATTTAGAGTCCGGATTCTGGATGGACACGGGCATCTGTTGCATGACTGCCTTGGATAACTGGGTATCCTGCGGTATCATGCCGAGATAAGTAATCGGAATCATCAGATACCTTGTCACAACCGTATCCAGTTTACCGAACAAATCCCTGCCTTCCTGTCCGCCGCTTACTTTATTGGCTATCACCTTAATCTGGGAAACCTCTTTGGAATACCTCGGATGTCTGTTCAGCGCCTTTAACAAGGAATAGGAATCCGTGATAGACGTCGGCTCCGGCGTGGTCACCAGCAGAATCTCACCGCTCGCTACCAGAAATTCCAGCACTGCGTCGGAAATGCCGGCTCCCGTATCAACGATAATAATATCCGCCATCTCATCCAGTTCCGAAAGATTTTTGATGATATAATTCAGATAATCGATGCTCAGATTCGACATCCCCGCAATTCCCGAACCGCCCGATATAAAGCCTACATCCATAGGCCCCCAGGTAATGATTTCCCGGATATTTTTCCCCTGGTAAATCAAATCGTACAGATTATGTTTCGGCACTGCCCCAAACATAATCTCGATATTGGCAAGTCCGAAATCCGCATCCAGTATGATGACTCTCTGTCCCATCTTCTTGAACTGGACGGCAAGGTTAATCGCCGTATTGGACTTCCCGACGCCCCCCTTCCCGCTTGTGACGGTTATAACCCTTGCTAACGGTCGCTGAGGCTGGCTGCTTGCTTTTATTATATTTCTCAGTTGTTCAGCCTGATCCATGTGTCTTCCTCCTTAGTTCTTCTTCCCGCCAAGTAATCTTTTCACCGTCTTCTGCGGATTAAAATCCTCGATATCATCCGGTACGTTCTGCCCGCATGTCACATAAGAGAGCGGCGCTCCCGTATACAGTCTCAGATTCAGAAGATTTCCCAGAGTCGTCGTTTCATCCAGTTTCGTAAAAATCAGTTTATAGTCCGCCATTTCTTTATAGGCGTCCGCGATACTGACTAAATCCCTATATTTCGTCGTCGCGCTGAGTACGAGAAACACTTCCCGCTCCACGACGCCGTCCAGCGAATGGATAAATCTGGACATATTTTCTTTCTGTACTTCATTATGATAGGAATGTCCTGCCGTATCCACTAATATATAATCATAATCCTTAAAATCTTTCAATGCCTGTTCCATCTCTTCTACCGCATAAACAACCCGGAAAGGCACTTCCAATATATTCGCATAAGTCCGAAGCTGCTCTGCCGCTGCAATCCGGTAAGTATCCGCAGTCAGCAGTGCGACCTTTTTCTTCTCATCCACCTGGAATCTGGAAGCGATTTTGGCAATCGTCGTCGTTTTACCGACCCCTGTAGGTCCTACGAAAAAGACTACCTTCACGCCTTTTTCCGAAGGCGCAATACCTACCGGCTTGCCGAACTTGAGAATCATTTTCTGATAGGTATTTGCCAGTGCGAAATCAAACGGACTGTTGGGTTTGTTGTTTTTTTCAATTTCCTCGATAATCTGCTTCGCATAGTCTTCATCCACTTCATTATCCAGCATCGTCGTATGAAGAAGCTGCATGAACCGGGTGGTTTCGCTTACTTCTTCCTCTTCTTCCTTCTTCTCTTCTTCGGGTTTCTGCAGCTGCTGCTGGAGCAGGGACTGTAAACTGTCCAGTTTCTCTTCCAAAGCGTTTTCTTTTCTATCCTTATTTCCCTTACTGCTTTCTTCCTGCGCGCCTTCTGCTGCAGCAGACCTGGGTGCTTCTTTCTGTGCCGGCTGCTGCGCCTGGCTCATGCTGGAAACGACTACATTATTAATCGCGGAAACCGCCGCCTTCATCTCGGCGCTAATCGCCGCTTCGTTCCGGCTGTCTTCTTCCAGCGCAACCGTAACTTCTACCATCTGCGGTTTTAAAAAAGCAAACATCCCTTTGCGCTTCACGTTTTTTACATTCATGACGACAACATTTGCGCCAAGCTCTTTTTTGGCAGTCTCAACCGCTTCGTTTTCTGTTTTTCCCAAAAATTTCTTAATAATCATTATGCTGTCACCATCCCAACGGACTGTAATTCAATATTGGATTCCACTTCATTATAAGATACAACAACCAAATCCTTAAAATAATCTTCCGTCAATTTCTTAAAATAAGCACGCACAATCGGCGAGGTAATCACGATCGGTATCTTGCCAAGATCCTCTAATTTCTTGGTCTCTGCGCCCACCGATTCCATAATCGCTTTCGTCTTGGCAGGATCCAGCGTCAGATATGCCCCCTGTTCCGTCTGTTTGACGCTTCCCATGATTTCCTGCTCCACTTTCGGATCCAGTGTGACGACGCTGGTCGTCTCGTTGGCTGGGAAAAACCTGTTAGATATCGCCCGTTTGAGACTCTGTCTGACATACTCTGTCAGAATATCCGTATCCCTCGTCGTGGATGCATAATCCGCCAGTGTTTCAAAAATTGTCAGCAAATCCCGGATAGAAATACCCTCCTGCAGCAGATTCTGCAGTACTTTCTGGATTTCACCAAGACCAAGCAGTTTCGGCACAAGCTCTTCCACGAGGGATGGATTGGACTCTTTTAAGTTGTTGACCAGATTCTGTACATCCTGCCTTGTCAGAAGTTCTGCGATATACTGCCGGATGACTTCCGTCAGATGGGTCGCAATAATAGACGGCGGATCCACAACCGTATATCCCATGCTTTCCGCACGTTCCCGCTGTCCTTCTGTAATCCAGATAGCGGGCAGATGGAAGGAAGGCTCGAAAGTAGGAATCCCCGTAATCTCTTCCTCCACGTATCCCGGATTCATTGCCATATAGTGGTCAAAAAGGATTTCCCCCTCGCTGACCTGCACGCCTTTTATCTTAATAATATACTGATTCGGATTTAACTGGATATTGTCGCGCAGACGGATAATCGGCACTACCGTACCAAGCTCTAATGCAATCTGCCTACGAATCATAACCACACGGTCTAATAAATCGCCGCCCTGATTGACATCCGCCAGCGGAATGATACCATATCCAAACTCTAACTCGATAGGGTCTACCTGCAGCAGGGATGTAACATTTTCCGGCTGTCTGATTTCTTCCGCAGCCGCCTCTTCGGTATCCACTTCCCGCTCTATCTCAGCCGTCTCAATCGTTCCGGCAATGATTCTGCCCACAACGATAAAGACAAGACCCAGACTGACGAAAATGATAGGGTTCAGCGGCGTGACGATTCCAAGGAATATCAAAACGGCGCCCACCATATAAAGCACTTTCGGCACACCGAACAACTGGCTTAACAGCACCGTGCCAAAATCCGCCTCTTTCGAGCCTTTGGTCACAAGAATACCGGTTGATAAAGAAATCAGCAGGGACGGAATCTGGCTTACAAGCCCGTCGCCGATTGTCAGAATCGTATACTTATCCAGAGCGTCCGTAAACTCCATGCCCTGTCTGAACATTCCCATCAAAAGACCGCCAACGATATTGACCGCGGTAATTACCAGACCTGCCGTCGCATCTCCTTTTACATACTTAACAGCACCGTCCATAGAACCGAAGAAACTGGATTCGTCCTGAATCTTCTCACGTCTCTTCGCCGCCTCTTCATCCGTAATCGCACCCGTATTTAAGTCCGCATCAATTGCCATCTGCTTACCCGGCATAGCGTCCAGCGTAAATCTTGCCGTTACCTCAGCCACACGCTCCGTACCTTTATTGATAATCATAAACTGTACGATAATCAGGATAATGAAAACGATAGCGCCGATAATCAAATCGCCTCCGCCTACATACTCCCCGAATGTCTGGACAACGTTCCCCGGATCGCCCGTTGTCAGGATCAGTTTCGTGGACGACACGTTCAGCGCAATCCTGAAAATCGTGGTAAACAGCAGAATCGTAGGATAAAAAGACATCTTCAAAACTTCATTGGCAAACATACTGCTGAACATAACCGAAAAAGCCACTGCCATATTGCAGGCGAGAAGGACGTCAAGAAGGGTCGATGATATCGGGACAATCAACATAACAAATGCCGAAAGCACATATAAAACAACGCCGATATCCGCTTTTTTCAGACCGCCCATTTTTCCTCCTCCTTTCATGGCTTTGTCCCGATGACGTCCACTGCGTCATCTTCAAATACTTCTCTATACTTTTCCCTGCAGATGATATACGAATGCAAGCACTTCCGCCACTGCCTGATACAGTTCCGGCGGCACTACGCTGCCCACCTCCACATTCGCATATAGCATTCTGGCAAGGGGTTTATTTTCTACAATCTCTATATGATGTTCCTTCGCCGTATCCTTAATCCTCTGAGCCAGATAGTCTGCGCCCTTCGCCAGGACATAAGGCGCATCATAAAGCTCCGGGTCATATTTAATCGCTACGGCATAATGGGTCGGGTTGGTGATAACCACATCCGCTTCCGGCAGCTGCTGCATCATACGTCTTCTGGAAGCTTCCATCATACGCTGTCTCTGCTTGCTCTTAATCTGCGGATCCCCTTCCTGATCCTTATACTCATCCTTGACCTCTTGCTTGGTCATCTTCATATCTTTCTTAAACTTCATCTTCTGATAGACAAAATCCGCCGCCGCTATCAGCATATAGTAAAGAGAAATCCTAAGTCCTATATTAATAACAAGTGTTCCGATTTGTACGATTGCCTGATTCAGGGATAAATCATACAATAGGAAAATACTTGGCGCATGCTTTACCAGATAAGAATATACCGCATAAGTAATCAACGCGATTTTTGCAATGGACTTTACCAGTTCCACAAGGGAGCGTGCGGAAAATATTCTTTTGATGCCGCTTATCGGACTCAGTTTATTGAACTTAGGTTTCAGCGGTTTTGTGGTCGGCTGCCATTTCACCTGCAGCAAATTGCATACAAAAGCAACGCAAAACCCAATCAGCAATATCGGCGCCAGCATAGAAACCATCTGGGAAACCATCCCGATAAAAACTGTACGGAACGTAATCCTCTGCATGTACCCGTTATACTGTTTGATGTATTCAGGTATCTGCGTATATATATGCTGGAACATCCCCATAAAGGCGTTATACAGATAACCCGGCCAGAACTTTAATACCAGGAAAAGAGCAAGCAGACCAAACGCGTTACTTACTTCCGTACTTTTTGCCACCTGTCCTTCTTTTCTGGCATCACTTAATTTCTTACTGGTGGGTTCCTCCGTCTTCTCGCCGCCCGGACCGTCCTTGGCAAAAAATTGAAGATTATATTCTAAAATCATGCAACCATCAGACCTTCCATAACAGCCGTTATCATATTCTTCATTTCCTGAAAGATAAAATCGGCGGCTCCCGGCATCATGCGGACTGTAAGAAACAAAACCGACAATCCCACAAGTATCTTCATCTGCATACCAACGGCAAACATATTCATCTGCGGCGCTACTTTGGCAAGCACGCCCAGAATACAGTTTAACAGCAATATCACACAAAACACCGGCAGGCAAATCCGAAAACCGATAATGACATAATCACATAAAAAGCGAAGCATGGAATCAATCAGCATATCCGTATGAAAAACTGCCTCATTGATTGGTATCAGTGTAAAACTATCTATCAATGCCCTAAGCAGGTACTGATACATTCCGGAAATAATCAGCATCAGGGTAAACGCATACTGATACAATACCCCGCTGAACGTGGCGCTTTCCTTGGTAGCCGGATCCATCAGCGACACCATAGACAGACCGACTTCCATATCCATAATTCGTCCGGCGAAAGAAATAATCGTCATGCACATCTGTGCCCCAAACCCGATTAAAAGCCCCGTTATCGCCTCTTTCATGACGATAATCGCATATTCTGTCACTGTATCATAGACTACTTCATGATGCTCCATGCATACAAACAACAAATAAGAAATAAAAATACCCAGCCCGATTTTTACCCTGTTCGGTGTATTGTTCATCCCAAAAAACGGCGCAATATAGATAAACATCGTCACCCGCACCAATATTAATAAAAAATACTCTAAATCCGCATAAGTAAAAGAAATATCTATCATTTACCTTACCTGATATATAAGCTGAAATTCTGCCATAAGTTAATCATATATTCAACCATATTGTTCATAATCCAGTGCCCAAATATCATCAAAGAGACGAAAAGAGCCAATATCTTAGGGATAAAAGTCAGCGTCTGCTCCTGGATTGACGTTACTGTCTGGAAAATACTGACAGCCAGCCCCACACAGAGGGAAACCAGAAGTAACGGTGCGGCACATTTAATAATGGTAAACAGCGCGTTCGATATAATCGACGTCACGTCATTAATTGTCATACAAAATACCCCTTTCCATTTCTTCTATCGCCAGCTAATAAAATGTCCTGACCAGACTGCCTATAATCAGATTCCATCCATCCGCCAGAACGAACAGCAGAATTTTAAAAGGCATGGATATCGTCGTCGGCGGCAGCATCATCATACCCATTGCCATCAGTGAGGACGCCACTACCATATCAATCACAATAAACGGAATATAAATCAGGAATCCGATAATAAATGCCGTCCGCAGTTCGCTGATAATAAAACTCGGAACCAGGACGCTGAAAGGAATTTCCTCCAGCTCCCCATTCCACTCTGTACGGCTGATATCCATAAATAAATTGACGTCCTTCTTCTGCGTATGCGGATACATAAACTCCCTGATTGGCTGCAGCGCTTCCTCAAACGCCTCTTCCTGCGTCAGTTCCCCTGCCTCAAAGGGTACGATTGCATCTGTATAAACAGAGGAAATCGTCGGCTGCATAATGAAAAATGTCAAAAACAACGCAAGCCCAATCAGTACATTGTTCGGCGGCGCCGTCTGCGTATTTAACGCTGCCCTCGTAAAGTGCAGAACAATAATAATTCTGGTAAACGAGGTTAACATAACAATCAATGACGGTGCAATAGCAATCAAAGTAAGGGTAATCAGAATCCGCAGAGCGCCATTCAGAGTACCATTACCATTGTTATATGTAACCGTCACAGTATTTGCAATATTCAGTTCACTCAAATCCTCGGCATTCTCTGATGAACCCGGTTCTTCTATATTCGTTCTTTCTATCGTATCACCAGTCAGGTTTGAATCCACAGTAGGGCGTTCAGACGTTGCATATACCATATCTTTCCTGCCCATAAATGCTGCGATAAACAATATGCCCGCAAAAAGCAGCAGACATATCCGTTTTTTCATATGATGTCCGGAAAAATACTCTTTCATCCTTATCGCCTACTCATCTTTATTTCGGTCAGCTTCTTTTTTCAGAAAATTTTTCTTTTGCATTTTCTCTAATAATTCCTTGAAATCATACTGCACGCTGTCCGCATCATCAGAAAGCAATAGCTGCTCCTCAGGAATCTCTGTTAACATTGTAACAGAATCTTTCCCTATTGCTACTGCCAAATATTTCTGCCCAACACGAATAATCTGAATATACTTATTATTGGCAAGCCGGAAGGTTTCTACCAGCTCCATATTCATATTCCTGCCCTTCATCTTCTGATACCCGGAAATCCACCGGGTAGCCAGATAAGTGATGCCAAGGACAAAAAGAAAGATAATAAGTACAGTCATAAATTGTGCATAAGCATTGATATTGTTTGAAGCAGCCAGTATCATCTAACCCACTACTTTCTTAACTGCCTCTAATACACGATCCGCCTGGAACGGCTTAACGATAAAGTCTTTCGCGCCTGACTGGATGGATTCGATAACCATTGCCTGCTGTCCCATTGCAGAGCACATGATAACCATTGCGCCTGGATCAGACTCTTTGATTTTCTTCAGTGCCTGAATACCGTCCATTTCCGGCATTGTAATATCCATCAATACAAGATCTGGTTTCAGCTCGTTGTACTTTTCAACTGCTTTCGCGCCGTTCTCAGCTTCACCGGCAACGTTATATCCGTTCTTGGTCAGGATATCCTTGATCATCATACGCATGAAAGCTGCATCATCACATACTAAAATATTCTTTGCCATTATCTTCTCTCCTATTACATCTTATTTTAATAATATTTTATTTGATAATTTCAGTTACTCTAACGCCAAAACTTTCCTCGATTACTACAACCTCGCCCTTGGCTACAAACTTTCCATTTACTAGCACATCGATTGGTTCACCTGCAATCTTATCCAGCTCTATAATCGTACCCGGTGCAAAATCCAGAATATCTGAGATGGATTTTGCAGTCCTGCCCAGCTCTACCGTAACCTCCAGAGGAACATCCTTAATCAAATCGATATTTTCCTGCGGCTGCATCGGGTTAAAGCCCATTGCAAAATTCTGGAACTGTGCCGGCTGGATATTCATATTAGGCTGCATCTGCGGCATCTGCATCTGCGGCATTCCCATCTGGGGCATCATCCCCATCTGCATCTGCGGCATTCCCATCTGCATCTGGCTCATATCCATCTGCGGCATTTGCATCTGCATCTGACTCATATCCATCTGCGGCATCCCCATCTGTCCCATATCCATCTGCGGCGCTGCGGGTGCAGGCGCAGGTTCGGGAGCTGCGGGTGCGGGCGCTGCAGGTTCCGGTTCTCCCATCTGGGAAGTCAGGAACGTACTGCAAAGCTCTTTTGCAAAATCAATCGGATACAGCTGCATAATCGTCGAGTCTACCAAATCCTCAATCTGCATATGGAATGCGATTTTTACAAAAGTCCCGGCAAGGAAAGGAGCAATATCGCCACCCGACTTAAATTCCGTCAAGTCCACCAGACTTGCTTCCGGCGGGCTGATATCAATCATCTTACCGAGCATCGTGGAAAGGGAGGTCGCCGACGAACCCATCATCTGATTCATCGCTTCTGAAATCGCGCTTAAATGCAGCTCCCCTAACTCACCGTCGGTATTGCTTCCATCACCGCCCATCATTAAGTCTGTAATAACTTTAACATCATGTTCCTTTAAAATCAAGATGTTTGATCCATCC